>NZ_BNDX01000007.1:0-491362 GCF_020521275.1 Streptomyces daghestanicus | reverse complement strand
GTGCCGATCCGGGTGCCGGCGGGCAGCTCGTCCAGGGTCAGCCCGCCCGGGTGGACCAGGGCGTCGCGGATGTCGTCGCGCCGCAGGAACGCCGCGAACACCGTGCCGGCCGGCAGCGGCCGGTCGGCGGGCACGTCCTTGACGCAGTGCACCGCGAGATCGGCCTCGCCGGCCAGCAGCGCGGCGTCGACCTCCTTGGTGAAGGCGCCCTTGCCCTCCACCTGCGACAGGTCGCCGAGCCACTTGTCACCGGTCGTCCGCACGGGGACGACCTCGGTGCGGACCCCCGGCAGGAGATCCGCCAACTCGCCCCGGACGCGGGCCACTTGAGCCAGAGCCATGGGCGAGTCACGGGAGACGACACGGATCAGCTCGGGAAGGGACATGCGGACACGATAGTGCCCGGAGGGGCCGCCGTCTCGCCCCCGCGCGGGTCAGGCGTACGGGTCGAAGGTGATCCCCGAGGGCTTCGCCGAGGCCAGGTGCGAGGCGAAGCTCGCGTCCTTCAGGCCGAAATTGGCGCTGCCGAAGTCGTACGCGCCGAGCTTGTCGCGGACGCCCGCCGGGTAGCCGTTCCAGCCGACCAGGGTCGGGTACTGCCAGGTGCCCTTGTGGTTCTCCGGCGGTTCGTCGTTCGCGGTGCCCAGCCGGAAGCAGTGGGTGCTGATGCCGTCCTTGTGGTAGACGACCTTGGCGTGGGTGCCCTCGAAGCGGACCTGGGAACGCGGGTGCACGGTGAACGAGCCGTGGTTGGAGGTCGACACGTACTGCACGGTGCCGTTCTGCACCCACACCACGACGTGCTCCCAGTCGTGACGGTGGCCGCCGATGCTCGTGCCGGCCAGCGCCTGGTCCTTCTCGAAGTACAGGCCGTACATGTACGCGCACCAGCCGCCGTCGCACTTGGCGCGTGCGTAGCCGTTGGTGTTGTCCAGGTCGGCGGCGTCCCGGCAGTTGCCGTTGAGGGCGCCGGTCGGGTTGAGGCCGGCGTTGACCGTGCCGTCGGCGCTGATGGCCGGAGTGGGGTAGCAGCCGTCGGTGTCGTAGTCGAAGGCGGGCTGGTAGGCGGTTTCCGCCGCGTCGGCGTTGCCGGGGAGCGCCGGGGGCGGGGCGGCGAAGGCGGTGGCGGGGAAGGCGACGACCAGGGCGAACGCCCCGGCGACCGTGGTGAGCCATCTTCTGCGGCGGGGTGCGGACGTGCTCGACGACACCGCGTCCTCCTCGTGGGCGCAGCCCAACGGCTGTGGGGGAAAGGGGACTTCAGGATGGCGTCGTTCCCCTTCCGTGCCAAGAGGCCCAGGGGACGCGTGGGTTAAGGGCAGCCCAACAGCCGCCCCGGGGTCACACCAGGTCGTCGGGGACGTCCGCCGCCGACTCCTCCGGGGCCAGGTCGGGCCGCAGCCGCAGCCAGGACGGCTGGCGCAGCATGCCCTCCCGGGTACGGGTGCTGAAGCGGACCTCGCCCACCAGCCGGGGCACCACCCAGCGGGCGCCCGGGACCGCCGGAACCGGGTCGAACGGGCATACGTCGGTGGCGGCGGCCCGCAGCAGCGCGGCCAGGACGGCGCGCTCGTCCTCGCTCCAGCCGGTGCCCACCCCGCCGACGTAGCGCAGCCGGCCGGCGGCGCGCTGGCCGGCCAGGACCGCGCCGGGCAGGCCGGTCAGCCGCCCCTTGCCGGGCAGCCAGCCGCCGACGACCACGTCCTCGCTGCGCATGTTCCGGATCTTGATCCAGGCCCGGGAGCGGACCCCCGGCTCGTACACCGAGTCCAGCCGCTTGCACACCAGACCCTCCAGGCCGTGCTCGCGGGTGGCGCGCAGCGCCTGCTCGCCGTGGCCGACGAGGGCGGCGGGGGTGGACCAGGCCGGACCGGTCAGGCCGAGCCCCTCCAGCTCGGCGCGCCGCCGGGTGTACGGCAGGCGGAGCAGTGGGCGGCGGCCCAGGTGCGGGACGTCGAAGAGGACGAGGTGGACCGGGACGGACGCCGCGCGGTGCGCCGCCCGGCCCGGCGCGTGCGCCAGCCCCATCCGGGACTGGAGCAGCTGGAAGTCGGCGCGGCCCTCGGCGTCCAGCGCCAGCACCTCGCCGTCCAGGACGGCCGCGGTGGTGCCGAGCGCGGTGCCCAGGGGCCGCAGCTCGGGGTAGGCGGCGGTGATGTCGGTCCCGGAGCGGGCGCGCAGCAGCGCCCGGCCGTCGCCGGGCAGGTAGACCATGACGCGCTGGCCGTCCTGCTTGGTCTCGTACGCCCAGCGCGCGTCCTGCGCGGGAGGCGGCAGGGCGCCCGGCGTGGCGAGCATGGGCGGGATCAGCGGCAGCTCCACGGGGAAGGTGTCGACGCGGCCGGGTGCCGCCACGCGCGGCGGCGGGCAGGTTCGCCTGAACGGCGCCGCGATCGTGCCCGGGTACGGACCGGCGCCCGGCGCACACCGCCGCTGACCGTAGCGGGGGCGTGCCGGGCGCCGGGGCGGGGGGCGTCAGCGGGCGAGGCGGATCCTCGTGACGGTGTCCTCGGCCGTGCCGGCGCCCGACTTGTCGACCACCCAGGCGGTGCCGTCGGCGATCTCCACGTGGTTCGGGTTGGCGCCGGTGGCCACGGTCTCCTCGACGACGCCCTTCCTGACGTCGACGCGGGTCACGTTCGCCGCGGTGCGGTTGACGACCAGGACGTTGCCGGAGCGCTCGTCGGTGGCGACCGACAGGGCGCCCGCGCCGGTCGTCACGGTCTTGGTGACGATGCCCTTCCTCAGGTCGATCACGGACAGGGTGCCCGCGGTCTGGTCGGCGGTGTAGGCGGCCTTGCCGTTCTTCGACAGGGAGACGGAGATCGCGCCGTCGCCGGCCGGGACGAAGGCGGGTGTGGTGGAGCCGCGCTTCACCACGATGAGCCGGTCGTTGGTCATGTCGGCGGCGTAGACCGTGCCGGTCCTCTCGTCGACGGCGAGGCCGGCCGGGCCGGAACCCTCCACGGTGACGCGCTTCTTCTCCTTGAAGGTCTTGCTGTCGAAGGCGACGACGCTGCCGTCGCTGAACGCGCTCGCCCAGACCGTGTCGTGCTTCTCGTCCACGACGATCTCGCGGGCGTGGTCGACGTTCGGCAGGGTGGCGAGGTGCTCGCCGGTGCGCTGGCTGTAGACGGACACCGTGTTGTTGCGGGTGTTGGTCGTCCAGACGGTGTTGTGCTCGTCGTCCACGGCGACGCCGTAGACGGCCTCGACGGCACCGGTGGCGGTGTCGGTGACCGGCGGGGTGATGTCCGACTCGACGGTGAGGGTCCCGGGGTCGACCTTCAGCAGGTGGGACTCGGTGACCGGCGGGCGGCCCACGGCGGCGGTCACCCACAGCACGTGGTTCCGCTCGGAGTAGGCCGACTGGTACAGGCCCTTGGTGAGCTTGGCCGTGCTGACGGCCGGGGCGGCGGTGTGCGCGGAGGCGGTGCCCGTCAGGGTCAGGACGCCGCCGGCGGCGACGGCCATGGCGACGGCCGAGGCGATCGCGGTGCGGCGGTGGGTGCGGGTGCCGGTGTGGGACATGGTGGGAGTGCTCCCTTGTCGTGTGCGTGGGGTGGGTCTACTGCGGAGAGATGGCTCGGGGGAGGGCTCACGCGCCGTGCGCGGGCCGTCCGGTGCGGCGGCGCACCACCAGCAGCGTGGTGGCGGCGGCGCCCGCGGCCCCGCCGGCCGCCGCCGCGGCGGCGGACCAGGCGATCGTCGCGTGGGAGACGGCCGGGCCGCTGGCGGCGAGCAGGGCTTTCGCGGAGGTGTCCGGCGCGGTGGTGGAGGACGTGCCGGTGCCCGCGCCGGCCGCCGCGGCGGCGTTCACGGTGAACTCCACCTTCAGCGAGGTGGGCGGGTCGGGGGCGAGGAAGCGCAGCCAGTGGGGGCCGGCGGTGGTGTCTGCGGGGACGGTCACGTCACCCTCGTAGCTGCCGTCGCCGTCGGTCTTCCACTGGCCGAGGATGGCCTCGTCGTCGAGCTTGACGGTGACCTGCTCGCCGGCCGGGAACCGGGTCACCTCGAAGTGCAGGGTGCCGCCGGGCTGGACCTCGCTGGCGGTGATCTCGGCCTTGGCGCCGGCGTCGTTGGTGGCGCTGGCCGGGGCGCCCGAGGCCGCCGGTACGGGGGTGGCGGCGCCTCCCGCGGCGCCGGACGCCGAGCCGCCGCCGGTACCGGAGGACGCGGCGGCGCCGGAGGTCACGGTGAAGCCGGCGCGCAGGCTCGTCGGCGGATCCGGTGCGAGGAAGCGCAGCCAGTGCGCGCCCCTGGCCGCGTCCGGGGGGACGGTGACACTCCCGGCGTACGACCCGTCGGGACCGACCGTCCACTGGCCGAGGATCTCGCTGTCGTCCAGCTTCACCGTGAGCTGCCGTCCCGCCGGGAAGCCGGTGACCCGGAACGACACCGTGCCGCCCGCGGCCACCCGGGAGCCGCCGGTGATGGCGGCGGAGGTGCCGGAGGAGGAACCGGCGGCCGTATCGGAGGAACCCGACGCGCCCGATGACCCCGTGGAGCCGGAAGCACCCGAGCCCGAACCGGAGCCGCCGGAACCCGCGGAGCCGCCGGAGCCGCCCGAGCCGCCGCCCGGCGAGGCCGCCGTGACCGTGAGGTCCGCCTTGAGGCTGGTCGCCGGGTCGGGGGCCAGGACGCGCAGCCAGTGCGCCCCGGCCGAGGCCGACGCGGGGACGGTGACCGTGCCGGAGAAGGTCCCGTCGGCCTTCACCGCGCCGGCCCACTGGCCGAGGATCTCGCTGTCGTCCAGCTTCACCGTGATGTTCTGGCCCTTGACGAACCCGGACAGGGCGAAGGAGACCCTGCCCCCGGCCGCGACCTCCCTCCCGCCGGTCAGCCTGACCTTCGGCTCCGCCGCGGGTGCGGTGGTCCCCGAGGGCGACGGAGTGGGCTTCGGGGTCGGCGCGGGCGTCGGGGAAGCGGACGGGGCGGCGGTGACCGTGAGGCTCTCGCTCCTGACACTGGTCCCGGTCGCCAGGAACCGGAGCCAGTGGCCGTCGCCCGCGCTGGTCCCCGCCGGGACCGTCACCCGGTCGGAGACGCTGCCGTCGTCGCCGACCGTGAACTGCGCCAGCAGCGCGGCGTCGTCGAGTTTGACGCTCAGCCTGCCGCCGGCCGGGAAGCCGGTGGCGGTGAACGGCACCTCGCCGCCGGCCCGTACGGAGGTCGTGCCGAGGGTGACCGCGGGCGCCGCCGCGTCCGCCGCCGTCAGCGCCACCGTGCCGGTGAGGTCCGTGGCACCGGGGCCGGCGGTGACCGGCGGGAGGGCGACGAGGGCGCCGAGACCGAGGGTGGCGCCCGCGGTCAGGGCGACCACGCGGCCCCGGCGGGCACCGAGGGGCGAAGCGGATCTGTCAGAGGTCATGATGGCTGCTCCAGGCAGGCGGACGTCACTCGGGGACGTCCGATAAGGAGGGCACGTGGGGGGCGGCGTACGGCCGGCGCGGGAAAGCGACGTGCGATCAAGTAAGGTAAGGCTAACCTAATATGGAGATCGTGAGCAGTCAAATGGAATCCGCGCACACCGTGTTCACCGGTCCCCCCGGAGCCACGCCGGCCCACCCGCCCCGCCTGCCCCGGCCGCACCCCGTGCCGCGGCTCGCCGAGCCGGTCCGCGCGCTGCCGGGGCCGGACGGCGTGGAGGAGTTCTGGGACGAGGTGCGCCGCCTCGGCACGCCCCTGGTGGGCCCCGACCCGCTGGGCGGCCCCGAGCACCGCGCGGTGACGTTCCTGTGGCGCGGCACCCCGGCGACCCGAGCCGTCGAGGTGCTGCCCAACAAGCTGGGCGACCCGCGCGACCCCGAGGGCAACCTGATGGCCCGCGCACCGGGGACGGACGTATGGCACTGGACCCTGCGGCTGCGGCACGACTGGCGCGGCACGTACGACTTCCACGTGGACGAGGGGATCGAGGAGGCGGGGCCCGCGTACTGGCGGCGGCTGCGCGCCGACCCGCGCCCCGACCCGTTCAACGGCCGCGCCCTGCCGCGCCGCTGGGGCGGCGGGCCGGTGTCCTACGCCGAACTGCCCGCCGCCCCCGACGCGGGCGACTGGCTGCCCCGGCCGGGCGTCCCGCGCGGCACCCTCACCGGGCACCGGATGCCGAGCGCCCGGCTGGGCGGGGAGCGGCGGGTCTGGCTGTACACGCCGCCCGGCGAGGTCCCGGCCGGCGGACTGCCGGTGCTGGTGCTGCTGGACGGCGAGCACTGGGGGCCCCGGCTCGGCCTCGCGCATCTGCTGGACAACCTCATCGCCGACGGACGCCTCCCGCTGCTGGCCGCCGTGCTGCCGGAGGCCGTCGACGAACCCACCCGCTGGGCCGAGCTGAGCTGCCGCCCCGGCTACGTCGCCCACCTCGCGGACGAGCTGCTGCCGTGGGCGGCCGGGCACCTGCCGGTCACCGCGGACCCGGCGCGCACCGTCGTCGCCGGGCAGAGCCTCGGCGGGCTCACCGCCGCCTACGCGGCCGTGTCCGCCCCGCACCGCTTCGGCAACGCCCTGGTCCAGTCCGGCTCGTTCTGGTGGCCGGCCGGGGAGGACGCCGAGTGGCTCACCCGGGCGCTCGCCGCCGCGCCCCGGCTGCCGGTGCGGTTCCGGCTCTCCTTCGGCGAGCAGGAGTGGGTGGCCCTGCCCGCCGCCCGGCGGCTCCGCGACACCCTGCGCGCACGCGGGTACGACGACTCCTCCTACCGGGAGTTCAACGGCGGTCACGACTACCTGTGCTGGCGCACCGAACTGGCCGACGGCCTCGTGGAACTGCTGGGCCGCTGATCCGGGCCGCACCGGCCCCGGGGACGGGCGGGCGGCGGCGCGCACGCCCCGCCGGGACGTGTCCGCGCCGCCGCCGCGCTCATCCCCGGTCGGCCTCCACCAGGCGCAGGCACGCCGCGTGCGGGGCCGGTCCGAACCGGGCCGTCCACCCGGCCGGCACCGCCCGCCAGGCCGGCCACAGCGACCGCAGCCCGCCCGCGTTCTCCAGCACCAGATGTCCGTCCGCGTCCTCGTCGGACGGGGCGTCGAAGGGTCCGGCGGTGTCGGCGCTCACGCGTCCAGCTCCTTCAGCCGGGCGGTCAGCACCGCCGCGATGTCGTCGAGGTACCGGTCCCGCATCAGCTGCGGGTGGGTGCAGTCCAGATCGAGGTTGTCGATCCGTCCGGTCACGTACGGCCGCCACGCGTCCCGGGTCAGCCAGTCCTCCGCGCGCGGGGCGGCGGCGGTGAAGAACAGCACGTCGCCGTCGTAGACGCGGTGTTCGTGCGCGCGCATCATCCGGGCGTGGTTGGGGACGATGTCGACGATCCGGGACAGGGTGCGGTCGGTGAGTCCCGCCAGGGGGCTGCCGGCCGCGCGCAGCGTGGCGAGGACGTCCTCGCGGGTGCGTTCGCCGGTGCGGTCGAAGCCCGCCATGCGCAGGACGGCGGTGAGCGCGTCGCCCTCCTCGGGCGCGGGCCGCTCCCGCCACTGCCCGGACGGGAACGCGTCCAGCAGCGCGAGGAGTTCGACCCGTTCGCCGGCCTCCTGGAGCAGCACGGCGACGGTGTGCGCGAGGACCCCGCCGACCGACCAGCCGACCAGCCGGTACGGCCCGTGCGGCTGGACCTCGCGGATGCGGGCCGCGTAGTCCTCGGCCTCCTCCCGCAAGGTGCGCGGCAGTTCCTCGTCGCCGGTCAGGCCGCGGGCCTGGAGCCCGTACACTGGCCGGCCGGCGAGCCGCGCGGCCAGTCCCGCGTAGCACCAGGCCAGGCCGCCCGCCGGGTGGATGACGAACAGCGGGAGGCCCTCGCCGTCGGCGCGCAGCGGCAGGACAACGCCCAGGGCGTCGTCCGAGGCCGGTGCGGCGGCGTCCAGCCGGGCGGCCAGCGCGGCCGGCGTCGGCGCCTCGAACAGCGACCCGATGGTCAGCTCGGCGCCGAACGCCTCACGGACCCGGCCGACCAGGCGCACCGCGAGCAGCGAGGTCCCGCCCAGGTCGAAGAACGCGTCGTCGGGACCGATGCCCTCCGCGCCCAGGACCTCGGCGAACAGCCCGGTCAGCGCCTCCTCGCGGGCCGAGGAGAACGGCCGCGCCCCCGAGGCGCCGGCGAACACCGGGGCGGGCAGCGCGCGGCGGTCCAGCTTGCCGTTGGGGGAGAGCGGGAACGCGTCCAGCGCCACCACGGCGGCCGGGACCATGTGCTCGGGCAGCTCGCGGGCCAGCGCCGCCCGGACCCCGGCCGGGTCGGCGTCGCCCGTCACGTACCCCACGAGCCGGTCCTCGCGGACCAGCGCGCACGCCGCGTCCACCTCCGGCAGGGCCGCCAGCGCCGCCTCGATCTCGCCCAGTTCGATGCGCTGGCCGCGCAGCTTGACCTGGTGGTCGGTGCGGCCCAGGTACTCGACCTCGCCGTCCGCCGTCCACCGGGCCAGGTCGCCGGTGCGGTACATCCGGGTGCCGGCGGGCCCGAACGGGTCGGCGACGAACCGGGCCACGTTCAGCTCCGGCCGGCCCAGGTAGCCGTCGGCGAGCTGGGCGCCCGCCAGGTACAGCTCGCCCGGCACCCCGGGCGGGCAGGGCTGGAGCGCGGCGTCCAGGACGTACAGCCGGGTGTTCCACACCGGCCGGCCGATCGGCACCGGACCCGCGTCCGCCGGGTCGCAGGCGTGGTACGTGACGTCCACGGCGGCCTCGGTCGGCCCGTACAGGTTGTGCAGCTCCACGTCCGGCAGGGCGCGGGCGAAGGCGTGCGCGGTCTCCCGGGGCAGCGCCTCACCGCTGCAGAACACCCGGCGCAGCACGTCCGCGCACCCCGCGGCCTCCGGCGCGCCCAGGAACACCTGGAGCATCGACGGCACGAAGTGGCAGGTGGTGACCGCGCGTTCGCGGATCAGCCGGGCCAGGTAGACCGGGTCCTTGTGCCCGCCGGGCTCGGCGACCACCAGGGCCGCGCCCTCGCGCAGCGGCCAGAAGAACTCCCACACCGACACATCGAACGACGACGGCGTCTTCTGGAGCACCCGGTCGTCCGGCGTCAGCCCGTACTCCGCCTGCATCCAGCGCAGCCGGTTGTCGATGGCGCGGTGCGGCACGACCACGCCCTTGGGGCGGCCGGTGGAACCGGAGGTGTAGATGACGTACGCGGGGTGTGCCGGGGTGAGCGCGCGGGCCGGGTCGGTCCAGGCGTACCCGGAGGTGTCCAGGCCGTCCAGCACGACCACCTCGGTGCCGGTGTCCGCCGGGAGCCGGTCCGCGCGGTCGGTCACCGCGCACACCGGCGCCGCGTCGCCGAGCATGTACGCCAGCCGCTGCGCCGGGTACTCCGGGTCCAGCGGCAGATAGGCGGCGCCCGCCTTCAGCACCGCCAGCAGCGCCACCACCAGCTCCACCGAGCGCGGCACGGAGACGGCGACGACCGTGCCGGGCCGGGCGCCGAGGGACTGGAGGTGCCGGGCGAGCCGGTTGGCGCGGGCGTTCAGCTCGGCGTAGGTCAGCGCGGTGTCCCGGAACACCAGTGCGGTGGCGTCCGGGGTGCGGGCGGCCCGGGACTCGATGGGGCCGACGAGGGTGGTCGGCGGCAGTGCCCGCCCGGTGCGGTTGAACTCCTCCGTCACCAGGTCCCGTTCGGCGGGGGTGGCGACCGGGTGGACGGCGAGCGGGGCGTGCGGGTCGGTGCCGGTGAGCCGGTCCACCAGGTGCAGGAAGCGCTCCTGGTGCGCGGCGAGGCCGGTCTCCTCGTACAGCGCCGGGTTGCCGTCGTGGTCGATGCGCAGGCCCCGGCCGTCGGCGCGGTCGTAGATGTTGACGGTCAGGTCGTCCACCGGGCCCGCGGACAGGTTCCGGGCGCGGGCGGGGGCGCCCGCGAAGTCCACGCCGTAGTCGAACGGCATCACGTTGACCAGCGGGCCGACCAGGGCGCGGCTCTCGCCGAGCAGGCCCAGGTCGCGGCGGATGTCCTCGTAGCGGTAGCGCTGGTGGCGGCGGACCTCACGGATGCCGAGCACCACCTGCCGCACCAGTTCCGCGAAGGTCGCTGCGGGGTCGACGGTGAGCCGCAGCGGCAGCACGTTCATCACCATGCCGGGGACGCGCAGCGCCACCGACCCCATGCGGCCCATCATCGGCAGGCCCAGCACGACGTCGGTGCGGGCCGTGGCGCGGGCGGTGTACAGGGCCTGCGCGGCGATCAGCACGTCCGGCCAGGTGGCGCGGAGCCGGCCCGCGAGGTCCTTCAGCCGCTCGGTGGTCTCCGGGGAGAGGTGCGCGGTACGGCGCAGGAACGTCCGGGAGGGCAGCGCGCCGCGTCCCGCGAGCCGGGGCGCCTCCGGACGGTCCCCGAACCGCTCCGACCAGTGCGCGCGGTCCGCCGCGAAGGCGGGTGAGGAGCGGTAGGCGGCGTCGTCCTCGACCAGCTCGGCCAGGGTGCCGAAGGAGCGCGGGGCGGGCTCCTCACCGCGGGCCAGCGCCGTGTACACCTCGGCGGTGCGGCGCACCAGCAGGGAGTAGCCGTAGCCGTCCATCACGAGGTGGTGGATGCGCTGGTACCACAGCCACCGGTCGGTGCCGACCCGGAACAGGGCGTGCCGGAACAGCGGCCCGGCCGCCAGGTCGAAGGGCTCGTCCAGGTCGGCGCGCATCCACGCCTCCGCCTCGGCCGGGGTGGCCCGCTCGCGTACGGTCAGCGGCGGCTCGACGTGGTCCGCGAGGTGCTGGCGGGGTCCGTCCGGGGTGTCCTCGACCCGGACCCGCAGCGCCTCGGCCTCGGCGGTCACCCGGCGCAGCGCCTCGGCGAACAGCGCGGCGTCCAGCGGCCCGTCGATCTCCAGGCACTCGGCGGTGTTCTGCGCGGGGCTGAGCGGATCGAGGGCCTGCGCGAACCACATGCCGGACTGCGCGGCCGTCAGCGGCAGCACCGCCGGGGTCGCTTCCACGGCGGCGGTCATGCCGCCCCCAGCAACGGGGCCCATGCCTCGATGGCGGGCTGCTCGGCGAGGTCCGCGAAGCCGGCGGTCACCTCGTGTTCGCGGCGCCAGCGCTCCAGCAGCGCCATGATGCGGACCGAGTCCAGGCCGTAGTCGACGAGGTTCTCGTCGGCGGGTATGTCCGCCGGGTCCTCACCGAGGCAGTCGGCGACATCGGTACGGATCTGTTCGACGGTGAGCGCCATGCCTCAGACCTCCTGGAGCAGTGTGTCGGTGGTGGTGACGACCGCGCAGCGGCCGGCGGCGTACCGCAGGGCCATGTCGTGGTCGGCGCGGGAGAAGTCCGCGACCGCGTCGGCGACGACGAACGCCTGGATGTCCCGCTGCCAGGCGTCGGCTGCGGTCATCAGCACGCCGATGTGCGCGTACACCCCGGCGACGACGATCTGGTCGCGGCCCTTGTCCCGCATCAGTTCGGCCAGTCCGGTGCGGACGAACGCGCTGTACTTCCATTTCGTCAGCACGGTGTCGCCGTCCGCCGGGGCGACGATGCCGGGCGTGGCGAGCTTCTCCGGGTCGTCGGCGACGCCGGGGCCCCAGAAGTCGAGCTGGAGGCCGCGCTGTTCGGGCGTCTGGCCGCCGCGCTGGGCGGAGTAGACGACCGGGACGCCGAGCCGGCGGTACGCCGCCAGCAGCCGCGCGGTGTTGGCGAGCATGCCGGTCAGCGGCTGCTCGCCGGCCGGGAAGGCGCCGAGGAAGTGCTGTTGCAGGTCGTGCACGAGCAGGACGGCACGCGCCGGGTCCACGGTCCAGGACACGCGGTTCTCGGGGAGTTCCTCCGGTGCCGGGAGCGGATAGGGGGCGATGGCGGGAAGTGCCATGGGGGAGTCCTCTCGGATGCGGTCAGGAGGGTTCGGCGGCGGACCGCAGGTGCTTCTTGCTGATCTTGCCCACGCCGGTCTGCGGGAAGGCGTCGACGAACTCCACGAGGTCGGGGACCTTGTAGGCGGCGATGCCCCGCTCGCGGACGAACCGCTTGACCGCCACCGGCGTCAGCGGCTCGGCGTCCGTGCGCAGGATGACGTAGGCGAGTGAGCGTTCGCCGAGGTATGCGTCGGGTACGGCGACGACGGACACGTCGTGCACGGCGGGGTGGGCGAGGATGATGTTCTCGACCTCTTCCGGGGCGATCTTCTCGCCGCCCCGGTTGATCTGGTCCTTGGCCCGGCCCTCGACGACGAGGTGGCCGCCGGGGAGGCGGCGGACGATGTCGCCGGTGCGGTAGAAGCCGTCCCCGGTGAAGGACCGCGCGTTGTGCTCGGGCGCCCGCCAGTACCCCCGGATGGTGTAGGGGCCGCGGGTGAGCAGGTGTCCGAACTCGCCCTCCGGGACGTCGTCGTCCTCGTCGTCGACGATGCGGATCTCGTCGTCGGGGGAGATGGGGCGGCCCTGGGTGGTGACGACGGTCTCGGTGTCGTCGTCCAGCCGGGTGTAGTTGACCAGGCCCTCCGCCATGCCGAAGACCTGCATCAGTCTGCAGCCGAGCGCGGGCTCCAGGCGGCGGGCCGCCGACTCGCTGTACTTGGCGCCGCCGACCAGGACCAGTTCCAGACTCGACAGGTCGTGGGCGGTGGCGGGCGCGGCGTCCGTCCACACCAGGGCCAGCGGCGGCACCAGCCCCGTCATGGTGATCCGCTCGCGCTCGACCAGCGGGAACGCGGTCGCCGGGTCGGGCCGCGGGGCGAGCACCACCGTGCCGCCCGCGTACAGCGCCCCGAGCCAGCCCGGTGAGCTCATCGGGAAGTTGTGCGCGGCCGGCAGCACGACCAGGAACCGGGTGCCGGCGTCCACCCCGCAGATCTCGTTCGACCCGCGCAGCGAGTACATGTAGTCGTCGTGGGTGCGCGGGATCAGCTTGTTGAGGCCCGTGGTGCCGCCGGAGAGCTGGAGGAAGGCCAGCTCGTGCGGCGCGGGCCCGTCGAACGGCCCCGCCGGCTCGCACGGCACCTCGCTCAGCGCGGTGTGCTCACCGGGGTCGCCGACCACGAAGACGTGCTGCAGCGCCGGGTTCCGCTCGCGCATCAGCGAAGCCAGGGCCCGGTGGTCGAATCCGTCGTGCGCGTCCGGCACGACGTACGCCACGGCCCCGGTGAAGGAGCAGAAGTGGGCGATCTCCGTCTCGCGGTGCGCGGGCAGCGCGTAGACGGGCAGCGCGCCGATCCGGAACAGGGCGAAGACGACCTCGACGAACTCGCCGACGTTCGGGAGCTGGACGACGACCCGGTCGCCCTTGCGGATGCCGCGCGCGAGGAACCCGGCGGCCAGCCGGTCGGCCCGCTCGTCCAGCTCCCGGTACGTCCAGGTACGGCGCTCCGGCGCCGGGTCGACGAGGGCGGTCCGGTCGGGGTGGGCGGCGGCGCGCTCGCGGAGCATGCCGCCGAAGGTCTCGCCGCGCCAGTAGCCGGCGGCGCGGTAGCGCTCGGCGAACTCGGCCGGCCAGGTGGGCGCGTCCACTCCGGGGGTGAGGGTCACAGCGATGCTCCTACGGCGTGCAGGAAGGTACGGAACTTGGCGGCGGTCTCCGCCGTCTCGGCCTCCGGCGTCGACGCGGCCACGACACCGGCGCCCGCGAACAGCCGCAGGGTGTTGCCCTCGGCCTCGGCGCAGCGGATGGTCACGACCCACTCGCCGTCGCCGTCGGCGTCCTGCCAGCCGACCATTCCGGTGTAGGCGCCCCGGTCGAAGGGCTCCGACTCGGCGATCACCCGCCGGGCCAGGTCGGTCGGGGTGCCGCACACGGCGGGCGTCGGGTGCAGCGCGGACGCCAGGTCCAGCGCGGTGGCCGTGTCCGGGTCGGCCAGCTCACCGGTGACCGTGGTCGACAGGTGCCACATCGCGGCGGTGCGCACCAGCGTCGGCCGCTCGGGCACCTGGAGAGTGGCGCAGAACGGCGCCAGCGCCTCCCGTACGGCGGCCACCACCACGGCGTGCTCGTGCAGGTCCTTCTCGGACTCCAGCAGCGCGACCGCGCGCCGCACGTCCTCGGCGAGGTCCTCGCTGCGCGGCGCCGACCCGGCGAGCGGGTTGGCGGTCAGCCGGCCGCCCCGCCGGGCCACCAGCAGTTCGGGGCTGGCGCCGATCAGGGTGCGGCCCGGACCGCTGGGCACGGCGAAGGTGTAGCCGGACGGGTCGCGGCGGGCCAGCCGCCGCAGCATCGCCGGCAGGTCGGGGGCGTGGCCCGAGGTCAGCTCCAGACTGCGGGCGAGGACGACCTTGTCGAACTCGCCGGCCCGCATCCGGGCGACCGCCGCCGCGACGGCCGCGCCGTACCGCTCGGGCGAGGGCACCTCCGTCACCCGCCAGTCCGGCCGGTCCCCGTCGTGCGGCACCGGCAGCGCGACCAGCGGGTCCTCGCGCAGCGGCGGCGCCCAGTGCACCATGTCCGGCACGGCCAGCGCGGTGGGGCCGTCCGGGGCGAAGGGCAGCGCGCCGACGACGACCGGCGCCGCGGCTCCCGGCCGGCGCAGCCCGTCGAGGGTCTCGCGCACCCGCACGGCCGGCGGGCGGGAGTCGTCGGGTATGACGGCGGCGGTGCCGCGGCCCAGCAGCGTCCGGTGCGGGGTGGCCACGAACCGGTCGGTGGCCGGGTGGTACGCGTCGAGCAGGGAGGTGGCCGCGCCGGGGGAGACGGACGCGGGGGCGGCGGGGTCGGGCAGGGGAACCGAGTGCGGGGAAGCGGAGTGCAGGGAAACGGACATCACAGTCTCCAGTGGGGGAGGGGCCGAGCCGGGGTGGGGCTCAGGCCCGCAGGGTGGCGCCGCCGTCTACGTACAGGTCGTGCATCGTGATGTGGCGGGCCCGGTCGGAGGCCAGGAAGACGACGGCGTCGGCGATGTCGGCGGGCTCGGCGATCCGGCCGAGCGGTATGCCGGTCCGGTAGGACGCCAGGTCCCCCTCGATCACCCGTCGCGCCGAGGACTCCTCCTCGCCCTCGGTCCACAGGGCGCGCTGCATGTCGGTCATGGTCGAGCCGGGGGAGACCGTGTTGCAGCGCACGCCCTGCCGGGCGACCTCCAGGCCGAGGCACTTGGTGAACATCACCGCGGCGGCCTTGGACGCGGCGTACGCGGCGAAGCCGGCGCGGGGGATGCCGGCCGCGTTGGAGGCGACGGTGACGATGCTGCCCCGGCCGCGTCCGGTCATCCGGCGGGCGACGGCGCGGGACACGTGGAAGACGCCGGTGGTGTTGACCGCGAAGTGCGCCGCCCAGTCCTCGTCGGTGAGTTCGGTGACGGGCGCGTCGCGCAGGATGCCGGCGACGTTCACGGCGACGTCCAGTGGGCCGAGGGTGTCCTCGGTCTCCGCGACCAGCGCCTCCACGGCGGAGGCGTCGGTGACGTCCAGGGTGCGGCCGGTGACCCGCCCGCCGTGCGCCGGTACGCCGTCGACCGCGAGGTCGGTGGCGACGACCCGGGCGCCCTCCGCGACGAGGGCCGCGACCACCGCGGCGCCGATGCCCCGGCCCGCCCCCGTCACGAGGGCGAGCCGGCCGTCCAGTCCGGTGGCGCTCATGACGCGAGCGCCTTCGTCAGGTCGGCCAGGACGATCCGCGCGGCGAGCGGGCCGCCGGCGCTGTTCCAGGCGGAGCCCTGCACGACGATCACGTGGCCCTCCCGCTCGGCCTGCAGCTTGCCGAAGTTGGGGACCTTCTTCGCCTCGGCGTAGGCCCTCTCGCCGTCGGCGCGGTCGCCGAGGGTGCCGAAGACCAGCCAGTCGGCGTCGATGGTGGAGAGCTTCTCCAGGCTCACCGGCTCACTGTGGCCGCTGCCCACGCCCTGCTGGTCCTTGGGCCGGTCCAGGCCCAGGTCCGCGATGGTGGAGCCGACGTGGCCCACGCCGCGGCCGACCGCCGACGGGGCGCCGTTCTGCCAGCGGACCACGCTGACCGACGCGCCCGCGTTGGCGCCGAGCTTCTTCTTGGCGGCGGCCAGGTCCGCGTCGAAGCCGCTGACGATCTTCTCGGCCTCGGACGTCTTGTTGAGGGCGTCGGCGGTGGCCGTGAACGCCTTCTTCCAGTCCTCGTTGAGCTTGGCGGTGACCACCGTCGGGGCGATCGACTCCAGCTTGGAGACCTGCGTCTTCACGGCGGTCGTCTCGTCGAGCAGGATCAGGTCGGGCTGGAGGGCGGCGACCTTCTCCATGTCGGCCTCGGCGACCGTGGCGACCACCTGGGCCTTGCCCGCCTTGTCGGCGAGATAGGTGGAGACGCCCTTCTGCCCGCGGCCCGCGGTGGCGCCGACCGGCTCCACGCCGAGCGCCAGGGCGGCGTCCAGGGTGGGCTCGCTCAGGGTGACGACCTTCTTCGGGGCGGCGGGCACGTCGACCTCGCGGCCCGTGGCGTCGGTGACCTGACGGGTGCCCGACTCCTTGCCGCTCGCGCTGTCGTTGCCGCCGTCGCCGTCGTCGCTCCCGCAGCCGGTGAGGAGGACCGCTCCGGTGAGCACCGCGGCGGCGGAGGTCAGAAGGTTTCTGCGGGTGGAACGTGCAGACGACATGGAAGATGGACTCCTAGGTCGGGGGTCGGGGGAAGGGAAGGGTCGGGAGCGGGGGCGGACCGCGGCCTCAGCCGGCCAGCAGCCGGGCCAGGCCGGCGGCGAGCGCGCCGTGCCAGCAGGCGTAGTCGTGGCCCCCGTTGAAGGTGTCGAAGGTCACCCGGTGGCCGCCCGCGCGCAGGGTGTCGTACAGGACACGGGCGTGGTCGACCATGGCGCCCTCGTGCAGCCCCACGTCCAGGTGGACGGTCAGCGGGGGCGGCGGCTCGGCCTTGAAGCGGGCGACGAGCCAGGGGTCGCCGTACACGGGTGGTTTGGGGCCGGACGGGGACGGAAGTCCGGGCCGCCACCACAGGGAGGGCGACTGCGCCAGGACGCCGCCGAACCGGTCGGGCCTGAGGTAACCGGCGTACAGCGCGGTCATGCCGCCGAGGCTCTGTCCGGCGACCACCGTCCGGCGCGGGTCGGTGCTGAGCGGCCAGCGCCCCGCCGCCCAGGGCAGCAGCACATCGGCCAGGAAGGCGACGAACGGCTCCCGGGCGCCGAGGTCGCGCCAGCGGGCGGCACGGTCCACGGCGTCCGGCGCGAGCACCGCCAGCGGCGGCAGCGCCCCGTCGGCGATCAGCGCGTCCAGGGTGTCGGCGAGGCCGAGCCGCCCGAACCACATGTCGCCGTCGCACACCACGGCCACCGGCAGCGGCGCTCGGTCCCGGTGCCCGGTCCCCGGCGGCAGGTAGACCCAGGTGTCCCGGTCGCCGACCGGGTCCGGGGCCGGCACCCGGTGGCGTCCGACGCGCCCGGCCGGCACGGTGCCCCGGCGGCCGGCCCACGGCTGGGGCGGGGCGTCCGGCAGCGCGAAGACCGAACTGTCGGCGGGCTGCCAACGCGTCGCCGTCCGGCGGGGGTTGAGCGGGTCGGCCGCCGCGTGCGCGGAGAGCGACCGCAGCCGCTGCTGGAGCGCGGCCGGGTCGGCCGGCGGCTCCCGCCGCGAGACGTCGGCGGCCAGCCGGTACGAGCCCCGGTGGTCGGCGCGCAGCCGCAGCCCCAGGTGCCATACGTCGGTCCCCGGGACCCGCTCCAGGAGCGAACCGGCGAGCCGGCCGCGGTCGGTGATGCGGTTGCCGCTGAACAGCACCTGCCGGGTGGCCTGGTGACCCCGCCACAGGAAGGTGACCACGCGGTGCCCGGGGTCGCCGTCGAGTTCCTCGACCAGCGGCGTGCCGGAACGTTCCGCCTCGCGCCAGAACTCCGCGGCCAGCGCGGCGCGGCGCACCGCCTCGGCCCCGGCCGCCTCCGCGAGGAGGCGCGCGACGCGCGGGCCGGTGACCCGCACCGGACGGACGTCCGGTGATGCATCGCTCGGGGCGGAACTGGGCAGGCTGGTCATCGGTGTTCTCCGTGAACCACGATCGGCGGTGTGCAACAGGGCGGTCGGTGCTGTCGACCAGCTGTCAACAGCACGGTAAGGGTAGCCTAAGCTAACCACATGTCCATTGGAATGTGTGCACTGCACCGGCCGAACACGGTGCCCGCCCCCCGGTGTCCGACCCGGCGCCGAACCCGGCGCGGCGCCCGGTGCCGAACCCGCGCGGCGGCGGCCTCGTGAGCGCCGTGACCGCGCCCGCCCCGCCGCCGGACACGGCCCCCGACCCGGCGGCCGGCTCCCGCGCCCCGCGCACCCGGAGGGCGCTGCGCCCGGCCGGACTGCTCCTCGGACTGGTGCTGCTGGCGGCCGCGTTCGCCCTGTCGCTGGCCGTGGGCGCCAAGGGAATCCCCCTCGACCAGGTCTGGTCCGGCCTGTTCACCCCGTCGGGCACCGAGAACGACGCGATCGTGCGGGACTTGAGGCTGCCGCGCACCCTGATCGGCGTCGCGGTCGGCGCGGCCCTCGGCCTCGGCGGCGCGGTCATGCAGACCCTCACCCGCAATCCGCTCGCCGACCCCGGCCTGCTCGGGGTCAACGCGGGCGCCTCGGCGGCGGTGGTCACCGCGATCGGCGTCCTGGGCATCACCTCCTTCACCGGGTACCTGTGGTTCGCCCTGGCCGGCGCGGCCGTCGCCGCCACCGCGGTGCACGCCCTCGGCGGCGGCCGGTGGGCCACCCCGGTCCGCCTCGCGCTCGCCGGGACCGCCGTCAACGCGGCCCTGTTCGGCTACGTCAACGGCCTGTCGCTGTGGCATCTGAGCACCCTGGACGAGATGCGGTACTGGTCGGTCGGCACCCTCGCCAAGCGCGACGTGTCCCTGCTGCTCACCGTGGCGCCGCTGCTCACGGCCGGCGCGCTGCTCGCCTTCGCGCTGGCCCGGCCGCTCGGCGCGATCGCGCTCGGCGAGGACCACGCGCTGGCGCTCGGCACCCGGGTGCGGCGGGTACGGGTGCTCTCCGTCGTCGCCATCACCCTGCTGTGCGGCAGCGCGACCGCGGTGTGCGGGCCGATCGCCTTCATCGGCCTGATGATCCCGCACGCCGCCCGCGCCTTCTGCGGCCCCGACCCGCGCTGGCTCATGCCGTACTGTGCGGTGTTCGCCCCGGTGCTGCTGCTCGTCTCGGACGTCATCGGCCGGGTCGTCGTGCCGCCGTCGGAGATCGAGGTCGGCACCGTCACCGCGTTCCTCGGCGGGCTCCTCTTCATCCATCTCGTACGGCAGCGGAAGGTGGCCCAGCTGTGAGCCTGGTACGGGACGAGAAGCGCCCCGCGGCCCGCGCGGGCCTGCGGCACGGGGTGCTGCGCACCGGACGCTGGTCGCTGCGGTTCGACGCCCGGGCGGTCCTGGTCTGCGGGGCGCTGGCGGCGCTGGCCGCCTTCGCGACGGTCCTCGCCCTCGGCACCGGGACGTACGCGCTCTCCCCGGCCGAGGTGGTGCGCACCCTCGCCGGCGACGGGCCGCCGGGCGCGGAGTTCGTCGTCCTCGACCTGCGGCTGCCGCGCGCCCTGGTCGCGGCGCTGGTCGGGTTCGGGATGGGCATGGCGGGCGCGGTGTTCCAGTCGCTCACCCGCAACCCGCTCGGCAGCCCCGACGTCATCGGCTTCGGCAACGGCGCCTCGGCCGGCGCGCTCGTCGCCATCATCGTCCTGGACGCGGGCACCGCGCAGACGGCGATCGGCGCGGTGTTCGGCGGCTGCGCCACGGCCGCGGCCGTCTATCTGCTGGCCTGGAAGCGCGGGGTGCACGGCTACCGGCTGGTGCTGGTCGGCATCGGCGCCTCCGCGGTGCTGGGCGCCGTCACCAACTTCCTGTACCTGCGGGCCGACATCGGCAAGGCGGCGCAGGCGGCAAGCTGGACGATCGGCTCGCTCAACGCCCGGGACTGGAGCGACGTCATCGTCGCCGCGCTCGGCGTGGCGCTGCTCGGGCCGGTGGTACTGGTGTACGCGCGGCGCCTGACCCTGCTGGAGATGGGCGACGACACCGCCGCCGCGCTGGGCGTCCCGCCGGAGCGCAGCCGCCTGATCCTGCTGGCCGCCGGTACGGGCCTGACGGCGCTGGCCGTCGCGGCGGCCGGGCCGGTCCCGTTCGTGGCCATGGCCGCGCCGCAGCTCGCCCGCCGGGTGACCCGCGCGGCCGGGCCCAACGTGCTGCCCGCCGCCTGGATGGGCGCCCTCCTGCTCGCCGCGGCCGACCTCGCCACCCAGCGCCTGACCGGCTCGGCCCTGCTCCCGGTCGGCGTCCTCACCGGCGTGGCCGGCGGCGCGTACCTGGCCTGGCTGCTGCGCGGGGAGCGGCGGGGGGCGCGGCTCTGAGACCGGGGGCGCGGGGCCCTGCCGGGCGCGGGGCCCTGCCGGGCGCCGACCCGGAGGGGCAGCCCGTTCCCCCGAGGCCGCCGCGTCCCCGTCCGTACCGGTGAGGGGGTCCGCAGGCCGCCCTGCGATGCCGAGGGGGCATCCGCTCCCGTCCCGCCTTCCGCCGAGCGGGCCCACGCCCGCGCCCGCTTCGCCGGGGGCATGCCCGCCCCGGCACCGCCGGGTGGCTCCGTGCCGCCGCGGGTTCCGCGCCCGTGTGCGCGGTGCTGGGCGGGGCCGCGTCCGCGACCCCGCGCCGCCGGATGGGACCGGGCCCGCCCGTGCCGCCGAGGGCCCCCGCTCGTGCCCCGCGCCGCCGCGCGGGCCGGTGTCCCCGCCTCGTGCCGCTGCGCGGGCCGGTGTCCCCGCCTCGTGCCGCCGCGCCTGCGTGTCCGCGCCCGTACGGCCGGGTGACCGTGTCCCCGCCTCGTGCCGCCGGGCGGGCTTGCGTCCACGCCCTGCGCCGCCGAGCGGCCCCTCCCGCGCCCCGTAACGTCGCTCGGGCTCCCTCCCTGCCCCGTAGCACCGACCGGCCCCGCGCCCCGTAGCGCCGCTCGGGTCCCCTCCCTCGCCCCGTACCGCCGCTCGGGCTCCCTCCCTTGCCCCGTACCGCCGACCGGCCCCGCGCCCCGTAACGCCGCTCAGGTCCCCTCCCGCGCCCCGTACCGCCGACCGGCCCCCCGCCCCGTACCACCGGCCCGGTCCTGCCCTGCCCCCCGCCGACCGGATCAACACCCCCATCCCACATGCCGCCCGCGTCCGCGCGCCGCCCCCACCCCGACGGGGGTCCCGCCCCCACCCCGACGGGGGTCCCGCCCTCCCCTCGCAGGGTCCCGCCCTCCCCTCGCAGGGTCCCGCCCTCCCCTCGCAGGGTCCCGCCCCCCACCCCTCTTACCGCCGAGTAATATCGCGCGCGCCCGCCCTCTCCGAGGAGGAGACCCATGCCCCGCTCCGCACGCTCGCCCCTGCTGCTGGCCGGTCTGCTGGCCACAGCGGGCGCCGCCCACTTCGCCGCCCCACGTGTCTTCGACGCCATCGTGCCGCGCGCCCTGCCGGGCGCCCCCCGGACCTGGACCTACGCCAGCGGCGCCGCCGAACTCGCCCTCGCCGCCGGCCTCGCCCTGCCGCGTACCCGTCCCCTCGCCGCGCGCGCCGCGACGGCGTTCTTCGTCGGGGTCTTCCCGGCCAACGTCAAGATGGCCGCGGACTGGCGCCACCGCCCCGCATGGCAGAAGGCCGTCGCCTACGGACGGCTGCCGCTCCAGATCCCGCTGGTGCTGTGGGCCCGCGGCGTCGCCCGGAACCCGTGGGGGCAGGCGTGAGCGGGCGTCCCGGGCCCGGCGACACCGCCCCGGACTTCACCCTTCCGGACGAGACCGGCACCGAGCGCACCCTGACCGGCCTGCTCGCCGACGGTCCCCTGGTGCTGTTCTTCTACCCCGCCGCGCTCACCCCCGGCTGCACCGCCGAGGCCTGCCACTTCCGCGACCTGGCCGCCGAGTTCGCCGCCGTCGGCGCCCGGCCGGCCGGCATCAGCGGCGACCCCGTCGAACGCCAGCAGGAGTTCGCCGGCCGGCACGGGCTCGGCATGCCGCTGCTGTCCGACCCCGACGGCACCGTCCGTGAACGGTACGGGGTGCGGCGCGGCTTCGCCCTCGCCCCGACCAGGCGCGTCACCTTCGTCATCGCCGAGGACCGCACCGTGCTCGACGTCGTCCGCAGCGAGCTGCGGATGGCCGCCCACGCCGACCGGGCCCTGGCCGCGCTGCGCGCCCACCGGCCGCCGGGCGCCGCATCCGGACCGACAGCGGTTGATAGCGGGACGTAAAGGGATGATCCTGGACGGCATGGAGCACGTCCCCGCTGCGGCGGTCGTGGACACCGAGGGCCTGGTGACGGGGTGGAGCGAGGGTGCCCGGCACCTGACCGGGTACCCGGCCGGCGAGGCCGTCGGCCGGCCCGCGCGCGACCTGCTCGCCCACGACCCCCCGCCCGGCGCCGTGACCGCGCTGTCGGGCACGGCGCTGGTGCGCCACCGGGACGGCTCCACGGTGGTGCTCCACCTGCGCGGCTGGCCGCTGCTGACGGCGGACGGCGCACCGGGCGGGTACGCGGTCACCGCCGAGCGCCCCGGCGGCCCGCCCGTCCTCACCGGGGAGACCTTCCAGCAGTCCTCCCTGCCGATGTCCGTGCACGACACCACCCAGCGCTACCTGGGCGTCAACGACACCGCGCAGCGGATGCTCGGGGTGTCCGAGCAGGACCTGCTCGGACGGCGCCTCCCGGAGGTCATGGAGGACGTCTCCGCCAACGGCTCGGGCTTCGACCGGCACCTGCGCCAGGTGGCCGAGACCGGCCGCCCCGCGTACTACGACACCACCTCCCCGGCCTCCTCCCCGCTCGGCGAGCACGCCTGGCGCGTGGAGATGTGGCCGGTGCGCGACGCGTCCGGCGCGGTCACCGCCGTCGCCATGGCCGGCTTCGAGACCACCGAGCAGCACCGGGCCCGCCGTCGCCTGGCCCTGCTCAACGAGGCCGCGGCGGGCATCGGCACCACCCTGGACGTCGTCCGCACCGCCGAGGAGCTGATCGGGCTGCTCGTGCCGGACCTGGCCGACTTCGCCGCCGTCGACCTGCTCGACTGGGTGCTCGGCATCGACGAGCCGGCCATGACCGACGCCGCCGACGTCTCCCTGCGCCGGGTCGCGCACAGCTCCGCGCGAGAGGGCTACCCCCGGCCCACCCCCCATCTGGGCGAACAGGTCGTCCACCCGCCGTACTCGGCGACCGCCCGCGCGCTCCGGGAGGGCCGGACGGTGCTCGGCAGCCCCGGCGAGCCCGACTTCGAGCGCTGGATGCGGCTGCGCAACGAGCAGGCCCCGCACAACCGCGACTGGCGCGGCACCGTCCGCTCGGCCCTGGCGGTGCCCCTGCGCTCGCGCGGCACCGTCCTCGGCGTCGTCCTGCTCGCCGTCGCGGCCCCGCGGGAGCCCTACGTCGGCGACGACGTCGTCCTGGCCGAGGAACTCGCCAGCCGGGCCGCCGTCTGCGTGGACAACGCCCGCCGTTTCGCCCGGGAACGCGGCACCGCGCTGGCCCTCCAGCACAGCCTGCTCCCCACCGGCCTGCCGGGGCAGGTCGCGGTGGAGGCGGCCCACCGCTATCTGCCGTCGGGGTCGGCGGCCGGGATCGGCGGCGACTGGTTCGACGTGATCCCGCTCTCCGGCAGCCGGGTCGCCCTCGTCGTCGGGGACGTCGTCGGCCACGGCATCCCCTCCTCGGCCACCATGGGCCGGCTGTGCACGGCCGTCCGCGCCCTCGCCGACGTGGACCTGCCGCCCGACGAACTCCTCACCCACCTCGACGACCTGGTCACCCACCTCACCGTCGACGGCGCGGGCGACGAGGCCGCCGAACTGGGCGCCACCTGCCTCTACGCCGTCTACGACCCGGTCACCCGCCGCCTCACCCTGGCCGCCGCCGGCCATCCCGCGCCCGCCGTCGTGCTCCCCGACGGCACCGCGACCCTGGTCGCCATGTCCGCCGGACCACCGCTCGGCGTCGGCGGCCTGCCGTTCGAGGCGACCGAGCTGGAACTGCCCGAGGGCTCCGTCGTCGCCCTCTACACCGACGGCCTGATCGAGGACCGGGACCGCGACATCGACCACGCCACCGCCGAGCTGTGCCGCGCCCTGACCGCGCCCGCCGCCTCCCTGGACGCCCTGTGCGACTCGGTGCTCAAGGCCGTGCTGCCCGAGGAACCCGGCGACGACGTGGCCCTGCTGCTGGCCCGTACCCGGGCGCTGGGCGCGGACCAGGTCGCCACCTGGGACATCGCGCCCGACCCGGCGCAGGTGGCCGCGGTGCGGACCTCCGTCATGGACCGGCTGGCCGCCTGGGGCCTCGCGGAGACCGCGTTCGTCACCGAACTGGTCGTCAGCGAACTCGTCACCAACGCCATCCGCTACGGCGAACCTCCCATCCAGCTGCGGCTCATCCGCGACCACAGCCTGATCTGCGAGGTCTCCGACGGCAGTTCCACCTCACCGCACTTGCGCCGGGCGCACGCCTTCGACGAGGGAGGCCGGGGACTGCTGCTGGTCGCCCAGCTCACCCAGCGCTGGGGCAGCCGGCAGACCGGCGGCGGCAAGACCATCTGGGCCGAGCAGCCGCTCCCCGAGCAGGACTGACCCGCCGCCGCACGCGCCCGGCCCCCGCTCAGAACTCCTCGTGCACCTCGGGGTCGCCGCCGAGCCTGCGGTGCGGCCGGTCCGCGATCGCCCGCATCTGCTCCGCGTCCAGCTCGAAACCGAAGACGTCCAGGTTCTGCCGCTGCCGCACCGGGTCCGCCGACTTCGGCACCGGCACCGCGCCGAGCTGCACGTGCCAGCGCAGCACCGCCTGACCCGGCGTCACCCCGTGCGCGTCGGCCACGGCCGCGATCGCCGGGTCGGCCAGCAGGTCGCTGCCCCGGCCCAGCGGGCTCCAGCTCTCGGTGCGGACGCCCTTGCGCTCGTGGAAGGCGCGCAGCTCCTCCTGGGGGAACAGCGGGTGCAGCTCGATCTGGTTGACGGAGGGCAGCACCCCGGTCTCCTTCTCCAGGCGCTCGATGTGCTCCGCGGTGAAGTTCGAGACGCCGATCGACCGGACCAGGCCCTCCTCGCGCAGCTTGATCATGGCCTTCCAGGAGTCGACGTACCGGTCGGCGCGGGGCAGCGGCCAGTGGATCAGGTACAGGTCGACGTAGTCCACGCCGAGCCGGGCGCGGGACTGCTCGAAGGAGGCGAGGGTCTCCTCGTAGCCGTGGTGCCGGCCGGGCAGCTTGGTGGTGAGGACGATCTCCTCGCGGGGCACGCCCGAGTCGGTGAGCCCCAGGCCGACGCCGGTCTCGTTGCGGTAGTTGGCCGCCGTGTCGACCAGGCGGTAGCCCGCGCCGAGCGCCTCGGCCACCGCCCGCCGCGCCTCGGCGTCGTCCATCGGCCAGGTGCCCAGCCCCAGGGCGGGGAAGGCGGTGCCGTCGTTGAGCGGATGTGCCGGAATGCTGCTCACGGGAGGACCTCTCTCGACTGCGTACGGATACGGGTACTCCTCCAGCGTCCGGGACGGCACCGCGATGATCAACCCGGCGTCGCGCCCCGAGGCGCTCTCGCCATACCGCGCGCGGGCTGTCACGATCTTTGGCATGACGACGGACGAGGCCGCGGCGGAGCGGACGGCAGGGCGGGGTACGGGCATCGAGGTGCGGCCCGCCGCGGGACACATCGGCGCCGACATCACCGGCGTCGACCTCGCGGCGGACCTCGACGACGCGCAGGTCGCCGCCATCCGCGCGGCCGTGCTGCGCTGGAAGGTGGTGTTCTTCCGCGGCCAGCGGCTGGACCACGCCGGGCACGTGGCCCTCGCCCGCCGGTTCGGCGAACCGGTCGTCCTGCCCCGGCGCGGCAAGGCGTCGCCGCCGGACGTCCCCGAGGTGGAGACCACCGCCGACCGGCTGGAACTGGGCGGACGGTTCGGGATGGAGCACGACGAGTGGCTCGCGCGCCGCCGCCACACCCTGCTGCGCGGCTGGCACTGCGACCACGGCGCCCGCGTCGACCCGCCGGCCGCGACCATCCTGCGCGCCGAGACCGTACCGCCCTACGGCGGCGACACCACCTGGTCCAACCTGGCCGCCGCCTACGCCGGACTCTCCGCGCCGCTGCGGGCGTTCGCCGACGGCCTGCGCGCCGAACACCGGCTCGGCGTCGGCTACCAGCCCCGCCCCGGCGACGACGCCTACGTCCGCCGCCTCCTCGACCACCAGATCGCCACCGTCCACCCCCTGGTCCGCGTCCACCCGGAGACGGGGGAGCGCGTCCTCTACGTCAACGGCTACTACGTCGAGCAGATCACCGGCCTGTCCCGCCCCGAGAGCGCGGGCATCCTGCAGGTGCTCCTGGAGCAGGCGACCCGGCCCGAGTACACCGTCCGCTTCCGCTGGGAGCCGGGCAGCGTCGCCTTCTGGGACAACCGGGCCACCATCCACCTCGCGCCCGGTGACAACACGCACCTGGACCACCCGAGGATCATGCACCGGGTGATGCTCGCCGGTGACGTCCCGGTCGGCGTCGACGGCCGCCCCTCCGAGCCGCTCACCGGGAGCGCCCCCGGCCGCTGGTGACGCCCGGCCTCACCGCAGCGGGAACGTCACCTCGTCCTCGACGGGCGGGTCGGTCTCCTGCGCCCGGTTGCCGGTGGCGGCGAAGCAGCGCAGACGCACCGCCTCCGGGGTGACGTCCAGCCGCAGGAAGCACTTGAAGAACGGCGGGCTGTACGTCGCCGACCCCGGCGAGAACACCTGCGTGTAGATCTTCCGCACCGGCAGCCGGAACCGCTTCCTCTTCCCGGGCCGGCGACCGGTGCCCAGCAGCCCCGCCACCAGCCGCACCCGCCGGGTGACCCGGACCGCCTCGCCCGGCCGGGCCCGGGTCGGCCCGATCCCGAGCCGCTCGGCGACCACGGCCGCCGCCTCGGCCTCGGTGAGGGTGAAGAAGCGGCGCAGCCGCAGCCGGCGGCCGTACAGCGTGCTGTAGAAGGCGAGCGAGTCACCGCGCAGCGGATAGCAGCGGAAGTCCCGCTCGGTGACGCCGCCGACCGCGACCCGCGGGATGGTGTGGGTGGCGTGCGTGAACGCCCCGCCGCCGCCCGCGACCACGTACTGGATCGTCCGGCCGCCCACGTCGACCGGATAGCGCTGGTAGTTGTGGATGTCCCCGCCGATCGCCGCGACGTAGTGGTGGTCCGGATCGCGGACGACGTCGTCCACGGTGCCGCCGCCCTCGATCACGCACGGGTGGTGCTCGCCGTCCACGTACAGCGGCGAGCCGGTGACCAGGATCTTCGGCCGGGGCCCCCGGGACACCTCCCGCAGCCACGCCCCCTGCTCGGCGTCGAGAGTGCCCAGCAGCCCGGTGTCTATCCCGACGATCCGCACCGGCCCCGCGTCGATCGCCCAGTACGGCCCCGGCTGCACGGCCCGCTGGCCGGGCGCGGCACGCAGGGCGCGCGCCTCGGCCAGGCGCCGGCCGTCGTCCGGGCGGGGCCGGTGCCACAGCAGGGCACGCAGCCAGGCCCGGCCCGCCGGCCGGGGCGCCGGCTCCGGCGGCAGCGGCGGGGCGTCGTCGCAGAAGACCCGCATGAAACCGCCGAGGTCCTCGTACCAGTCGTGGTTCCCCGGTATCGCGTAGATCGGCGCCGGATAGTCCTGGTAGGGGCGGAAGAACTTGGCGGCGTAGTCGTCGGCGCTGCCCACCGGGTAGATCACGTCACTGGCCAGCACGGCGAACCGGGTGCCGGCGCCGGCCCGCAGCAGGCCCGGAACGACGGCGTACTGCGGATCGCCGCCCTCCCCGGTGTCCCCGATGACCAGGAAGGAGAACCGGTCGGGGTCGTCCCGGCGGATCACCTTGTCGGCGGGTGCCCCGGCCGCCGCCCGCTGCGCCACCCACCGCGCCCGGGTACGGCCCGTGGGGTCCCCGAACCAGGAGGCCAGCACGCCGTTGCGGGCGGCCCACAGGGTCCGCGGGTCCAGCCAGGACAGCTTCTCGGCCCGTTCCGGCACGAGCTGCCGGTACGCGCCGCGTTCCGCGGCACCCCAGCCGGCGCCCTCGGCGGTGTCACGTGAGGAGTCAGACATCCCGGCACCGTAACAACGCGCCGCGGACCGGGCCTTGGCGGGTGCGCGGGACCAACGGCGGTGCGGCCGGACCGGGTTCGTCCCGGCGGCGGTCTGTGCGCCCCCTCCCGGGACGCCTGCCTCAGTCCCGCGCCTGGAACGTCCGCTTCAGCAGGTCGAACAGCTCCGCCCAGTGCCGCTCGGTCGCGGCCTCGTCGTACGAGGCCGTGTCGGCCTGCGTGTACCCGTGCGCCGCGCCGGCGTAGACCTCGCAGCGGTGCCGTACCCCGGCCTCGGTCAGTGCCGCCTCCAGCCGCTCCTGCGCTTCCGGCGGCATGGAGTGGTCCTGGTCGGCGTGGGCGAAGTACACCTCGGCGGTGATCCGGCCGGCCAGCCGGTGCGGGCTGTCCGCGTCCTCGGTCGCCAGGCCGCCGCCGTGGAAGCCGGCCACCGCCGCCACCCGGTCCGGGTAGGTGCCGGCCGTGTACAGCGCGAGCCGGGCGCCCATGCAGTAACCGGTCAGCGCGACCGGCCCGTCCGCCGCCTCCGGGCGGGCGGCCAGCCAGTCGAGGTACGCCCGCGCGTCCCGCATCGCGAGCTCCGGCGTGAGGGACCGCATGACCGGCCCGAGCTGCTGGAAGATCTCCGGCCGGGCCTGTGGGTCGATGAACTCCGGCAGCTCCACGACCGGCGCCCGCCCGTGCCGGTAGAAGACGTTGGGCACCAGCACGGTGTACCCGGCCCCCGCCAGCCGGTCCGCCATCGACCGCAACTGCGGCCGGAGCCCGAAGGCGTCCATGCAGAGCAGCACCGCGGGATGCGCCCGCCCGTCGTCGGGACGCGTCAGATACGCGTCGGCGGTGCCGTCCTCGGTGGGGATGTCGACAGCGGTTCCCTGTACGGCGGTCATGAGCCGGCCTGCCTTCCTGTGATGACGTCGGCACGGGCCCGCTCGGGGCACGGGCGGACCCGCCTCATCGTGGCACGGCCCGCCGCCGCCCCCGCCGACCGCCCCCTCGCCCGTGACCCGCCTTTTACCCGCTCACTCGAACCGGGCCGGATCGCCCGCGCCGACCCGGACGATCTCCGGCTCGCCACCGGAGAAGTCGACGACCGTGGTCGGCTCGGTGCCGCACTCCCCGGAGTCGACCACCGCGTCCACCACGTGGTCGAGCCGGTCCTTGATCTCCCAGCCCTGCGTCAGCGGCTCCTCCTCGTCGGGCAGCAGCAGGGTGCTGGAGAGCAGCGGCTCGCCCAGTTCCGCGAGGAGCGCCTGGGTGACGACATGGTCGGGGATGCGCACACCGACCGTCTTCTTCTTCGGGTGCTGGAGCACCCGCGGCACCTCGCGCGTCGCGGGCAGGATGAAGGTGTAACTGCCCGGCGTGGACGCCTTCAGTGCCCGGAACACGTCGTTGTCCAGCCGTACGAACCGCCCGAGCTGCGCGAAGTCCTGGCACACCAGCGTGAAGTGGTGCCGGTCGTCCAGCCGGCGGATGGACCGGATGCGGTCGATGCCGTCCCGGCTGCCCAGCCGGCAGCCCAGCGCGTAGCAGGAGTCCGTCGGATACGCGATCAGCGCGCCCGCGCGGACGCTCTCCGCGATCTGGGCGATGCCGCGGGGCTGGGGGTTGTCGGGGTGCACGTCGAAGTACTTCGCCATCCGCCGAGCTTAAGCCCCGGCCCGCCCGGCAGGCGCGACCGGGATGATGGGGCGGGAGACGGAACGATCCTGGACGGAAGGAGTGGGACGACGTGGCGGGCCGGGAGGACCACGGGGAGCGGGAGCGGTGGGCGGAGGAACTGCTCGGCCGGCTCAGACCGACCGGGGACGGCGTGCCCGGCGTGGTGGAGTGGCTCGCCGGCACCCTGCGCGCGGACGTGTCACTGCGCGAGGGCACCGGACGGCTGCTGGCCGGCACCCCGGCGGAGCTGGACGCGGCGCTGCTGCGGGACCTCGCCGCGGGCCGGATCGCCTCCGCCGCCTGCGAGGACGCCGGGCACCACCTGCGCCTGGTCCGGGTGGACCGGGGCGGCGCGGAACCGGCCGCGGTGCTCGCGGTGCGGCGTGCGGCCCCCTTCGGCCCGGCGGCCTCCACCGTCGTCGCGCGGACCGCGCAGGCGCTCGCGCTGCTGCTGACCGCCCGCGCCTCGGCCGAGGCCGGGTACCGGCTGGAGCGGGCCACCGCCGATCTGCGGCTGGCGATCCTGCAACTGCTGATGGTCGAGGAGACCGTCTCCGCCCGCCGGGTCGCCGCCGGGTTCTGGCCGGGACTGCTCGACACCGACACGGCCGTCGTCCACGTCGTGGAGACCGACCCGGACCGGCGCGACCGGCTGGCCCGGGACTGCCGGGAGGCGACCCGGGAACAGGCCCTCGTCGTGCGCTGCCCGGCCCGGGACGGCCATGTGATCGTGGTGGCGCCGCGCGACGACACCGGGGAGGAACTGCGAGCGGTGATCGCCCGGCATCCCGGGGCCCTGCTCGGCGGCAGCGTCCGGCAGAGCCTGGTGCGCACGGCCACCGCCTACGGGCAGGCCGTCAGCGCCCTGGCCGTGGCCCGGGTCCGCCCCGGCCGGACGGCCGTGTACGCCGAGCGGACCCGTCCCGAACGGCTGATGGACCCGGCGGAGCTGCGCGCCTGGACGGCCCGGGTCCTGCGCCCGCTCGACGGGCTGGCGCACCACACCCGGGCCGAGCTGCTCGCCACCGCCCGTCTCGGCCTGGAGTTCACCGCGGTGGACGCGGCGAAGATCCTGGGCGTCAGCCGCAACACCGTCCGCGCCCGGATGGACCGGGTCGCGGCGCTGCTTGGCGCCGACTTCACCGACCTGACCGTCCGGGCCACCGCCCACCTCGCCCTGAACGCCGAGGCCGGCGCCCCGCACTCCGCCGCACGGGAGACCGGGCGGCCGGAGCAGCCCCGGCTCACCGACCTGCTCACCGGGCCCGCGCTGCGGGCCTGGGCCGGCGGTCTGCTGGCCCGCCTCGATCCGGACCCGCGGAACCTGCGTCGCACCCTGCGCACCTGGATCGCCGCCGGCGGCAACGCCGAGCGGACCGCCCTGGCGCTGGGCCTGCACCCGCAGACCGTGCGGGAGCACCTGCGCGGCGCGGAGCCGGTCCTCGAACGGGGTCTGCTGGCCGGCGGCGGCGATCTGTACGAGGTCGTCCTCGCCCATCTCGCCGCCGGCGACCTCGCCCACCCCGCGCTGCCCGGGACGAACCCGCCCGATCCGGACGCGACCATGCACAGGTGAGTCCGGACGGCGGGACAGCGGGCACCGGCGCGCTTCCCAGCGGGTGAGCCGTGCCCCTAGGTTTCAGCACCGCGGGGGCTCGACCGGAACGGGGGACCGGTCGCGCCCCCGCCGGCGTGTCAGCCGTTCGGCAGGATCACCGCGCGGCCGTTGACCTTGCCGTCGTGCAGCCGCTGGTAGGCGAGCGGGGCGTCGTCCAGGGAGTACGTCTCGGTGTGCACCGACACGGCCCCGGCGCGGGCCAGTGCCAGCACCTCCATCAGCTCGCTGCGGCTGCCCCAGTACGGCGCCGAGACCGACACCTCGAACGGGGTGAGGCCGAAGCCGACCGGGAGCGGCGCGCCGCCGATGCCGACCAGCGTGACGTCGGCCTCGACACCGGCGACGCCCGCCGCGGTCTTGACGGTGGGGGCCACGCCGACGAAGTCGAACACGGCCTGCGCGCCGATCGGTCCGGTGATCTCCCGGACCGCCTCGACGGCGCCGGCGTCGGACAGCACCGTCTCGTGGGCGCCGACCTCCCGGGCGAGGCGCAGCTTGTCCTCGCTGACGTCGAGGGCGATCACCCGGGCGGAGGTCAGGGCGCGCAGCAGCTGGATGGCGACGTGGCCGAGACCACCGGTGCCGATGACCACCGCGGTAGAACCCGGGCCCAGCTTCGGCAGGGACTTCTTGATGGCGTGGTACGGCGTCAGACCGGCGTCGGTCAGCGGCACGGCCGCGACCGGGTCCAGGCCGTCCAGCGGGACCAGGTGCCGGGGGTCGTCGATGAGCAGGTACTCCGCCATCGAGCCGGGACGGCCGAGCCCCGGCGGGTGAATGCCCAGCTCGTCGGCGCGCAGGCAGTAGTTCTCCTTGCCCTCCGCGCACTTGGCGCAGGTCCCGCAGCCCCAGGGGCCGTAGACGGCGACCGCGTCGCCTTCCGCGAGTCCGGTCACGCCGTCGCCCAGCGCGGCGACGGTGCCGACGCCCTCGTGGCCGAGGGTGAGCGGAAGCTCGTACGGGAAGCCCTCGGCGGGCCACTCCATCACGGCGATGTCGGAGTGGCACACGCCGGCGGCGGTGACCTTCAACAGCACCTGTCCGGGCCCGGGTTCCGGGTCGGGGACCGTGACCACCTCGGGGGGTGACCCGATGGTGCGGTACTGCAGAGCCTTCATGGTCGAACTCCTTCGTTCGGTTCTCTCCCCCCTGCGGGTGGGTGAGGTCAGACGGCGGTGTAGGCGCCGTCGACCAGGTGGTAGCTGCCGGCGATGAAGGAGGCGCGGTCCGACAGCAGGAAGGCGATCAGCTCGGCGACCTCCTCGGAGGTGCCGAGGCGTCCGGCCGGGTGCAGGGCGACCAGGCCGTCGTAGGCGTCCTGGTCCATGGACTTCAGCAGGGGCGTCTCGATGAAGCCGGGGCCGACCGCGTTGATCCGGATGCCCTTGGCGGAGTACTCGGCGGCGGCGGTCTCGGTCAGCCCGACCACGCCGTGCTTGGCGGCGACGTAGGCGGCGCTGCCGGCGAAGCCGACCTTGCCGAGGATGGAGGCGACGTTGACGATGGCGCCGCCCTTGCCCGCGGCCTCGATGACCGGCAGCTCGTAGCGCATCGAGTAGAAGACGCCGTCCAGGTTGGTGCGGACGACGCGGCTGTAGGCGTCGATGTCGTACTCGCCGGTGGGGGCGCTGGGGCCGCCGATGCCGGCGTTGTTCACCGCGAGGCCGAGGGAGCCGAAGGTGGCGACGGTGAACGCGACGGCGGCCTCGACGGACTCGGGGCTGGTCACGTCCAGCCGCACGGCGGCGGCCTCGATGCCTTCCGCCTCCAGGGCGGCGGCGGCCTGCTCGGCCCCCTCGGTGTTGTAGTCGGCGATGACGACCTTCGCGCCGCCCCGGCCGAGGCGGCGGGCGGTGGCCAGGCCGATGCCGGAGGCGGCGCCGGTGACCAGGGCGGCGCGGCCGGCGAACTCGGACGCGTGGTCGGTGACGGGGGTGGTGTCCGAAGTGCTCATGGTGCTCTCACTCTTCCGTGGTGCTGTCGGCGACCGCGGCCGCGGCCTCCGAGGTCAGGGCGTCGTAGGCCCGCTCCACGAGGGCGGCGAGGTCTGCGGCTCCCGGGTTCCGGTCGCCCTGCCGGGCCCAGACGCGCAGGGCGGCGACCAGGACTCCGGCGGCGGCGTCGACGACGGCGGCGGGGCGCACGTCGAGGGCCCCGTCCGTGCCGAGCCGTGCGGCGATGATGCGGATCGACTCCTCCTGGGCGTCGACCCGGATGCGCTGGTAGGCGCCGAAGAGGGCGGGCTCGCTGTCGATCAGCGCGAGCAGCCGGCGCATCCGCGGGCGCAGCTGCCACGGCGGGTCGTCCGGATCGGTCAGCCACGCGCGCACCGCCCTGCGGTACGCGGTCAGCGGGGGCTCGTGGGCCGGGCGGGCCCGCAGCAGCGCGTTGATCCGGTCGCCGTCGCGGCGGACGAAGTCGAGGGCGGCGTCCTCCTTGCCGGCGAAGTGCCGGCTGAAGGTGCGGCGGGTGACGTCCGCGCGCTCCGCGATGGCCTCCACGGTCGTCGCCGCCGTCCCCTGGCTCAGGATCAGGTCGCAGGCGGCGTCGGCGAGCGCGTCCCGGGTCCGCCGCGCCTTGCGGCGGCGCCGGTCCTCGGGGGAGTCCGCGGGCTTCGCTGCCTTCATGCCGTCCACGGTACACCCGTCGATGTCCCAGTGGGACATATGTCTCGATGGGACATCCGGCCCACTGGGACTGGGGGCGCGGGGACTCGGTGAACCGGCCGGTTCCGCTGCCGTGTACGGCTCCGGAACCGGGTACCCGATCGGCTCACGAGCGCACGAACGACAGGAAGGGGCCGGGCGTACGGCGGCGGGGACGGACACCGCCGCCGCCGCGCCGTCCGGCCCGGACCGGCCGGTCGCGGGGGACCCGGTGCCGTGCGAGTGTCGGGAGTGACTGATCCCGCGCGGCCGGGTACCCGGGACGCCCACGCGACCGGCCGACGGCCGCCGCCTCGTCACGCGCACGGCCGCGGCGGCCACGAGTCGAAGGAGCCGAAGAGGAATGACCGACGTATCGAGCCAGGGTCCCGCTCCCGGCGACGACCGGAAGGTGCTCACCAACCGGCAGGGACACCCGGTCTACGACAACCAGAACCAGCGCACGGTCGGCGCCCGCGGGCCCGCCACGCTGGAGAACTACCAGTTCCTGGAGAAGATCAGCCACTTCGACCGGGAGCGCATCCCCGAGCGTGTCGTGCACGCCCGCGGCGTCACCGCGTACGGCTACTTCGAGGCGTACGGCGCCTGGGGCGACGAGCCGATCGACCGGTACACCCGGGCCAAGCTGTTCCAGGAGCGCGGCAAGCGCACCGACATCGCCCTGCGCTTCTCCACCGTCATCGGCGGCCGGGACTCCTCCGAGGCGGCCCGCGACCCGCGCGGCTTCGCCGTGAAGTTCTACACCGAGGACGGCAACTGGGACCTGGTCGGCAACAACCTGGGTGTCTTCTTCATCCGGGACGCCATCAAGTTCCCGGACGTCATCCACGCCCTGAAGCCCGACCCGGTCACCTTCGAGCAGCAGCCCCGGCGCATCTTCGACTTCATGTCGCAGACGCCGGAGTGCATGCACATGCTGGTCAACCTGTTCAGCCCGCGGGGCATCCCCGCCGACTACCGCCACCAGCAGGGCTTCGGCGTCAACACCTACAAGTGGGTGAACGCCCAGGGCGAGACCAAGCTGGTCAAGTACCACTGGATGCCCAAACAGGGCGTGCGCAGCATGACCGAGGAGGACGCCGCCAACGTCCAGGCGGAGTCGACCGGCCACGCCACCAAGGACCTCTACGAGGCCGTGGCCCGCGGTGACTACCCCGAGTGGGAGCTGCTAGTCCAGATGATGGACGACCACGACCACCCGGAGCTGGACTTCGACCCGCTGGACGACACCAAGACCTGGCCCGAGCAGGAGTTCCCGCCCAAGCCGGTCGGCAGGATCGTGCTGAACCGGATGCCGGAGAACTTCTTCGCGGAGAACGAGCAGATCTCCTTCGGCACCGGCGTCCTCGTCGACGGGCTGGACTTCTCCGACGACAAGATGCTGGTCGGCCGGACCTTCTCGTACAGCGACACCCAGCGCTACCGGGTCGGCCCGAACTACCTCCAGCTGCCGGTCAACCAGGCCAAGAACGCCACCGTGCACACCAACCAGCGCGACGGCCAGATGACGTACTACACCGACGGCGGCCAGAACCCGTCGGTGAACTACGAGCCGTCGATCACCGACGGCAGCCTGCGCGAGGCCGAGTACCCGACCCACGACGAGCAGGGCCCGGAGATCCGGGGCCGGGTCACCCGCAAGCGCATCCCGCGCACCAACGACTACCTCCAGGCGGGCCAGCGCTACTGCCTGATGGAGCAGTGGGAGCGGGACGACCTGGTGAAGAACTTCGTCGACCTGCTCTCCGAGTGCGACCGTCCGGTGCAGGAGCGGATGGTGTGGCACTTCCTGCTGGTCGAGAACGACCTCGGGCTGCGGGTCGGCGAGGGCCTCGGCATCTCGCCGGAGGACGTGGCCGGCCTGGAGCCGCTGGCCAGCCAGGACCTCACCGACGAGGACCGCAAGCGGCTGTCCAACCTGGGCAAGAACCCGCCGCGCGACGTCGAGGGCCTCACCATGACCCACTGCGTGCCGAACGAACGGCACGTCGTCACGCGCTGAGCGCTCAGGCGGCGAGAGCCTCGCGGGCGACCGCGACGGCCTGCTCGGCGTAGCTCCGGCCGAACAGCACGGCGTGCACCAGCAGCGGGAACAGCTGGTGCACGCCGACGCGTTCGCGCCAGCCCGCCGCGAGCGGCGCGGCCCGGTCGTAGGCGGCGAGGACCGTCTCCAGGTGCGGGCAGCCGAAGAGGCGGAGCATCGCCAGATCGGTCTCGCGGTGCCCGCCGTGCGCGGCCGGGTCGATCAGCCGGACCGCGCCGTCGGCGCCCCACAGCACATTGCCGTTCCACAGGTCGCCGTGGAGCCGGGCCGGCGGCTCGGGCGGCCCGGCCAGTCCGGGCAGGCGCGCGCAGACCCGTTCGACGTCGGCCGCCTCCGCCGGACGCACCGTGCCGGCGTCGACCGCCCGGCGCAGATACGGCAGCACCCGGTGCTCGGCGTACCAGCCCGGCCAGTCGGTACCGGGCACATTGCGCATCGGCGCCCGCCCGATGAACGCCTCCACCGGCCCGTCCGGCGGCGCGGCGCCGAACGCCGGGGCGCCCGCGGCGTGCAGCGCCGCCAGCTCCCGGCCGAACCGCTCCGCCGCCCGCGCGTCCGGCCGGCCCTCCGCCACCAGGTCGGTGACCAGCCAGTGCCGGTCCGCGCCGCGCACGGCGGGGACCGCGACGGCCCCCGCCCGCGCCAGCCAGCGCAGCCCGGCCGCCTCCGCCCGTACCGCGCCCTCGTCGTCGCGCTTGACCATCACCGTCCGGCCGTCGTCGAGGGCGACCTCGGTGAGCGCCACGGACCGGCGGCGCTCAGCAGTCACCGCCCGCCCGGTCAGCCGGGCCGCCACGCCACCGGGAGTGTCGCCGTCCGTCGCGTCCATGCCGCCCACCCTACGAGGGGCCGTCCCGCCGACCCGGTGAAAACCGCCGGGCCCGCCGATCGAACGGACCGGCGGCGGGGGACCAGTGGGACCATGACCAGTTCAGCGTTCCCCCGCACGATCATCCTGCCGCCGCCCGTGTGCGAGCAGGCCGCGCAGCACCTCGAACACGCGGTACGGCGGGCCATCGACGGGGCCGCCGCCCCGTGGCGCGCCTTCCGCGGCGCCGACGGCGACGACTTCGAGATCCCCGTCTCCGTGGTCGAGCAGGCGGCCGGCTGCCTGCTCGTGCTGGCCGCCGAGAGCGCCCAGCACCTCCGCCCGTCCGCCCTGCGCGCCCTGATCACCGTCGCCCTGCACCTGCGGGACGCCGCCGAGGCCGTCCGCCGGCCCACCCTGCCGAGCACGCCCTGGTGACGGCGGACCTCCCGGGACGGCGCGGGCGCCCCGCGCCCCCGGCCGTCCCGGCTCAGACGCCGGCCACCCGCAGCGACGCCCACAGCGCCACCGTGGCGGCCACCAGCGTCGCCGGTACGGCGATCAGCCCGAGCCGGGTGAAACGGCCGAGGTCCACGGCGATGCCCCGGTCCCGCAGGATGCGCCGCCACAGCAGGGTGGCCAGCGACCCCACGTAGGTCAGGTTGGGGCCCAGGTTCACGCCGATCAGCACCGCGAGGACGGGGCCCGGCCCGGCCGGCGCGGCCAGCGGCAGCAGGGCCAGCACGGCCGGCAGGTTGTTGATCAGGTTGGCCAGGACGGCGGCCACCGCCGCCACCCCGAGCAGCGCCGGCAGGGAGTCGCCCGAGGGCAGCACCCGGGCCAGCCCGTCGGCGAGCCCGCCGGCCACCACGGCCTGCACCACCACGCCGAGGGCGAGCACGAACAGGCAGAACAGCGGGGACGCGGCGCCGACCAGTTCCCGTACCCCGGCCCGGCGCCGCAGCAGCGCCCGGCCCCCCAGCACCAGCACGCCGCCCAGCGCGGCCCACGCCGGCTCGATCCCGAACGGCGAGGTCACCGCGAACCCGGCCAGCGTCAGCCCGAGCACGACCAGGGTGAAACGGGGCACCGCCGGCCCCGCCACCGCCTCGGGCACGGCCTCCGGCGCGGCCGGGGCGGCCAGGTCGGCACGGAAGAAGCGCCGGAAGACGGCGTACTCGACGGCGATCGACACCAGCCAGGGCAACGCCATCAGCACGGCGAACCGGGTGAAGGTCAGCCCGCTCGCGGTGAACGCCAGCAGATTGGTGAGGTTGGAGACCGGCAGCAGCAGGGACGCCGAATTGGCCAGGTGGGCCGTGGCGTACAGGTGCGGGCGGGCGACCGCGCCGGCCCGCGCCGCGGTGGCCAGGACCACGGGGGTGAGCAGGACCACCGTGGCGTCCAGACTGAGGACGGCGGTGACCGCGCAGGCCAGCAGGAACACACCCCCGAGCAGCCGCCGCGGGCTGCTCCCGTACCGGCGGGCCACCAGCGCGCCGGCCGCATCGAACAGGCCGTCGCGGGCGCAGAGGTGGGCCAGCACCAGGATCAGCGCGAGGAAGCCGACGACCGGCAGCAGACTGCGGACCTGCTCCCACGCCGCGTCCGGCGAGACCGTGCCCAGCGCCACGGCGAGCGCGGCGGCGGGCACGGCGGCCGCCGCCTCCGGCAGCCCCCGGGGACGTACGACGGCGAAGACCAGCACGCCCAGCAGCAGGACGACCGGGACGGCCTCGGAGACGACGGCGGTGTTCAGCGGGTTCTCCTGGATCGGCTTCGGTACGGGAACGGCGGCGGCGCCGGCCGGGAAGCGGCGCCGCGCACGCCCAGGATCGCATCCGGTACGGGGCACACCGGGCGCCCGTCCCTCCCGTGGCCTGCGCGGATGTGGCCGAGCCCACGCCCCGGGGGAGACCCGGACCCTGGTCCGCGCCGGTCACCGCGGGCTACCGTGACCGGCGTCCCCACCTCCCCGCAGACCCGTACGGACGGCCCGGCAGTGCACGCAGAACTCACCCCGGTCATCGCCGCCACCGCCCAGTGGCTCACCCGCGCCTACCCGGCCTCCGGCGGCGCCCACGCCGCCGCGCTCTGCGAGGCGCAGGCCCGCCAGGCCGTCACGGTCGCGGCCCGGCTGCGCTATCCGACGGCGATGGACGCCGCGCTGGCCGGCGTGGCCGGTCCCGGCGGCTCCGCCCGGCTGGACCGGCTTGCGGGCGCCGACGACGCGACGGCCGAGGCCCTGGCGGAGCAGCCCTGGCGCAGCTGGGTCGACGAGACCGTGGCGAGCTGGGCCGCCTGCCTGCTGGGCGACCCGGGCCTGGCGGACCGGGCCGTCGCCGCGCTCGGCCGGGCCGCGGGGGCGGTCACCGGCCTCGCACCCACCGCGTACCGGCGGCTGCTCGCCCCCGACGCCGGGGACCGCCGCGCGGCGGTCCTCCTGCGCCACCCCGACCTCCTCGCCCCCGTGGCGGCCCTCCACCGCACCGGGCTGCTGACCCGCCTGACCAGGGGGCCGGCCCTGGCCGCCTGAGCGCTCCGGCCGTGTGACCGGGTGCGGTGCCGGGCCGGCGGGACGGCGGTGCCGGGGGCTCGCTGTGCCACCTCGACCGGACGGCCCCGGTGGTCCGGGGCCGACCCGTCCGGCCGGGGTCCGGCAGGGGCTGCCCGAGCGTCCGCCCGGCGAGCCCCCGCGTGGGGTCAGGCCGCCGGGGTCGGTGCCGAGCGGCCCGGGACCTCGGCCTCCTCCGTGCGTAAGGTCAGCGGGACGGTGACGCGGCGTCCGCGCAGCAGGGGGCACGCGCCGCTGGTGCCGACGACGGGCAACCCGCCCGCGACCAGGGCGCCGCGCGCCCCCGCCGGCGCCGTCAGCAGACCGACGGCGGGCGCCCGCCGAGGCGCTACACCGCGCCGACGCTGCCCCACACCCCGGGCACCCGGCCCCGCAGGCGGGCGGGCGGATCGGTCTGGAGGACCGCCGCGCCGGCCGTGTCGGAGACGGACTCCGCCACCGCCGTCGGCGGCACCGCCACCAGCAGGACGGTCATCGAGGGCGGCATCCCGGCCGGCACCTGGAGCAGCCCGCCGGCCGCGGCCGGCGCGCCCACCAGCCGCACCGGGGTCCGCCACAGAGCCGGGCGCGGCAGGGGCGTACGGGGCACAGGGGACGTCGGAGTATGAAGGCGACTCGGCGGGGCACTCGGGGCGCGGTCGTCAGCGTCGCGCGGAGGAAGGAAGGTCGTCCTCATGATGCCGATGGCGGCGTTCGCCATGAAGACCGGGGCACGGGCCCCCTGGGACCGTGCCCTGGTGACCGGGGGAGCGGGGTTCGTCGGCTCCCACCTGTGCACCCGGCTGCTGGATGCGGGCGTCGAAGTCGACTGCCTCGACGACCTCTCGACCGGCCGCGCCGGGAACGTGGCCCACCTCGCGGGCCGCCACGGCTTCCGCTTCCTGGAACGGGACGTCGCCGGCCCCGGCCTGCCCGGCCTCCTCGACGGCCCCTACGACCTGGTGCTGCACCTGGCCGGACCCGCCCGCCCCGGCGCCGGGTGGGACCGCCCCCCGGCCCTCCTGGACGCCGCGAGCACCGGAACCCGGGCCGCCCTGGACATCGCGGGCCGGGACGGCGCCCGGTTCCTGCTCGCCTCCGCGCCGCCGCCGGACGCGGACGACCCCTTCGACGCGCACGGGGCGTACGCCGAGGCCCTCCGGTTCTCCGAGGCCCTGGTGGCCGCGCGGGCCGGCGATCCCGGTGCGCACGCCGGGATCGTGCGGCTGTTCACGGCCTGCGGCCCCCGGATGCGGACGGACGACGGCACGGTGCCGGGCGCCTTCCTCGCCCAGGCGCTCGCGGGCCGCCCGGTCACCCTCGCCGGGGACGGCGGACGCCGGCACTCCCTGTGCTACGTCGACGACCTGGTCGACGGGGTGCTGCTGGTCGCGGCCGGCCGGTCGGTACGGCCGGTCGACCTCGGCGGGGACGAGACGCCGACGGAAGCGGAGATCGCCCGCCGGGTGATCGAGCTGACCGGCTCCGACGCGCCGGTGACCTGCACCGGACGGCCACCGGGCGACCCCGCGGGGCCCCGCCCCGCCACCGGCTTCGCCCAGGAGATCTTCGGCTGGATGCCCGGCGTGACCTGGCAGGAGGGCCTCGCGCGCACCGTCGCCGCGCTCACCGAACGCCCCGGTCCGGTGCCGGCCACGGTGGTCCGCGCCGACGAGGGGGGCTGGGCATGAAGGCGCTCGCCGTCCACCCCGGCGGTTTCGGGGACGTCCTGCCGGCCGGCCCGGCCGTACGGGCGGTGGCCACCCGCGCCGGGCGGGTCACCCTGCTGTGCGCGCCCGGCGGGGCCCACGCCGCGCGCCTGCTGCCCCAGGTCGGCGACGTCCTCCTCTGGGCCCCGCCCCCGGGACCCACCGCGCCCCCGCCGGACCCCGCCGGCCCCGACACGTCCGGCCTGCTGCGGCACCTGCGGCGGGAGGCGTACGACATCGCCCTCGTCCCCGGCCTGCCCCACTCCCTGGCCGGCCGCGCGCCTGCTGCACACGGCACGGACACGCCACGCCGCCGGCGCCCGTCCCGGCGCGGGCGCGCGCCCCGCTCCGGGCGTGGACACCGCTCACGGTGCGGACCCCGCCCCCGGCACGGACCCGCGCGCCATCCCCGCCCCCGCCCGCGCCGCGCCGCACGCCGCCGCCGCGCTGGGCTTCGGACTGCGGCCCGGGGACGACGGCCGGCTCCGGGTCCACCCGGTCCCTGACACCGCCTCCCTCACCGGGAACGGCCCGTACGTGGTCGTCCGTCCCGGAGCGGGCGACCCGGGCCGCGCCCGGGACGCCGCGTACGGCGCCGGGCTCGTCACCCGGCTCTGCGACGCCGGCCACCGGGTCGTCGTCACCGGTGGACCGGACGAGGCCGCCCTGACCCGCGCGGCCACCGGCGACGCGGCCGTCGACCTCGGCGGCCGTAGCGGCCCGCGCGCCCTCGCCGGTGGGCTGAACTCCGCCGACCTCCTCGTCACCGCCTCCGCGGGCCCGGCCCACCTGGCCGCCGCGGTCGGGACACCGGCGGTCGGCCCGGAGCGGAACCGCCCCGGCCCCGAGTCCGTCGTCCGCGAGGCCGCGAACGCCCTGACGGCGGACCGCTGAAGCGCCCCGGGCCACCGCGCCTTGCCCTGTCCGCCGGCCGAAACATCGCCCCACCGCCCGGACTTACGCGCATCCGCCAGTCATCACGCCGCCAGTTCTGCGTGTTGACACGACATAAGTTGGGGATATCGTCGACGCAACCGCAGCCCGTAACCTTCCGGAGTCATCCGTGGAACGCGTCGTTCACACCAGCCGCCGGGCCGAGACCGACCGGCGCGTGCCGTCCCGCCCGGCGCGGACCGGGTCGCCCGATGCCCCCGCTCCGGCCCCGGACCTGCGCCGCGCCGCCGCTCGGGTCCTCGCCGCCAACTGGACCGGTGCCTCCACCGTGCCCTCCCGCACGCTCTACCCCCACCAGTGGAGCTGGGACTCGGCCTTCGTCGCCATCGGCCTGCGTCACCTCTCGGCCCACCGCGCCCAGCGCGAACTGGAATCCCTGTTCGCCGCCCAGTGGGCCGACGGCCGCCTCCCGCACATCGTGTTCAACCCGGCGGTCCCTGCGGACGCCTACTTCCCCAGTCCCGACTTCTGGCGCTCCTCCCGGGCCGGCCGTGCGGCCGGCGCCCCCACCGCACCGGAGACCTCGGGCATCGTCCAGCCGCCGGTGCACGCCCTGGCCGCCTGGCTGGTCCACGGGGCCGACCCGGAGCTGTCCCGCCGCACCGGCTTCCTCGACCGCGCCTACCCGCGGCTCACCGCCTGGCACGACTACCTCCTGAACCGCCGTGACCTCGGCGGCGGGGGACTGGCGGCGGCCGTCCACCCGTGGGAGCCCGGCACCGACAACAGCCCCTGCTGGGACCGGGCCCTCGCCCGCGTCACCGCCGCCCCGCCGGACACCTTCCGCCGCGCCGACCTGGACCACGGCCACCCCCACGACCGGCCCACCGACCTGGACTACGGCCGTTACGTCCGCCTCGCGGGCGACTACCGCGACGCCGGCTACGACGACCGGGCCGCCCGGCCCGCCTTCGCCGTCGAGGACCCTTGCTTCAACGCCCTGCTCATCGCCGGCGAGCACGCGCTCGCCGCGGCCGCCCGCGCCCTCGGCCGCGACGCCGCCCCGCACACCGCGCGCGCCGCCGCCCTCACCCGGGCCCTGCTCACCCGGCTGTGGGACGCCGAGGCCGGTCTCTTCCGGGTCCGCGACCTCGGCCCCGACACGCTGGTCGGCGAACGGGCGGTCACCGGCCTCGTCCCGCTCCTCGTGCCGCACCTGCCGCCCGGCGTGGCACACGCCCTGCGCCGCACCCTCGCCGGACCGGCCTTCGCCGCCCCCGCCACCCGCCTGGTCCCCAGCTACGACCTGACCGGCTCGGCCTTCGACCCGCAGCGCTACTGGCGCGGCCCGGCCTGGTTCAACACGGCCTGGCTGATCCACCGGGGCCTGCGCGCCCACGGCTTCCGCCCGGACGCCGACCGGCTGCGGCACGGCTTCCTCGCCGAGGCCCGCCGGTCCCGTTTCGCCGAGTACGTCGATCCCGTCACCGGCGCGGCGCGCGGCGCCCGGCACTTCTCCTGGACCGCCGCCCTCGCCCTCGACCTGCTCCACGCGCCCGCGGAGGTTCCGCGGCCCTGAAGCCGCCCGCCGCCCGGAACGTGCGTCAGTGCCGCGAGACCTTGCCCAGCACCCCGCCCGCGGCGCCCGCCGGACCCGCCGCCACCTTGACCGAACGGCGCACCAGACGGGCGTCGTGCCGCAGGCCCCGCGCCGCGTGCCGGCCGCGCCACACCACCGAGGGGGCGCCGCCGGTGTCGTCGGCCGCGACCAGCAGGCCGCCCAGCATGGACAGGTTCTTGAAGAAGTGGATGCGCTGCCGGGCGCGGGCGGCCGGGTCCTGCTCCTCCCAGAAGCGGTGCGCCGCCAGCGTCGTCGGCACCAGCGTCGCGGCAAGGGCCAGCGCCGCCAGCCGGGGACAGCGCCCCAGCCCGAGCAGCACACCGCCCGCCACCTGCACCGCCCCGTTGATCCGCACGAGCTGCTCGGTGTCGTCCGGCAGCGCGTTCACCCGGTCGGCCACGGGCCGCACCACGGCTTCGGCGGTCGGGGCCGCGTCCTGGGGACTGCGGACCGCGTGCAGACCGCCGGTGACGAACATGGAGGCCAGCATCGGCCGGCCGGCCAGGCGCAGAAGACTCATCGTGTGCTCCAGAAGTGGGGTGCCGTACAGCCCCCGCCGGGTTCCCCGCCCGCTCCTCGCCAATCGGCACCCGGCGCCGGGCGGACCAAGAACCTCGCGCACGGATCTTGACCCGGCCAGGACGGGCCACTTAGCGTTCCGGCACTGGTAGGCGATTGAAACGATTCATCCCCCTCCCCCCACTTCACTCGCCCTTCTTCCCGATGAGCCGAGGGACGCACACCCATGCACGAACACACCCCGCCGCGCCCGGCGATGCCGCGCCGCCGCATCCTCGCCGCCGGCCTCGGTACGGGCGTCGCGGCGGCCGTCGCCGCCACCGGAGCACCCACCGCGTCCGCGCTGCCCGCCGCCGGCGCCGCCTCACTGGACACCGCCGCCGCGACCGCCGGCGCCGCCCCCGGTGCCGCCTGGTTCGCCGAACCGCCGCGCTCGGTGCGCCCCAGGTTCCGCTGGTGGTGGCCGGACGGCCTGGTGGACCCCGACGAGATCGCCCGGGAGATCGACCAGATCGCGGACGCGGGCTTCGGCGGCGTCGAGATCGCCGCCGTCCACCACAGCCTCTCCGACAAGTCGGTGCTGGACACCGCCCACCGCGGCTGGGGCAGCCGGTCCTGGCGGGACGGCGTCGAGGCGGCCCTGCGCCGCGCGGTCAGACGCGGCCTCACCGTCGACCTCACCCTCGGCCCGAGCTGGCCCACCGCCGTCCCCGGCGTCACCCCCGACGACGAGGCGGCCGTCCAGGAACTCGCCCACGGCCGCGTCTCCGTCGCCGCCGGCACCACCTACCAGGGCCCCGTCCCGGCACCCGTGCACGCGCCCGCCGCCGGCGTCACCCGGCAGACCCTGCTGGCCGTCCAGGCCGCCCGCGTCGACCCGGCCAACTCCACCCGCAAGGAGACCGGCCTCGACCTCGCCACCGTCCAGGACCTCACCGCCATGGTCACCGGCGGAGCGCTGACCTGGACCGCCCCCGGCGACGGCGACTGGGTGCTGATCTCCTACTGGCGGCGCGGCTCCGCCCAGCAGCCCGAGTCCGGCCCGCACTCCGCGCCCGCCGCGTACGTCGTCGACCACTTCAGCCCCGCCGGCACGGCCGCCGTCACCGAGTACTGGGAACGGAACCTGCTGACCCCGGCGATCCGGAAGCTGCTGAAGGCGTCGGGCGGCGCCTTCTTCGAGGACTCCGTCGAACTGGAGACCGACGGCCTGGTCTGGACGCCGAAGCTGCCCGAGGCGTTCGCGCGGGACCACGGCCGCCCCCTGCTGCCGTACCTGCCCGCGCTGATCCTCGACAACAGCAACCAGGTCTTCGCCTTCGGGGCGCAGGAGACCCGGCAGATCCGCCACGACTTCTGGGAGACCGTCTCCCACCTGTTCAACCGCCACCACGTCACCGCCCTGCGGGACTGGGCACACTCCCTCGGCATGGAACTGCGGGCCCAGCCCTACGGCCTGCAGACCGACGCCATCGCCACCGCCGCGATCCTCGACGTCGCCGAGGGGGAGTCCCTGGGCTTCAAGAACCTCGACGACTACCGCTGCCTGGCCGGCGGCCGCGACATGGCGGGGCACACCGTCCTGTCCTGCGAGGCGGGCGCCTACAACGGGTCGGCGTACAGCACCACCTGGGACCGCTTCCTGCGCACCATGGGCGGCGCCTACGCGGCCGGCGTCAACCAGACCGTCGTCCACGGCTTCTCCTACGCCACCGTCCCGGGCGCCGCCTGGCCCGGCTTCGCCGCGTTCAGCCCGTACAACGGCGCCCCCGGCTACGGCGAGTCCTGGGGACCGCGCCAGCCCACCTGGGGCCATCTGCCGGACGTCGCCGGCTACCTGGGCCGGGTCCACCGCGTCCTCCAGGCCGGCACCGCCCGCGCCGACGTCGCGGTGTTCCGGCAGACCGGCTACACCGCCACCGGCATCGGCGCCTCCTGGTTCACCTCGACCGGCGTACCCCTCGGCTGGACCCACCAGTTCCTCAGCGGCCCCCTGCTCGACCTGCCCTCCGCCACCGTCCGGGGCGGCCGGCTCGCTCCCGAGGGTCCCGCGTACAAGGCCCTGTTCGTCGAGGGCGACTTCTTCTACTCCTCCACCCCGACCCTCGCCCTCGCCGACGCCCGCAGACTGCTCGCCCTCGCCGAGCGGGGGCTGCCCGTCGTGCTGCTCGGCGCCTTCGACCAGGCACTGACCCCGGGCGTCCCGGCCGACGACGAGACCGACCGGCTGCGCGCGGTCCTCGCCCGGCTGCTCGCCCTGCCCCACGTCACCCTCGTCGCCGACAAGACGGCCGTCGGGGACGCCCTCGCCGGCCTCGGCGTCACCCCCGACGTCCGGCACGCCGCCTCCTCCACGCTGCTGAACGCCCACCGGGCCACGGACGACGCCGACTTCTACTACCTCGTCAACGGCAAGCACGCCGAGACCGTCAAACCGGCGGTCGCCGCCATCGACCACGACGTGACCCTGCGCCGCACCGGACGCGGCACCGCCGTGCCGTACCTGCTGGACGCGTGGACCGGCGAGGCGGTGCGGCTCGCCCGGTACACCCAGGACGGCGACGCGTTCACCGTCCGCGTCACGCTCCGGCCCGGCGAGTCGATGATCGTCGCCCTGGGCCGCCCCGGCCTCTTCGGCGACCGCCACGGAAACCGCCCGTACGTCCTCGCCACCGACGCGGACGAGGCACTCTTCACCGACCGGGGACCCGCCGTGCGCACCACCCGGGCCGGCACCTTCACCACCCGGCTCTCCCGGGGCCGCCCGGTCACCACGAAGGTCCGGGAGGTGCCCGGCCCGATCACCCCCGCCTCCTGGCGGCTGGAGGTGGAGGACTGGCTCCCCGGCACCTCCGCGACCCGGACCGAGACGGTCCGCCGCACCGTGGACCTCGACACCCTGCTGCCCTGGTCACAGATCCCCCAGCTGGCCGACTCCGCGGGCGTCGGCCGCTACCGCACCACGGTCGCCCTGCCCGCCGGCTGGGACGCCTCGCACGGCGCCCGCCTCGAACTGGGGCAGGTCAGCGACACCGCCCGGGTCACCGTCAACGGCACCCCGGCCCCGCCGGTGGACCGCCTCAACCCCGTCGTCGACATCGGCCCGTACCTCGCCCCGGGACGCAACGTCATCGAGATCGAGGTGGCCACCCCGCTGGTCAACCGCCTGCGGGTGGCCCGCCCGGAGGTGTTCGGCAGCACCGCCCGGCAGGACCACGGCCTGGTCGGCCCGGTCCGCCTGGTGCCGTACGTCCAGACCGTCGTGGGCTGACCGGCGCCCGCCCCGAGCCCGGCCGGGACGCGTCCTTGAGGGGGCGTCACCGGCCGGGCACGATACAGCGGTGACCTCCCCCGACACCGCACCCGAGCCCGCCACCGCGACCATCCGCCCGTACCGCCCCGAGGACGCCGAGGCCCTGGACGAGATCTGCGTCCGCACCGGGCACGACGGCCACGACAGCCGCCCCCACTACACCGACCCCGGCGTCCTCACCGCGACCTTCGCCGCGCCCTACGCCCATCTGGAGCCGGACCTGGCCTTCGTACTGGACGACGGGCGGGGCCGGGCGGTCGGCTACATCCTCGGCACCGCCGACACCGCGCGCTTCGCCGCCGCCTTCCGCGCCCACTGGCTGCCCCGCGTCGCCGCCCGCTGGCCGGACCCGGCCGGCGAGCCCCGCACCCGGGACGAGCGGATCGCCCGCCTCCTGCACCGCCCCGAGCGGATGATCGTCCCCGAACTGGCCGCCCACCCGGCCCACCTCCACATCGACCTGCTGCCCGGGTGGCAGGGCCGCGGCCACGGACGCGCCCTGACCCGCACCTTCCTGCGCGCCCTGCGCGAGCGCGGGGTGCCCTCCGTCCACCTGCTGACCGGGACGGCCAACACCGCCGCCAGGGCCTTCTACGACCGGCTTGGCTTCCGGCGGGTCGACGTACCGTCGCTCGGCCCGGAGACCACCGCCTACGCCCGCACCACCGAGGAGGACCCGGACCGGCCCAGCGCGAGCTGATACACGTTGAACGCCCGCCTGATCACCGGCTGGGCGACGTTGCGCACCCGCACCCCGCCCGCCGTCATGCCGTGCTCCGAGCCGGCGTGCGCGTGCCCGTGCACCGCGAGATCGGCCCCGGCGGTGTCGATGGCCTCGGCCAGCAGATAGCTGCCCAGGAACGGATAGATCTCCAGCGGTTCGCCCGCCAGGGTGTCGGCGACGGGGGAGAAGTGGGTCAGCGCGATCCGCGCCGCGCAGTCCCGGCCGGCCAGGTCCTTCAGCGCGGCGCACAGCGCGTCGGCGCTGCGCCGGGTGGTGCGGACGAACTCCTTCATCACCGGCTCGCCGAACTCCCCGGCGCTGCGCCCGACGAACCCCCCGCCGAACCCCTTCGTCCCGGCGACCCCGACCCGGGTGCCCGCGCAGTCGATCACCGCGCCCTCGCCCTCCAGGACCGTCACCCCCGCATCCCGGAGGATGCCGGTCACCTTCTCGGGCTGCCCGTCGTGGTGGTCGTGGTTGCCGAGCACCGCCACCACCGGCACCGGCAGGTCCCGTACCTCGCGGGCCACCACGTCCATCTCCTCGGGTGTGCCGTGCCGGGTCAGGTCCCCGGCGAGCAGCAGCAGGTCGGCACAGTCCGGCAGGGTCTCGAAGGCGGGCCGCAGCAGGCCCTGGCTCTCCGGTCCCATGTGGATGTCTCCGACGGCGGCGACACGGATCATCACAGCTCCTCGGCACGGTCGGGGCGGGCGGTCTCGGCCACCACGATGTCGCTGTGCACGGTCAGCCCGGCCAGTTCCTCGCCGACGACCCGCAGCAGGGTGTCGCGGCACCGGGCGGACGGCACCGTCCCGGTGACGGCGACCGCCCCGGCCCGGACCTCGGCGCGGACCCCCAGCTCACCCAGTTCCTCGGCGGCCAGCCGGTCGCGCAGATGGGCGACGCGGTACTCGACGTTCTCACCGGTTCCGGCACCGGCCCGGGGTGCGGCGGAGTCGCTCATCGCGGTCCCTCCTCGCCTGTCGTGGGGATGATCTCCAGCCGCTCCAGCACGTAGAAGAAGGCGGCCGGCATGGGGTCGGCACCGAGGTCGCGGCGGAGCCCGGCCCAGTCGACCTTCTCCCGCAGGGTGCGGGCGATGGGCAGGACGGCCCCGAAGTCGCAGTGGTGCTCGGAGAAGGCCGCCAGCAGCCCCCGCAGCAGGTCCGTCGGGCACAGCACCGGCATCAGCACCGAGTCCACCGACCGCTCCTCGGCCCGGCCCAGCAACCCGGAGGTGACGGGCTCGTGCGCCAGCTCGAAGATCAGGTCGACCTGCTGGCCGAGGCAGTCGGCCTTCAGCAGCCAGTCCTCGGGCGGGGTGTAGACGCCCAGCCCGGCCTCGCGCAGCGCCCCGGCGACGGCCTCCGCGTCCTCGGGGCGGATGCAGAAGTCGACGTCGTGCTGGAGGTTCTGGGTGCCGCCGTGCGCGTAGACGGCGACGCTTCCCGCCAGCGCGAACGGCAGCCCGGTCTTCTTCAGCAGGGCTCCGACCTGTTTCGCGGCCTGGAGGATCGCCTGGTTGCGGTCGAGGGGGAGGTCCTCCTCCCGGACCCCGCCGCCGCTCGGGCCGGGCACGGTCTGCCCCGCCACTCGGAGTTCGGACACGCCGGCGCGCTGATCGAGAGCGTGATCGTCGGCGGGCTGCGTCATCGCTGTCCCCTTTCCGGACCGGGCCGTTCGCGGTCCACCGGGGAAGCGGTTCCCCAGGCCGCGAGGTGCCTTTCCGGGTACCCGGCGTACCGGCGCCGACACGGGCCGGTACGCGGACCGGCCGCAGGGGCCCCGGACATCATGGACGACGACCGCCGCACCCTGGACCGGCTGGATGTCCGCCCGGCTCGCGGAGACCGGACGGCACGACCCGGCGGCGGCGCGCGAGGCCCGCGCCGGGTGGCAACGCGGCGCCCTGCCGGAGACGGCCGCCCAGGACCTGGCCACCTGGGTCACGCCCGGGTCACCGACACCGGTTCCACCACCGGTGAGGGGTCCTGCCTGGCCGGCTCCACGCGCGTCACCCCGGCCGGCAAGGATCTCGTCCTCGGCCGGCCGCGGGCGCGCACCGGATCGGGACCGTGCCGCCGGACGGGGCGGGTCAGCGGGCCGGCGGCCGCCACTCGAACATCAGCAGCGTCGCGTCGTCCCGCAGCCGGTTCCCCCGCGCGTCCAGGATCGAGTGGATCAGGCGGCGCAGTGTCTCCGGCGCCAGCTCCCCGCCGGCCGTGGCCCGGATGACGTAGTCCGCGAACCGCTCCAGGCCCATCAGCCGGGCCTCGTGGGTGCGGGCCTCGGTGATCCCGTCCGTGTACACCAGCACCCGGTCACCGGGCTCCAGGGCCACCTCGTGCATCCGGCGCGGCCGGGGCGACAGCTGGGACGGCAGGCCCATCGGCGGGTCGGCTTCCCGCTCCAGGGCGTCGATGAGCAACTGCCCGTCGCGGATGAGGAGGGGTGCCGGATGCCCGCAGTTGCACCAGCGCAGCACACCGGTGGCCAGGTCGAGCTGGGCGATGACCGCCGTGCAGTACTTCTCCGGCAGCCACCGCGCGAGCGCCTCGTCCACGGTGCGCACCAGATCGGGCAGCTCGGCACCGTTGCGCCGGGCGTTGCGGCAGGCGGCCAGCGACACGGCGCTGGTCAGCCCGGACGCCAGGTCGTGCCCCATGGCGTCCAGGACGGTGACGTGCAGGGTCGTCCCGGTCAGCGAGTGGTCGAAGGCGTCCCCGCCGATCTCGTACGCCGGTTCCAGGACGGCGGTCGACACCACCGTGCCGTCGCCGATGGTGCGCGGCGGCAGGAAGGCGCGGAGCATCTCCGAGGGCAGCCGCATCCGCTCGGTGCGGGTGCACCGGGCGAAGGAGTCCTCGAAGGACCGTTTCGAGGTGATCATCATGGCCAGCAGCGAGGCCAGCGCGCGGCCCCGGGTCAGCGATCCCGAGGTGAGCGCGGGCTGGCTGACGGCGAGCACACCGAGCCGCTCGGCGCCGTCCAGCAGCGGGAACCAGGCGGTGACCCCGCCGGTTGCGGCCTCCTCGACCCGCAGCGACTGCGTCCGGTACGCCCAGCCCGCCAGCGAGCCGTCGACGGGCAGCGGGGTGGCCACGTCGGTGTGCGGGACCAGGTGCCGCTGCTGGATGTCGACGAGGTAGACCACGGCGTGCTGGAGGTCCAGGGCCTTCGCGCAGCGCGCCACGGCGGTCGGCAGATCCGAGGTCAGGTGCTCCGGATCGGCGAGGAACTCGTGCAGCCGCGCGTCGCCCGGCTCTCCCGTCGACACCTCGTCTCCCCTCGTCGCGCTCGATGGGCCGCGTAGAGCGCCAGTCTGGCACCGGGCCCCGCGCCCCGCGCGCCGGGCGGGCGCCGGCCCGGACGCTTCGGCCGCCGTGGACCGGGCACGCGGTGACCGACAGGACACCCCGACCGAGGAGCGGTGCCGCGATGACCGAGTACGAGCGTTCCCGCACCCTGCCCGCCGGTGCCGGACAGGTCTTCGAGCGGGCCGCGGACGCCGGGCGGCTGGACGCCTGGCTCCCCCGCGACCTGCACGTCCGCATCGACGACCCGCCCGCCGTCACCGTGCACGAGGACCGCACCGGCCAGGACACCTCCGCCCTGCTGCGGGCCCGCCCGGAGCAGCTGAGGCTGGAATGGGGGACACGTGACGAGGGCGCCTACGCCGGCTGGCTCCAGGTGGCCGGCGTCGACGACGGCACCAGCGAGGTGACGGTGCACCTCTCCTTCTTCGACGACCGGCACGACCCGGGGCGCGCCGCCGTGGACGACGCCCTCGCCACCAGCCTGGACCGGCTGGCGGAACAGGTGGCGGGACACACCGGCTGAACGCGCATGCGTACGGCCGGCGTCACCAGGGCGCCGGGGCCAGCACGACGAGCGGCGCCAGCAGGATCAGCGTTCCGGCCGCCGTGAGGAGCGCCGCCCGGGCGAAGGGACGGGACATCATGGGTTCCCCCTGTGCTGATGGGCCGCGGCGCGCGGCACCTGTCGGTCACCCGGCACTGTAGGGAGCGGGGGACGCCAGGTGTCCCTGAGAAAAGTCAGGGGCGCCCGCCCCTACCGGTCGCTCTCGTGCCCCGGCGCGTCCAGCACGTCGCGCTGCCCGGTGCGCTCCTTCACATCCAGCTGGACCAGCGCGGGATGGTGCAGGTCGAAGGCGGGCGACTCGGAGCGGATGCGGGGCAGCGCGTGGAAGTTGTGCCGGGGCGGCGGACAGGACGTCGCCCACTCCAGCGAACGCCCGTACCCCCAGGGGTCGTCCACCCCCACCTTCTCGCCCCGCTGGGCCGTCTTCCACACGTTGTAGAGGAACGGCAGCGTGGACAGGCCCAGCAGGAACGCGCCGATGGAGGAGACGGTGTTCAGGGCGGTGAACCCGTCGGCGGACAGGTAGTCGGCGTACCGGCGCGGCATGCCCTCGGCGCCGAGCCAGTGCTGCACCAGGAAGGTGGTGTGGAAGCCGGTGAACAGTGTCCAGAAGTGCACCTTCTCCAGGCGGGTGTCCAGCATGGTGCCGGTCATCTTCGGCCACCAGAAGCTGAACCCGCCGAACATCGCGAAGACGATCGTGCCGAACAGCACGTAGTGGAAGTGGGCCACCACGAAGTAGCTGTCGGTGACGTGGAAGTCGATCGGCGGGGAGGCGAGGAGCACGCCGGTCAGCCCGCCGAAGAGGAACGTCACCAGGAAGCCGGCCGCCCACAGCATCGGCGGCTCGAACGACAGCGAGCCCCGCCACATCGTGCCGATCCAGTTGAAGAACTTCACCCCGGTCGGCACCGCGATCAGGAAGCTCATGAAGGAGAAGAACGGCAGCAGCACCGCCCCGGTCGCGAACATGTGGTGCGCCCACACCACCACCGACAGGCCGGTGATGGCGATGGTCGCGCCGATCAGCCCCGCGTAACCGAAGATCGGCTTCCGGGCGAAGACCGGGATGATCTCGCTGACCACGCCGAAGAACGGCAGGGCGAGGATGTACACCTCGGGATGGCCGAAGAACCAGAACAGGTGCTGCCACAGCAGGGCGCCCCCGTTCGCCGGGTCGAAGACCTGCGCCCCGAACCGCCGGTCGGCCTCCAGCACCAGCAGGGCCGCCGCCAGCACCGGGAAGGCCAGCAGCACCAGCACCGAGGTGAGCAGCACGTTCCAGGTGAAGATCGGCATCCGGAACATGGTCATGCCCGGCGCCCGCATGCAGATGATCGTGGTGATGAAGTTGACCGCGCCGAGGATCGTGCCGAACCCGGACAGCCCAAGCCCCATGATCCACAGGTCACCGCCCACGTACGGCGTGTGCTCCGCCCCGCTCAGCGGGGTGTACGCCGTCCACCCGAAGTCGGCGGCGCCCTGCGGGGTCAGGAAACTGGCCAGCACGATCAGCCCGCCGAAGGCGAACAGCCAGTACGAGAACATGTTGAGCCGGGGGAAGGCGACGTCCGGCGAGCCGATCTGCAACGGCATCACCGCGTTGGCGAACCCGGCGAAGGTCGGCGTCGCGAACAGCAGCAGCATGATCGCGCCGTGCATCGTGAACGCCTGGTTGTACTGCTCGGTGGAGAGCAGCTGCAGCCCCGGCCGGGCCAGCTCCGCCCGGATCACCATCGCCAGGGCGCCCGCGATCAGGAAGAAGCAGAACGAGGTGATCAGGTACAGGTGCCCGATCTTCTTGTGGTCGGTGGTGGTCAGCCAGGAGATGACCACCCGGCCCCGGCTGCGGGGGACGGCCGTCCGCACCGCGGCGGTCGGTTCGGTCTGTGTCGCCATCAGCTTCCTCGGGTCGGACCCATCCGTACCCGTGCGGTATTCCGACACGGCGTCAGACGTCCACGCCGATGGGGCCGGATGGCTGACCGTTCCGCCCCGCAGGGGGTGTCCCGGCCGCCACCGGGGCCCCGTCGCCGCCCGCCCGTTCACCCGAATGGCCCCCGCACGGTAGGGGTGCGCGCGGAACCGGTGTCTCCTGGACTGTGACAGCGGCGTCCAACCCGGGAGGCCGGAATGTACGAGATGTGCGTAGGCCCGGAAAAGCCGGGCGGAGCCCTGGTGTGGCATGTGATGGCCAAGCAGGCCGCGGCGACGTTGTGCGGGCAGCAGCTCCGGCAACGCATCGCGGCGACCGACGGCGAACGGGCACGGCACTGCCCGGACTGCATGTCCTCGTTCGAGAGACTGATGGCCACCACGCCGTGCTGACCGACCGTCGGCCCCGGCGTCCGGCCCGCGGGGTCATGTGCCCGGTGATCCCCGCGTGCCGGAGGTGCCCACACCGTGTCCCGGCCGGCCCCGCCGCACACCCCCGCGGCGGGGCCGGCGCACGTCCGCCCGCCGCGTCCGCGACCGTCGGCCGCCCCGGGGCGGGGGGCTGCGCTGCTCCGGTGATCTTTGGCCGGGCGGGGCGCCGGGGCCACGGTGGCGGACACCGCAGCCGATTGACTGACACGGTGGCCGGTCCGGTGCGGTGATCGTCGCCGCCGCCTCCCCGCGTCACCGCCCCCGGACCGCCGCCCGTCCCGTCTTCCGGTGCCACCGTGAGGAGAGTTGTACGTGTCGCAGACCACCGACCCGTCCCCGGTAAGCGGCTTCCCGCGTCTGGACTGGGTCGACGAGGCGTTGCTCCCGGCCCTCCGCGGGGCCGTGCAGGGCCTGCCCGAGGCGGAGAGCCTGGTGGCCCGGTACCACCGAGGCTGGTGCGAGGCCGACGGGAGCCCGCGGACGGCCGATCCCGGCGGCGGCAAGGCCGTGCGCCCCGCCCTGACGCTGCTCTCCGCGGTGGCCGCCGGCGCCGCCCCCGCCGTCGCGGTGCCCGGCGCCGTGGCGGTCGAGCTGGTGCACGACTTCACGCTCCTGCACGACGACGTCATCGACGGCGACACGCTGCGCCGCCACCGCCCCGCCGCCTGGTCGCTGTTCGGCACCCCGGCCGCCGTGCTCACCGGCGACGCGCTGCTCGTCGCGGCCCTGCGCGCCCTGGCGGACGTCCCCGCCGGGGCGGCCGCCGCCGCGGTCCAGGAACTCATCGGCACCCTCGACGAACTGGTCGAGGGCCAGAGCCGCGACGTCGCCTTCGAGAAGGCCCACGGGGTGACGGTCGCCGACTACCTGGTCATGGCGGCCGGCAAGACCGGTGCCCTGATGGGCTGCGCCTGCGCCCTCGGCGGTCTCCTGGCCGGCGCCAGCCCCGGACGCGTCGGCGGGCTGCGCGAGTTCGGCCGGCGGCTCGGCGTCGCCTTCCAGTGCGCCGACGACGTCCTGGGCATCTGGGGCCGCACCGCCCGCAGCGGCAAGCCGGTCGGCGCCGACCTCGCCGCCCGCAAGAAGTCCCTGCCGGTCGTCGCGGCCCTCGCCGCCCGCGGTCCGGCCGCCGGCCGGCTGCGCGCCCTCTACCGCGCCCCGCACCCCCTCACCGGGGACGACATCGCCCTGGCCCGCCACCTGATCGAGGAGGCCGGCGGCCGGCGGGCGGCCGAGGACGAGGCGCGCCGCCAGCTCACCGCGGCCCTGCGCGCCCTCTCCCGGGCCCGGCCCACCGCGGACGCCTACCGGCAACTCCACGACATCGCCTGGGCGATGACCCACCGCGAGTCCTGACCACGCCGGCACCCGGGGGACCACCGGGAAGGGACGCGTGCCGGGTCCCGTTGACGGCGGGCGGCGGCGGGCCACCACCCGGGTGGCCGAGTGTCCCGCCCCCGGAGCCGGGAAGCCGCAGGTCGTACCCGTACGCGCCGTCCTCCCGCGCCGCGGGTACGGCAGCGCGGGCCGCGGCCGATATCCCCGAGTCGGTCGCGGCCCGCCCCCACCGCCGGCGCACTGGGTGGCTGCCGTCCGAGGATTTGGGTGTCGTCCCCGATGCCGCCGCCGGCCCCGCCGTGTGACGGTGGGGGCAGGCCGCGCCCCGGGTTCCCGGGGCGGGGGAGAGCCGGGCCGGGACCGCGGGCGTGCCCCGTGGTCCGGCCGGGCGGCAGCGCGCTCCGGGCCGGTGCGCGGACCGCCGTACACCGTCGTCGTGCCCCTTCCCCGGGCGGCCGTGCGCGCCCGCCGTCCTCGTCGTCCCCGACCGGACGGCGCGGCGCCGCACGACATGCCGGCCCGTACGAAGACAGCAGAAGGAGGACCCGTATCCATCCCCGTCATGTGAAGCGATCCCCACTCCCCGCGCGGCCCGGGGCGGTGTGCCATGGGGCACGCTGACACCCTGCTCGCCATGGGCGGCGCGTTCCTGGCCGCCGCCCTCCTGGCCCGGCTCGGCGGCCGGATCGGGCTTCCGACGATCCCCCTGTTCATGCTCGCCGGCATCCTCCTCGGCCCGCACACGCCCGGCTTCGTCCTGGTGGAGGACGCGCACGACTTCGAGATGCTCTCGGCGCTCGGACTGGTGCTGCTGCTGTTCTACCTGGGCCTGGAGTTCCACCTCGACGACCTCAAGAGCGGCGGCAGGCGGCTGCTGTCCGCGGGCGGCATCTACCTGGTGCTGAACGTCGGGGCCGGCCTGGGCTTCGGGTTCGCCCTGGGCTGGGGGCTGCGGGAGGCGCTGGTCCTCGCCGGTGTGCTGGGCATCTCCTCGTCCGCGATCGTGACGAAGATCCTCATCGACACCGGCCGCATCGGCCGCCCGGAGACCCGGCTGATCCTCGGGGTCATCGTGGTCGAGGACATCTTCCTCGCGCTGTACCTCGCCGCCCTGCAACCGGTCATCAGCGGCGCCCAGGGACTGGGGGAGACGGCGCTCCAGGCGGGCAAGGCGTTCGGGTTCCTGCTGGTACTGGCCGCGGCGGCCCGCTTCGGCACCCGGCTGGTCGGCCGGCTCATCGCCACCCCCGACAACGAGTTGCTGGTCATCAGCTTCCTGGGCGCGGCGGTGCTGGTCGCCGGGGTCTCGGAGGTGCTCGGGGTCGCCGACGCGATCGGCGCGTTCATGGTCGGCCTGATCCTGGCCGGCACGCCCTCCGGGCCCCGCATCCGGGAGCTGGTGCACCCCCTGCGCGACGCGTTCGCCGCCATCTTCTTCTTCGCCTTCGGCCTCGCCATCGACCCCGGCGACCTGGCCTCCGTCGCCGTACCGGTCGCCGCGGCGGCCCTGCTCACCCTCGTCATGAACGTCGTCGCGGGGCTGTGCGTGGCCCGGGTCTACCGCTACGGCTCCGAGCCGGCCGCCGAGATCGCCACCACCCTGGTCGCCCGCGGGGAGTTCGCGCTGATCCTGGCCGCGATGGCGGCGAGCGCCGGGCTCGACGCGCGGCTCGCCCCCTTCATCGCCGGGTACGTCCTGGTCCTTGCGGTGCTCGGGCCGATCGTCGCGGGCCGGGCCCCCGTCCTCGCCGCCGGTCTCCGCGCCGTGGCCGGCCGCCTCCCCGGCCGCCGCACACCGCCGCCTGCGGACCCGTCCGCGGGCCCGGAAGGGGACGCCGGGGAACCGGTCGCCGCCCCGCTGCCCGCGGAGGCCGAGCGGTAGGCGGACCACGGCGCCGGACGGTCACCGGGCCGGTGGGACAATCTGGCCGCAGGGTGGGGCGGCCGGTGCCGCCGGGACCGGAAGGAGCCGTCAGCATGGTCGAGTGGGTGCCCCTGGGACGCGGTGCGCGGCCCGTCCCCCAGCCGGTGGCGGCTCCGCTGGTGTGGACGGGGGCGTTCGTCGGCGCCCTGGTGCTGGTGGCCGTCCTCAACAGCCTCGTCGGCCCCGGCCGTCCGGGGCTGGCCCTGTCGGTGCTCTCCCTGCTCGCCGCCCTGCTGGGGCTGTGCGCGCGGTTCACCGCCGCCCCCGGGACGGCCGTCCTGTGCTGGCTGTCCCTCAACGGCTTCGCGATACCGCCGGCCGGCACCCTGTCCTGGGCCGGCGCCCGCGACGCGGCCTGGCTGGGCTGCCTGTTCGTCGCCGCCCTCGGCGGCACCGCGCTGGCCCGCGTCCACCACGCCCGCGCCGCCTACCGCCGGCTGTCCACGGCGGGCGGCGGGGCGGCGGGGCGGGAGGGCTGAGCGGGGCGTCCCGGAGGAGGCCCGCCGGGCGGCCGGGTCTCCTCCGGGGTCCCGGTCAGGCCGTGTGCAGCGTCAGCCCGTAGCGGTTGAGGATCTCGTTGACCGGCTGGAACCAGGTCTCGCCGCCGCTGGAGCAGTTGCCCCAGCCGCCGGAGGTGACCCCCTGGGCCTGGTCGCCGCTGATGAAGGAGCCGCCCGAGTCGCCGGGCTCGGCGCAGACGCTGGTCTTCGTCATCTGGCGGACGGCGCCCTGGCTGTAGTTGACCGTCTCGTTCTTCGCCAGCACGGTCCCGCAGTGCCAGTGGGTGGTGGAGCCGGAGCGGCAGATCGACGCCCCGATCGGGGCCTCCGCCGAGCCGCGCACCAGCTGGTCGGAGACGGTGCCCCAGCCGAGCACGACCGGCACCGTCCACCAGCCGCTGCCCACACTGACCCAGGCGTAGTCGTTCTCCGGGAACGACGAGCCCTGGAACGTCCCGACGTACGAGCCGTCCCAGCCCCTCACCCCGGCGCCGGCCCCGCCGCAGTGACCCGCCGTCACGAACCCGCCGTGCACCGAGAAGCCGATGGAGCAGCGGACATTGCCGGTGTAGTACGGGTCGCCGCCGACCGTGCCCGCCGCGAAGGTGCCGGGCGCCTCGGGGACGGGCCGCACGGTGACCGGACCGGCCGCGCGGGCCTTGTCCAGGAAGGCCCGGACATCGTTGTCGGCGCGCTCGCCCGCGACGACCTCGACGACCACCGAGTTGGCGGCCGGGTCGACGTGCCAGCCGGCCACGCCCGCGGGCGCGCCGGCGCGGTCGAGGCGGGCCTTGGCGGCGTCCAGCTGCCGGGCGCTGTGCTCGACGGTGCGCACCTCGGCGCCGGTGGCCGCCACCGCCCGGGTGGTCGCGGCGGAGGCGCCGGAGGTGACGGCCACGGTGAGCCGTCCCCGGCCGGCGTCGAACCAGGAGCCGCCGTAGGCGTCCCCGGCGGCCCGGCGGGCCACCGGTTCCAGGCCGGCCGCGTGTTCCTCGGCCGCCAGCCGCCGCTCGGCCTCGGCCCGGGTGAGGCCGAAGTCCTGCTGCATGGCCCGCAGGAGGCCGGCGGAGGCCGGCGCCTCGTCGGCCGCGGCGGCCGGGACGGTACCGGCCGCGGTCCAGCTGCCGAGCATGAGCAGGACGGCGAGCCCGACGTGCTTGAGTCGCTTGCGTCTCACGGGAGTTGCCCTTCGTCGTTCCAGCAGGGTGGGGGTGGAACAACCGCTGTCTGAGAGCGCTCTCACAGGGGTGGGGCGAGCTTAGCGAGACCGAGTGGGTCAGGTCCATGCCAATGCAGTGACGCGTCGGGACGCCGTGGCCGGGCCGGTCCGCCTCAGCGGCGGCGGTGGTGGTCGCGCTCCAGCAGGATCAGCGCCCGCTCGCGCACGCAGTCGGTGTGCACGACCACCTCCAGCGGTCCGAGGCCGTCGATGGCGGACCGCACGGCCGCGAGCGCCTCGTCGAACCGGCGCAGCCGCCGCAGCGCCGACGCCTTGCGCAGCAGCGCCTCGGCCCCGAGCCCGCCGGCGAACGCCGGGGCGTCCAGCAGCTCCAGCATCCGCTCGGGCTGCCCGGGGAGGTCCTCGCCGAGCCAGAGGCCGTGCAGCAGGGCGTGGACGACCTTCTCGTCGTGGGCTCCGCGCGCCAGCGCCGTCTCCAGCAGCGGCAGGCCGGACGCCCGCGACCGCCCGAGCAGAGCGAAGGCCCGCATGGCGGCGACGTAGGGATCGAGGCCCTCGCCGTCGTCCGGCACCCCGGTGAAGAACTCCTCGATGTCCCCGCACCGGAAGTCGTAGCGCAGGGTCGTCAGGTAGCAGTGCCACAGCGCCCGGCCGTACGGCGCGCAGGGGTCGTTCCCGGCCACCTGGGCGCCGCTGAGGAAGACCAGCGCGCTGCGCCCCTCGGACCGGGCCCGCCAGGCCAGGTCGCCGGTCAGCCGCGCCGACTCCGCCCAGTCGGCGGCGCCCGCCGCCAGCCAGAGCGCCGCCTCCCGGGTCCAGTCCCGTCCCGAGGCGATCTCCTCTGCCACCCGGCTCCGCACCATCACCCAGCCCCGGTCGCGCCCGGCCGGCCCGGCGGCGGTCAGCGCCTGCGTCACCGCGTCGGCCGCCCGGGGCAGCCGCCACAGGCCGCGCGCGGTGTGCTCGGCGACGGACGTCCACCGCTCGGGCAGCGAGGCGACCGCCTCGACGGCCTGCCGCAGACCGGGCTCCTGCTCCACGTGCATCGACGCCACTCCTGGGGTCGGCGGGACGGCGGACGGACGGTTCCATGCCTCCCGCGCGCGGACCGGCCTCTAACGCGGTGACGCCCGTACCCCCGCCGATCCGACGCGGAAGCGGTGCGAGTGGCCCGCCGTGCGCGGTGGTTCCGACGATGGCCGACCGAGAACCGCAGGACGCCGTACAGGCCGTACAGGCCGTACAGGAGGGGAGGAGCGGAGACGCGCGGCACCGAGACCGCCCCACCGGTGGACGCGGCGGAGCCGGCCGCCGCCTACCGGGACCGGGCGCCCCTGGTCAGGGCGCTGGCCCGGCGCGCGCCGGGCGACGCCCGGGACGCCGAGGACGTCACCCAGCAGGTGTACGCCGCCGCCTGGCACGGCCGCCGGGGCTACCGCCCGGAGCGCGGCACGCTGCGCACCCGGCTCCTGGGCATCGCCCGCCGCAAGACCGCCGGCGCCCTGGCCGCCCGGACCCGCCGCTCCGGCCTGGTGGCGGCGGCCGGCGCGGTCCGGACGGCCGGACCGGGCGATCCGGCCGTACGGCCCGAGACGGTCCTCGACCGGCTGCTGATCCGGCGGGAACCGGTCAAGCCGCTTCCCGCCCAGCAGACGGTGCTGCGGCTTGCCCTCTGCGACGACCTGTCGCAGACCCGGATCGCCGAACGCGCCGGCCGGCCGCTCGAACACCGTCGAGAGCCACGCCCGGCGCGGGCCGCACCGGCTGCGCGACAGCCTCGGCGAGCGGCCCCTCGCCCGAGTCTCCCGGCGTCCGCGATCCAGGGAGGACCTGGTTGCCGGGCCACCGGAGGGGCACTCGGTGCGCAGCGCGGAAGCACCGCGCAGGCGGACAGGGGAGAAGCGCGTGGCAGTGCGTCATCGACTGGTCCAGGCGAGCCCGCGATCGGTGTGGGCGGTTCTGGCCGATCCCGACAGTTACGTGAAGTGGGTCGTGGGACCCTCCGAGGTCACCCCGGAACGCGGCCGGTGGCCGGAACCGGGCGCCACCATCCACTACGAGCTGAGCCTCGGCCCCGTGCGGCTGGCCAACCAGACGGTCGTCCGCCACGTGGAGGAAGGCTCCGTACTGGAACTGGAGGCCAAGGCGGGCCCGCTCGGCACCGCGCGCATCGCCATCGAGCTGCGGCCCTGGGGCGAGCACTGCCTCGTCATCGTCGACGAGCACCCGCTGCGCGGACCGGGCGGGGCGGTGCACAACACGGGCGTGGAACTCCTGATCCACCTGCGCCACCGCGCCATGCTCGCCCGGCTGGCCAAGCTGTGCGAGAGCAGCGACCCGGCGGCGGAGGCCCCCGCGGCGCCCGGGGCCGTCCGGCGGACCGGGCCGGGGGCGGGTCGTGCCTGACGCCGTCGTGATCGGCGCCGGGCCCAACGGACTGGTCGCGGCGAACCTGCTGGCCGACGCCGGCTGGAGCGTGGAGGTCCTGGAGGAGCAGCCGGAACCCGGCGGGGCGGCCCGGCACGACACCGGGGTCGCCGACGGCTTCGTCAGCGACCTGTTCAGTTCCTTCTACCCGCTGGCCGCCGCCTCCCCGGTGCTGGCCGGACTGCGGCTCCAGGACCACGGCCTGCGGTGGAGCCACGCGCCCCACGTCCTCGCCCACCCGCTCGCCGACGGCGGCTGCGCGGTCCTGGACCGCTCCGTCGACACCACCGCCGCCTCCCTCGACGCCTTCGCGCCCGGCGACGGGGACGCATGGCGGCGGCTGCACGGCATCTGGGAGCGCTACCGGTCGGACATCCTCGACGCCCTGTTCACCCCCTTCCCGCCGGTACGGGCCACCGCCCGGCTCGCCCTGCGGCTGCGGGCCGGCGGCGGACTGCGGCTCGCCCGCACCCTGGTGCTGCCGGTGCGGCGCCTGGGCGAGGAGGAGTTCCGGGGCGAGGGCGGCAGGCTGCTGCTGGCCGGCAACGCCCTGCACGCCGATCTGTCCCCGGAGGCCGCCGGCAGCGGCGGCTTCGGCTGGCTGATGTCCATGCTCGGACAGACGTACGGGTTCCCGGTGCCGGTCGGCGGCTCCGGCGCGCTGACCGCCGCCCTCGCCCGCCGGCTGCTCGCCCGCGGCGGCACCCTGCGCTGCGGGCGCCGGGTCGACCGGATCGTGGTCCGCGACCGCCGCGCCGTCGGAGTCGTCACCGCCGGCGGCGAGACGGTCGCCGCACGCCGTGCCGTGCTCGCGGACGTGTCCGTGCCCGACCTGTACGGCCACCTGGTCGACCCCGCCGATCTCCCCGCCCAGCTCCAGGACGACCTGCGGCGCTTCCAGTGGGACTTCGCCACGTTCAAGGTCGACTGGGCGCTGGACGGACCCGTGCCGTGGCGGTCGGAGGCGGCGGCGCGGGCCGGCACCGTGCACCTGGCCGACGGCCTGGACGAACTGACCCGGTTCATGGCGCAGATCTCCCAGCGGCAGGTCCCCGACCGGCCGTTCTGCCTGTTCGGCCAGATGACGACGTCCGACCCGTCCCGCTCACCGCGCGGCACCGAGTCGGCCTGGGCGTACACGCACGTCCCGCACGACATCCGGGGCGACGCCGGCGACGAGGGCCTCACCGGGAGCTGGGACGCCGGGGAACGCGAGGTCATGGCCGACCGGGTGGAACGCCAGGTCGAGCGGTTCGCGCCCGGCTTCCGGGCCCTGATCCGGGCCCGGCGCGTGCTGGCCCCGCCGACGCTGCAGGCGCTGGACCGGAACCTGTACGGCGGTGCCATCAACGGCGGCACGACCGCGATCCACCAGCAGCTGTTCTTCCGCCCGGTCCCCGGTACGGGGCGGCCCGAGACACCGGTGGCCGGCCTCTACCTGGCCTCGGCGGGCGCGCACCCGGGGGGCGGGGTGCACGGGGCGCCCGGCGCGAACGCGGCGCACGCGGCGTTGCGGCGGTACCGGGGGATGGGGCTGGGGCGCTTGCAGCGGGCACTCACCGGGCGGGACCGGATGGGTGACCGTAAGCCTTCCCGGTAGGGGCCCCGGTGCGCGGGCGGGTGCGGGTGCGTCGTGGGGGCCGGCCGCATAGTTCCCCACGCCCCTGAAGGGGCGTTCCGCGTCCGTCCCTCCAGGGGCGCCGGGAACTGCGCGAGCGACCACGACGCATCCGCGCCCGGGAGACGGCCGTCACCGCCCCCCGCACCGGGCCAGGGCCCGCAGCACCCCGTTGCGCGCCCCGTCCGGGACCGTCCACAGCGTCTCCCCCCGTACCCCCCACCGCTCCAGCAGCGCGTCCGCCGCGAGGAGACCGGAGGTCGCCGCGCGTTCCATGAGGGCCACGGGCAGCCCCGTGCGGACCAGGTCCCCGGCGACCACCAGCGTCGGGTCCGGGGTGCGCACGGTGAGCCGGTCCGGATAGCCGCCGACGGGGAACAGCGGGCAGTCCGCCCGCCACTCGTGCAGCTCGGCGACGACCCGCGCGTGCCGGGTCTCCGGGTAGACCCGGTGCAACTGGCCGGTCAGCCGCTTCTCCTCGACGTCCCGGACGGAGTCCCCCGGGAGCGCGTAGGCGTGCAGTTCGACGACCGAACCGCCCGTGCGGGCCGCCCAGCGGGCCGCCTCCCCCTCCCACTTCGACAGGACGCTGACGTTGTCCAGCGTCCCGTAACCGCTGGTGCCGAGGAACCCGGGCCGGTCCGGCGCCACCGGCCGGTCCAGCCACAGGCGGCTCACCAGGAACGGCGGCGCGGTCCGCAGCCGGGCCACCCGCTCCCGCCAGGCCGCGTCCCCGAGCCCCGGCGAGCGGCCCACCAGCGTCCGCAGCCCCCCGGCGTCCAGGGCCAGGACGACGGCGTCGTGACGCTCGGCCCCGCCGCAACCGGCCACCTCGTACCCGCCGCCGGGGAGCGGACGTACCGCCTCCACCGGGTGGGACGTGCGCGGCTCGGCGCCGAGCGCGGTGAGGCGGCGGGCCAGCGGGTCCCACAGGGCCTGCGGGAACGGTTCGCGCGGCACGTCGAACAGCAGACCCTCCGCGGAGCCCAGGAAGTAGATGTGGAACATCAGCGCCATCTCGGCGGCCGACAGCTGGCGGGGGTCGGCGAAGAAGCTCCGGGAGAACACCTCCAACGCCAGGTGCCGCGCGGCGGCCGGGAAGCGCAGCGCGTCGAGGAAGTCGTGGGCGCTGACCCGGTCCAGGTCCCGGTACACGCGGTCGGCGCGGACGTCGAGCAGCGGCAGGGCCGCGCCGGGGCGGAGCGCCAGCAGGTCCCGCGGTCCGAAACTGGGGCTCAGCGCGACGAAGCCCAGCGCGCTGAACGGAGGGGTGCGCGGCACCCGGCGGAAGCCGTCCCGCGCGCCGTCCGCGTGGACCAGCGGATAGTCGGGCAGCCCGGTCAGCGCGTCCAGCGCCGGGTCGGCGCGGCGCAGCAGGGCGCGCAGGTTGTAGTACTGGCGGAAGAAGGCGTGGAAGCCCCGGCTCATGGTGACGGCCGTGCCGTCGGGCAGGGTGACGGGCCGTCCGGAGACCCGGCCGCCGAGCACCGGCTCGCGTTCGTGGAGCACGACCCGTATGCCCCGCTCGGCGAGCAGCGTCGCCGCCGCCAGCCCCGCGATGCCCCCGCCGATCACCGCCGCGGACGGCGGATCACCGGCCACCCGCTCCCGTCCGGGCCGCGCCGGGAGCCGCCGGGCCCGCCGGTCCCGGCCCGGCGGCTCCGGGTGCCGCCGCCTCATCGGACGTCTCCTTTGGTCGCCGGACGCCGGGCGAGGAAGGTGTGCGTGATGCCGGTCTGCCAGCCCGGCAGCGGGAGCACCCGCACCCGGTCGAAGCCCGCGCGCGCCAGGCGGGCACGGAAGGCCGGTGCGGTGTCGAACGCCTGGACGCTGCGCCACAGGTGGCGGTACAGCCGCCGGTTGCCGGTGACCGCGCCGAGCGGCAGCACCGCCCCCCGGCACACCGCCGACCACACCAGACGGTCGGCGCGCCGCCCGCCCAGGGTGTAGTCGTGCACGGCCAGTACCCCGCCCGGCGCGAGCAGCGCGCGCACCGCGCGCAGCACGCCGTCCGGGTCGGACAGGTTGCGGAACAGGTACGCCGCGAACACCGCGTCGAACGGGCCCCGTACCCCGGCCTCCTCCAGGTCCTCGGCGGGCGCGTGCACGAACCGGACCCGGGACGGCCAGGTCCTGGTCCCCGCCCGGCGCAGCATCCCCGCCGAGGCGTCGACGCCGGTGATCCGCGCGGCGGGCAGCTCGGCGGCGAGCGCCGCCGTCGAGGCGCCGGTGCCGCAGCCCAGGTCCAGCACCCGCCGCACCGGCGTGCCCCCGGCGCCCAGGGCGAGGCGGCGGGCGGAGCGGCGCAGCTGGGCGTGGTAACCGGGGTTGAGCCCGACCAGCCGGTCGTAGGTGTCGGCGCCGCGGTCGAAGGCGGTGGCCAGCGCGGTGTCGCGCAGCAGCGGCATCGGTGAACTCCCGTGGGTGCGAGGTGGGTCAGGGGGCGGAGCGGCGGGGCAGCCACGGCAGTTCGGCCGCGGTGCGCAGCATGGGCAGGACCGGGGTGCGCGCGCCGACCGCCAGGTCCTCGTACGGCCGGGACCGCCCGTCCAGGAAGCGCAGCAGCCGCGCCGCCGGCACCCGGTCGAACAGCCGCAGGAACAGTTCGGGCCCGTCCACCCGGCCGGTGTCCAGCGCGCGCAGCAGCACCGCGTCCATCAGCCGGGCCCGCGCCGGGTGCGGGGGCGGCGGCGCCGGGCGGCGGCCCGCCCGGACGGCGGCGGCGACGGCCTCCGACTGCCGCTGGACGGCGGCGAACGTGTAGCCGGTGGACGGCCGGGTCGCCCCGCCCGCCACGCCGATCCGGAAGACCGGCCCGGCGGTGCGCCGGGGGAAGGCGGCGTCGGTCATCGGGATGACGCCCTGTTCGGTCGACAGGACCCGCAGGGCACCGGTTCCGAGGACGCGGCGCGTGTAGTCGTCGAGTGCGCGGTCGTAGGCGTCCTCGGTGAGCGGGGCGGGACCGAACTCGGTGTACTCGACCAGGGCCGTGCGGCGGCCGGTGGGCAGGACGTAGCCGAAGGACAGGCCCCGCGTGGGCTGCGGGGTGCGGAAGTCCATCAGGTCGACCACCGCCGGGTCGAACACCGGCCGTTCGGTGCGGACGAACCAGCCGCGGAAGTGCTGGAGCAGCCGGGTCCGGGCGGGCGGCGGCCGGTGCGGCGGCCGGGAGTCGAACGCCCAGCGGGCCCGCAGCTCCACCGGACCGCCGGCGGCGTCCGTGCCCCGTACCTGTACGGTCCCGTCGGGCCGGGCGGTGACCGCGGCGACGGTCGCCTCGACCCGCCGGACCAGCGGACGCCCCGCCAGGTCGCGGCCGACCAGCGCCTCGAAGTCGTCCGAGCGGATCATCTTGTAGCGCAGCGGCGCGATCGGCCGCCGCACCACCGCGCCCCGTGGCCCCCGCACCCGCAGCCACTCCCAGGACGCCGTCACCGCGGCGTCGAAGCGGCCCGGCCCCGCCTCCCAGAAGCACCAGGTGCGGGCGGGCGGGCGCAGCGGGCCCGGGGGAGGGCCGACCAGGGTGACGGAGACGCCGGGGGCGCCGCACGCGTCCGCCGGGGACAGCCGGTGCGCCAGCGACAGGCCGGCCGCCCCGGCACCGACGATGACGATGTCCGTGTCCAGTGCGACCGCCTCTCTCCATCCGCGCGCGCCTCGGTCCCGGTCGGCCCCGCGCGCGACGGCCGCGCCGGGAGTACCGGGAGTATTCCGTTCCGGCGGCCCGCGCGGATGCGCCGCGCGGGCGGTGCGGTGCCGGGCGCCCGCCGAGCGGGTGAGCGGCGTACATGATCGGACCAACGCGGCGTGGCGCGGGCCGCGCCGGGGGAAGGCATCAGCCCACCCCGGCGGCACGTCACCAGGACGGGCGGTCCGGCGGCCGGGGCGCATCCGGAACGCCCCGTGATCCGGAACACCTGACGCAGACGCCACCCGCCCCCGCACCGACGACGAGAGGACACGGGATGCGCCCCAGCCGGGCCGACCGCGCCCCCCGCGGCCGACGACCGCCCTCCCCCCGCGCCACCGCGCCCGCGCCGCCCGGGAGACCCCGCGCCACCGGGCCCGCGCCCCGGACCGGGAGGCCCCGCGCCGCCGTGCCCCGGACCCGGCGGGTGGCCCGGTGACGCGTACGGTCACCGGTCCCACCGGCCATGTGGTGGTCGTCGGCGCCGGGCTCGCCGGGCTGTCGGCCGCCCTGCACCTGCTGGGCGCCGGGCGGCGGGTGACCGTCGTGGAACGGGGGGCGGTGCCCGGCGGCCGGGCCGGGCTGCTCGACCGGGGCGGCTACCGCTTCGACACCGGCCCGACCGTGCTCACCATGCCCGACCTGGCCGACGAGGCGTTCGCCGCGGTCGGCGAGCGGCTGCGCGACCGCGTCGAACTGCTGCCCCTGCACCCCGCCTACCGGGCCCGGTTCGCCGACGGCAGCGTCCTGGACGTGCACACCGACCCGGCCGCGATGGAGGCCGAGGTCGAACGGTTCGCCGGTGCCCGGGAGGCGGCCGGCTACCGGCGGCTGCGGACCTGGCTCACCCGGCTGTACGCCGTCCAGATGCGCCGGTTCATCGACGCCAACTTCGACTCGCCGCTCGGCCTGCTCACCCCCGACCTGGCCCGGCTGGCCGCGCTCGGCGGGTTCGGCCAGCTGGACGCGCGGATCGGCCGGTTCCTGCGCGACGAACGGCTCCGACGGGTCTTCTCCTTCCAGTCCCTGTACGCCGGGGTCGCCCCCGCGCGGGCGCTCGCCGCGTACGCCGTCATCGCCTACATGGACACCGTGGCCGGGGTCTGGTTCCCGCGCGGCGGCATGCACGCGCTGCCCCGCGCGATGGCCGCCGCCGCCGTCGACGCCGGCGCCGCACTGCGCCTCGGACAGACCGTCACCCGGCTGGAGCGGTCCGGCGACCGGGTCACCGCCGTCGTCACCGACCAGGAGCGCCTCGCCTGCGACGCCGTCGTCCTCACCCCCGACCTGCCCGCCGTCCACCGGCTGCTGGGCCGCCGCCCGCGCCGCCCGCTGCGGCTGCGGCACGCGCCCTCCGCGGTGGTGCTGCACGCCGGCACCACCCGCACCTGGCCGGAACTGGCCCACCACACGCTCTCCTTCGGGGCCGCCTGGGAGCGCACCTTCGACGAACTCACCCGCACCGGCACCCTGATGACCGACCCCTCCCTGCTCATCACCCGCCCCACCGCCGCCGACCCCTCCCTGGCGCCGGAGGGCCGGCACACCCACTACGTCCTCGCGCCCTGCCCCAACACCGACATCGGACCGGCCGCCGAACACTGGGCCGACCTCGCCCCCGGCTACCGCACCCGGCTGCTGGCCACCCTGGAACGCCGCGGACTGACCGGCCTGGCCGCCGCCATCGAGGAGGAGTGCCTGGTGACCCCCGCCGACTGGACCGCCCTCGGGCACGCCGCCGGAACCCCGTTCTCGGTGGCCCACACCTTCGCCCAGACCGGGCCGTTCCGCCCCCGCAACCTGGTCCGCGGCACCGCCAACGCGGTCATCGCCGGCTGCGGCACCACACCCGGGGTCGGCGTGCCGACCGTCCTGCTCTCCGGGAAACTGGCCGCCGCCCGCATCACCGGGGGCCGCCGATGACCGCCCGCGAACTCGACGCCGCCGGCATCACCGACCCGTACCTGCGCGCCGCCTACACCCGCTGCCGCCGCCTGAACGCCCGGCACGGACGCACCTACTTCCTCGCCACCCGCCTGCTGCCCGCCGACCGCAGACCCGCCGTGCACGCCCTGTACGGCTTCGCCCGCCGTGCCGACGACATCGTCGACGACCTCGCCGCCGCCCCGGCACCGGAGCGCGCCGCCGCCCTCGACCGGCTCGACACCCGGCTGCGCGCCGCCCTCGCGGGCGGCCCGGCGGACGGCGACCCGGTGGTCCGCGCCGTCGCCCACACCGCGGCCCGCCATGCCATCGACCCGGCGCACTTCACCGCCTTCATGGCGTCCATGCGCAGCGACCTGACCGTCACCGACTACCCGACCTACCAGGACCTGCGGGCCTACATGCACGGCTCGGCCGCCGTCATCGGCCTCCAGATGCTGCCCGTGCTCGGCACCGTCACCCCCCGCGCCGCGGCCGCCCCGCACGCCGCCGCGCTCGGCGTCGCCTTCCAGCTCACCAATTTCCTGCGGGACGTCGGCGAGGACCTGGACCGCGGCCGGATCTACCTTCCGGCCGACCTGCTCGCCGCGCACGGCGTCGACCGGGCCCTGCTGGAGTGGAGCAGGCGCACCGGCCGCCACGACCGCCGGATCACCGCCGCCCTGCGCGCCGCCGAGGACCTCACCCGGTCCGTGTACCGCGAGGCCGTACCGGGCCTGGCGATGCTCGACCCGGTCGCGCGGCCCTGCGTCCGCACCGCGTGCGTGCTCTACCGGAACATCCTCGACACCATCGCGGCCGGCGGCCACGCCGTGCTGCACCGGCGGGCCGTGGTGCCGCGCCGCCGCCGGGCGCTCCTCGCGGCCGACGGACTGACCCGGGTGGCCGCCGCCCGGCTGCGGTCCCGCCGCACGGGCGCCGTCGCCGGGCCGGCGACCCCGGTGTGCCCCGACAGCGCCCACGTCATGAGGGAGACCGGATGAACACCGAGCCGGGACCGCGCCGCAGCCGGTTCCCCCTGCGGCTCCGGCGTCCCGTCCCCTGGGAGCGCCAGCGGCCGACCTGGCGCGCGGCCCGCCCCGGCCTCATCGCCGAGGCGCTGAAGCGGGCCCAGGCCCGGCCGTCCGGCAACTGGTACGTCGTCGGCGCCCGGACCGACGTACGCCCCGGCCGGCCGCTGGCCACCACCGTCGCCGGCGAGGAGGTCGTCGTCTGGCGGGACGCGCACGGACGCCTGGTGGGCGGACCCGGTGTCTGCCCCCACCTCGGCGCCCCGCTCGCCGACAGCCCGGTGCGGTGCGGCACGCTGGTCTGCCACTGGCACGGACTCGCCCTCGACGGCACCGCGACGGCGGGATGGGAGCCGCTGCCGGTCCACGACGACGGCGTCCTGGTGTGGGCGCGGCTGGACGGCGTGGGCGGGGAGCGGCCCACCGGGGCGCCCGTCGTGCCGCCGCGCCCCGCGCCGGCGGCGGCCCTGCGATCGGTCTGGCGGGGCACCGGCGCCTGCGACCCCGAGGACGTCGTCGCCAACCGCCTCGACCCCTGGCACGGCGCCTGGTTCCACCCCTACTCCTTCGCCGACCTCACCGTCGTCGGCGAGCCCGACGGCACCGACGGCGGTGACCGCTTCGTCGTGGACGTCTCCTTCCGGCTCGGCGGACGGCTCGTCGTACCGGTCCGCGCGGAGTTCAGCGCGCCCGAACCGCGCACCGTCGTCATGCGCATCACCGAGGGGGAGGGGACCGGCTCCGTCGTCGAGACCCATGCCACCCCGCTCGGCCCGGACGCCGCGGGACGGCCCCGCACCGCCGTCACCGAGGCCGTGCTGGCCGCCTCCGACCGGCCCGGCTTCGCCCTCGCCCGGCGGCTGTCCCCCCTGGTGCGGCCCGTGATGAGCGCCGCCGCCGGCCGGCTCTGGCGCGACGACCTCGCCTACGCCGAGCGACGCCGGCACCTGCGCGAGCGCGGCCGGTTCCCCGGCTGAACCGACGAGGACGAGACGATGCAGACCTTCCTCCCCCACCCCGACTTCTGTGCCACCGCCCTCGCCCTGGACCGCCGCCGGCTCGGCAAACAGCGGGTCGAAACGCTCCAGGTGCTGCGCGGCCTGACCGTTCCCGGCTACGGCTGGCGCCACCACCCGGCGGTGAAGATGTGGCGCGGCTACGAGGAGGCCCTGGTCCGCTACGGCCTGGAGATCTGCCGCGTCTGGCGTGACCAGGGACACCAGGACAGCGTCGCCGCCTCCCTCGTCGCCGGGCTCGCCGCGCTGCGGCCCGGCGCGCCGGTGCGCGGTCAGGCGGACCTGGCGGACGCCGGCGAACTGCCGCCCTGGCTCGGTGACGAGGCGTTCCACCTGAGCCACCGCTCCGCCCTGGTCCGCAAGGACCCCGGGACCTACGCCGCCCTGTTCCCCGACGCCCCCGACGACCTGCCCTACGTATGGCCGGACTCCGACCGCGAGGGCCTTCTATAGGCTGATCACGTGGCGAGTGCGCAGGACCGGGACGGCCGGGAACGACAGCGGGGGACGCACGGGGCGGCGGACGGGCCGGGACCCGGCACCGACCTGCAGAGCTTCGCCGTACTCCTGCGCCGGATGAACGGCGAGATCAACCGGCTGGCGCACGGTTTCGCCGGCGACCAGGGGCTGCACGCCACGGACGTCGCGGCGCTCGCGGCGATCCTCGACGCCGAGGAGCCGATGACACCGGGGCGGCTGCGCGAGCACCTGGGCCTCACCTCCGGCGCCGTGACCGCCTGCGTGGACCGGCTGGAGCGCGCCGGGCACATCCGCCGGGTACGGGAGAGCGCCGACCGCAGGGTCGTCCACCTCCGCTACGCTGCCGACGCGATGGCCGCGGCCCGCGCCTACTTCCGGCCGCTGGCCGAGGCGACCGAGTCCGCCCGCAGCCGCTTCACCGACGACGAGCTGGCGACGGTGGCCCGCTTCCTCGGCGCGCTGAACGAGGAGATGTCCCTGCTCGGGCCCACCGGGCGCTGACTGCGCCGAACGGGTGCATCCGGGGACCGGGTGCGGGCAGAAGGACGGGCGTCGACTACGATCACCCAAAACTATCTTGATGATTGAGATTGTTTTTCATTGAGATAGTCGTCCGAGTCCACCGTGCCAGCTCCGCCACCGATGGAGAGTCATGCCCGTCACCGCACGCCGCGCCCGCTGGGTCCGGCTGCTGCTGCCCGCCCTGCTGCTGATCGCCTGGCTGGGCGTCGGCGGCACCACCGGCCCGTTCGCCGGACGCCTCGGCGAGGTCGCCACCAACGACCAGGCCGCCTTCCTGCCCCGCAGCGCCGAGTCGACCGAGGTGATCGACGAACAGAAGGCCTTCCAGCAGGACGAGACGCTGCCCGCGATCGTCGTCTGGACCGCCGACGGCGGCGACGGCCAGGTCCGCGACCGGCAGGGGGCGGCCACCGAGGCGCTCGCCTCGCTCAGGGGAGCTTCCGGCGTGGCCGGTGAGGTGTCGCCCGCCGTCGTCTCCGAGGACGGGAAGGCGCTGCAGGGCGTCGTCCCGCTGCGGCCCGGCCTCGGGGACGGGCTCGCCGACGCCCTCGACCGCATCCGGGACACCGCGGCGAAGGTCCCCGGCACCCAGGTCGGCATCGCCGGACCCGCCGCCAGCCAGGCCGACCTGTCCGACGCCTTCGCCGGCATCGACGGCCTGCTGCTCCTGGTGGCGCTGGCCGCCGTCCTCGTCATCCTGCTGCTGGTCTACCGCAGCGTGCTGCTGCCGTTCGTCGTCATCCTCGGCGCGGTCTTCGCCCTCGGCGTCGCCTGCGCGCTCGTCTACGTCCTCGCCGACCACGACGTCGTCCGCGTCGACGGCCAGGTCCAGGGCATCCTCTCCATCCTCGTCATCGGCGCCGCCACCGACTACGCCCTGCTGCTGACCGCCCGCTACCGCGAGGAACTCGCCCACCGCGCCGACCGGTTCACCGCGATGCGCGCCGCGCTCAAAGAGTCCTGGGGCGCCGTCGTGGCCAGCGCCGCCACCGTCGCCCTCGGCCTGCTCGCCCTGCTGCTGAGCGACCTGACCAACAACCGCGCCCTCGGCCCGGTCGGCGCCATCGGCATCGTGTGCGCCGTCCTGACCACCCTCACCTTCCTGCCCGCCGTCCTGGTGCTGCTCGGCCGCGCCGCCTACTGGCCCGCCAGGCCCCGCACCGCCGAGGAACGCCGGGGCGTCTGGCACCGGGTCGCGGACCTCGTGGACCGCGCGCCCCGCAAGGTCTGGGCCGTCTCCCTGGTCTGCCTGCTGGCCGCCGCCGCCTTCGCGCCGTCCCTCGCCTCCAAGGGCGTACCGCTGGACGAGACCTTCGTCGGCGAGGCGCGGTCGGTGCAGGCCCAGCGCACCCTCGGCGCCCACTTCCCCGGCGGCTCCGGCAACCCCGCGATCGTCCTCGCCGCCGCCGACCGCGCCGACCAGGTCGTCGCCGCCGCCGAGAAGACCGACGGGGTCGCCTCGGCCGCGCCGGTCACCGCCTCCGGACGGCCCGGCGGGGGCGAGCCGCTCACCGTCGACGGCCGGGTCCGCGTCGACGTCACCCTGAGCGCCGCCGCCGACAGCGACGCCGCCAAGGACTCCGTCGCCCGGCTGCGCGCCGCCCTGCACGCCGTGCCCGGCGCCGACGCCAAGGTCGGCGGCTACACCGCCCAGCAGTACGACACCCTGCGCACCGCCGAGCGGGACCGCACGCTCATCGTCCCCGTCGTCCTCGCCATCATCTTCGTCATCCTCGTCGCGCTGCTGCGCTCCCTGCTGCTCCCGGCGCTGCTGGTGCTCACCGTGGCGCTGAACTTCCTCGCCACCCTCGGCGTCTCCGCGCTGGTCTTCCCGCACCTCTTCGGCTTCACCGGCACCGATCCGTCCGTGCCGCTGTACGGGTTCGTGTTCCTGGTCGCCCTCGGCGTGGACTACAACATCTTCCTGATGTCCCGGGTCCGGGAGGAGTCCCTGCGCCACGGCGTCCGCCAGGGCATCCTGCGGGGCCTGGTCACCACCGGCGGGGTGATCACCTCCGCGGGCGTGGTGCTCGCCGCCACCTTCGCCGCGCTCGGGGTGATCCCGCTCGCCTTCCTGGTGCAGATCGCCTTCATCGTCGCCTTCGGCGTGCTGCTCGACACCCTGGTGGTGCGGTCCCTGCTGGTGCCCGCGCTGGCCCGGGACATCGGCCGCCGGGTGTGGTGGCCGGGGCGGCTGAGCCGCGACTGACGCTCAGCGCGTCGCGGACCGCTCCTCGGCGAAGTCGTAGAGCTGCTCGGAGGTGGTGATCAGCTCCTGCTGTTCCGCGCGGGAGCCGACCATCGGCTGGGAGCCGCGCAGCGGCACCTGGGCGCTCTCCGGGAGGAACCTGACGGTGATCAGGCCGATGACACCGGCCACCACCAGATAGTAGGCGGGCACCAGGTCGTTGCCGGTGGCGTTCACCAGCGCCTCGGTGAACAGCGGCGTGGTGCCGCCGAACGCGGCGACGGCGAAGTTGAAGCCGATGCCCATCGCGGCGTAGCGCACGGCGGTCGGGAAGAGGGCGGGCAGCGTGGCGGCGCTCGGCGCGGCGAAGCAGGCCAGCAGGGTGGAGAGCAGCAGCACCCCGAGCACCGGGGCCACCGTGCCGTCCGACTTCAGCAGCAGGAACGCCGGCACGGCCAGCACGATCATCGCCGCCGCGCCGACCGCGTACAGCGGACGCCGCCCGACCCGGTCGCTGAGCCGCCCGAGGAAGGTGATCAGCAGCACGATCCACAGCATGCCGACGAGGACCAGGAGGTCGGCGAAGCCGGTGGAGCGGCCCAGGGTCTCGGTCTGATAGGTCGGCAGGTACCCGGTCACCATGTAGTTGGTGACGTTGTACAGCAGTACCAGGCCCATGCAGATCAGCAGCGGCCGCCAGTACTTCCTCACGATCGTCCGCAGCTCACTGCCGGCCGACTCCTGGGCCATGTGCTTCTCGTGTTCGTCGAGCTGCTGCTGGAAGGCGGGGGACTCCTCCAGCTTCAGCCGCATGTACAGCCCGATCACGCCCAGCGGACCGGCGATCAGGAAGGGCAGCCGCCAGCCCCAGGAGAGCATCTGGTCGTCGCTCAGGGCGAGGTTCAGCACCGTCACCAGCGCCGAGCCCAGGGCGTAGCCGACGAAGGTGCCGAAGTCGAGCCAGCTGGAGAGGAAGCCGCGCCGGCGGTCGGGGGAGTACTCGGCGACGAAGGTGGTGGCGCCGCCGTACTCGCCGCCGGTGGAGAAGCCCTGGACCATCCGGGCGAGCAGCAGCAGGACCGGGGCGGCGATGCCGATGGTGTCGTAGCTCGGGATCAGACCGATGCAGAAGGTGCCGGCCGCCATCATGATCATGGTGGTGGCGAGCACCTTCTGCCGGCCGATGCGGTCGCCGAGCGGACCGAACACCAGGCCGCCCAGCGGCCGGACCACGAACGCCGCCGCGAAGGTGGCGAACGAGGAGATCAGCTGGGCGCCCGGGGAGGCGCCGGGGAAGAAGACCTTGCCGACGGTGGCGGCGAGATAGCTGTAGACGCCGAAGTCGAACCACTCCATGCAGTTGCCGAGCGCGGAGGCGCCGACCGCCCGCTTCAGCAGGGGACGCTCGACGACCTGGACGTCCTCCTCGCGGAACGCCCCCTCGTTCCGGCGCAGCCGGCGGGTCAGTTCCTCCCGGACCTGCCCCGGCATGTTCGCGACCGCTTTCTGCATCTTCATCCGCCCCAGAGGTCCCGACCCGCCGTCGGGCTCGGCGTCCACCACGCTGTCGCCTTCCTGTTCCGTCCCGGCTTTTGCCTACGCGAATTCTGTGCCGCACTGATCGTCCGGCGCACGCCGTGGCTGCTGCCCGGGTCCGCGCCCGCTCACACCGGCTGCCTGACAGGTCTGCCGCGAGGAGGATTGTCCGGTTCATAGAGAAAGATGAGGTATGCCGCTTGTGGGTTCCAGCGGGCCTTGCCTTCCGGCAAGCGCCACTCCGCGCACCGGCGCCACCGGCCCTCCGGCCGGGGCCCGGGGCCGGACGGAGGGCGCCCGGGCGTCCTCCGGCGGACGCGTTCCAAATCGGTGAAAAGAAACAGGCGTGTTCGAGTGAAGGCCGGGTACGCGCTCTGTTGTCGGCCCCACAGGGCCGGTACGCATACGAATGACTCGGGAGGGCGCGTGATGACGGCGGCGATGACGACGCGGAAGACGGACGTCGAGGGAGAAGCGGTCCGGCTGCCCCAGGTCGCCGACCCGTCGAAGGTGGCACCGAAGGACGCCCGGGAGCTGTCGCGGCTGTTCTTCGACCAGCTCGCGGTGCTGGAGGAGGGCACGCCCGAATACCAGTACGCCCGCAACACCCTGATCGAGATGAACATGTCCCTGGTGCGCTACGCCGCGTCCCGCTTCCGCAGCCGGGGCCCGGAGGAGCGCGAGGACATCGTCCAGGTCGGCATGATCGGCCTGATCAAGGCGATCGACCGGTTCGAGCTGACCCGTGAGGTCGAGTTCACCTCCTTCGCCGTGCCGTACATCGTCGGCGAGATCAAGCGCTTCTTCCGCGACACGTCCTGGGCCGTGCACGTGCCGCGCCGGCTCCAGGAGGCCCGGGTCGAGCTGGCCAAGGCCACCGACGAGCTGCGCAGCCGGCTGGGCCGCACGCCCACGGTCAAGGAGCTGGCCGAGCTGATGAGCCTGACGGAGGACGAGGTCGTGGAGGCGCGGCTCGCCGCCAACGGCTACAACTCCTCCTCGCTGGACGCGGCCCTCGGCGGCAGCGAGGACGGCGAGACCGTGCTGGCCGACTTCATCGGCACCGAGGACACGGCCCTCGAACTGGTCGAGGACTTCCACGCGCTGGCCCCGCTCATCGCGGAACTCGGCGAGCGCGACCGCCAGATCATCCACATGCGGTTCGTGGAGGAGATGACCCAGGCGCAGATCGGTGAGCGCCTCGGCGTCTCGCAGATGCACGTCTCCCGGCTGCTGTCGCGCACGCTGGCGCGGCTGCGGGAGGGCATGCTCACCACCAAGTGACCCCGCTCACGGCGAGAGCCGGTGGCCGCCACGGCCACCGGCTCTCGCCGTGTCGTGCTCCGGGTCAGGGCTGGAGCGGCAGGGTCCGGCAGTCCGAGGCGGCGGGCTTGCCCGCGAGCCGGTCGGTGAGCCAGGAGATGGCCTCGCCCTGGTCGGCGAGGAGCGCCCCGAAGTGGTTGACCAGCTTGTCGCCGACGTTCGGGAGCAGCACCGGCTCGTAGTCGACCTGTCCGCCCAGGGCGCACCAGTCGGCCGCCATCTCGCGGCTCTGGCGGTGCGGGACCAGGTTGTCGCTGGTGCCGGTCGCCACCCGGACCGGGCCGGCCGGCTTCAGGCGGCCGATGCGCTGCTCGGCCAGGAACTCCTGGAGCGCGGGTTCGGCGCGGATGATGTCGCCGAGCGACTGCCCGGTGGTGGTCCAGGCCGAACTCCGGGCGAAGGCGTAGCCGAACAGGGCGTCGCCGACGCACATCGTCGACAGGTCCGCCAGCGCCTCCCGGCCCTTCTGGTTGACGTACTTGTCCGCGATGGGCCGCAGTGCCGGCTCGGTCTGCAGGAACCCGTTGAGGGACCAGCCGAGCGCTCCCGCGAGGTCGCTGCCGTCGATCGCCTCGGTGACCTCGGTGAGGTCGGCGGGCGCGGCACCCGAGTAGGTGCCGGACAGCTTGACGTCGGGGGCGTAGGAGGGCTGGAGTTCGGCGGCGGCGGCCGTCGCCCCGCCGCCCTGGCTGTAGCCGAACAGCCCCACCGGGGACTCGGCGGTGACGGACGCGCTCTCCAGGGACCGGGCGGCCCGTACGGCGTCCAGCACCGCGTGCCCCTCGTCGACGCGGTTGACGTAGGTGTGCAGCCGGTCGGTGGCGCCGAGACCGGCGTAGTCGGTGACGACGACCGCGACGCCGCGGGCCAGCAGGCGGTAGACGGACAGGTCCTCGTAGCCGACCGAGACCGTCTCGCCGTTGAGGCGCAGGGGGTGCTCCAGGCCCAGCGAGGCGGCGCACTGGTCGCCCTGGCCCATGGTGCCGGGGGCGACGACGACCAGCGGGCGCGGTCCGCCGCCGCGCCAGGTGGCGGTCGGCTCGATGTAGGCGCCGGTCACGGCGACCGGGCCGCCGCCCGCGTCCGTGGACTTGTACATCAGCCGGGTCGCCCGGCCGGGCAGCGGGCCGCCGATGCTGGGCAGGCTGAGGGCCAGCTTCAGCGGCTCGCTGCGCACCAGCGTGCCGTCGGCCTCGGGGAGCGTGGACGGCGGGGTGTAGAAGGCGGGTATCTCCACGCCGCGGGAGATCACGGAGGCCGCGTCGCCGGCCGCGGCGGCCGGTACGGCCTGGGCGCCCAGGGCGAGGGCGGCGGCGATCGACGCGGCGAGCAGGGCGGGACGTGCGGGGCGTGCGGGCATGGCGAACCTCCTGGCGATGGTGCTCGCGCTGCTGCTGACGGGACGACCGGACCGTACCGGGCTCGGGGTTACCGTGGGTAGCACCCGGCTTATTACGGTTCAGTAACTTGACTCCGCTTCTAATAACGCGCGGGGGACGCGCCCCGGGCGCCGGGGTGCCCGCGCCCCCGGCGCCCGTGCCCCAGGCGCCCGTGCCTCAGCGGCGGCTGCGGACCAGCAGGTAGAGGAAGTACGGCGTGCCGATGACCGCCGTCATCAGGCCGGCACCGAGCTGGGCCGGCGCGATCACCGTGCGCCCCAGCAGATCGGCCGTGCCGACCAGGGCGGCGCCCAGCAGGACCGCCACCGGCACCACCCGCACGTGCCGGCGCCCCACCAGGGCGCGGGCCGCGTGCGGGGCGACCAGGCCGACGAAGCCGATGGTGCCCGCGCAGGCCACGGCGGTCGCGCTGAGCAGGACGCCCACCACGAGGAAGCCCAGCCGTCCCGGCGCCAGCCGCAGGCCGAGCAGCCGCGGGGTGTCCTCGTCCAGCGACACCAGGTCCAGCTCGGTGCGCCGGACCACGGCGAACACCAGGCCGGCCACCAGGACCAGCGCCACCGGCACCACGTCCGGCAGGGAACGGCCGTAGGTCGAACCCGACAGCCAGGTCAGCGCCTTGGTCGCGTTGAACGGGTCGGTGAGCACGATCAGCAGGCTGATCACCGCCGTCGTCCCCGAGGCGACACCGATGCCGACCAGGACCAGCCGGTTCTGCCGGAACCCGCCGCGCGCGGCGAGCCCGAAGACGACCACCGCGGTGACCCCGGCCCCCGCGAACGCCGCCCCGGCGATGCCCCAGCCGCCGGCCGTGGGCACGGTCGTCACCAGCAGGACGGCGCCGAGCGCCGCACCGCCGGAGACGCCCAGGACGCTGGGGTCGGCCAGCGGGTTGCGGGTGACGGCCTGCACCAGCGTGCCCGACAGGGCGAGGGCGGCACCGGCCGCGAGCGCCGCCAGGACCCGCGGCACCCGGGTGTCCAGCACGAAGGAGACGGCCCGCCCGGCCCGCCCCTGGAGCCAGTTCGAGACATCGCCGAGGAGCAGGGTGCTGTCGCCGACCAGCACACCCGCGACCGTGACGCCGGCGAGGACGACGACGAGGACGGCGACCGTGGCGAGGAACGCCGCCCGGCTCGGGACGCGCAGCCGGTCCGGCGCACCGGCACCGGAGGTGTCCCGCAGCCGGATCGCCATCCCGACCAGGAACACGGCGCCGACCAGGCTGGTGACCGTGCCCGTGGGCACCGCCACCGACACGTCCCGCGGCAGCAGCGCCCGCAGCAGCACGTCCGAGCCGAGCACCAGCGCCGCGCCGGTCAGCGCGGCGGCGGGCAGGCTGCCGCGCGAGCGCGCGAAGCCCCGGAAGCGGCGGGACAGCGGCCGCACCAGCGCGGGCGCGCACAGGCCGACGAAGCCGATCGGCCCGGCGAGGGTGACCGCCGCCGCGGAGAGCAGCGCGGCCAGCACCACGACCGTGACGCGGGTGGCCCGCACCGGCACGCCCAGACCGCGCGCGGCGTCGTCGCCGAGGGCGAGCGCGTCGATCCGCCGGGCCGTCAGCAGCAGCCCGGCCAGGCCGATCACGACGACGGGCAGCGTCTGCAGCACGCCGTCGAAGCCGTTCTGGCTGATGCTGCCCTCGTTCCACTGGAAGAGGCCCTCGGTGCGCTCGGGGAAGAGCAGCAGCAGTCCCTGGGTGAGGGAGTTGAGGCCCAGCATCAGCGCGGTGCCGGCCAGCACCAGCCGGACGGTGCCGGTGCCGAGCCCGGACAGGCCGAGGACGACGGCCGCCGCCGCCAGTCCGCCGGCGAAGGCGACGCCGGCGGAGGCGAACAGCGGCAGCGACAGGCCGGTGGCCCCGGCCACCCCGAGCGCCAGATAGGAACCGGCGTTCACGGCCAGGGTGTCGGGGGAGGCCAGGACATTGCGGCTGACGGCCTGGAGGACGCCGCCGGCGACGCCGAGGGCGGCGCCCACGAGCAGTCCCGCGGCGGCCCGGGGCAGCCGCGAGGCGATCACGACCGAGGCGTCGGACGGGTCGGCCTGCCCGACCAGGGCCTTCCAGACCGCGCCCGGACCGACGTCCGCGGTGCCCTGGGTGACGTCCCAGACGGCCAGCGCGGCGACCAGGACGACGAGTGCGGCCGTCACCGCGGCCGCGCCCGGCCGGGACATGGGCGCCGCCGACGGGCGGGTGGCGGGTTTCGTGGCGGTGACGGCCATGGCCTCGCTACTTCGTCAGCGCGGCGACGACGGAGTCGATGTACGCCGACATCGAAGCGGGTCCGCCGAACATCCAGATGCCGTCGTCCAGCCGGTGCACGGTGCCGGACTTCACGAACGGCAGGGACTTCCACACCGAGTTCTTGGCCAGCGCCCCGGCGAACGGCGTGGCGCTCTCGTCCTCGTCGTTGCCGATGTACGCGAAGTGCGTGTCGTCGGGCAGGCCGGTCAGGCCCTCGACGTCGGTCGAGCCGAGGCCGTACGCGGCGTCACCCTTGACGGTCCAGGCGTTCTTCAGGCCGATCGCCTCGCTGACCTCGCCGATGAGGGAGGTGGCGGTGTACGGGCGGACGGTCACCTGGTTGGAGGCGACGTAGCCGTCCGCGAAGGCGTAGTCGGCGCCGGCCAGGCCGGCGCCGGCGAGGGCCTTCTTGCCCTCGGCGACCTTCGCCTCGAAGTCCTCGCGGACCGACTCGGCCTGGTCGGTGGTGCCGGTGGCCTTCGCGATGAGGTCGACGTTCGCCAGCATCTGGTCGATCTGGCCGGTGCCGTCGGCGGACTTCACCGAGAGCACCGGGGCGATCTTCTTGAGCTGCTTGACGGCGGAGGCCGGCAGGTCGGTGGTGGCGACGATGAGGTCCGGCGCGATCGCGGCGACGGTGTCGGTGCTCGGCTCGCCGCGGGTGCCGATGTCCTTGGGGGAGTTGGTCAGCGGGGCCGACGTGTCCCACGTCGTGTAGCCCTTGACGTCGGCGACGCCGGCCGGCTTCACGCCGAGCGAGACGAGGCTCTCGACGACGTTCCACTCGGTGGCGACGACCTTGGTGGCCGGGCCGTCGAGCTTCACCTTCGCGCCCGTGCCGTCCGTGAGGGTGATGGCCTCGGAGGACTTCTCGGAGCCGCTGTCGGCGGCCGGCTCGGTGGAGCCGCAGGCGGCGAGGGTGAGCGCCGCGGCGGTGGTGGCGGCCGCGGTGAGGAGAGCGCGTCTCATGAGGTGGTGCCGAGCCTTTCACGTCGGGTGTGGTGGCGGCCGATCGGGCGGGTGCGCAGCCGGCCGGTGAGGGGGTCGGTGTCGACCTCGATGCGGATGCCGTAGACGGCGGTGAGCCGCTCGGGGGTCAGGACGTCCTCGGGTGGACCGTCGGCGACGATCCGGCCCGCTTCGAGCAGGGTGACCCGGTCGGCGACGGCCGCCGCCTGGTCGAGGTCGTGCAGGACGACGCCGACGGCGATGCCGTGGTCGTCGGCCAGGTCGCGGATGAGATCGAGGAGTTCGACCTGGTAGCGCAGGTCGAGGTAGGTGGTCGGTTCGTCCAGCAGCAGGACGCCGGTCTCCTGGGCGAGACAGCTCGCGAGCCAGACCCGCTGCAACTGCCCGCCGGAGAGGTGGTCGGCGCCGCGTCCGGCCAGCTCCGTCACCCCGGTCAGGGCCAGCGCCCGGTCGACGGCGGCCGGGCCGTCCGGGTCCGCCCGGCCCCAGCGCCCCCGGTACGGGTAGCGGCCGAACTCGACCACGTCCCGCACCGTCAGACCGCCCGGGGTGGGCCGGCCCTGGGTCAGCAGCGCCACGTACCGCGAGAACTCACGGGACGTCAGGGCCAGGCCGTCGGTGTCGCCGTCGATCCGCACGGTGGCGGTGCGCGGGCGCTGCAACCGGGCGATCGTGCGCAGCAGCGTGGATTTGCCGCTGCCGTTCGGACCGACCAGGACGGTCACCTCGCCGGGCCGGAGGCCGACCGACGCGCCGTGGACGACGTCGACGCCGTCGTAGGCGACGGTCACGTCCGTGGCCGTCAGCTCATGGCCGCGCAGCCGCACGGTTTCGGCCACTTCTTCACCAGATCTCACGAGGCGAAGGTTAGCCTAACCTAAAAAGTGCTGGTAGTGCCGGGGTGCCGTCGGTCCCCGGGGGTGCTCAACCGGCCTGCCAGGACTCCGGCTTCCACAGTCCCGCGCGGTTCAGCGACGCCGGGCAGTGCAGGTAGATCTCGTCGATGTCCAGCACGATCGCCAGCGCGGGCCGCTTCCCGCCCTGGGCCATCGCGTCGAAGAACGGCGCGTCGGTCAGGATGCGGGCCCGGCCGTTGATCCGCAGCACCTGCTTGCCGCCCGGTATCAGGTACAGCAGCCCGGCGCGGGGGTTGGCCAGAATGTTGTGGAAGCTGTCCCCGCGCCGGTTCCCCGGCCGGTCCGGCAGCGCGATCCGGCCGGGTCCGAGGACATGGGTGAAACCGGGCGCGTCCCCGCGCGGGGAGACGTCGCAGTTGCCGTCGGCGTCGGAGGTGCCCAGCAGGCAGAACGACGAGCGGGCCAGGATCTCCTGGTCCTCCTCCGTCAGCCGGCCGTGGACCTTGTCGATGACCAGCGGCCAGGGCTCACCGAGCAGTTCCCGCAGCTCGGCGGCCGAGGTCAGCTCGGTCCAGCCCGCTTCCGTGCCGGTGTCCGGCCGGTCGCCGGCGGTGTCGATCGTAAGCGGCAAGGCCGGCTCCCAGGGTGCGTCGTACGACGGGTAGTTGCGTGTGAAACGATATCTGATGTTAGGTTCGCCTTACTTATCGATCCGGAGGTGCCCCCTCCGGTGCGCGCGGCCCTTTCCGGGCCCGTTCAGCACGCCCTTCGAGGACCCGACCCGCCATGACCTCAGTCCCTTCCCTCCGGACCCTCCTCCGGTGAACGCTCCGCCAGCCGTCCGGCCCCGGGCCGACGAGGGGGCGCGGGCGGTCCTCGCCCGCCGGCACGGCGGCGCCGCCCTCGCCGCCGGGCTCTGCCTGCTCGCCGTCCTGCTGCTCGCCGCCCTCGTCCTCAGCCTGGCCGTGGGGTCGGGTCACGTCCCCCTGCGCGATGTCGTCCAGGGCGTCTTCGACCCGGACCGCTCGGTCCGCGCCCAGCTCGTCGTGCAGGAGGTACGGGTCCCGCGCACCCTCGCCGGACTGCTGGCCGGCGCCGCCCTCGGCCTCGCCGGCGCCGTGATGCAGGGCGTCACCCGCAACCCGCTCGCCGATCCCGGACTCCTCGGCGTGAACGCCGGCGCGTCCGTCGCCGTCGTCTTCGCGATGAGCGTGCTGTCACTGACCGCGCCCGAGCAGTACATCTGGTTCGGCTTCCTCGGCGCCTGCCTCGCCGCCCTCCTCGTCTACGGGGTCGCCGGGCTCGGCCGCGAGGGCGCCACACCGGTCAAACTCGCCCTCGCCGGGGCCGCCGCCACCGGGCTGCTGATCTCCCTCACCGACACCATGCTGCTCACCGACAGCCAGGCCTACGACCAGTACCGGTTCTGGCAGGTCGGCGCCCTCGACGGCCGTGACCTCGACGTCGTCCTCCAGGCGGCGCCGTTCATCGTGGTGGGCGGCGTGCTGGCGCTCGGCCTGGGACCCCGGCTCAACGGCCTCGCGCTCGGCGACGACCTCGCCCGCGCCCTCGGCCAGCGGGTCGGCGTCGCCCGCGCCCTCGGCGCCGTGAGCACCGTCCTGCTCTGCGGGGCCGCGACCGCCATCGCCGGACCCCTCGGCTTCGTCGGCCTCGCCGTGCCGCACGCGGTACGGATGTTCACCGGCCCCGACCACCGCTGGGTGCTGCCCTACAGCGCCCTGCTCGCGCCCGTGCTGCTGCTGGTCGCGGACGTCGTCGGCCGGGTGATCGCGCCGCCCGGCGAGGTCCAGGTCGGGGTCGTGACCGCCGCCGTGGGCTGTGTCCCGTTCATCCTGCTGGTCCGCCGGCGCGGTAAGGAGACGCTGTGAGCACCTCCCTGAGCGGTGTCCCGGCGCCCGCCGGGGCCGCCGCCGCGATCGGCCGGCTCCGGCGCGCGCGCAGGGCCCGCTTCGCCGCCGTCTGCGCCGGCCTGGCCCTCGCCGCGCTGGGCGCGCTGGTGCTCTCGCTGACCGTCGGCGACATCGACGTCCCCCTCGCGGACGTGCTGGCCGTCCTCACCGGCCGCGCGGACGCCGGCACCTGGTTCATCGTCGGTGAACTGCGGCTGCCCCGCGCGCTGCTCGCCCTCCTCGTCGGCCTCTGCTTCGGCCTGTCAGGTGCCGTCTTCCAGTCCCTGCTGCGCAACCCCCTGGCCAGCCCCGACGTCATCGGCGTCAGCTCCGGGGCGAGCGCGGGCGCGGTGCTCGCCTCCATGGCGTTCGGCCTGAGCGGACTGGCCATGTCGGGCAGCGCGCTGGTCGGCGCGCTCCTCGCGGGCACCCTCATCTACCTGCTGGCCTGGCGCGACGGCGTCAGCGGCAGCCGGTTCGTGCTCATCGGCATCGGCGTCGGCACCGGACTGATCAGCCTGCGCTCCTATCTGATGACCCGCGCGGAGGTCACCGAGGCCGCGAACGCCTTCGTCTGGCTGACCGGCAGCCTCAACGGCCGCTCCTGGGACCAGTTCCGGCCACTGCTCGGCTGCGCGGCCGTCCTCGTGCCGCTCACCCTGGCCGCCTCCCGGTACCTGGCGCCGCTCCAGCTCGGCGACGACGCGGCCGGCGGCCTCGGGGTCCGCGTCGAGCGCGGTCGGCTCGCCCTGCTGGCGAGCGCCACCGCGCTGGTCGGCGTCGCCACCGCCGCGGCCGGGCCCATCGGGTTCGTCGCCTTCGTCTGCCCGCCCATCGCCCGCCGCCTGGTCCCCGGCCAGGGCGCCGCGCTGCTGCCGTCCGCGCTGACCGGCGCCGCCCTGGTCTGCCTCGCCGACTTCGCCGCCCAGCACCTGCTGCCCGGCACCCAGCTGCCGGTGGGCGTGGTCACCAGCGTCATCGGGGCGCCGTACCTGCTCTGGCTGCTCGCCCGCGCGGGCCGGGCCGGGCGCGGCGGCTGACCGCGCCCCGCGAAGAAACCCGCCGTCCCCCTTTCCCGTCGACGTAGGAGAACTCCGGTGCCGTCCCAGCACACCCTTCAGACCCGCGGCCTCGGTCTCGGCTACGGGGAGCGCGAGATCATCTCCGGTCTCGACGTCGACCTGCCGCCCGGCCGGGTCACCGTCGTCGTCGGCCCGAACGCCTGCGGCAAGTCGACGCTGCTGCGCGCCATGGCCCGGCTGCTCGCCCCGACCGCCGGCGCCGTGCTGCTGGACGGCAAGGACATCCACCGCACCCCGCCCCGGCAGGTCGCCGCCACCCTCGGCATGCTCCCGCAGAGCCCGGTCGCCCCGGACGCCATCACCGTCGCCGACCTCGTCGGCCGGGGCCGCTACCCGCACCAGGGCTGGTTCCGCCGCTGGACCGCCGCCGACAGCGAGGGCGTCGCCGCGGCGATGCTCGCCACCGACGTCATGGACCTGGCCGACCGGTCCGTGGACGAACTCTCCGGCGGCCAGCGCCAGCGCGTGTGGATCGCCATGGCCCTCGCCCAGGAGACCGACATCCTCCTGCTCGACGAACCCACCACCTACCTCGACATCAGCCACCAGCTGGACGTCCTCGACCTCCTCACCGACCTCAACCGGGACCGCGGCGTCACCCTCGCCGTCGTCCTGCACGACCTCAACCTGGCCTGCCGCTACGCCGATCACCTGATCGCCATGAAGGCCGGCCGCGTCGTCGCCGAGGGCGCGCCCGCCGACATCGTCACCGAGTCCCTGGTGCGCGAGGTGTTCGGGCTGCGCTCGACGGTGGTCCCGGACCCCGCGTCCGGCACCCCCATGGTGGTCCCCCTCGGCCGCCACCACGTCCCCTCCCCGTGAACCGCACAGAAGGAACCCCCTCATGTCCCTCAGCTCCCCCTCCCGCCGGCGCCCCCGGCGCCTGGTCGCCCCGGCACTCGTCCTCTCCCTCGCCGGCGCCCTGACCGCCTGCGGCGGCGGCTCCTCCGCGGACGACTCCGCCTCCTCCTCCGACGCCTCGGCGAAGGCGTCCGCCGGTGCCTTCCCGGCCGAGGTCGCCACCAAGTTCGGCACCGTCACCGTCGACGAGCAGCCCAAGAGAGTCGTCGCGCTGGGCTGGGGCGACGCCGAGACCGCCCTCGCCCTCGGCGTGCAGCCCGTCGGCCAGAGCGACTGGCTCGCCTTCGGCGGCGACGGCGTCGGCCCCTGGGCCGAGGGCGAGTACGACAAGAGCCCCCAGAAGATCGGCACCCTGGAACCCGAGTACGAGAAGATCGCCGCGCTCAAGCCGGACCTGATCCTCGACACCAAGTCCAGCGGTGACCGGACCCGCTACGACACCCTCAGCAAGATCGCCCCGACCATCGGTGTGCCGAAGGGCGGCGAGCAGTACAAGATCGGCTGGAAGAAGCAGACCGAGATGATCTCCCAGGCGCTCGGCCTCGCCGACAAGGGCGAGAAGCTCATCGCCGACACCGAGGCCGAGTTCACCGCCGCCGCGAAGGAACACCCCGAGTTCAAGGGCAAGACGATCACGGTCGGCTCCCGCACCTCCAACGGCTGGGGCGCCTACGTCCGCGGCACCGACCGGGTCGGCTTCGTCGAGCAGCTCGGCTTCGAGAACAACCCGAAGGTCGAGGCGGAGGCCGGCGAGGGCTTCTCGGTGACCGTCTCCGAGGAGAACCTCCAGATGCTCGACGCCGACCTCGTGGTCATGGCGCCCATCGGCATCGACGCGGCCAGGATCTCCGGCGACGCGCTCTACAAGTCGCTGCCGGCGGTGAAGGCGGGCCACGACATCGTCTTCACCGACAAGAACATCAGCACCGCCTTCGCCACCAACTCGGTGCAGTCGGTCGGCTACGCACTGGACAAGGTCGTCCCGATGTTCGCCGACGCGCTGAAGTGAGGCATCCGGCGCCCCCGCCTCAGAACGCGTAGCGCACCCGCAGCCAGGGGGCGCGGGCGGTGATCAGGTCCCGCAGGGCCCCCACCGCCTCCGCCTTGACCTGGTTGCGGTAGCGGACGTTGAGCGCCCCGTTCTCGGAGCGCTTGGCCTGCTGGAGGTCCGGACGCCACAGCACCTCCTCGCCGCGCGGGTGCCAGCCGAGGTTCACCTCGTGCAGCTCCCGGTTGTGCGTCAGCATGATCACCTCGGCTGCGGCCTGCTCCTTCACCCGGGCCGGCAGGACGTCGTCGAGGTGGGTCAGCAGCTCCGCCCAGGCCTCCCGCCAGCCGGGCCGGACGACCACGGGGGAGAGGTTGAAGTGCACCTCGTACCCGGCGTCCAGGAAGTCCGCCGCGGCGGCGATCCGCTCGGCCACCGGGGAGGTGCGCAGGTCCAGCAGCCGGGAGTCCTCCGGCGGCATCACCGAGAAGCGGACCCGGGTCCGGCCGCGCGGGTCGAGGGCGAGCAGGTCGGGGTTGACGAACTTGGTCGCGAACGACGCCTTCGCGGCCGGCCAGCGCCGGAAGGCGTGCACCAGGTCCGCGGTGTTGTCGCTGATCAGGGCGTCCACCGAGCAGTCGCCGTTCTCGCCGATGTCGTACACCCACGCCTCGGGGTCGCACTGGTTCGGCTCCGGCTTCGGGCCCTGGCGGGCGATGTGCCGGCCGACGTGGGCGATGATCCGGTCGATGTTGGTGAAGACGGTGACCGGGTTGGCGTACCCCTTGCGCCGGGGGACGTAGCAGTAGGCGCAGGCCATCGCGCAGCCGTTGGAGGCGCCCGGCGCGATCCAGTCGGCGGAGCGGCCGTTGGGCCGGGTGGTGAGCGTCTTGCGTTCGCCGAGCACCAGTGTCTCGCCCTTGACCCGGACCCAGCGCTCGACCTTGCCCTCGTTGCCGTGCAGGCCGGGGATGCGCCAGTGGGAGCCGACCTCGATCAGCCGGGCGCCGGGGAAGCGCGCGAGGATCTGCCGGCCGCGCGGAGAGGCAGCCGCCGCGGGCTCGGCGTGGATCTCCCGCACGGGCAGCATGCGGCGGGCCGCGGGGGAGTCACGGAAGGACGGGCCCTCCTCGCGGGCGTCCACGAGGGCGTCGAGCCCGAACAGCGCGCCGGAGCCGTCGTCCGGGGGAAGGGACGGGTCGTGCATCGGTACTCCGGGGCGTGAGGTATGTCCGCATAAGGGCCGTCATCCCACTGTACGGGCACCGGCACCGGTGCCGTATGTCCCCGTGTTCCGGTCCCCGCCGGGGGCATACGGGTGACACGGCGCCGACCGGCGTCGCATCACCCCAGGAGGCCCCCGTGCTCGCCATCGTCGCAGCGGTTCTGTTCCTCATCGCCTTTCTGATCAACGCGGCGGACATCGCGACCAACGACATCTTCACGTCGGTCAACTTCATGCTCGTCGGGCTGGCCCTGCTGGCCCTGCACGTCGCGGGCATCGGCAGCGGCTGGGCGGCGCGCGGCCGCCGGCGCTGACGGCCCGGCGGCCGGCGGCGGTCAGGGGATGCGTGCGACCGCCGCGTAGATACCGCTCTCCTCCGGCTCGGGGCGCTCCTGCCCCGGGCCGGCCCACTCGGTGGCCGTGACCAGACCCGGCGGGAGCAGTTCGAGGCCGTCGAAGAAGCGGGCGACCTCGGCGCGGGTACGGAAGCCGAGACGGATGCCGCCCTTCGCGTACTGCTCGATGACCTGCTCGGCCAGCTCGGGGAAGAGGTCGATCGCCGCGTGCGAGAGCACCAGGTGGCTGCCGGACGGCAGGGTCTCCACCAGCCGCCGCACGATGCCGTGGGCGTCCTGGTCGTCGGGGACGAAGTGCATTAGGGCGATCAGCGACAGCGCGATCGGCCGGTCGAAGTCGAGTATGCCCCGGGCGTGCCGGACGATCTCCTCCGGGGAGCGCACATCGGCCTGGATGTAGTCCGTGGCGCCCTCGGGGCGGCTCACCAGCAGCGCCTCGGCGTGCCGCAGCACGATCGGGTCGTTGTCGGCGTACACCACCCGGGCCGTCGGCACCGTGCGCTGCACGATCTGGTGCAGGTTGGGCTCGGTGGGGATGCCCGTGCCGATGTCGAGGAACTGGTCGATGCCCTGGGCGGCGAGGTGGGCGACGGCACGGTTCATGAACGCCCGGTTCTGCCGGGCCGCGTCGTGCGCCTCCGGCGGCAGGGTCCTGCCGACCGCCTCGTCGACGGGATAGTTGTCCTTGCCGCCCAGCAGCCAGTCGTAGACGCGTGCGGGGTGGGCCTTGCTGGTGTCGATCTCCAGCCGGGAACTGTCCGTCGTCATGGCAGGCTCCGTCGTCCGGGGCGCGCGGTGTCGCACCTCGCGATCATCGTACTGCGACCGCCGACCCCCCGGCGCCCCAGGGGAGTTGGCGTATCCGGCGGTGCGGCGGCCAGCCGAGCGGCGGGGCCCGCGCGCCCTGCGACGAGGGGCGCGCGGGCCGGCCGTGCCAGGGCCGGTCGTTCGGATCACGCCGCGGACGCGGGGCCTGGTGCGCGCACCTGCCGCGTTGTCGTCACTCGCCGACGCTCCGCGTCGGCTCCCTCCTCCGCCTCGCATCCGCACGCACCAGGCCCCGCTCACCGGCGCGGGGAAGGCGCAGCCGATTCCCCGCGACCTGGTCCGAACGACAGGCCTTAGACGGACTGCCGCAGGACCGCGACCTCGCGGGGGCCGAGGACCGGGTGGCCGTCGTCGCCCGCGGTGCCGGTGAGCAGCTCGCCGGACAGGCCGGTCACCGGCACCGTGTCGTCGGTGCGGTTGACCAGGAACAGGAACCGGGCGCCGGGTGCGCTGCGCACGGTCACCTCGACCCGTCCGCGCAGGGCGGCGGGCAGCTCGCTGCCGACCCCGGCCGGGGAGAGCAGACGGGGCAGCAGGGCGGTGAGCCCCGTGACACCGAGCCGGGTGGAGACGTAGGCGGCGGAGCCCTCGGCGACCGGGCGCCGGGTCACCGCGGGGCGTCCGGCGTGGTCACCGGTGCGGTAGCGGGCGAGCACCTCGGTGTCCTCGGCGGTGACGGTGATCCGGTCGGTCCACAGCCCGCCGGCCGTGCCGTCGTCCAGCTCCACGCTCTCACCGTCGAGCAGCGGGCCGAACTCCTCGACACGGATGCCGAGCACGTCGCGCAGGGCTCCCGGGTAGCCGCCCAGCCACACATGGTCGTTCTCGTCCACGATGCCGGAGAAGTAGGTGGTGACCAGGTGGCCGCCCCGCTCGGCGAAGCGGGTGAGGTCCTTGGCCAGCTCGGCGGGGACCAGGTGCAGCACCGGCGCGATCAGCACCTTGTGGCGGCTCAGGTCGGCCCGGGTGGTGACCACGTCGGCGCGCACCCCGAGGGCGAGCAGCGCCGAGTACCAGTCCAGGGCCTCCTGCCGGTAGTCGAGCAGCGAGGTGGGGTGCGAGTCCTGCTCGCTCGCCCACCACGACGCCCAGTCGAAGATGATGCCGACCTCGGCCGCCTCCCGTTCGCTGCCCGCGACCGGCGCCAGGGACTCCAGTGTCCGCCCCAGCGCCGCCACCGAGCGGAACAGGTCGCTGTCCGCGCCGGCGTGCGGGACCATCGCCGAGTGGTACTTCTCGGCGCCCGCCGCCGACTGCCGCCACTGGAAGTAGCAGACCGCGTCGGCGCCGTGCGCCACGTGCAGCAGCGCGTCCCGGGCCAGTTCGCCCGGCCGCTTGGCCAGGTTCACCGGCTGCCAGTTCACGGCGCTGGTGGAGTGCTCCATCAGGAACCACGGCCGCCCGCCGGCGATGCCGCTGGTGAGGTTGGCGGAGAAGGACAGCTCGTCGCGGTCCTGCGGCCCGGGGTGCACGTAGTGGTCGTTGGAGACGAAGTCGATCTCGGGCGCCCAGTCGGCGTAGTCCATGCCCTTGGTGCCGCCCATCACCATGAAGTTGGTGGTGACCGGTACGTCCGGGGTGATCTCCCGCAGGATCTCGCGCTCCGCCCGCAGATGGTCCTTCAACGCGTCGGACGAGAACCGCTTGAAGTCGAGCTGCTGCGTCGGGTTGGGGTGCGAGCCCGCGAGGCGGGGCGGCAGGATCTGCTCCCAGTCGGTGTAGCGCTGCGACCAGAACGCCGTCCCCCAGGCGTGGTTGAGGGCGTCCAGGGTGGTGTACCGGGCACGCAGCCACTGCCGGAAGGCGCGGGCCGCGTCGTCGGAGTAGTCGTAGACGTTGTGACAGCCCAGCTCGTTGGAGACGTGCCAGGCGACCAGCGCCGGGTGGGCCGCGTAGCGCTCCGCCATCGCGCGCACCAGGCGCAGGGCGTGTTCCCTGAACACGGGGGAGGTGGGCCGCCAGTGCTGCCGTGCCCCGGGCCACACCGTCTCGCCCCGGTCGGTGACGGGGAGGATCTCCGGGTGGGCGGTGGTGAGCCACGGCGGCGGGGAGGCGGTGGCGGTGGCCAGGTCGACACCGACGCCGTTCGCGTGCAGCAGGTCCATGACCTCGTCGAGCCAGCCGAAGTCCCACTGGTCCGGCCCCGGTTGCAGCCTGGCCCAGGAGAAGATCGCCACCGAGACGACGTTGACGCCGGCCTCGCGCATCAGCCGTACGTCCTCCTCCCACACCTCCCTCGGCCACTGCTCGGGGTTGTAGTCGGCGCCGAAGAGGAGCCGGGGGGTCCGGTCGTCGTCCGGGCCGCCGGGGCGCGACAGGAGAGTGGAGATCATGGCGGTCCTTCCAGATGTGCAAAGGGGCGGCGCGGTCTCGCCGCGCCGCCCCGGGAGTGGTGCTACCGCAGGGTCACTGGACGGTGAAGCCCTGCTCCTTGCCGTACTTCACCGACGCGTCCTGCCAGGACTTCAGGGCGTCGCTCAGCTTGGTGTCGGAGACGTATGCCTTGCCGACGGTGTCGTTGAAGATCGAGTTGGCGTACACCTGGAACGGCAGGTACTGCCAGTCGTCAGCGACGTCGGCGGCCGACTCGGCGAAGATCTTGTTGGCCTGCTGGCCGCCGAAATACGGGAACTTCGTCTCCTGGAACGTCGAGGACTGCAGGTCCTCGGTGGTCGCCGGGAAGGCGCCCGCGTCGAGCCGGGTCTGCACACCCTTGCCGGAGTTGGCGTACTCGATGAACGCGTAGGCCAGCGCCTCGTTCTTGCCCAGCTCCGGCATGGCCAGCGAGCTGCCGCCGTTCTCCGCGCTCGACTTGCCGCCTTCCTTCCACTGCGGCAGCGGGGCGACGCGCCAGTCCCCGGACGCCTCCTTCGCGCCCGACTCCAGGTTGGCGGGCATCCAGGCGCCGATGGGCAGGGTGGCGATGGTGCCGTCGCCGAGGCCCTTGAACCAGTCGTCGCTCCAGCTGCTGACGGGGGCGACCAGGTCCTCGTCGAGGAGCTTCTGCCAGGTGCTCGCGAACGTGGTGGCCCCCTGGTCGGAGAAGTCGACCTTCACGTTGGTGCCGTTGACCACCGAGTACGGGCGCGAACCGGCCTGCCACAGCAGGCTGGTGGTGAAGCCGGCGTCACCGGCGTCGGCGGTGATGTACGCCTTCGGGTCGGCCTCGTGCAGCTTGCGGGCGGCCTCGACGTACTCGTCCCAGGTGCCGGGCACCTCGATGTCGTACTTGTCGAAGACCTTCTTGTTGTAGAACAGCGCCATCGGACCGGAGTCCATCGGCAGCGCGTACACGCTGTCGGTGCCCGCCTTGACCGCCGACCACGGGCCGGGGGAGTAGTGCGCGGCGAGCTTGCCGGCGCCGTAGGCGCTGAGGTCGGTCAGACCCTTGGAGAGCGCGTACTGGCCGATGGCGTAGTACTCGATCTGGGCGACGTCCGGGACGCCCTTCTTCGCCGATATGGCGTTCGACAGGGCGGTGTACTCGTCGGCGTTGGTCCCCGCGTTGACGAGGTTGACCTTGACCTTCGGGTTCTCCTTCTGGAAATCGGCGGCCACCTGCTTCAGGGTGGGCTCCCACGCCCAGACGGTGATCTCCCCGCCCTTCTTCAGGGCTGCCTTGACGTCCGCCTCGGAGACCGCCTTCCCGCTCGATCCTCCGTCGTCGGAGTCACCGCAGGCGGTGGCTCCCAGCGCGAGGGCGCAGACGAGTCCGATGCTGCGCAACAGAAGGCGCGAGTGCTTGTGCATGGTCGAGCTTCCACTTCCTTGTGGCCGGTGCGGCCCTGTCGGGGGTGTGCAGAACGAGGAACATGCGTGGGGGGAGGACGAGGTGGGGGGAGTCTGCCGTCACTCCTTGACACTCCCGGCGGCGAGCCCGGACTGCCAGTACCTCTGGAGCAGCAGGAAAGCGGCGACCAGGGGCACGATGGTGATCAGGGATCCGGTGATGACCAGGTTGAACACCACCTCGCCACCGGCCGTCTGGGCTTGGGCGTTCCAGGCGTTCAGGCCCACGGTCAGGGGGTACCAGTCCGGATCCTTGATCATGATCAGCGGCAGGAAGTAGTTGTTCCATGTCGCGACCATGGTGAACAGCAGGACCGTCACAATACCGGGAGCCAGCAAGGGGAGTACAACTCGGAAGAAGGTCCTGGCCTCGCTCGCGCCGTCGATTCGGGCGGCTTCCAGCAGTTCGGTCGGAATGGCCTCGGTGGCGAACACCCACATCAGGTACAGACCGAACGGCGAAATCAGTGACGGGATGATCACCGCCCAGGGGGTGTTGGTGAGCCCCATCTTGCTGAACATCAGGAAGGTGGGCACCGCCAGCGCCGTGGTGGGCACCGCCACCGCGCCGATGACGACGGCGAACACGGCCTTCTTGCCCGGGAACTGGAACTTGGCGAGCGCGTACCCGCCGAGCACGGCGAGGAAGGTGGCACCGCCGGCGCCCAGGACGACGTACATCAGCGTGTTCAGCAGCCAGCGGGAGAAGACGCCGTCGTCGTAGGTGAAGGTGTCGGCGATGTTGCTCCACAGGGCGAAGTCGTCGTCGAACCACAGGCCGAACGAACCGGCCAGCCCCTGCTGGGTCTTGGTGGCGCTGATGAGCAGCCACAGCAGCGGCACCAGGCTGTAGAGCAGCACCAGGCCGGTGAGGACGGTCAGCAGGACGCTGCGGCGGGGCTTGGTGGACGGCGCCCGGCGGCGGTGGGAGCGCAGCCGCGGCGGCGCGGCGTGCGAACGTCCTTGTACGGGCGGGTGGTTGCGGCCCGGGGCGGTGGCGAGGGGACTGGTCATCGCTGGTTCACACTCCCTTGCGCGTGCCGCGCAGCTGGACGACGTAGGCGATGACCATGGTGATCAGCCCCATGATGATGGCGACCGCCGCGGAGTAGTTCTGCTGCTGCCCGTTGAAGGACAGCGAGTACGTGTAGAAGTTCGGCGTGTAGTCGGTGGTGATGGCGTTCCGCGCCAGCGGCCGCATGATGCTGGGCTCGTTGAACAGCTGGAAGCTGCCGATGATGGAGAAGATCGTGGCGATCACCAGGGCGCCCCGGATGGCCGGGAGCTTGATGGCGGTGATGATCCGCCACTGCCCCGCGCCGTCGATCTGCGCCGCCTCGTACAGCGAGTCGGGGATCACCCGCAGCGCCGCGTAGAAGATCAGCATGTTGTAGCCGATGAACTCCCACGTGACGATGTTGCCGATGGAGGCCAGCATCAGGTCGGCGGAGAGCGGGTCGGGCAGGGAGACGCCCAGGGCGTCGTTGATGTCACCGACCAGGCCGTAGCGGGTGCCGTACATGAACGACCACATCAGGGTGGCGACCACGGCGGGCACCGCGTACGGCAGGAAGATCGAGACCCGGAAGAAGTCCCGGCCGTAGAGGCGCCCGCTGTCCAGGGCCAGGGCGACCAGGAGCGCGAGGCACAGCATGACCGGCACCTGCACGACCAGGAAGAGCGAGACGCGGCCCAGCGCGGCCCAGAAGCGGTCGTCCCGCAGCGCCTGCTGGTAGTTGTCCAGGCCGACGAAGGTGTTCCCGCCGATCAACTGCTCGCGGAAGAGGCTCAGGTAGATCGCGTACACGATCGGCGCGAGGAAGACCAGGGCGAACACGGCCACGAACGGGCCGAGGAAGCCCCAGCCCGTCCACGAGCGGCGGTCCCGTCGCGCCTCGGGCGGTACGGGACGCGACCGGGTGGCCGCTGGGGGGTGCAGCGTCGTCATCTCGTTCCTTGCTGGTTCACTGGTGAACTCGCGATGTTTACGTAAACATCGCACAGCGCGAAGACGGGCTGGGGTTGTTAGGTTTACGTGAACATCCGGTAGGCGGCATGTCTACCGTGCTCCGGTCAAGACGGTCAAGCGGCCCCCGGGCCACATCCCGGGCAGCGCCCGGAAAAGCAAGGAAAGGCGGCGGACGGCGAGTGGACACCGCTGAGCGAGCCGACGCGGGCACGCCCGCACCCAAGGGACCCGCCGGGACACCCGCGACGACCCCACGGCGCCGGCGCCCCGGCCGGTCGCAGAACGCCTCGATGGCGGACGTGGCAAGGCTGGCGGGGGTCTCGTCGCAGACGGTGTCACGGGTCTCCAACGGCTATGCCGGCGTCACCGAGGAGACCCGGCGGCAGGTGCGCGCGGCCATGGAGCAGCTCGGCTACCGGCCCAACAGCGCCGCCCGCGCCCTCAAGAGCGGCGAGTTCCGCACCATCGGAGTGATCACCTTCACACTGTCCACGACCGGCAACGTCCGGACGCTGGAGGCCATCGCGCAGTCCGCCGCGCAGGAGGGGTACGCGGTCACCCTGCTGCCGGTCGCGCTGCCCACCCAGGACGAGGTGCGCGGCGCCTTCTCCCGGCTGGAGGAACTGGCCGTCGACGCGGTGATCGTCATCATGGAGGTCCACCTGCTCGACGCGGCCGTCATCACCCTGCCCCCGTACGTGCAGGTGGTGGTCGTCGACTCCGACGCCGGGGACCACTACACGGTCGTGGACACCGACCAGGCCGGCGGCACCCGCGCCGCCGTCCGGCACCTGCTCGCCCTCGGCCACGAGACGGTGTGGCACCTGGCCGGACCCGAGGACTCCTACGCCGCCCAGCGCCGCGCGGACGCCTGGCGGGCCACCCTCACCGAGGCGGGCCGCACCCTGCCGCCGCCGGTCCGGGGCGACTGGTCGGCCGAGTCCGGCTACCGGGCCGGCCTCGACCTCGCGGGCCGCGACGGGTGCACCGCCGTCTTCGTCGCCAACGACCAGATGGCGCTGGGCCTGCTGCGCGCCCTGCACGAGAGCGGGCGGCGGGTGCCGGAGGACGTGAGCGTCATCGGCTTCGACGACATCCCTGAGGCCGGCGCCTTTCTGCCGCCGCTGACCACCGTCCACCAGGACTTCGCCGAGGTGGGCCGGCTCTGCGTGGCGGCGGCGCTGCGCCAGATGCGCCAGGACGCCCCGGAGCGGGGCACGACGCTGGTGCCGACCCGGCTGGTGGAGCGGGCGAGCACGGCGCCGCCGCCGGGCCGCTGAGCGGTTCGGGACGGGGCCGGGCCGGGCGCGGCCACTCGGGCCCTCGCCGGTCCCGTCGTGACCGTCGCGGTCGCCGTTCCCGTCGCGGCCGTCGTGGCCCGGCGGTGTCCACGGCCCGCAGCGCCGACCGGGCCATCCGCCGCGCCGGCTCCGGCCGATGCCCACGCCGGCCGGAGCCGCGACGGCCTGGAGCGGGCGGCAGAGGAGGGCCGGGAGGCCGGCGGCCGGGTTCTGCCGCTGGTGGTGGACGTCGCCGTCGCGGGGGCGGTGGGCGCCGCCGTGGCCACGGTGGTCGCGGCGGAGTCGCGGCGGCGGGCGTCACCAGTCGGTCTCGGCGGCCGCTTTGCGGGCCCGCCGGGGCAGCCAGTGGTGTTCGTGGAACCAGCGGCCGACCAGTGCCCCGCCGAACACCACGAACCCCACCCCGATGAGCCACGACTCCACCACCAGCACGGTGCCGACCGTGCCGTAGCTGATGGCGTTGTCGAGGATGAGCGGGGTGAACACCAGGTAGGAGAAGCCCCGCAGGCCGATCAGCCCGATCATCGTGGCCAGCGCCCCCGGGAACAGGTCCCGCCAGCGCACCGAGCTGCCCAGCAGGAAGTGCTGCCCCCACCAGAAGAACAGCGTGCCGGTCACCGTCGACAGCACGATCCGCGCGGTGCCGTGCAGCCCGGTCCGGGTCTGCACCTCCTGGTAGAGGTACGCGGTGAGCACCACCACCCAGGTCAGTTGGCGCCAGACCCGGTGCCAGGGGCCGGAGGGCAGACCCCAGATCCGCTCGTAGCCGTTCTGCACGCTCGCCGCGAAGGACACCCCGAACACCCCCAGGAGCAGACCGCCCCAGATGCTGGTGGTGCCGATGATCTCGCGCGGCGGGCTGATGATCTCCGTCAGCACCCGCGCGGAACGCCCCGACAGCCCCATGCCGTCGGCCAGCCACGCCGCGAAGCCCCCGCGGCCCAGCGGATCGGCGGCGGCGACCACGATGAGCAGCGGCGCCAGGGTGACCAGCGCGATCGTGGCGAAGCCCATCGCCCGGTGCATCAGTTCCAGGTCCCGGCCGTGCCGGACCAGGGCGGTGGCGGCCAGCCGGTCCCACAGGGAGTGGAACGGGCGCAGGAACCGGTTCACGGAAGGGGCGCTCCTCCAGGCGGGTCCGAGGCGGCTCGGGGCGCGGCCCTGAGGGTGGGGCCGTAGGGGTGTGGGCCGGTAGGGGGCAGGGACCGCGGTGTGCGGGCCGCTGGGGTGCGGCCGACTGCACCAACCTAGCCCGGTGGCCCGCCCGCCGCGCGCGCCCGCGTCCGCGCGGGGCACCCGCTCAGTCCAGGCGGCCCAGCTCGCAGACGCGCCGGGCGACGTCCCGCAGCTTCACGTTGTGGTCCTGGGAGTAGCGGCGCAGCACCTGGAACGCCTGCTCCTCGGTGAGCCGGTGACTGCCCATCAGGATGCCCATGGCCTCGCCGATGGTGTGCCGGGTGCCGATGGCCTGCTCCAGCTGGGCGTGCGTCCGGGCGCTGGAGAACGCCACCGCCGCGTGCGAGGCGAGCAGCCAGCCGGCGGTCTCACTGGCCTCGGTGAAGGCGCCCCGGCGGCGGGAGTAGAAGTCGAGCGCGCCCAGCTCCTCCTCGTCCGTGTAGAGCATGATGCCCATCATGCTGCCCAGGCCCAGCTCGCGGGCGCGCACCACGTAGTCGGGCCAGTGCGCCGGCTCGTCGTGGAAGTCGGTGATCCGGAAGCCCCGCTCGGCGGCGGCGGACCGGGCGACGTCGAAGCAGGGGCCCTGTGCCAGGCGCTCCTGGAGCCGGTCGCTGTCGACGACCACCTGGTCGGTCGGCGCGACGGACCGCACCTCACCGTCGCGCACGATGAGGATGCCGGCGGCGTCGCAGCCCTCGACCAGTTCGGTGGCCGCGTGGGTGATCCGCTCCAGGGTGGCGTCCACCGACTCCTGTGCCAGCAGGTCCCGCGCCAGCAGCGCCATGCGCTCCCCGAACTCGCGCCAGTCCACCCTGCCCGCCTTCCGCCGCACCGGTATCCCCCGGCACCCAGCATGCCGGGACCCGGGAGGAGCCGCCTGCCCGGAATACGGCGCGGCGGATCCGGACGGCTCAGCCGGCGCCGTCCACCGAGGCACGCAGCCGGGCGCTGGCCATCCGCATGTGCTCCGCCATCGCCCGGTCGGCGGCCTCCGGGTCGCGGGCCCGGATCGCCTCCAGGACCGCGTCGTGCTCGCACAGGGTGCCGCTGACCGTGCCCTCGATGTCGCTGACCCGCTCCATCCACACCTGGAGCAGCGCCCGGATGCTGTGCAGGATGTCGCTCAGCACGCTGTTGCGGGCGATCCGGGCGCACTCCAGGTGGAAGGCGATGTCCGCGTCGATGAAGGCCGTGACGTCGCCGCCCGCCTCCCGCATGTGCCCGAGATGGGCCTCCAGCAGGGCCACGTCCTCGTCGGTGGCCCGCTCGGCGGCCAGCCGGGCGGAGACGCCCTCCATGTACGTCCGCACCTCGACGAGGTCCTGGGTGCGGCGCTGGCCGAGCATCAGCCCCCAGTTGATCGCCCGGGGCAGGAACTCGGAGGTGCCCTCGCGCACGTAGGAGCCGGAACCGGGCCGGATCTCGATGATGCCGAGGACGTCCAGCGCGGACAGCGCGCCGCGGACGCTGGAGCGCGCCACACCGAGGGCCTCGGCGAGCTGGCGTTCCGCGGGCAGCCGGGTGCCGGGCCTGATGTGTCCGGCCGAGAGGTGGTCGAGGAGCCGCTTGGCGACCTCGCTGACGGAGGACTCACGCACCACGGGGCGCAGCAGCCGCGCCAGGTCGGGCGCGGCGTCCGGAGACTGCTGATCGGGCTGACTGGTCACGGTCACCAGTCAACCAGATGCGCGCGTACCCGCACTGACCAGCCGGTTCATCGGCCGGATGGGTGAGGTTTGTCAAGAGTTGGGCCGTTCGGAAATCTATGACGGTCGCCACACTGGTAAATTGGTGACCAATTTGTTTCGGCGGCATAGCGTGAGGTCCGATCCGGTCGGCCGCCCTCGCGGCGCCACCGGCGTGAGCCATCCCGGACGGAGCTGTCCGGGCGAGCCGAGGAGTCGCCATGGGTGCCGACGCGCCAGCCGCGGCAGTCGAGAGAACTGCCATCAAGAAGGTCTCAGTACGCCTCGTGCCGTTCGTGGCCCTGATGTTCTTCGTGAACTATCTGGACCGCACGGCCGTCTCGTTCGCCGAGCCGAACGGGATGGGCCAGGATCTGGCCCTGACCGCCGCACAGTTCGGTTTCGCCTCCGGGATCTTCTTCCTCGGCTACATCGTCCTGGAAGTCCCGAGCAACATGGCCCTGCACCGCTTCGGAGCCCGCCGCTGGCTGGCCCGGATCATGGTCACCTGGGGCATCGTCTCCCTGCTCTTCACCTGGGTGAACAGCAGCGGCGGCCTGTACACGCTGCGCTTCCTGCTCGGTGTCGCCGAGGCCGGGTTCTTCCCCGGCGCCATCCTGTTCCTGAGCCAGTGGGTGCCCTCCCGCCACCGCACCAGGATCCTCGGCCTGTTCTACCTGGCCCAGCCGCTGACCACGGTCTTCGGCGCCCCGCTCGCGGGCTGGCTCATCGGCCATCACGGACTGTTCGGCCTGGAGGGCTGGCGCGTGATGTTCCTCTTCGTGTCGGTCCCGGCCATCCTGCTGGGCGTCATCGCCTGGTTCTACCTGATCGACAAGCCGGCCGACGCCAAGTGGCTGACCCCCGCCGAGCGCGACTGGCTGACCGCGGAACTGGCCGCCGAGAACGCCCGGAAGACCGGTCACGACGACCAGCACGCCAAGGGCGACCTCAAGAAGGCGTTCACCAGCGGCCGTGTCTGGACCCTCGCCGTCGTCTACTTCGGCTTCGTCTACGGCCTGTACGCCCTGGCCTTCTTCCTGCCGACCATCATCAACGGCTTCCAGGAGCAGTACGACACCACCTTCAGCGTGATGGACAAGGCGTGGATCACCGCGATCCCGTACCTGCCCGCCGCGATCGCGCTGTTCTTCTGGACCCGGCACGCCACCCGGCACGGCACCCGCACCTGGCACGTGGCCGGCCCGGCGGTCGTCGGCGGCGTCACCATCCCCGTCGCCCTCTACATGGGTTCGCCCACCGCCACGGTCGCCGTGATCACCGTGACCGCGTGCGCCGTCTTCGCCGCCCTGCCCGTCTTCTGGTCGGTGCCCTCCCGGTTCCTGACCGGTGCCGCCGCCGCGGCCGGCATCGCCCTGATCAACACGGCCGGCAACATCGCCGGGTTCGCCTCCAGCTACATCACCGGCTGGCTGAAGGACTGGACCGGCGACTACTACGTCCCGCTCTACCTGGTCGGCTTCTTCATGCTGCTCTCCGCCGTCCTGATGGTCCGGCTCGCCGCCCGCCACCGCACCGACGAACCGGCCCCCGACCCCGAGCACCAGTCCCTGGAGGCCCTTCGATGACCCGCCTGTTCAACGACCCCGCCGCCTTCGCCGACGAGGCCCTGGAAGGCTTCGCCGCCGCCCACCGGCGCTGGGTGCGGCCCGTCACCGGCGGCGTCGTCCGCGCCGGCGGCACCCCCGGGGGACAGGTCTCCGTGGTCGTCGGCGGCGGCTCGGGCCACTACCCGGCCTTCTCCGGCCTGGTCGGCCGGGGCCTGGCGCACGGCGCGGCGGTCGGCAACGTCTTCGCCTCGCCCTCCGCCGCCCAGATCCGCTCGGTCGCCCGCGCCGCGCACGGCGGCGCCGGGGTCCTGCTGATGTACGGCAACTACGCCGGTGACGTCCTGCACTTCGGCCAGGCCGCCGAACGGCTCACCGCCGACGGGGTCCCGGCCCTGACGTACGCCGTCACCGACGACGTGGCCAGCGCGGACCCGGGAGAAGCGGGGAAGCGGCGCGGCATCGCCGGCGACCTGCCCGTCTTCAAGGCGGCGGCGGTCGCGGCGGAGCGGGGCCTGCCGCTCCGGGAGGTGCGCGATGTGGCCGCGCACGCCGGCGCCCGCACCCGCTCCTTCGGGATCGCCTTCTCCGGCTGCACCCTCCCCGGTGCCGACCATCCCCTGTTCACCGTCCCGGCCTCCCGGATGGCCGTGGGCCTCGGCATCCACGGCGAGCCCGGCATCGGCGAGGCGGAGCTGCCCACCGCCGACGAGGCCGCCGAGCTGCTGGTCGCCACCCTGCTGAAGGAACTCCCCGAGGACGTCGCGGCTCCCGCCGGACAGCGCGCCGCCGTGATCCTCAACGGCCTCGGCTCCGTCAAGTACGAGGAGCTGTTCGTCGTCTACCGCAAGGTCGCCGCCCTCCTGGCGGAGGCCGGTGTCGAGACGGTCGACCCGGAGGTCGGCGAACTCGTCACCAGCTTCGACATGGCCGGTGTCTCCCTCACCCTCACCTGGCTGGACGACCTCCTGGAAGACCTGTGGCGGGCCCCGGCCGACACCCCGGCCTACCGCAAGGGTGTCCTCGGCGAGCCCGAGGCGTCCGCCGCCCCGGCCACGCCGGCCCCCGACACCGAGGACGAGGCGATCCCGGCCGCCTCCGACGCCTCCCGGCGGGCCGCCGGCACGGTGCTGGCCGCGCTGGAGGCGCTGGCCGCCACCGTCGACACCCACGTGGACGAACTCGGCCGGATCGACGCCGTGGCCGGTGACGGCGACCACGGCATCGGCATGCAGCGCGGCTCCACCGCCGCCCGCGAGGCCGCCCGCGCCGCCCGGGACCTCGGCGCCGGTGCCGCCACCGTCCTCGCCCACGCCGGTGACGCCTGGGCCGACAAGGCGGGCGGCACCTCCGGCGCCCTGTGGGGCACGATCCTGCGGTCGGTCGGCACCGCCCTCGGCGACCAGGAGGCCCCCACCGCCGCCCGCGTCGCCGAGGGGGTGGCGGGGGCCTCCGCCGCCGTACAGCGGCTCGGTGGCGCCGAGGTCGGCGACAAGACCATGGTCGACGTCCTGGTGCCCTTCGCCGCCGCCCTCACCGGGGCCGTGGCCGCCGGGGACGGGCTCACCGCCGCCTGGGACCGGGCCGCGACCGCCGCCGCCGGGGCCGCCGCCGCCACCGCGGACCTGCTGCCCCGCAAGGGCCGGGCCCGCCCGCACGCCGAGAGGTCCCTCGGCACCCCGGACGCCGGGGCGCACTCGCTCGCCCTGATCACCCGCGCCGTGCACGGCGTACTGCTCGACCACCAGTGAGGAAGACGGTCATGACTGACAAGCTCCGTATCGTCGTCGGCTGCGACGACGCCGGCTACCAGTACAAGGAAGCGCTCAAGCGGGACCTGGAGAACAGCGGCCTGGTCGCGTCGGTCACCGATGTCGGGGTCGACGCCGACGGGCACACCGCCTACCCGAAGGTCGCCATAGCCGCCGCCGAGCTGGTCGCCCGCGGCGAGGCCGACCGCGCGCTGCTGGTGTGCGGCACCGGCCTCGGCGTCGCCATCGCCGCCAACAAGGTCAAGGGCATCCGCGCCGTCACCGCCCACGACTCCTTCTCCGTGGAGCGGGCGGTCCTCTCCAACAACGCCCAGGTGCTCACCTTCGGCCAGCGTGTCATCGGCCTGGAACTGGCCCGCCGGCTGGCCGGGGAGTGGCTGACCTACCGCTTCGACGAGACCTCGGCCTCCGCCGCCAAGGTCCAGCTGATGTGCGACTACGAAGAAGGCGCCGTCGGTGCCGACGGTGCCGACGGCGCTCACGGTGCGGAGGCCGCGGCCTGATGTCCGGCCCCGTACAGCCCCCCGTCCTGCTGGGGGTGAGCCTGAAGATGTACTTCGGCCACCACCAGACCCTCAACTGGGCGCGCAGGGTCGCGGACCTCGCCCGGCGGCACCCCGCGGTCACCTCCGGCGCCGCCCGCCTGTTCGTCCTCCCCGCCTTCCCGGCCATCGTCCCGGCCGCCGGCATCCTGGCGCCGTACGGCATCGGGGTCGGCGCCCAGGATGTGGCCACCGAGGACTCGGGTCCGTACACCGGCGAGGTCGGCGGCCCGTTCCTGAAGGAGATCGGCTGCCGCTACGCCGAGGTCGGCCATGCCGAACGCCGCCGCCTGTACGGCGAGGGCGACACGGTCGTCGCCGCCAAGACGGCCGCCGCCCTGCGCAACGGCCTCACCCCGGTCCTCTGCGTCGGCGAACGCGACCGGGGCACGCCCGGGCAGGCCGCCACCCGCACCGTCGCCGAGGCCGAGCGCCTGCTGCACGGCCTGTCCGGCGCGGTCGTCCTCGCCTACGAACCCCAGTGGGCCATCGGCGCCCCCGAACCGGCCGCCACCGAGCACATCGCCGCCGTCTGCACCGCCCTGCGCGGCTGGCTCGACGCCCGCCCCGGACACACCGGTTCGACCGTCATCTACGGCGGCAGCGCCGGCCCCGGCCTGCTCACCCGCCTCGCCGGTACCGCGGAGGGCCTCTTCCTCGGCCGCTTCGCCCACGACCCGGCGAACGTAGAGGCGATCCTCGACGAGATCCGCACCTCCGTGGAGGTGGCCTGATGGCCCACGGCATCAGCACCTACGCCTACTTCTGGCGGATCTCCGCCCGCGCCCCCCGGCCGCTGACCCTCACCGAGATGCTCACCGACACCGCATCGCTCGGCGGCCGGGTCTTCCAGATCTGCGACTACCCGCCGATCGAGACCTACGACGCCGCCCGGCTCGCCGACGTCCGCGCCACCGCCCGCGACCTGGGCCTGGAACTGGAACTCGGCACCCGCGGCGTCCGCCCCGGGCACCTGGCCACCTACCTCCGCCTGGCCGGCGAACTGGGCGTCACCCTGGTCCGCTCCATGCTCAACACCGCCGGCCACCGGCCCACGCCGGACGAGGCCGTCGCCCTGCTGCAGGAGAGCGTGCCCGCCTACGCCGACGCCGGCGTGACCCTCGGCCTGGAGACCTACGAGCAGGTCGCCACCGACGACCTGGTGTCCGTCGTCCGCCGGGTCGGCGACGACCACCTCGGCATCGTCCTGGACCCGGGCAACAGCGTCGCCCGGCTGGAACGCCCCGTCGACGTCGTGGCCGCCGCCGCGCCGTACACGGTCAACATCCACGTCAAGGACTTCGCCTTCACCCGCCGGGACGGCTGGGTCGGCTTCACCTACGCCGGCTGCCCGCTCGGCGAGGGACTCCTCGACCACGCCGGCATGGTCGCCGCCGTCCGACAGGCCCGGGGGGACCGCCGTGTCAACCAGATCGTGGAGCACTGGCTCCCGTGGCAGGACGAGGGCTTCGACGCCACCGCCCGGCTCGAACACCAGTGGACGCAGCACAGCATCAACACCCTTCTGAGGAGCGAGTAATGGCCACCGAGATCCAGACCGATGCGACGACCGTCGCCGTCATCGGGGCCGCCGGCAAGATGGGCCAGCGTGTCTCCAACAACCTGGTCGGGAGCGACTTCCGGGTGCTCTTCAGCGAGGCGTCCCCCCAGGGGCAGCAGCTGATCCGCGACCTCGGCCGCGAGCTGACCGAGTCCGCCGACGCCGCCGCCCGGGCCGACGTCGTCATCCTCGCCGTCCCGGACGTCGTCCTCGGCAAGGTCTCCGAGGAACTGGTGCCGCTGATGAAGCCGGGCACCGTCGTCCTCACCCTAGACCCGGCCGCCGCCTACGCCGGTCTGCTCTTCGAGCGCGAGGGCATCCACTACGCCTGCGCCCACCCCTGCCACCCGTCGGTGTTCCTGGAGCGCACCACCAAGGAGGAGTGGCAGGACACCTTCGGCGGCATCGCCGCCCCGCAGGAGGTCGTCGCCGCGTACGAGGGCGGGGACGCCGCCAAGCAGGAACTGGCCGACTCCGTCATCCGCGTGATGTACGCGCCCGTGGTCGACGTGCACTGGGTCACCGTCAAGCAGCTCGCGGTGCTGGAGCCGACCCTCGTGGAGACCATCGCCTGCATGGTCGGCGCCCTGCTCACCGAGGCCCTGCACGAGACCGTGCACACCGTCGGCGTCCCGGAGAAGGCCGCCCGCGCCATGCTGCTCGGCCACACCCAGGTCGCCCTCGCCAACACCCTCAAGGGCTCCAACCCGTTCTCCGACGCCTGCCTGATCGCCATGGACTACGGCCGTGAGTCCATCGTGCGCGACGACTGGAAGAAGGTCTTCGAGGACGAGGAACTGGACAAGGTCATCACGCGCATGCTGAAGATCAAGGAGATCAAGCGCTGACCCGCCCGCCCGGCCTCAGGATGGACCGCGCCGGAAGGCCCGGTCCATCCGGGGTTCCGGCACACACCGGAAGACCCGCCGCACCGGCGCCGTGCGGAGCGCGGTGACGCCACGCCGTCGAGCCAGAACGGCGACACCGGTCACCTCGCGCACGGGCCCCTCCCCGTCCGCCGGGAAGCCTCGCCCCGACGGCGGCTCGTCCCTGATGGGCGCCGACGACACGGACCTTCCGCCTCGGACCGGCGTATGCCCCGAGGCTACGACGCGCCGGAAGGCCCCTCGGGGGCGCGGGGCGCGGGCCCGAGCCGTTCCGCTTCGGCGGCGGACCTGATGCGCAGGCCCGGCCGGCGACGGTGCGCGGTCAGGTATGTCAGCCCCCGCGCGCCCGCCTCGACGCCGCGCGCGGCGCCGTGCGGCAGCCATGCAAGCCCGCCCGCGCGCAACGGGACCGGTTCGTCCGCGCCCAGCAGGGTGCCCTCGCCGCCCAGGACGAGGAGCAGGACGTCCAGGTCCGGCTCGGTGTGCGGGGCGACCCGGGCCGCCGGGGGGAGGCGGACCACATTGGCGTCGAGCTGCCGCCCGGCCTCCGCGAGTTTCCACAGCGCCCCGGCCGGCGCGTCGTCCTGGGCCGCGAGCGCGGCGGTGTCGCACAGGAACCGGGGGAGGGGCGCGCCCTCACCCGCCGCGGGCGTCGTCATCCGCCTGTCACCGTCTCTCTCCTCGTCACCATGGCGTACCGCGCGGCGCGCCGGCGCATCCGCCGTGACACACCGCACAGGGCCGATACCGCCCTCCAAAGGCGAAGGCTACATGCGTATTCGAGTGCCTTCGGATCGTGCGGCTGACGCAGTTCACCGACCTGGCCCCGCGCTCTGCGACGCGCCTGGCGGTGGCGAGACGACTGCGACCCGCTGACCACGCGCGAGGTGGCGGACGGCATGGGCGCGCCCTGCACCCGCGCGGCCAAGGCCGACACCCGCCTCCGGCACCTCGGTGTCGCGGGGGCACGGCGCGGACGCGGCGGCGGACCGGCGCTGACCGCCCTCGGACGGCGGTCCTTTGTGGGCCGGCTGGACCGGGAGCTCGAAGGGGACGGCGAGGTCGTCGAGTGCGAGGGCGACATGCCGTGCCCGCTGCGGGCGGCCTGCCGGCTGCCCGGCGCGCCGCGGGCCGCGCGGGCGGCCTTCCGTGCCGGCCTCGACCCGCTCACCGCCGCCGACCTGGTGACCTCGCCGACCGGCCCGGTCCTGCTCGGGCTGACGGAACGCCCTCCCCCCTGACCCGCTCGGCGGGACACGGGCCGGCACGTCGGCCCGCGACGCCCAGGCGCACCGACCACCTCATTCGGTGAGATACGACTCGGTGATGGCCTCAGTAACGCTCGGGGGGAGGTCCTCCTCCGTCGCACCGGCCTCTTGGGATGGCCGCTCAGTCCGAAGCTCGCAGCAGGAGGACACGCCCCGTGCCAACCGCCGCCCCGGGCCGTGACTGAGGCTCCACCCGGTGCGCGGTGGGGCACACCTTTCAGGCAGGCTCCGCGCTGGGCCGGGGAAGTTCGTCGGGCACTCCGGGGCACGCCGTCGGGGCGCTGACGGCGGAGACGGTCTCAGTCCAGCGTGGCAGGTACTGGTCCTTGTAGGCGTGCTGGCCCGGGACGGTGCGGCCCAGATCGAGGTACTCGTATCCGGCCGTGGTCAGATCCTGTGCGAGGTGGCGCAGGAGGGCGTGGCCGGGAGCGAGGTCTCTGCGGAGAGGGTCTATGGCCGGTACCACGGAGTAAGCCCGGCGGTGTCGCGTCAGACAGAGCTGGGCGGCGGCGATCTCGTCGTCCACGGCCAGGGTGACGATGAACGCCATGCCGGCGCCGCAGCGCTCGAGCACAGTCGGCCAGTGGGACGCGCCGGGGGCGTGAGGCGAGCCGGCGGGCGGCGCGTGGCCGGCCCAGCGGCGCGCGTGCAGGCGGGCCAGGACCGCGTAGGCGGTCAGCAGTTCGTCACTGTCGCGGGTGCGCCGGTAGGTCACCTTGCGGCGTCGGGCGAGTTCGTCCCAGACGCGTTGGCGTCGCTTGTGATCACGTCGGGTCGAGCGGGACATCTCCTCGTAGGCAAGGGGCAAAGGGATCTCGGCACAGTCGGTGACGCTGGTCTGCCAGCGCCCCGCAGCGGCGGAGCCGGTGGACGTGAGGTGTCGGGCGAGGGCACTGTCCGCGGGCAGGCCCGCCAGATCCACGTGCTGGCCCTCGGACGCCAGCCCTTCGAGGTACCCGGCAAGAGCCTTGGCCACCCGCGGGTCCTCGGCTGCCGGGCCCATGGCGCGGACGTACTCCCCCATCGGCGCCGACAGGGCGGTCGTACGCGGTCGGGCGCCCGCACGATCGCAGACCAGCGGCACAGCGGCCAGGACCTGCCGAGCAGGCCCCTCACACAGCGCGACGACCACGCGCGAGGAAGGCGGGAGCTGGTGCGCCCACCCGGTGAGCCACGACGGTGACTGGTAGGGGGTCGCCTCCGAGTCCTGCCGGTACAGATCCGCCCATGACGACGCGATGAAGGCGCCGGCAGCGGCCCCCTCCAGCACACGCACCGTGAAATCCAAGACCGCCTTCTTCCCCTCCGGGCGCCCCGCACGCCGCCTGTAGCCACAGGATCACGTCACCAGAACGGCAGATCGCCGCTTCAAACCCGTATTCACTCGGACGGGAACCGCCGAACCGCGATCACCGGGCGGGGCGAATCGCGACGCAGGCCGGGGTGCCTGGGCCCGAGGTGCGGGAGGCCGCCTCGGAGGAGCCGCCGCCGGCGGGCAGGCCGGCACCACCTGCCGGTGGGAGAGACGTCACCACCACCGCGGCCGCCACTCACGGCGCCAAGTGCGGACAGGACAGCCCCCAGAGGCAGCACCGTACGGCCAGAGCATCGCCGGCGAGGCCACTTGGGAAGCAGCTGAACAACGCCATCGCCCGCTACGGCCGCGTCGACCTGCTCCGCGTCGGCGAACTCGGATACGTGGAACTCGTGGACCTGTCCCGGCGTTCGTCCCCCGCCTGCTGCCGGCTACGCAGCACCCCCCACGTCGGAACCCAGCACGCTCGGCAGTGCGAACGGAGGCCGTGTCCCACGGCGGGTCAGTAGGAGCAGCCGGTGGTGGGCAGAGAACTCGGGGCCGGTGGGGTGGTGTTGTCGTAGAGGGCGAGGAGCAGTCGCTGCGGGCAGTGCTTGACGCCGCCGACGCGGATCTCGAAGTGGAGGTGCGGTCCGGTGGACTGGCCCGTGTTGCCGGACTCGCCGAGGTACTGGCCGGGGGTGACGGTGGTCCCGGCTCCGACGGCCCGGGAGTCAAGGTGACCGTAGATGTACGTGACGCCGCCTGCGTCGGTCAGGGTGACGCCGTTGCCGAAGCCGCCGTCGATGTGGCCCACGGTGCCGCGGGTGACGGCGTAGACGGGGGTGCCGATGGGGACCTGGATGTCGATCGCCGCGTAGTCGTGGTGCGGGTCGTCCAGTTCGCTGCGCGGGACGGCCGACCGGGGGAGGACGTAGGCGTACTGCCGGCCGACGCAGTCGGCGGTCTCCGGTTCGGCGGAGAGCAGGGTCTGCGTCCATCCGGAGGGGTCGACCGGATCGTCGGTGTGGTAGACGATGTCGCTGCCCGAGCCGTCGTCGGGGTCGAGGTCCTGGTACCAGTACATGCCTCCCGCCGAGGTGACCCCGTAGTAGAGGCCGCCGCCGGGTGATACGAGTTTGTCGAAGCCCGACCAGCCGGACGCGACGAGCTGCCTCCCGGTCCAGTCCCCCGCGTCATCGATCCGGTACTCCAGCAGCCGGCCGTCGGCGGCGTTGGCCAGAAGCCGGTCGTCCCCGGTGGAGGTCAGCGCCTTCAGGACGAAGCCGCCGCCGATCTCACGACGCTGGCCGATGTGCTGGGACCCGGCCGGCTTGGGCTGCGAGACGAGGTACTGCAGCAGCACCCCGCCCGCGGTGCCGTAGAGGTGCCCGTGGCCGTCATGGACGAGCTTGTCGTGGGTCCAGCCCGTCCCGATCGGCGTGGGAGCGCTCATCAGTGCGAGGGAGAGGTTGTTGGTCTTGACGTCGATCCGGTAGAGGGTTCCGGACGCGTCGGTGGCGAGGACGGTGTTGAAGTTCAGCGTCGCCAGGGCTCTGGGCTCGAAACCGAGATCGGGGCCTATGTGGGTCTTGAGGCGGTTGCCGGTGGAGGGATCGATCTGGGAGTACGTCAGCCGGCCGTCGGCGAGGGCGCCGTAGACGGACACGGAACCGGAGCAGTCGGCGTCAGCTGCCGCGGCGCGCACGGTGCTCGGGCTCTCGCCGGTGCGGAGCGCGCCGGCGTGGACGGCCGCCGTGGCGCTGGTGCCCAGCCCGAGGGCCAGGGTCCAGGTGAGGAGCGCTCGAACGATTCTGCGGCGTCTATGGGTCAACGTCGGTCCTCCGTCGGTCCGGGTCCGGTGGCACGGGGCGCCCGAGTTCCGGTGTCCGTGCCCTGGTGAGAGCGTCGGCGCGCGGGGTGGTGCCGGCGACGGTGAGCCTTTCCGACGATGAGACCGGTCCGCGCGACACGTGATGCAACTGTGACAGGCTGTCGCGGACTTGACCGGAGAGCGCTCCCTTCGCGACCCGGGGAAGTCTTGACCGTTCGCCAGGAGTCGGCGTAACGGCGCGCAGCCTCCACTCGGCCCGGCCCACGCGATCCGGAACTGACCGGCACACCCGGATGGCGTCTGACGAACTCCTCGGCCGACTGGCCTGGAACTGATCCCGTTGCGTGAGCGAGGACGGCTCCGGCCGCGAGGAGACGAACGCATGCGTGCCCGTGGTGCCGGAGCCAAGGACAGCTGACCGCCGCTGCCGGCTGCCGCCGCGCCCAGGGACAGGACGGAGACGACGGCCCGGGGCACGGCAGCCATGGCACCCCGGCGGCCGCACCACCCCGGGTCCGCACCCGGATGATCAACCGTCTCGGTGCACGCCCTCCGGGGCACACCCCTTCCGAGATCCTTCCGGACGTCACCGGATCGCGGACATGGGACACGCTCCAGAGGAACGAGAGGACGACCGAACATGATCAGCACGGAACAGGCCGCTGCCCCCGTCGTGGAGCAGTCGGTCCTCGACGACCTGCGCCTGCGCCTGCGCGGCTACCGCCGAGTCGACGTTCCCACCGGGCCGGGATGGGCGCGCGGTGTCGACGGCGCCTACCTCGCGGACCTCATCTCCTACTGGGCCCGCTCCTACGACTGGCGCGAGCACGAAGCCCGGCTCCGCGCCCTGCCATGGGTCCTCACCGGCCGGGGCGACGCACCGGTACGTGCGCTTCATCTGCGAGCGGCCCGCGCCGACGCGGTCGCGGTGGTGCTCCTGCACGGGTGGCCCGATTCCGTCCTGCGGTTCGAGAGGGTGTGGCCCCTGCTGCCCGACCTCCACGTAGTCGTCCCGGCCCTGCCCGGCTTCCCGTTCGCCGCCCCTGTCGCCCGCCGCGGTATGTCGTCCCGGGACATGGCCGAAGCGATCGCCGACGCGATGACCGGGCTCGGCTACGAGCGTTACGTCGTGTCCGCCGGTGATGTGGGCTGCGACGTCGCCGAGGCGCTGGCCGCTGCCCACCCCGACCGCGTCGCCGCCCTGCACCTGACGGACGTGTCGCAGTACCACTTCCTGGTGGACCCGCCGAAGGACCTGTCAGACGCGGAGCGGGCATACGTCCGGCACGGTCATCACTGGCAGGCCACGGAGGGCGGTTACATGCACGAACAGGCCACCAGACCGCACACGTTGACGGTGGCCCTCGGTGACTCGCCCGCGGGCTTGGCCGCCTGGATCCTGGAGAAGCTGCGGGCGTGGACCGACTGCGGCGGCGATGTGGAAACGGTGTTCACCCGGGACGAGTTGCTCACATGGATCACCGCATACTGGGTCAGCGGCGCCATCGGCACCTCCTTCACTCCCTACGCCGAGAGCGCGGCGAAACCGACCGGACGCATCGACGTCCCCACGGCATTCACGATCTTCCCGAAGGACCTCGTCAACGCGCCCCGCGAGTTCGCGGCACGCTTCTTCGACGTCCGCTCCTGGACAGAGGAGCCCGCCGGCGGTCACTTCGCCGCCTGGGAGCGCCCGTCGGAGTACGCCGCCGGCATCCGCACGGCGGTGGGTCTGGCGAGGCGGGGCTCTGCGTCCCTGTGATCCTCCTCGCCCCGGCGGCGGTGCTGCTTCAGGCGGCAGAGCCGGGGGGAGTCTCATCGGCCAGGGCCGGGCGCGATTTCGACGGGGCCGGTAGTGCGAGGTCCTGGTCGGGCAGCCGCCTCCGGCGGTGAAGACGCGGCTGTCGGGGCACACCGTTCGCTGCCGGCACCGGATGCTCGCTCAAGGCCCTGGTGGGGTCCGGCGGCCTTCGCCATGGAGAGGGTCCACGCGCGAGAGCAGGGGTGGAGGTCTGGGCCTCACCGCCACGGCGCGAGGTGTGCACGGACCCTTCCAGATGCAGGCCGCCGGGTGGGGGCAGACGGTTGCCTCCCTCGGCTCAGTCCCATGGCCTCACCGGCCCTGCGGACGTGGACGAGCTGGTCCGCTGGGGTGCTCGTTCCAGTCGGCGAGCCAGGACCGGATGTCTCGCTCCGATCTGTCCGTGGGCAGCGGGGCATCGCCGCACGGGACCGCGAAGCCCCCCGCACGGTCCCGGACGACGGTCCCCTGGGCGACAGCCGTCGGCTGCCGTGATCCGCGGTGGCCGTCACCCGGGGCCGGCGCCGGTTCACGCCGGCCGGAAGGGTGTCCGGGCGGGGGAGTGGGCTGCCGTGGCGGTGGTCCCGGAACGGCCGGACCACGCCGCCCACCGGCCCTCGCGCCGGGCCACCCTGATCGGCCGCCCGAAGCAGGCGGTGAGGCCGTCGTCGGTCAGCACCTCCGACACCGGTCCGCTGGCCAGGACCCGTCCCTCGCGCAGCAGCAGCGCGTGACCGACCACCGGGGACAACTCCTCCAGGTGATGCGTCACCGTCACCGTGGCCAGCCGCGGCCGCCCTTCCGCGAGCTGGTGCAGGGCCTCGACGAGATCCTCCCGGGAGGGCAGGTCGAGGGCGTTGAACGGCTCGTCCAGGAGCAGCAGCGCCGGGTCGGCCATCAGCGCGCGGGCGATCAGCACCCGGGCCCGCTGACCGCCCGAGCACACGCCGTACGGGCGGTCCGCCAGCTCTTTGATGCCCAGCTCGGCCAGGAGTTCGTGGGCCCGCTGCCGGACCTCGTCGTCGTAAGCGCGCCACAGCGGCTGCACGGTGCCGGTGTGGCCCGTCAGGACGACGGTGTGCGCGCCGAGGTTCTCGGGCACCCGCTGCGCCGAGGAGACGTGGCCGATCCGGGCGCGCAGCTCCCGCACGTCGACCCGGCCGAGGCGGGCGCTCAGGACGTCGACCGTGCCGGTCGTGGGGTGCATCAGCGCGCCCAGCAGCCGCAGCAGGGTGGTCTTGCCGGCGCCGTTGGCGCCCAGCAGGGCCCAGTGCTCCCCGGGGCGTACGGACCAGTCGACGGCGTCCAGGATCACCTGGTCGGTGGTGAAGCGGCGGACGCTGACGTCCCGGAGGAGGACGACGGCCCTCTCCTGGCCGTTCCCCGTGTGCTCCGCGAACTCCCCGGCCATGCGTGAACTCCTCTCGGTCCCGGACTGCGCCGTCCGGCGGTCCACGGTAGATGTAAACGACATGCTGTTGCTGGGGCGTCCGAGTCCTGGACGGGCGTGCCACCGGGCGGGGGCGGGGACCGGCCGGGGTGTGCGGCGTACCGCGCGTGTCGCGGGAACGGGCACGGTCCGGCTGAGGAGCGCGTGTTCCGCGTGCGGCGTGCGCCGGTGCGGGCCGGTCAGGGCGGGCGGGCGTACCGCGTGCGCCGCGGGGCGGTCCGGTGGAGCCTGGTGTCCGTGCAACGCAGAAGCGCGCGCCGCGCGGACGGCGGCAGCGGCGGCCGGGCCGGTTCCGGTGCCGGTGGGGCGGACCCCGGGACCGGCACCGCGGACACTGCCCTCGACGAGCTGTACGCCACCCCGCCGCCGCGTTTCGTCGCCCGCCGCGAGGAACTGGCCGCCGAGGCCAGGACGGCCGGCCGCGCGGCGGACGCCCGCCTCGTCCAGCAGGCCCGCCGGCCCACCCTGGCGGCCTGGGCGGCCAATCTCCTGCTGCGGTCCCGGCCGGAGGAGTCCGCGCGGCTGCTGGAACTGGGCCGCGCCCTGCGTGCCGCCTACCGAACCCTGGACGCCGCGGAGCTGAAGTCGCTGACCGCCCAGCGGCGGCTCGTCACCGCCCTGGCCCGGCAGGCCGCCGACCTGGCCGACGCGGCCGGCCACCCGCTCTCCGCGGCGGTCCGGCAGGAGGTCGAGTCGACCCTCGGCGCGGTCCTGGCCGACGAGGAGTGCGCCGACCGGTGGGCCGCCGGCCGTCTGCACACCGCCCTCACCCCTCCGTCGGCGTTCCCCGTGGGCGACCTCGCCGCGCCCCCGCCGGCGCCTGTGCGCGAGGGGCGGGAGGAAGGCCGGGCGGCACGGCGCGGGAAACCGGCGGACCGGCCGGCCGTCCGTGCCCGGCACGACCGTGCCGGGGACGAACTGGCCGGGGACGAACTGGCCGCACGCCGCCGGGCCCGGCAGGAGCGGCTCGACCGGGCCCGGAAGGCGGCCGAGGAGGCGGCGCGGCACCGGTCCGCCGCGCGGGCCGAGGCGGCGGAGGCGGACACCGCGCTCGACCGGGCCCGCGAGCGGCACGAGGAGGCCCGGCAGCGGGTGACCGAGGCGCGGCGACGGCTGGACGAGGCCCGTACGGAGGCCCGGCGTGCCGACCGGGAACAGCGGCGGGCCGAGGAACGGCAGCGTACGGCGGCCCACGCCCTGACCGAGGCGGAACAGACGGCCCGCGAGGCCGAACGGGCGGTACGCCGGGCCGACCCGCCCGGCCGCTGACCGGCATCCCCCGCATGCCCCCGCCGCGTACTCCGCCCGCCCGCGCCCGGCGCGCGCTCCGGCCCCCGGAGTGCCAGCGTGGTCGGAACGGACGGCCCGCCGAGCGGCCCCGGGGCGCGGACGCGTCCCGCGGGACGGGCGGTACGGCGGCGGATCGGTACGGCGGCGGAACGATACGGCAGGAGGAGCGGACGGCCATGGCACGCGCGATCTGGACCGGTGTGATCACCTTCGGGCTGGTCAGCGTGCCGGTCGCCCTGTTCACCGCGACCGAGGACCACACCGTCCACTTCCACCAGTTGCAGCGCGACACCGCCGACCGCGTCCGCAACCGGCGCGTCAACGAGCGTACCGGCGACGAGGTCTCCTCCCGGGACATCGTCAAGGGATACGAACTGGACCAGGGCGACTACGTGGTGGTCGAGCCCGACGAACTCGACTCGATCGCCCCGGGCCGCTCCCGGACCGTCGACATCACCGACTTCGTCGACCTCGCGGACATCGAGCCCGTCTACTTCGACCGCACCTATTACGTCGCCCCCAGGGGCGAGGAGTACGGCAAGGTCTACGAACTGCTCCGCGCGGCCCTGGCCGGCACCGGCAAGGCCGGCATCGCCACCGTCGTGATGCGCAACAAGCAGTACCTCACGGCCCTGCGCGCCGAGGCGGACCACCTGGTCATGCAGACCCTGCACTGGGCGGACGAGGTCCGCGACCCCGCCCGCGAACTGCCCGGCCTCCCCGCCGAACGGGCCGGGCGCGGCAAGGAACTGGACATGGCGGTACGGCTGATCGACGCGATGAGCGGGCCGTGGGAGCCGGAGCGTTACCACGACACCTACCGGGACCGGGTCCGCGAGCTGGTCCGGGACAAGGCGGCCGGCCGGGAGATCGCGACGGCCCAGGAACCGCCCCGCGCCACCGACGTCGTCGACCTGATGGCCCTCCTCGAGAGCAGCCTCGACCAGGCCGGCGGTACCGGCGGAGAGGGCCGCGCCGGCCAGCGCGGCGAGGACGCCGGCCGTGCGAAGAAGCCCGGCCGGGGCACGGGCCGCACGGCCGAACGAGGCAAGGGCGGGAGCCCCGGACACGGACGTGGCGAGCGACCACGCGGCGGGCGCGAGGGTGCCGAAGGGAAGGACGAACTGCACCGGCTGACCAAGGCGGAGCTGTACCGGAGGGCCACCGAACAGGCCGTCCCCGGCCGCTCCCAGATGACCCGCGAGGAGCTGATCGACGCCCTGACCGGCCCGGAGCGCCGCCGCCGGGGCCGGGGCCGGGCGAGGAGCGCGGCCTGACCCCTCCGGGGCGAGCACGGCCGTCACGCGGGCGCCGCCGTACCACCGGGGCCGGCCCGAGGGACCATGACGCCCCGGACCGCCCGTCCGGGACTGTCTTCCCGTCCGGGACTGTCTTCCCGTCCGGGACTGTCTTCCCGTCCGGGACCGTCTTGCCGTCCGGGACCGTCTTGCCGTCCGGGACCGCCTTCCCGGTCGGGACCGCCTTCCCGGTCGGGACCGCCCTCCCGACCGGTACCGCCCTCCCCGCCGGTACCGCTCGTACGCCGGGGCGGGACACCGACGGTCCGCGCCCCCACGTACCATCGAGCGGTTGACACCCCTCCCACCAGCCGCTTCCCGCCCCCCCGTTCTGAGGAGCCCCCGCCGGTGCCCGCCGTCCTGCCGCCGCCCCGAACCGGTCCCGGCTCCCGCCTGCTCGACTGGGAGCACCTGGTCCGCACGGAGGACGGCGAGCACCTGCACGCGCTGCTCTGGCGGGCCGGCCCCGGCTGGCGGATGGTCGCCAGTGCCGTCCTGGGCGGCGGGATCGCCGAGCGGGCGTGGGTGCTCAACGCCCAGGTGGCCCACGGCTACCGCCGTACCGACCCCGCCGGGCACCTGGCGGCGTTGGCCGTTGCGGCCGGGGCGGCGGGGCCGGGCGTCGGCCTGATGACGGCCGCCGAGGTGGCCGACCCGGGGTACGCGCGGGACGGGGGAGCGGAAGCCGTGGCGACCGCGGGCGTCTCGGTGCGGGGCTGGGCGGCGTCCCCGGCGGAGGGGACCCGCGGTGCCGCCGCGCCGGGCACGATCAACATCGTCGCCGCCGTCCCCGTCCCGCTGGGCGACGCGGCACTGGTCAACGCGGTGATGACGGCGACGGAGGCCAAGGTCCAGGCGCTGCTGGACGCCGGCTACGACTGCTCCGGCACCCCCACGGACGCCGTGTGCGTCGCGGCCCGCGCACCGCGCGCCGGTGCGCCGGCGCACGCCTTCGCCGGCCCCCGCTCCGAATGGGGAGCCCGGCTGGCCCGGGCCGTGCACCGGGCCGTGCTGTCCGCCCTGCCCGGGGAACCGGGCCCGCCCCCGGCCGGCGAGGGCCACCGCGCCCACCCGGCACCGCCCACCCTCGCCTGATGGGGTCCGTGCCGGTGCGCCGGGTCACCGCAGGTCGACCAGACGGTCCAGCGGCGTCCCGTCCGCCCACCGCCGCAGCAGCGCGCCGTCCATGAGCCGGGTGCCGGCGCGGTGCCGGGCCCACCGCGCGTCCCGCGCGCTGAACGTGCCCCGGTGCACGATGAGCAGCAACGGCGGTCCGGCGCCGGGCGGGTCCTCGTCGGGCAGGGGCTCGGCCACGGGGCGGAACACCACCTCCAGCCGGTGCCCCCGGGGATGACGCGCCCGGACCCGGGGCCGTACCCGGTCACCGGACGGCGGCCGGACCGACCAGCCGTCCCGACGCAGCATCCGCGAGACGGCCGACGCCAGTCCCGCCGCGTCCAGGGCGGCGATCTCCTCGGCGGTGTACCGGCCGCGCCGGCGCCGGGCCGCCGGGCGCAGCGCGCGGACGGCGAGCGGTACGACGACGGCCAGCAGCGCGAGGAAGACGAACGGCACCACGACGCCGAGGGCGCGGTAACCCGCGGCCAGCCCCGCCACCCCGGCGCACAGCACGAGGACCAGCACCGTCAGCGCCGGGAGCACCTCGCGGAACTCCGGGCCGTGCCGGCCCTGCGCCCGCAACAGCCGTACGGTGTCCCGCCGTCGGGCGCGGCGGGAGGCGCTCCGACCGGTCGTGCCACGCCACATCGTCATCGGAGCCGGCCCCCCTGCTCCCCACCCGCCCCCTGCCGCGCGGGTACACGAACCAGGCATACCCCTCCAGGGCGGGCCCTCCTCGACGCGGCCGGTTTCCGGTCAGGTTTCGGCTGAAACGGGCGTGGCCGAAACAGTCGCCCCGGCGGGCGTTTGCGCAGGGAGCGAGAGGCAAACCGAAGGCCATGACTGAATCGAACAACAACACGCATCAGAAGCCGGACAGCAAGACCGACACCAAGACCGAAGCCAAGACCGAAGCCAAGACCGACGCGAAGTCCGACGCGACGTCCGACACGAAGTCAGGGACCGCGAAGGACACCGCCGCCAAGGCCCGGCAGACCGCCGGCAAGGCGACCGCTCCCGCCTCCCGTACCGCCGGGCGCGCCGCGGACAAGGCCGGTGACGTCACCTCGACGGCGGGGTCCGGCGTCCAGCGCGCGGCCGGCGCCGCCGCGGGTGCCGCACAGACCGCCGCCAAGGGCGTGGAGGCCGGCCGGCAGGCGGTCGTCGCGACCACCGGCCAGGTCGCCGGAGCCGCCCGGACAGCCTGGACGGTGATCGCCCAGCGCAAGCTGATCGCCGCCGGTGCGGCCGCGGGCCTGACCGCGCTGAGCGCCGCCTCCTACGCCGTCGGCCGCCGCTCGGCCCAGCACACCCACGGCCCCGTCACCCGGCTGACCGGCGGACGGATCTGACCCCGGGCCGGACCGGGCGGCTCGGGGCAGGCCCCGCGGGCCGGGGCCGCCGCACGTCCCACGGACGGGTCCCGGTCACGGCCGGCCCGTCCGGGGCGCCCGCCCGGCGGACCCGCATCGGAGCGCCGCCGAAGAGCGGGTGCGGCGCATGACCGGCGAGCGCCGGTGCCCCGGACCTCGGAGAGCAGGTCCCGGCCGGTCCGGGGGAAGATGGGACGGCGAGCGAATGCCCGATTCGGTCGCCCGATTCGATGCGGAGGAGTGGGCGCATGCAGCATGACCGTGCCGGTCAGCCGGCCGGACCCGAGGACCTGATCGACGTCGCCCGGCTGGTGACGGCGTACTACGCGCTGCACCCGGACCCGGCCGAGCCGGGGCAGCGCGTGGCGTTCGGCACGTCCGGGCACCGCGGCTCGTCCCTGAACGCGGCGTTCAACGAGGACCACATCGCCGCGACCAGCCAGGCCATCTGCGAGTACCGCGCGGAGCAGGGCACCACCGGCCCGCTCTTCCTCGGCGCCGACACCCACGCCCTGTCCGAACCGGCGCGGGTGACCGCCCTGGAGGTGTTCGCCGCCAACGACGTCACCGTGCTGATCGACGAGGCGGACGGCTACACCCCCACCCCGGCGGTCTCGCACGCCATCCTCACCCACAACCGCGGCCGCGCCTCCGGCCTCGCCGACGGCGTCGTGGTGACCCCGTCGCACAACCCGCCCGCCGACGGCGGTTTCAAGTACAACCCGCCCAGCGGCGGCCCCGCGGGCTCGGACGCCACCTCCTGGATCCAGGACCGCGCCAACGAGATCATCGCGGCCGGCCTGAAGGACGTGCGGCGCGTCCCGTACACGAAGGCCCTCGCCGCGCCCGGCACCGGCCGGTACGACTTCCTCGGCACCTACGTCTCCGACCTGCCGGCCGTGCTGGACCTGGACGCGATCCGCTCCGCGGGCGTGCGCATCGGCGCCGACCCGCTGGGCGGGGCGTCGGTCGCCTACTGGGGCCGGATCGCCGAGCAGCACCGCCTGGACCTGACCGTGGTCAATCCGCTGGCCGACCCCACCTGGCGGTTCATGACGCTGGACTGGGACGGGAAGATCCGGATGGACTGCTCCTCGCCCCACGCGATGGCCTCGCTCATCGGGCAGCGCGACCGGTACACGATCGCCACCGGCAACGACGCCGACGCCGACCGGCACGGCATCGTCACCCCGGACGCCGGCCTGATGAACCCCAACCACTACCTCGCCACCGCCATCTCCTACCTGTACGCGCACCGCGCCGACTGGCCCGCCGGCGCCGGCGTCGGCAAGACGCTGGTCTCCTCCGGCATGATCGACCGGGTCGCCGCCGACCTCGGCCGGCGCCTGGTCGAAGTCCCGGTCGGCTTCAAGTGGTTCGTGGACGGGCTGGTCGACGGTTCGCTGGGCTTCGGCGGTGAGGAGTCGGCCGGGGCGTCGTTCCTGCGGCGGGACGGTTCGGTGTGGACCACCGACAAGGACGGCATCATCCTGGCGCTGCTCGCCTCCGAGATCACCGCGGTCACCGGCAAGGCGCCCTCGCAGCACTACGCCGCGCTCACCGAGCGGTTCGGCGAGCCCGCCTACGCCCGGATCGACGCCCCGGCCACCCGTGAGGAGAAGGCCCGGCTGGCGAAGCTGTCCCCGGCGCAGGTCACCGCCGACACCCTGGCCGGGGAGCCGGTGACGTCCGTGCTCACCGAGGCGCCCGGCAACGGCGCGGCCATCGGCGGCATCAAGGTGACCACCGAGAACGCCTGGTTCGCGGCGCGGCCCTCCGGCACCGAGGACGTCTACAAGGTCTACGCCGAGTCCTTCCGCGGCCCGGACCATCTGAAGCAGGTGCAGGACGAGGCCCAGGAGGTGGTCCTCGCCGCCCTCGGCGGCTGACCGGCCCCGGCCCGAGAGCGCCGCCGCGACGGGAATCCCTGTCGCGGCGGCGCTTTTCATTTCCGTTCATTGAACGATTCAATTTCCGTGTCACCTCGGCCTCTCGATCTCTTCCTGTGTGAAGTCTTGACGCTTGTTGTGCTCACCCTTACCGTCTCGGGCGACGAACTTAAACGTTTCAACTCCTCTTGCACCCACTCCCGTCTGTTGCGCTGTCCGTTCGAAGGAGCACGGCACTTTGTCCGCAGACCACGCGTTTCCCGGACCGTCCCGCCGAGGGGTCATCACCGCCGCGTCGGCCGTCGCGGCCGTCACCGCCCTGCCGGCCCCCGCCACGGCGGCTCCGGCGGGCGGCACGACGGCCTCGGCCGCCGCCGCCGGGGCCGCGGCCGCGGCCGTCGGGAAAGGCCCCGCCCTCGCCCCGTTCGCCCTGTCCGAGGTCCGCCTCCTGGACGGCCCGTTCCTCGCCAACATGCGCCGCACCTGCGCCTACCTGCGCTTCATCGACCTCGACCGGCTGCTGCACACCTTCCGCCGCACCGTCGGCCTGCCGTCGACGGCGGAGCCCTGCGGCGGCTGGGAGGCTCCCGACGTCCAGCTGCGCGGCCACACCACCGGCCACCTGCTCAGCGCCCTGGCCCAGGCGCACGCGGCCACCGGCGAGGCGGTCTACGCCGACAAGGGCGCGGCCCTGGTCACCGCGCTGGCGGCCTGTCAGCAGGCCGGGCCGAGAGCCGGCTTCCGCCGGGGGTACCTCTCCGCCTTCCCGGAGTCGGTCTTCGACCAGCTGGAGGCCGGCGGCAAGCCCTGGGCGCCGTACTACACCCTGCACAAGATCATGGCCGGGCTGCTCGACCAGTACCGACTGGCGCGGAACAAACAGGCGTTGTCGGTGCTGCTGGAGATGGCCGCCTGGGTGGACGAGCGCACCGCGCCGCTGTCCCGGGAGCGCATGCAGACCCTGCTGAAAGTCGAGTTCGGCGGCATGAACGACGTGCTCGCCCGGCTCCACCTGGTGACCGGCGATCCCGCCCACCTGCGCACCGCCCGGCGCTTCGACCACGAGGAGCTGTACGGCCCGCTCGCGGGGGGCCGGGACGAGCTGGCCGGCCGGCACGCCAACACCGAGATCGCCAAGATCGTCGGCGCGGTCCCGGAGTACGAGGCGACGGGGGAGCGCCGGTACCTGACCCTCGCCGACACCTTCTGGACCACCGTCGTCCGCCACCACTCGTACGCCATCGGCGGCAACTCGGACAAGGAGCTGTTCGGTCCGCCCGGCGAGATCGTCTCCCGGCTCTCCGAGGTCACCTGCGAGAACTGCAACAGCTACAACATGCTGAAGCTGGGCCGCCACCTCTTCCTGCACCGGCCCGAGCGCGCCGAGTACATGGACCACTACGAGTGGACGCTCTACAACCAGATGCTCGGCGAGCAGGACCCGGACTCCGCGCACGGCTTCGTCACCTACTACACCGGGCTGTGGGCCGGCGCGCGCCGCGAGCCCAAGGGCGGGCTGGGCGCGGCCCCCGGCAGCTACAGCGGCGACTACGACAACTTCTCCTGCGACCACGGCACCGGCCTGGAGACCCACACCAAATTCGCCGACAGCGTCTACTTCCGCTCCCGCGCCCCCCACCCGCGCGCCCTCTACGTGAACCTGTTCATCCCCTCCGAGGTGCGCTGGAAGGAAGCCGGCGTGGCGATCCGTCAGGAGACGGGTTATCCGACGGACGGGCGCACCCGGCTGACCGTCACCGAGGGCCGGGGCACCTTCGCGCTGCGCCTGCGGATACCCGGCTGGGTCGCGGACACCGGCGGCAGCGCCGTGCTGAAGGTCAACGGCCGCACGACCGGCACCCGTCCGCGCCCGGGGACGTACGTCTCCCTGGAACGCCACTGGCGCGCCGGTGACACCGTCGACCTGATCCTGCCGCGCACACCCGTCTGGACCCCCGCGCCGGACAACCCACAGGTGACATCGTTGTCCTACGGTCCGCTGGTCCTGGCGGGGGAGTACGGCGACGAGGCCCTGGCCACGCTGCCCACGATCCGCCCGCGCACCCTGCGGCCCGCGGGGGGCGACCGGTCCACCGAGTTCACCGCCGTCGCGGACGGCCGTGCGGTGACCCTGCGCCCGTTCCACGAGGTGCACCACCAGCGGTACAACGTGTACTGGGCGGTGACCCCGCGCCAGGGCCGCGAACGGGACGTCGTCCGCTACCCGCTGGACGAGGGCACCGGCACCACGGCCACCGACGCCACCGGCGCCTTCGGCGACGCCGTCCTGGCCGGCGGCGCCGCCTGGACACGGGACGCCGGGGCGGCGGCCGTGGAGCTGGACGGCGCGGACGGCCATGTCGCCCTCCCCGCCGGGCTGCTGAGCGGCCTGAACGAGCTGACCGTCAGCGTGCGCGTCCGGGTCGACACCCTGGCCGCCTCGGCCCGCGTCTTCGACCTCGGCTTCCACAAGGAGACGTACCTCTTCCTCGCCGCCACCACCGGCGCCCGGCGGGCCCGGGCCGCGCTGCGCATCGCCGGGATGGAGGGCGAGGACGTCGTCGACGCCGCAGGACCGCTGCCCCTGGGCCGCTGGACGCATGTGGCGCTCACCCTCGGCGGCGGCACCGGGGTGCTGTACCTCGACGGCGTGGAGGCCGGCCGCAACCCGGCGATGGTCTCCGGCCCCCTGCTGCTCGGCGCGACCGCCCGCAACTACCTGGGCCGCTCCCAGAACGCCACCCACCCCTTCCTGCACGGCGCGGTGCGCGACTTCCGCCTGCACAACCGCGCCCTCCCCGCCGCCGACGTGGCCCGCCTGGCCGCCGGCTGAGCGCCGCCCACCCCGTCAGCCCCCGGTCAGTCCCAGTCAGTTCCGGTCAGTCCCCGAAGGAACAGCCATGCCTCGATTCCCCCTGTCCAGACGCCACTTCGTCGTGGCGACCGGCGCCGCCGGCACCGTCCTCGCCACCGGCCTGCCCGCCCTCGCCGCGCCCGCCCCGGCCGCCGCGCGGGCCGGCTTCTCCGGCCGGCGCTTCGCCGACCCGCCCAAGGACAGCCGCCCGACCGTCTACTGGTACTGGAACGGCCCCGTCACCCCCGACCTGGTCGACCGGCAACTGGCCGACCTGCGCGACAAGGGCATGTACGAGGTCGTCCTCTTCTCCTTCGACAACGACGCGATGCGGCCCGCCTTCTTCACCGAGGGCTGGTTCGAGATCGTCGGGCACGTGCTGCGCACCGCCGAGAAGACCGGCATGCGGGTGTGGCTGTTCAACGACGACCACTTCCCCAGCGGCCGGGCCGGCGAATACGTCGTCAAGGGCGGCACGGTCGGGTCACGGACCTACGCACCCCGCCCCGACCTGCGCCTGAAGGCACTGTGGCGGTCCACCACCGTCGTCGAGGGCCCGGCCCGCGTCGACCTGCGCCGCTCCACCGGCCTCGGGGTGCAGGCGGGCGCCCTCGTCGCCGAGGCGGCGGTCCTCGGCGGCGCCACCGCCCTGCGCGGCAGCGCCGGCTGGACCGACTACACCGTCACCGGCAGCGCCAAGGCCGACCACACCGCCGCCGGCTTGGTCGTCCGCGCCTCCGCCGACGGCCTCGACGGCTACGCGGTCACCTTCGACCAGACCGGTGTCACCACCGTCCTGCGGCTCGCCCGCGACGCCGCCCCCGTCGAACTGCTGCGCAGCACCCGCACCGACGGCTTCAACAGGACCAGGTTCCACACGCTGGCCGTCACGGTCACCGGCGACCGGCTCTCGGTCACCCTGGACGGCAGGGACAAGGGCACGGTCACCGACGCCGCGCACCCCTCCGGCGGCGCGGGCGTGCGCGCGGTCGGCGACGAACGCGGCCTGTGGGACAGCCTCAGCGTCACCGCCGCCGACGGCACGGCCCTCTACACCTCCACGTTCGACGACCCCGCCGCCGCCGGGGACTTCCCCGACCGCGACGCCCTCCCGGTGACGGCCGCCGCCGCGGCGGCCCGCCCCGTCGGCGCCACCGAGGTCACCGACCTCACCGAGGAGGCCGGCGGCACCTGGCGGGTACCCGCCGGACGCTGGCAGATCGACCTGTTCGGCGGCACCCCGCTCGTCGACGACACCCAGGGCTACAGCCGCAGCTACGTCGACCTCCTGGACGACGAGCCGGTGGAGCTGTTCCTCGACATCGTGCCGGGGGAGTACCACCGCCGCTTCGAGCGGTACTTCGGCACCGTCGTCCCCGGTTTCTGGGACGACGAGCCGTTCTTCGCCTCCGCCGAGGCCCACTTCAAGCGCCTGCCCTGGTCACCCGCCCTGGACAAGGCGCTGCGCGCGGTGGACGTCGAACCCGGTGTCGCCTACGCCGCCGCCTTCGACGACCTCGGCCGCCCCGGCCGCATCGCCCGGGGCCGCTACTGGAGGGCCGTCTCCAACCGCTTCGCCCAGTACTTCGAGAAGCAGGCCCGCTGGTACGAGAAGCGCGGCGTCGCTCTCATCACCAACCCGCTCTACGACGAGACATCGCCCGCAAAACGCGTCCCCACCACCGGAGACCTGCACAAGGTCAACCAGTGGGCGCACGTCCCCGGCGGTGACATCATCACCGCCGAATACGTCGCCGGGGAGCAGACCATGCTGCCCCGCAACCCCGTCTCCGTCGCCCACCAGATGGGCCGGGAGCGGGCGCTGATGGAGATGTTCGGCAACATGGGCTGGCAGGTGACCCCCGGCTTCGTGCACGCCACGGTCGGCGCGCAGGCCGCCCGCGGCGTCAACCTGACGGTGCTGCACGCCCTGTGGACCGACGAGAAGGTCGTCTACTTCCCACCGCCGTTCGGACCGCGCGCCCCCTGGTGGTGGGGCATGCGACCGCTCGCCGAGTGGATCGGCCGGGTCATGGAGGCGGGCCGCGGCACCTCCGCCGCGCGCACCGCGCTGCTCCAGCCGCAGCGCGCCGCCGAACAGTTCACCGGCACCGCCCGGCAGGGCGAGGTCGACGGCGCGCTCGCCGACGCCGCCTACGCCCTGGAACGCGCCCAGGTCGACTTCGACCTGCTGCACGAGGGCGCCCTCACCGGCGACCCGGACCTGCTCACCCACGCCCGGGTGCGGTCCGGCCGGCTCGACGTCGGCGACGCCCGCTACGACCTCGTGGTCCTGCCGCCGGCCCCGGCCCTGGACGCGTCCGGTGTCCGTGTCCTCGCCTCCTTCGTCCGCGCCGGCGGCACCGTCGTCGCGGTCGGCCCGCTGCCCGCCGACGACGCCGACGGCAACGACCGTTCGCTGTCCCGGGCGCTGGCCGACCTGTTCGGGGACGCCGTACCGGGCAGCCGCACGGTGGGTGCCGGACGAGCGGTGCGGGTCGCCGACGTGTCCGCGCTGGGGGCCGCCGCACGGGACGCCGGAGCGGCCGCCGCCGTACTGGACCCGCCACAGGACGCGATCCGGGTGCTGCGCGTCACCCGGGGCGAGGACACCGCGTTCCTGCTGAACAACGAGAGCGGCGCCCACGTCACCACCGCCGCCGCCCTCCCCGCCGCCGGCGCCCCCGAACTCTGGGACCCGGCCACCGGCGACACCGCCCCCGCCCCCGTGTACCGCGCCTCCAGGCGCGGCCTGCACCTGCCCCTCACCTTCGAGCCGTACCAGACCCGGATCGTCGTCGTCCGGCCCGGCGGACGCCCCCGGCCCCATCTGACCGCCGCCCCGCTCCCCGTCCTCACCGTGGCGCGGACCGGCCGCACCCTGCGCGCCACCGTCGAGGCCGCCGCCCCCGGAACCCACCGGCTCACCGGCACCGACGGCAACCACACCTACCAGGGCACCGTCCGCGTCACCGACCCGCTCGCCCCGCTCCCCGTCACCGGCGACTGGACCCTCACCCTGGAGCAGGACGGTGCCGCCCCGGTCACCGGCCCCCTGGGCAGCTGGACCGCGACCGCGCCCCTGTTCTCCGGCAGCGGCACCTACACCACCACCGTCGACATCGACCGCGCCCGCCTGGACGGCCGGCGCGTCCTGCTCGACCTCGGGGAGGTCCGCGACATCGCCGCCGTCACCGTCAACGGCACCGGCCTGCCGCCGCTGCTGTGGGCGCCGTTCGTCACCGACGTCACCGGACTGCTGGTGCCCGGCGCCAACCGGCTGGCGGTCAAGGTCGCCAACACCCTCTCCAACGAACGGAACAAGCCGCTGCCGTCCGGCCTGCTCGGCCCGGTCACCCTCCGGTTCCGCCGCCGCGCCACCGTCGAACTCACCCGTGTCTGATCGCCTGCCGCACGCCGAGAGGAACCCCATGCCCCGACCCCGCCCCGCGCTCGCCGTGACCGCCGCGGCGACCGCCCTCGTCACCGTCCTGGCCGGCGCGACCGCCTCGGGCGCCACCGCCGGGGCCACCATCAGCCCCGTCCACCCACGCACCCAGCACCTCCGGCAGGCCCTCGGCATCGACGACACCACCCCCGACCTGAGCTGGGAGACCACCGCCCGCGCCACCGGCGTCCTGCAGTCCGCCTACCGCGTCCAGGCCGCCACCTCCCCGCAGCGCCTGCGCGGCGGCCGACCCGACCTGTGGGACTCCGGCAAGGTCCGCTCAGCGGTCCCCGGCACGACGTACGCGGGCGAGAAGCTCGGCTCCCGCACCCGCGTCTACTGGCGGGTCATGCTGTGGTCGCGGCGCGGCGGCACCCCCTCCGGCTGGAGCGAGACCGCCGTCTTCGAGACCGGCCTGACGCGGCAGTCGGACTGGAACGCCGACTGGATCACCCACCCCGACTGGCGGCTCAGCGAGCGCGCCGTCACCCCGGTCGTCGTCAAGGTGCCCCGCACCACCGCCCGGTACGTCCGCCTGGACGTCACCAGGCTCGGCCTCCCCCTCGCCGAGAACTTCCCCGACCGCGCCTGGCGCCTGCAACTCGGCGAGATCGACGTCCGGGACACCGCCACCTCCGCCACCGGCCTCGCCAAGGGCGCCGCCGTCACCGCCTCCGAGACCACCACCCTCCGCAAGATCTGGGAACCCGCCCTCGCCGTGGACGGCCTGCCCAACAGCGCCCTCCAGACGGCGGCGGGCTACTCCAGCGCCGCCCACACCGGCCCCGACGTCTCCGCCGCGCCCGTGACCCTCACCCTCGACCTGAAGTCCGCGAAGACCTTCGACGAGGTGGCGCTCCATCCCCGCGCCGACGTCCTCACCGACGACGGCCGCGTCCCGCACTTCCCCGTCGACTACGCCCTGTCCAGCGGTGACACGGCGGCCGGCCCGTTCACCGAACTCGCCCGCGTCACCGGCCAGCGGCCGCCCGAGCCCTACCTCCCCTCCGGACTCCCGCTCCTCACCGACGACTTCGCCCTCCCGAAGAAGGCCCGCAGCGCCCGCCTCTACATCGCCGGCCTCGGCGTCTACGACGCCACCGTCAACGGCGAACCCGTCGGCGACGCCGTCCTCGAACCCGCCAACACCACCTACGGCGAACGCGTCCAGTACGCCACCTACGACATCACCGACCTGCTGCGGAAGGGCACCAACACCCTCGGCGTCGCGCTCGGCAACGGCATGTCCAACGTGGTCAGCACCGCCGACCGCTACCGAAAGCTGTACGGCAACATCAGCGACCCCAAGCTGATCGCCCGCCTGGAGGTCACCCTGGCCGACGGCACCCCCCGCACCGTCACCAGCGGCGACGGCTGGCGCACCGCGCTGGGCCCCACCACCTCCTCCAACTGGTACGGCGGCGAGGACCACGACGCCCGCCGCGAACTCCCGCACTGGGACGAGCCCGGCGGCGACCGGCGCGCGTGGCGGCGCGCCGTCCCCGTCGACGCACCCGGCAGCGCCGGCCGGCCCGCCGAACTGAGCGCCCGCGAGACCGAGCCGATCCGCGTCGTGGAGACCCTCACCGGCGAGGAGGTCGACGGCGCCGCGGGCAGCCGCGTCTTCGACCTCGGCCGCAACATCGCCGGCTGGCCCGAGATCACCGTCACCGCCCCCGGGGGCACCACCGTCCGCGTCTACCCGGCGGAGTCGCTGAAGGACGGCCACGCCTTCCAGTCCATCTCCAACGTCGGCGCCCCGCTGTGGGACAGCTACACCACCGGCGGCGGACGCGACGAGACCTGGCACCCGCGGTTCAGCTACCACGGCTTCCGCTACCTGGAGCTGAAGGGCGTCCCCGAGGGCGCGGAGATCACCGTACGGGGCAAGGTCCTGCGCACCGACAACGCCTCCGCCGGCACCTTCGACAGCTCCGACCCCCTCATCGACGGCATCCACGCGCTGATCCGCGGGGCGATCCAGGGCAACATGATGAGCGTCCTCACCGACTGCCCCAGCCGCGAGAAACTGGGCTGGCTGGAGCAGAACCAGCTCGTCTTCCCCGCCCTCGCCGCCAACTACGACATGCGCTCCTACCTGCGCAAGATCGTCCGCGACATGGCCGACGCGCAGACCGCCGAGGGCCTGGTCCCGAGCACCGTCCCGGAGTACACCAGCCTGCCCGGCGCCTACCGCAACGACGCCAACTGGGGCGGCGCCTTCGTCCTCGTCCCCTGGCAGCTGTACACCACCTACGGCGACCGGGAGACGCTCCGGACGTACTACCCGCGGATGAAGGAGTACGGGGCCTTCCTGGAGACCCAGGTGAGCGGCGGCATCCTCGACTACGGCCTCGGCGACTGGTTCACCCCGGACCGCACCTTCCCGCGCGCGGTGGCCGGCACCTACGGCTACTGGCGGGTCGTCGACGCGCTGAGCCGGATCTCGGAGGTCCTCGGCGACCAGGACGCCGCCACCGCCTACCGGGCGAAGGCCGAGACCTCCGCCGAGGCCCTCGCCGCCAAGTACTACGACACCGCCACCGGCACCTTCGGCGGCGGCGGTCAGGGCGCGGAGGCACTCGCCCTGGACATGGGCGCCTACCCGGCGGGGCAGCGGGAGCGGCTCCTCGGCCACTTCACCGGGGCGATCGAGAACGCCGGCCACCACCTGCTGCTGGGGGAGATCTCCCTGCCCAGCGCGTTCCGGGTGCTGTCGGGAGCCGGGCGCGACGACCTCGTGCACCGCATCGCGACGCAGACCACCAGTCCCAGCTACGGCCACCAGGTGCTGGCCGGCAACACCACGCTCGGCGAGTCCTGGGACGGCGGCCCCGGCCAGTCGCAGAACCACTTCATGCTCGGCGCCATCGACTCCTGGTTCACCACCCGGATCGCGGGCATCGACCAGACCGCGGACTCCGTCGGCTACTCCGAGCTGCTCGTCGACCCGGCCGTCGAGGGCGACCTGACCTCGGCGTCCGGTTCCTACCGCACCCCGTACGGCACCGCCCGCACCGCCTGGGAACGGGCGGACGGCCGCTTCCGGCTGACCGTCGACGTCCCGGCGGGCAGCACCGCCGAGATCCACGTCCCGACCGACGGCACCCGGCCCGCCGCGCCCGCCGGCGCGCGCCTGCTGCGGATCGAGGCGGGAGAGGCGGTGTACGCGACGGGCTCCGGCCACTGGACGTTCCGGTCGGTGGCGCCCGGCGCCTGACGGCCGCGGACGGCACCGCGCGAAAACCGGGTGTGCGCCGGCGGGCGGTGGGCACCCGTCGTCCGCGGGAAGGTGCAGGGGCGTGGCGGCGCGGCAAGGGACGGCCGCGCCGCCACCTGCGCCTCCTCAGCGGGCGTACGCGACCACCTTGCCGGGGTTGAACAGATGCCGCGGGTCCAGGGCGTCCTTGACGGCCCGGTTCAGGGCCAGCACCCGAGGACCCACCTCGTCGCTCAGCCCCTCCCGCTTCAGCAGCCCCACCCCGTGCTCGCCGGTGACCGTGCCGCCCAGCTCCAGCGCCTCGGCGATGATCTCGTGGAAGGCGGCCTGGGCCCGCGCCCGCGCCGCCTCGTCGCCGGGCGGGGTGATCAGCAGCGGGTGGAGGTTGCCGTCGCCGGCGTGGGCGATGTTGGCGATCAGCGTCTCGTGCCGCTCGGCGATCGCGTGGACGCGGCCCAGCATCTCGGGGACGGCCGCCCTGGGCACGCAGATGTCCTCGGTCAGCACCGGGCCGAGCCGTTCCAGCGCCGGGTAGGCCAGCCGCCTGGCGTCGAACAGGGCGTCCGCCTCGGTCTGGTCGGTGGAGCGGACGGCGTAGGTGGCCCCGCCCTCCTCGAAGCAGCGCCGCATCTCCTCGGCCTCCCGCTCGCCCGCCGCGCCGGGCGCGTCCGTGCGGCCCAGCAGGACCACCTCGGCCTCGGTGGACAGGCCCATGTGCTTCCAGGCGTCGACCGCCCGGAGGCAGTACCGGTCGACCAGCTCCAGCGCGGACGGCGTCAGTCCGGCGGCGGCCACGGCGGCGACGGCCCGCCCGGCGTCCACGATCGAGGAGAAGTACCCGGCGACGGTGTGCTCGGGCTCCCGCCGGGGCCGCAGCCGCACCGTCACCTCGGTGATCACCCCGAGGGTCCCCTCGGAGCCCACCAGCAGCCCGGTCAGGTCGTACCCGGCGACGCCCTTGGCGGTGCGGCGGCCGACCCGGACCAGGTCCCCGTCGGCCGTGACGAACTGCAACCCCAGGACATAGTCCCGGGTCACCCCGTACTTCACGCAGCACAGACCGCCGGCGTTGGTGGCGACGTTGCCGCCGATGGTCGACCAGGGGGCGCTGGCCGGGTCCGGCGGGTACCACAGGCCCCGCTCGGCGCAGGCCGTGCGCAGGGTCTCGTTGACCACCCCGGGCTCCACCACCGCGAGCCGCTCCACGGGGTCCACCTCCTTGATGGCGGTCATGGCCTCGGTGGAGAGCACCACACAGCCGTCGACCGCGTTGGCGCCGCCCGACAGTCCGGTGCCGGCGCCGCGGGGCACCACCGGCACCCCGGCGTCCCGGCAGATCACGACCACCTGCCGGACCTCCTCGGCGGTGTACGGGCGGACCACCGCCAGCGGCGTGCCGCGCGGCGCCCACTCGGCCTCGTCGTGCGCGTACCGGGCGGTGGCTTCCGGGTCGGTCAGCACCCGTCCGGGCGGCAGTTCGCGGTGGAGCCGGGCGACGGGACGTTCGGGGGCGGTGTCGTCGTTCATGGCTTCACGCTAAGGAGCCGCCGGCGGGTACGGAAGTGCGGGGGGTCCGGCAGCGGGTTAGTGTCGGTCCCGGACGCGGCGCCGCACCCCGGGCGCCCGCCCCGCGCGTCGGTGGTCGAAGGCCCAAGACGCCCCGCTTCCCGCGGGGAGATGCAGGTGCGAGCCCTGCCCGACGCTCCCGTCAGCGGTACGGCGGTCAGCGCACCGCGACCGTCATGCCCCGCAGTTCGTACCCGCCGATGGCGTCCCGGAAGGCGACGCGCGGCGGCACGGCCATGCGGATGCCGTCGAGGGCCGTCAGACGGCTGAGGAAGACATCGGCCTCCAGGACGGCGAGGTGCGCGCCGGGGCAGCGGTGCGGCCCGTCCCCGAAGGCCAGGCCCGCCCGTCCGGGACCGAAGTCCAGCACCCGGTCGGGGTCGACGCGCAGCGGATCGGCGCCGACCACGCCCGGATCGGTGTTGGTGTCGTCCAGGAACAGCTCCACGTACTCGCCGGGCCGGACCGTGACCGGCCCCCGCGGTGTGCGCAGTTCCAGGCCGGCGGTGGCCCGGCGGCGCAGCCGGGCCGCCACCGGTTCCAGGCGCAGCAGTTCCTCCAGGACGGCCAGCCGCTCCGCCTCGTCCGCCGCCCGGTAGCGAGCCAGCAGCGCGTCGTCCGTGAACAGGTGCCAGGCGGCCAGGCAGATGAACTCCCGGGTCGTGACCATCCCGGCGGCGGCGAAGGTCAGGCACTCACCGAGGATCTCCGCGTCCGAGCAGCCCTCGTCGAGCAGATGGGAGATCAGGTCGTCGCACCGGTGCCGCCGGTGGGCGCGGACCGCGGGGCGGACGTCGGCGAGGTACACGCGCAGCCAGTTGGCGTTCTGCCGCACCAGCCAGTACAGGCCCCGCGCGCTGGTCAGCCCCGGCTCCCCGAACTCCTCGGGGAAGAAGCGCTCCAGGCGCCGCCGGACCCCGGGGCGGCCGCGGCGCAGGCCGATGACCTCGCCGACCACCCCGATGGACAGCTCGAACGCCAGCTCCGACAGCGGGGCCTCACCCGCCTCCCGCACCCGGGCCACCTGCTCCTCGGCGATCCGCACCATCAGGGCGCGGTAGTGCTCGTCCACCCGGCGCGGGGTGAAGAACCGGGCGGTCTGCCGCCGGTGCTCGCGGTGCTCGGGGCCGTCCCGGTAGAGCACCGGCCGCCTGATCCGGGCCGGCAGCTTCTCCACCGTCTCGATGCCCAGACCCGCCTGGACGGTGCCGGGGCCGCGCAGCACCTCCCGCGCCACCGCGTAATCGTGCACCTGCCACGTCCCGTCGGCCGCCCGGCTGACGGGGCAGCCCGGCCGCTCGCGCCCCCGGTCGACCTTGCGTGCGGAACCCCGGCCGTCGCCCACCGGCACCTCCCCGAGTCTCGTCGCGTCCCGCCCAGCATCGGCCACGCCGGGACCGGCCCACCAGACCGCCTCCGGCCGAAGGCCCCGGTCCGACCCGTTGACCTCGGCCCGAGACGGGGCTTACGTTGCCGCACTACGAGCAAGTTACTGGACAAGTAGTTCAGAAATATTGCCGCAACACTCGGAACTCAGCGTGGAGCCGCCGTGGCCGTCCGTCCCGTACCCTCCCGTACCTCAGCCGCCCCCCTCGCGGCCGGCGAGCCGCCGTTCGACCGGCGCCGCTCCTGGCTGGTCCTCGGCATGATCGTCGCGTTCATGATGATCAACTATGCCGACAAGTCCGTCCTGGGCCTGGCCGCCGTCCCGCTCATGGACGAACTCGGCATCGGCAAGAGCACGTACGGGCTGGTCTCCAGCGCGTTCTACGTCCTGTTCAGCGTCACCGGCCTGGTCGTCGGACTGCTCTCGGCCCGCTGGTCCGCCCGCACCCTGCTGCTGGTCATGGCGGCCCTGTGGGCGGTGGCCCAACTCCCCGCCCTGCTGGCCACGGTGCCCGCCCTGATCGCCGGCCGCCTGCTGCTCGGCGCGGCCGAGGGGCCCGCCGCCTCCATGTCGATGCACGCGCTGTACGCGTGGTTCCCGCCGGGGCGGCGCGGGATGCCCTCGGCCCTCCAGATCGGCGGGGCGGCCCTCGGCACGGCCGTCTCGGCGCCCATCCTGACCTGGCTCATCGTCGACTTCGGCTGGCGCTCGGCGTTCGTCGCCCTGGCGGTCACCAGCGCGGCGTGGGGCGCGCTGTGGTACGCCGTCGGCCGGGACGGGCCCTACGGCGGCGGGCGCGACCGGAAGCCGCGCCCCGCGGGACGGGACCGTACGGCGCCCGCCGCGGAAGGGGTCGCCGCCCCCGCCGCCGCGCCGCCCCCGCTCTCCCGTCTGCTGCGCAGCCGCACGGTCGTCGGCGGTGTCCTCAGCGCCTTCGGCTCGCACTGGGCGCTGGCCCTCTCCAGCGCCTGGCTCCCCGTCTACCTCCACACCGAGCTGGACATGACCGCGAAACGGGCGTCCGGCATGGTCAGCGCCGTCTCCGTGCTCAGCCTGGTGCTGCTGCTGACCGTCCCCGCGCTGCTGGACCGGCGCGGGCGGCGCGGCCGTCGGGGTCCGGCCGCCGACGGGCTCGCCCAGGGCCTGGCGGTGCTGGTGTCGGCGGCGGCCCTCGCCCTGCTGCCCTTCGCGCCGGGCCGGCCGGTCCAACTGCTGCTGGTCGCGCTGGCGTTCGCCTGCCACTCCGTCGCCCTGCCGCTGCACTACGTCACCACGGCCGCCGTCGTCCCCGCCGTCCGGCGCGGCGCCGTCTTCGGCGTCGTCGCGGCGACCGGCACGCTGCCCGGCATGTTCGTCCCGTACCTCACCGGCCGGCTGGTGGACGGCGCGGGCACCGAGACCGCCGGGTACGCGACCGCCTTCCTGGTCTCCGCCGGGGTGCTCGCGGTGTGCGGCGCGGTGGCGGCGGTCACCGTCCGGCCCGGCCGGGACGCGCGGGCGCTCGGCGGGGAGGGGTGAGGCACGGTCAGGCGGGCCGGTCGAACCCGGTCGCCCAGTAGCGTCCGCGCAGCGCCAGGTCGAGGAGCATGCGCACGACCTCCTCCGCGGGCATCGGCTCCACCTCGTGCTCCACCCACCACTGAAGCACCGCCACCTGCTCCCCGACCCAGGCCCGCGCCAGCAGTCCGGCGTCGATCCGCGGCTCGACCGCGTTGCGCTCGGAACGCCCCCGGAACTCGGCGGCGGCCACCCGGGCGCACGCCTCGGTGAACATCCGCAGCGGCTTCCCGTCGCCCTCGCCCCGCAGCACGATCCGGTACAGGTCGCGCTCCGCACGGGCGTGCGCCAGCATCTGGAGCACCGGCTTGCCGGTGAAGCCGACGGCGCTCTCCGCCACCGCCGGACGCAGCCGCTCGTCCAGCTCGTCCAGCAGGTCCCGGGTCACCCGGGCGAACAACTCGTCCTTGTCCCGGAAATGACTGTAGAAGGTCGCGCGCGCCACGTCGGCGCGCTGGGTGATGTCCTCGACGCTCAGCGCCGTGAACCCCTTCTCCAGGACCAGTTCCACCAGGGCGTCCCGCAGCGCCCGGCGGGTCTTGCGGATGCGTCTGTCCTCGGCCATCCCCGCATTGTACGGACCCTTGACAGCCCATGCGTTACCGAACAACCTGTCTGGAAACATTCACCTCGTTTTCCATCACCTCGTTCCTCGCTCTGGGAGTACGTCGTTGAACCTCGGCATCTACCTCACGCGCAGCGCCCGTCACTGGCCCGAGCACCCCGCCCTGGTCTGCGGTGACCGGACGTGGAGCTACGCCCGTCTGGAGGAGCGCGCCGACCGCCTGGCAGCCGCCCTCGTGGCCCGCGGCATCGGCCCCGACGACGCCGTGGCCTCCCTCGCCTGGAACCGCGGCGAACTGGTCGAGGTCGAGTTCGCGCTCTACAAGGCCGGCGTGGTCCGCGTCCCCGTCAACGCCCGCCTCGGCCGCGGCGAGATCGAGCACATCCTGCGCGACGCCCCCGTCCGCGCCCTGGTCTTCGACGAGGCCCACCGCGAGGACGCCCTCGCCGCCGTCGCGGCGGCCGGCACCGGCTGCCTGCCGGTCGCCCTCGACCCCGCACCCGGCGACGACAGGACCCTCGCCTACGACGACCTGCTCGCCGAGGGGGACACCGGACCCGTCGCCGTGGACGTCGAGGAGGACACGCCCGCCGTCCTCAACTTCACCTCCGGCTCGACGGGCGCGCTGAAGGCGGCCGTGCAGACCGTCGGCAACCGGCTCGCCAACATGCGCAAGACCCTGATGAACGACGAGTCCCGTCCCCGCCCCGACACCCGCTACCTGGCCTGCGGCCCCATCACCCACGCCACCGGCATGGTCTTGCTGGCCGGCGTGTTCGGCGGCTCCACCACCCACGTCCTGCCGGCCTGGAGCGCCGAGGCGTTCCTGGAGACCGTGGAGCGGGAGCGGATCACCGCCACCTTCCTCGTCCCCGCCATGCTCAACGCGGTCCTCGCCCACCCCGGCGCCGCCGCCCGCGACCTGTCCAGCCTGCGCAGCGTCCGCATCGGCGGCGCCCCCGTCTCCCCCCAGCGGCTGCGCGACGCCGTCGCCCTCTTCGGCCCGGTCGTCGCCCAGGGCTATGGACTCGCCGAGACCACCAGCGTGGTCGCCGGCCTCTCCAGCGCCGACATCGCCCGCGCCGTCACCGACGACCCCGAACTCCTCGGATCGTGCGGCCGGGCCGCCTACGACACCGAGATCCGGGTCGTCGACGAACGGGGCCGCGCCCTCCCGCCCCGCGAGGTCGGCGAGATCGTCGTGCGCGGACCGGACTGCGTCAGCCGCTACTGGCGCGCCCCCGAACTCTCCGCCCGGACCTTCCGCGACGGCTGGGTGCACACCGGCGACCTCGCCTGGATGCGCGAGGACGGTTACCTCTTCCTCGTCGACCGCAAGAAAGACATGATCATCTCCGGTGGCTTCAACATCTACAGCACCGAGGTCGAGACCGTCCTGTACGAGCACCCCGCCGTGCGGGAGGTGTGCGTCATCGGCGTACCGGACGACCGGTGGGGCGAGGCCGTCAAGGCGGTGGTGGTGACCCGGCCGGACACCGAGGTCACCGCCGAGGAGATCACCGACTTCTGCGCCGCGCGCCTGGACCGCTTCAAGAAGCCCCGCTCGGTCGACTTCGTCCCCGCCCTGCCCCACAACCGCAACGGCAAGCTCGACCGCAGGGCCGTCCGCGAGCCGTACTGGGCGCACACCGACCGCCGCGTGCACTGACCGTCCCGACCCCGGAGCCCCGCACCATGACCTTCTCCTTCCGCCCCGTCCCCGACGACCCGCGCCTCGCCGGCCTGGTCGAGCGCCTGCGCGGCTACCTGGACGGCGAACTCGCCGCCTACGAACGGGACAACGGCTTCACCCATGACTCCCGCCTCACCCGCGCCGACCTGGAACCCGTCTGGAAACGCAGCCGCGAGCTGGGCTTCTACGGCATCCACCTCCCCGAGGAGTACGGCGGCCAGAACCTGACACGCACCCAGCTCGCGGTGCTGAAGGAGGAGGTCGGGGCCTCCGGCCGGGTCCTCGGCCACAGCGTCCTCGGCGACATGGGCGGCCCGCTGCGGGCCGGTGACATCCTCCGCCACGCCACCGACCACCAGCGGGACACCTACCTCCTGCCCCTGGTCCGGGGCGAGCGCGCCTGCTGCTTCTCGCTCACCGAGACCGACGCCGGCTCCGACGTGCGCGCCATGCGCACCACCGCCGTCCGGGACGGCGACTCCTACCGGCTCACCGGGCACAAGGTGTTCAGTTCCGCCGGGCCGTTCGCGGACTTCGCCATCGTCGTCGCCCGCATGGCCGGCACCGAGGACACCTACTCCGCCTTCTTCGTCGACCTCGACAGCCCCGGCTGCCGCGTCACCGAGGGCGCCACCCCCATGTCGGGCGAGCACATCGAGAGCGACATCGTCCTGGAGGACTGCCGCGTCCCCGCCGCCAACCTGCTCGGCGAGGAGGGCCGGGGCCTGCGGATCGCCCTCGGCCGGGTCACCGTCAACCGCCTCCTGCACTGCCCGAGCGCCCTCGGCGCCGCGCGCCGCGCCCTGGAACTCAGCCGCGACCGCGCCCTCACCCGCACCGTCGACGGCCGGCCCCTGATCGCCCTCCAGGCCATCCAGCACAAGCTCGCCGACATGGCCGCCGACCTGTACGCCGCCCGGTCGATGACCTACGCCGCGCTGGCCGCCCTGGACCGGGGCGAGGACGTGCGCACGGAAGCCTTCCTGTGCAAGCTCTTCGTCGCCGAGGCCGCCTTCCGCATCCTCGACCAGGCCGTGCAGATCCACGGCAAGGAGGGCCTGACCCAGGGCAACGAGGTCGAGTACCTGTTCCGCAAGATGCGCATGTTCCGCATCCTCACCGGCACCTCCGAGATCCAGCGCAACGGCATCGCCCGCCGGCTGGCCACGCTGACCTGACCGTTCACTCCCGCACCACCGAGGACCCCACATGCCCGGCACCACCCCGCCCACCCCCCACGACGCCGACCGGGGGTTCATCGCCAATCTCACCCCGGGCGTCGTACGCGACGCGGAGGGCCGTACCGTCTGGGACGCGGACGCGTACGCCTTCCTCGACGCCGACTGCCCGCCCACCGCCCACCCGGGCCTGTGGCGGCAGAGCCGGCTCACCGCCAAGCAGGGCCTGTACGAGGTGGTGCCCGGCGTGTACCAGGTCCGGGGCCTGGACCTGTCCAACATCACCTTCGTCGAGGGCGACCGGGGCGTCCTCGTCATCGACCCGCTGATCAGCGCCGAGGTGGCCGCCGCCGCCCTCGCCCTGTACCGGGAGCACCGGGGCGACCGCCCGGTCACCGGCGTCCTCTACACCCACTCGCACATCGACCACTTCGGCGGCGTCCGCGGTGTCGCCGACCCGGCCGACGCCGCCGCCGGCCGCCTCCCGGTGCTGGCGCCCGCCGGGTTCCTGGAGCACGCGGCCGGCGAGAACGTCATCACCGGGCCCGCCATGTCCCGCCGTTCCGTCTACATGTACGGCACCGCGCTGCCCACCGGACCGGACGGCCAGATCGGCTGCGGCCTCGGCCAGACCACCTCCCGGGGCAGCGTCGGCCTCATCGCCCCCACCGTCGACGTCCGCGCCACCGGGCAGACCGAGACCGTCGACGGCATCCGCATGGTCTTCCAGCTCACCCCCAACACCGAGGCCCCGGCGGAGATGAACATCCACTTCCCCGCCCTGCGCCTGCTCTGCGTGGCCGAGAACGCCTGCCACACCCTGCACAACGTGCTCACCCTGCGCGGAGCCCTGGTCCGCGACCCCAGCGCCTGGGCCCGGTACCTCACCGAGACCGTCCGCCTGTTCGCCGACGACACCGACACCGTCTTCGCCTCCCACCACTGGCCCACCTGGGGCCAGGACCGGGCCGCCCGCTTCCTGGAGGAACAGCGCGACGCCTACGCCTACCTGCACGACCAGTGCGTACGCCTCATCAACACCGGGCACACCGGCGCCGAGATCGCCGAGGAACTCCGCTTCCCGCCCGCCCTGGAGAACGCCGCCCACATCGGCGGGTACTACGGCTCCCTCAGCCACAACGCCAAGGCCGTCTACCAGCGGTACATGGGCTGGTTCGACGGCAACCCCGCCCACCTCTGGCAGCACCCGCCCCGCGAAGCCGCCCTGCGCTACGTGGAGTTCATGGGCGGCGCCGACGCCGTGGTCGCCAAGGCCCGCGCCTCGTACGACCGGGGCGACCTGCGCTGGGCCGCCGAAGTGCTGAACCACGTGGTGTTCGCCGACCCGGAGCACGCGGAGGCCCGAGCCCTCCAGGCGGCCACCTTCGAGCGGCTCGGCCGGGGCGCCGAGTGCGGCCCCTGGCGCAACTTCTACCTCACCGGCGCCGCCGAACTCCGCGACGGCGTACGGGGCGCGGCCGGGCGGGGCGCCCCGGACATCGTCGCCGCGCTCACCGCCGAGCAGATCTTCCGGTCGATGGCCGTACGGATCGACGGACCGCGCGCCGCCGAGGCCGGCCGGTCCCTGCTGCGCTGGGAGATCACCCGGTCCGGACAGCGGGCCCCGGAGACCTGGACCCTGCTGCTATCCAACGGGGCACTCACCCCCATGCCCGGCGACGCGCCGCGCGGCGAGGCCCCGCACGTCACCCTGCGCCTGGACCGGTCGGTGCTGGACGAGGTGGTCGGCCGCCGGACCACCTTCGCCGACGCGATCGGCGCGGGCCGGATCACCGTGACCGGTGACATGGGGACACTGGCCGCCTTCGGCGCACTGCTGGGCCGCCCCGACCCGGGGTTCGCCGTCGTCACCCCGTGACCGGGCGGGTCAGCGCACCAGCAGCAGGACCAGGGCGACGGTCCCCCAGCCGAGGACCACGGCCCGCAGCGCGGCGGGCGGCAGCCGGCGTCCCAGCCCGGCTCCCGTCCGCCCGCCGACCGCCGAGCCGGCCGCGACCAGCACCACCGCCGTCCAGTCGAACTCGGCGGCGAACAGGAAGAACGACGCCGCGACCGCGTTCACCCCGCCCACCAGGACGGTCTTCAGGGCGTTGAGGCGTTGCAGCGACTCGTCGAGGAAGGCGCCCATCAAGGAGAGGCAGACGGTGCCCTGCGAGGCGGAGAAGTAGCCGCCGTAGACGCTCGCCAGGGCCAGGCCGGCGCGCAGCGCCGGACCGCCGTCCGGGCGCGCCGGGCGGCCGGACCGCCCGCGCCGCTCACGCAGCCACCGGTTGAGCCGGGGCTGCGCGGCGACCAGGACCAGCGCCAGGCCCACCAGCACCGGCACGATCAGGTCGAACGCCGAGGTGGGCAGCGCCAGCAGCAGTCCGGCACCCACCAGGCCGCCCGGCAGCACACAGGCGCCGAGCCGCAGCACGCGCCGGCGCTGACCGCGCAGTTCCCTGCGGTATCCGACGGCCCCGCCGACCGAACCGGGGACCAGCCCCAGGGCGTTGGAGACCGTGGCGGTGACCGGCGGCAGTCCGACGGCGAGCAGCACGGGAAAGGTGACGAGGGTCCCGGAGCCGACGACGGTGTTGAGCGCGCCGCCGGCCACTCCGGCGAGGAACACCGCCGCCATGTCCAGCGGCGTCACGACGGACGGGCGGGGGAGGGGGCTTCCCGCATGAGGGTGGCTTTCCGCATGAGGGGGACGGTAGCCCGCGGGTCCTTCGGCGCCTGCCGAAGCATGCCGGACCCTCACCGGAGTACCGCGTCACGCCCACAGTTCGGCGCTGTCGCAGACCCGCGCCCCCATGTTGCGTTCCATCATGCGCAGCGCCGCGTCCGCGAGGTCCTGGTGGATGTGCGCGACGGCGTCCTTCGGCACGACGACGTCCAGGTGGCGGATGTGCGCGTCGAGCGCGGAGTAGAGGACGCACTGCTCGGTGACCTGCCCGGCCAGGACCAGTTCCCCGATGCCGAGCTGGTGCACCAGGTAGGTCAGCGGGGTCTCGAAGAAGATCGAGTGCCGGGCCTTGACGACGAAGAGGGAGGAGTCGTCGGGGCGGAGCGGGTCGACGAGGTCGGCGTGCGGCCCCGCCAGGGCCTTGTCGAGGAGTTCACCGTGGTGCGAGCGCCACTCGCCGAAGTTGTCGTTGACGTAGATCACCAAGGCGTCCGCGGCGCGGGCCCGCCCGAGCAGATCCGTGAGGACGGGCACCACGGACCGGGCGGAGGGGAGCAGCCGATCGGCGTCCGGGTGGTCATAGGTGTTGATCATGTCGATGACGACCAGTGCTGTCTTGCTCATGCGTCTCAGGGTTCCCCCGAGTCGGCGTTCCAGCGACCCGGCCGGCGTACGGCTGCCGAGCGCCGTCCGGCACACACGGTCACCTCATGTCACAGTCCGTTCATGATTTGGTCACTGAATGATGCGAACGGTGTCCGGCGCGTACTGGTCGCGCTGGCGACGGCGGCGGTGCTCACCGTCCCGACGGCGACGGCGACGGCGGCCCCCACCGGCCCGTACGCCGCCCCGGGCGGCCCCGACTGGGACGCCATCGCGGCGTGCGAGTCGAGCGGGAACTGGCAGGCCAACACCGGCAACGGGCACTACGGCGGACTCCAGTTCAAGCAGTCCAGCTGGGCGGCGGCGGGCGGTCTCGCGTACGCGCCGCGCGCCGACCTCGCCACCAGGAGCGAGCAGATCGCCGTGGCCGAGCGCCTGGCCGCCCTCCAGGGCATGTCGGCCTGGGCCTGCTCCTGGGCCGGATAGCCGCCGGGGGCGAGGGCCGGGGGAGGGACGGCGTCCGGCCGTTGAGGTGGTTTCCCGCGCGCACCGGCGTGACGGGACGACACGGGTGATACCGACCATCACATGAGTTCTGTGCGACGTCTTCTCTCTCCCCGTACGGCGGCCGCGTTCTGTGCCCTGGGAACGTCCGCCCTGTTGCTGACCGCCTGCGCCGGCGCGGAAACGACGCGCGCGGACGTGGCCGCCGCGGCCCCGACCAGCCCGTCCGCCGGCACCGCGAGCCCCACCGGTGCCACGACCTCCCCCTCGGGGACCGCGACCGGCCCGTCCGCCACGTCGACGTCCCTCACCGACGACCGGGCCGAGCGCGAGGCACTGGTGCCCAAGGCCAAGGTGACCTGGGACAAGGCGGCCGACACCGCCGTGAAGGAGGTCTCCGGCGGCAAGCTCACCGAGATCGAACTGACCCGGGCGTCCGGCGAGAACGCCAGCCCCACCGGGTCCCCCACCGGCTCGCCCACCGAGACCGGCGCCGCCCCCACACCGTCGGCCGGGTCCCCGGTCTGGGCGGCCGAGGTGGCCGCCTCCGACGGCACCGTGCACGAGGTCCACGTCGACGCCGTCACCGGCAAGGTGTTCCGGTCGCGGACCGACAGCGACCAGAGCGCCGACGACAAGAGCGAGATCGCCGACCGGCTGAGCCGGGCCGACCGGACGCCGGAGCAGGCGGCCAAGGTGGCCACCGACAAGACCGACGGCACCGTCACCGCCGTCAAGCTCGACGAGAACGACGACCAGCGGCTCGTCTGGATGGTCGACGTCGTCACCACCGGCGACTGGAACAAGACCATCTACGCCGTCGACGCGGGCAACGGCAAGATCCTCGGTGAGGACGTCGACCGCGACTGAACGCCTCCGCCGGCAGACCCGCCGCCCGCGCGTCGGCGGGGGGACGGGTCTGCCACTGTGTCCGGGCGCCCGCCTCAGTGCCCCGACAGACGGCCGCGGATGCCGTCGTAGTGCCGGTGCGCCGGCCGCTCCGCGGCCGCTGCGTCACCCGCGCGGACCGCGTCGACGATCCGGGCGTGTGTCCGCGCCGGTTCCGCGCCGACGGCGGCCGTGCCCAGGCCGCGCGCCCGCACCTGGTGGAACGCACTCCAGAACGCACTCCAGAACGCGTCGAGCAGCTCGCTGAGCAACTCGTTGCCGGGGCTGCGGTGCGGGGCGCGGTGGGACGCGCGGTCGGTCCGGGCGGCGATCTCCCCGGCCTCGCGCACCTCCGGGCACGTCTTCGCCGCCAGCGCGTCCGGTTCCGCGAGGTCCTCCGGCAGCCGGCCCGCGAGCCGGCTGCATCAGCCCGGCCTCCAGCGCCTCGCGCGACTGCGGCAGTCCGGGCAGGCTGCCCTGCCCGCGCCGGTGCCCGACCGCCGTACGGAAGGCCAGGGCCTCGTTCAGCGGCTCCAGCGGCATCCGGCCGGCACAGGCGCCGAAGCCGCGCCGGATCTCGACGACGTGCGTCGCCCGGGAGGGACTTCAGCGCCTCGCGCAGCGCGTTCCGGCTCACGCCGAAGCGCCGCATCGGCTCCGGCTCGGTGGGCAGCGGATCACCGGGGCCGAGTCCCCGCTCGACGATCAGTTCCTTGATCCGTTCCGCGGCGCTCGCGGCGACCGGTCGCATCCGCCGGCCCCTCTCCACGCTTGACACGCCTGTCGGCCGCGCCCACTCTGGCAGGACGTAGGACGTCCTACGTCCCCTTCGAGGGGATCGGTGCGACCTGGAGCGCGTATGCCCTTCCCAGCCCCCCTGCGCGGCGTCGTCCCGCCGGTCCTGACCCCCCTCACCCCGGCGGGGGAGGTGGACACCGCCTCACTGCGCCGGCTCCTGGAGCACCTGCTCGCCTCCGGTGCGCACGGTCTGTTCCTGCTCGGGTCGAGCGGCGAGGCCGCCTACCTCACCGACGCCCAGCGGCGCACCGTGCTGGAGACGGCCGTGGACGCGGTCGCCGGACGTGTCCCCGTGCTGGCCGGGGTCATCGAGGCGACCACGCCCCGGGTGCTGGAGCGGGCCGCCGACGCGGTCCGTGCGGGCGCCGACGCGCTGGTCGCCACGGCACCGTTCTACGCCCGCACCCACCCCGCCGAGATCGCCGACCACTTCCGGCGGGTGCGGGCCGGTGCCGACCGGCCGCTGTTCGCCTACGACATCCCCGTCGCCGTCCACACCAAGCTCCCCCGCGACGTGCTGCTCGGCCTGGCCGCCGACGCCACCCTGGCCGGCCTGAAGGACTCCAGCGGCGACGAGGGCTCACTGCGCCGCCTGCTGCTCGCCCTGCGCCGCACCGCGCCCGGCTTCACGGTGCTCACCGGCTCCGAGCTCACCGTCGACGGTGCCCTGCTGGCCGGCGCCGACGGTGTCGTCCCCGGCCTCGGCAACGTCGACGCGGCCGGCTACGTACGGCTGTACGAGGCCGCCCGGGCCGAGGACTGGAAGGCCGCGCGGGCCGAACAGGACCGGCTGGCCGCGCTGTTCGCCCTCACCGAGGCCGGCGACCCCGCCCGGATGGGGGCGAACTCCTCGGCGCTCGGCGCCTTCAAGGCCGCGGCCCACCTGCTCGGCCTCCTCGACTGCCCCGCCACCGCCGCCCCGCAGGTCCCGCTCGACGAGGCGGCCGTGGCCCGGGTCCGCGACCGCCTGCGCGAAGCGGACCTCCTCTGACTCCAGCGGCCCCGCCCCCCACGGAAACCCTTGGACCCGCCTTGGACGCAGCGCGCACCCCCCGGACCCCGCCGCCCTGGTACCGGGAGATCACCCCGCGGAAGCGCAAGTCCTTCTTCGCGGCCTGGATCGGCTACCTCCTGGACGGCTTCGACTTCGTCCTGATCACCCTCGTCCTGACCGAGATCGCCGACGACTTCGCACTGAGCACCGTCGAGTCCGCGAGCCTGGTCTCCGGCGCCTTCATCACCCGCTGGCTCGGCGGCGCCCTGCTCGGCGCGCTCGGCGACCGTCTCGGCCGCAAGAGCGCCATGGTGGCCAGCATCCTGCTGTACTCCGTCGGCACCTTCGCCTGCGGCTTCGCCTGGGACTACACCAGCCTGTTCACGGCCCGCCTGCTCATCGGCATGGGGATGGCGGGGGAGTACAGCGCGAGCGCCACCTACGTCCTGGAGAGCTGGCCCGCCCGGTTGCGCAACCGCGCCTCGGGCTTCCTCATCTCCGGTTTCTCCCTGGGCGGCGTCCTGGCCGCCGAGGTCTACGAGCACGTGGTGCCGGGCCACGGCTGGCGCTGGCTGTTCTACATCGGCCTGCTCCCCGTGGCCGTCGCCCTGTGGGTGCGCCGCGCGCTGCCCGAGGCCGACGACTGGCAGGAGCGGGTCGGGTCCGCGGATGTCCGCCCGAACCCGTTCCGGCCGCTGTTCGCCGGGCGGCGCCGGGCCGTGGGCAACACCGTGCTGGCCGTCGCGGCCACGGGCGCGCTCTTCGCGGTGTTCACCCCCCTGGGCGCGGGAGCCGTGCCCGCGCTGTCGGTGGCGGCGGCGGCCTGCCTGGCCGCGTTCGCCGTCCAGCTGGGCGGACGCCGCCGGTGGCTGCTCCTCCTGGCGCTGTGCGTCACCGTCTTCTGCGCCTTCCTCTACAGCTGGCCGGTGCAGGCCCTGCTGCCCACCTATCTCAAGACCGAACTGGGCTACACCCCGCAACAGGTCAGCGACGCCCTCTACTTCGCCGGGTTCGGCACGATGGCCGGCTGCGTCGCCGCCGGGTTCCTCGGCGACCGGTTCGGAACCCGCCGGGCGTACGGCTGCACCCTGCTGGTCGGCGTGGCCTTCGTCTTCCCCGTCTTCGCGGTCCGCGACAGCCCGGTCGGCCTGGGTGTCCTGCTCTTCCTGATGCTCGCCTGCACGCAGGGCATCTCCGGGCTGCTCCCCAAGTACATCGCCGGGCACTTCCCCACCGAGCACCGTGCCGCGTCCCTGGGTTTCACCTACAACGTGGGCGCGCTGGGCGGAGCCGTCGCCCCGGTGCTCGGCGCCCGGCTGGCGTCGACCATGTCACTGGGCCGGTCCCTCGCCGTGCTCACCTTCGCCCTGACCCTGGTGGTGATCCTCCTCATCGGCTTCGACGTGCCCCGCCGCCTCAACCGGCTGATCGACCCCGTGCCCGTACCGGACCACCTCCTCGCGGAGGCCGTTCCGCGGACGGACACCGCGCCGGGACCGGAACGGGCCGGCGAGCCGGAGCGCCCGGGGTGCCCGCCCGTCACCTGACGGCGGCCGTAGGCCCGGACGGCCGGGCGCCGTCAGTCGTCGTCGCCGCGCCCACCGGACCTCGGCCCGCCGGAATGGCGCACCAGCTCACCCGCCGCCAGGGTCACGCGGGCCACCCCGCGCGCCCAGCGCGGACCGCCCCGTTCCGCCCACACCACACACGCGCAGCCCCCGAGCACCAGCACGAGCACCCCCGACAGCACCACCACGGCCACGGCCGCCCCCCTCAACCTCACGCTCGACCGGCGTCATGCTGTCAGGGAGGCGCCCACCGGCGACAGGGGCACGCCGTCACGGCAGCGGCGTACCGCCGGTCGCGTTGACGATCTCCGCGGTGATGTACGACGCCTCCTGCGAGGCCAGGAAGACGTACGCGGGAGCCATCTCGGCAGGCTGGGCCGGACGGCCGATCGGCGCCTGCTTGCCGAATTCCACGGTGTCCGGCAGCGTCGCGGGGATCAGCGGCGTCCACACCGGTCCGGGCGCGACGGCGTTGACCCGGACGCCCCGGTCGATCACCATCTGCGCCAGCCCCTGGGTGAAGGTGACGATGGCCCCCTTCGTCATCGCGTAGTCCAGCAGGTGCGGACTGGGCTGGTACCCCTGCACGGAAGCCGAGTTGATGATGCTGCCGCCCGCCGGGATGTGCGGCAGCGCGAACTTCGACAGCCAGAACATGCCGTAGAGGTTGGTGCGCATCACCCGGTCGAACTGCTCCGTCGTGATCGCCTCGATGCCGTCGGGCTGCGCCATCTGGTACGCCGCGTTGTTCACGAGGACGTCGATGCGGCCGAACGCGTCGACGGCCCGCTCCACCAGGGCCCGGCACTCGGCCTCCTCGCGGATGTCGCAGGGGACGGCGATCGCCCGGCGTCCGGCCTCCTCGACCAGGCGGACGGTCTCCGCCGCGTCGTCCTTCTCCTCGTCGAGGTGGGTGAAGAGCACGTCCGCGCCCTCCCGGGCGAAGGCCAGCGCCACCGCCCGGCCGATCCCGGAATCACCGCCGGTGATCAGCGCCTTGCGGCCGTCGAGCCGCCCGCTGCCCCGGTAGGAATCCTCACCGTGGTCCGGAGGCGGGTCCATGGGCCCGGTCCAGCCGGGATGGGGCTGGTCCTGGGCGGGGAACTCGGGCTGCGGATGCCGGTGGGCCGGATTCTGCGGCTGGTTCACGGTTATGGCCTCTCACTCGTCGTCATCGGGCTGTCACGCCTGTGACCAGCGCTCCGGGTGCCCGCGCGGGGCCCGCCGGAAACGGGGTGGACGGCCGGGAGCGGCCTGGCAAGGGGAAGGGCGCCGTCGTGACCGGTACGTGATCGGCCGCGCCTTGTCGTACCCGCAGTAACAAGATCATCATTTCCCGGTGAGAGCCTCGGGCAACTTCCGGGGCCGTTTCCCCCCTTGCCGCGGCCCCTCGGGCCCCGTCGTGCCTGGTCCGCGGTGTCTCCGTCACCCCAGGGAGTCCCGCATGCAGTCCTCGAGCCAGCCGGTCGAACAAGCGCGCGCGGAGTACGAGGCGCACCAGCGGGACTGCCGCCAGTGCCGCGCGGACGCGGCCCCCTGCCCGGTCGCCAAGCACCTGCGGCGCGTCCACAACAACCTCGCCCGTGCGGCCCGCCCCCGCCCGACCGGCCGCGCGGCCTCCTGACGGCAGGCCCCGCCCGCGCGCACGGGTGACCACCTGGGTGACCGGGGGGCTCCCGAGTCCGTTGGTTCCGGATTTTCTGGGTAGACGGCTGCCGTAAACGGTCAGAGCTCAGGAAGCGGGCGGATCGGATGGACAGGACTGCCCAGAATGACGACCGGCTCCAGGACGGGCTGGTCTGGATGTCTGCGGCGTACGAAGGGGTACCGGGTGACATCGCGCGGGCACGGGACCTGGCACGCGCCTTCCTGGTACGGCTGGAGCACGACCACGGACATCCGGTGGCCGCCCGCGCCGCGCAAGCGGTGGAGCTGGTCGTCAGCGAGCTGCTGACGAACGCCTGCAAGCACACCTCGGGCCCCGCCGTGCTCGACCTGGAACTGGTCGGCGACCAGGTGTACATCACCGTCCGGGACACCGACCCCGGCCTGCCGGTGGCCCGGCCCCCCGATCCGACCCGCGTCGGCCGGCACGGGCTGGAGATCGTCATGGCCCTCGCCCACAGCTTCGACGTGCACCGGGAGCCGGCCGGCAAACGCACCAGGGCGGCCGTACCGCTCACCGGCGATCCGCGCCGGGACGGCGACGGCCGCTCGGGCCTCGGCGCGCCCCGCGCCGAACCCGGGGAGGCTTAGCGGCGCGTGTACCTGGAAACGACTACCTCCGAGCGGTCGCGGTAGCGGCCGTCGACCGGCGCGGAGGGGGTCTTCACGTGAGGTACGACAGCATCACGGAGGCCATCGGTAATACGCCGTTGGTGCGGATCGATCCGGGTGTGCATGGTCTGCGGAATGTGGATCTGTTCGCGAAGCTGGAGATGTTGAATCCGTTCGGGTCGGTGAAGGACCGTCCGGCGTGGCACATGGTGCGTCCGTTGCTGGAGGGGGCGGCGGGTGGGGGTGGTGGGGGTGGTGGTTCGACGGTGGTGGAGTTGTCGAGTGGGAACACGGCGAAGGCTCTGGCGTTGCTGGCGGGGATGCACGGGTTGGGGTTTCGCAGTGTGACGAACCGGATGCGGGTGCCGGAGGTCAAGGAGCTGCTGCTGTTGCTGGGGGCGGAGATCGAGGAGTTGCCGGGGCAGAGCGAGTGTCTTGATCCGATGGATTCGGATGATCCGTTGACGCGTTTCCACCGGGCGTTGTCGGAGCCGGGGAGCCGGTTTCTGCATACGGATCAGTATTTCAATCCGTTGAATGTGGAGGCGCATGCGGTGGGGACGGGTCCGGAGATCGTGAAGGATCTGGAGGGGCGGGTTCCGGACTGGTTCGTGGCGTGTGTGGGGACGGCGGGGTCGTCGACGGGGGTGGCGCGGGTGTTGCGGGAGCATGATCCGGGGGTGCGGGTGCTGGGTCTGGTGGCGGAGAAGTCGGATTTCGTGCCGGGGATCCGGACGATCGACGAGGTGCGTGGGGTGGGGTTGTTCGATCCGGGGACGTATGACGTGTTGGCGTCGGTGTCGTCGGGGGAGGCGATCGAGGGGATGGTGACGCTGATCCGGCGGTGTGGGGTGTTGTCGGGTCCGACGGGGGGTGGGGCGTATTTCGGTGCGGTGCGTCATCTGCGGGTGGTGGACGAGGAGTTGGAGGGGTCGGGTCGTCGGGAGACGGCGGTGTTCATCGTGTGTGACCGGGCGGAGAGTTATCTGAGTTATGTGCGGCAGCGTCGTCCGGATCTGGTGGGGCGGGTGCGGCGTGGGCCGGGTGTGTCGGAGGTGTCGGTGGCGGGGGTGCGGACGGTGGGGGTGGGGGAGGCCCGGGAGTGGCTGGTGTCGGGTGTTCCGCGTCCGTTGGTGGTGGATCTGCGGGGGCCGCGTGCTTTTGGGGCGTTGCATATCGAGGGGTCGGTGAACATCGTGGACGAGGTGTTCGAGGAGTTGGTGCGGGGCGGGTTGCCGTTCAGCAAGTCGGTGCCGGTGCTGCTGGCGTGTCCGGTGGGGGAGAAGTCGGTGCGGTACGCGGCGTTGTTGTCGGGGCTGGGGCATCCGGATGTGCGGAGTCTGGAGGGCGGGATCGTGGCGTGGCGGGACGCGGGCGCACCACTGGTACGGGAGTGACGCCTCTGAATGGTAAGTGATAACCGTTTCCACCTGTAGATTTCTGTCCACGACAACGACAGGTGCGGAACGGAAGAGGTGGCGCGACCAGATGGGCGTGAGCATGCAGACCGCCGAGATGTGGGTGGAGCGCTGGGAACGGCAGCAGCGCCGCTACGCGGTCGACCGCGAGGAGCGGTTCACGGTGATCGCGGACGTCGTGGAGCACGTCTGCGCCGGCCGGCCCCGGCCGCTCCTGCTCGACCTGGGCTGCGGGCCGGGTTCGCTGTCCGCGCGGCTCGCCCGGCGGCTGCCGGACGCGGAGATCGTCGCCGTCGACATGGACCCCGTCCTGCTGGAACTGGGCCGCACCCACCACCCCGACGCCGCCCACTACGTCGACACCGTCATCGGCGCCGACGGCTGGACCGACGCCCTCGGCCTGCGCCGCCCCCTGGACGCCGCCGTCTCCACCACCGCGCTGCACTACCTCGACGAGGCCACGCTCCTCGGCACCTACCGCGCCCTCGCGGCTCTGCTGCGGCCCGGTGGCGCCCTGGTCAACGGCGATCACTTCCCGCCGGGCACGACGCCCTGCGCGGGGCTGACCGCCCACGTGGGCCGGCGCCGCGCCGAGCGGACCGGCTGCCACGACCACGAGGACTGGCGGACCTGGTGGGCGCAGGCGTCCCAGGAGCCCGAACTGGCCGACCTCTTCGCCGAGCGGGCCCGCCGCCGCCCGCCCCAGGGCGTGAGCGGCGCCGAGGACCTCTCCCTGGACCGGCACACCGACCTGCTGCACCGGGCCGGGTTCGGCGAGGTCACACCGGTCTGGCAGTTCGGCGACAGCCGGGTCCTGGTGGCCGTCAGGCAGTGAGGCCGGCGGCCCCGGGTCCGCACCCGTCCGCCGGCGGTTCCCGCAGGTCGAGGGCCATCAGGATCTCGTCGCGGTCGTCGCCGGGGGCCACCCGCAGCGCCCCCGGCCACCGGCCGACCTCCGTCCAGCCTGCCTTGCGGTAGAAGTCCTCCAGGCCCAGCCCGGCCCGCGCGGTCAGCTTCAGCCGCTCCAGGCCCATCTCGTCGCGGGCCACCCGGCGCACCTGCCCCATCAGCGCCGCGCCGATGCCCAGACCGCGCACCGGCACCCGCGTCATGACGTGGTTGACGACCCCGCAGTGCGTCTCCAGCGGATGGCTCTCGCGCCGGACGACCAGCCAGCCCGCCAGGGCGCCCCCGACGGTGGCCGTGAGCAGCCGGCGCCGCCCGGGGTCCAGCCCGGCCACGAGCCGGTCCAGCGCCGGTGCGAGGTGGGGCGGGGAGACCGGCGGGAGCGGGGTGTCGGGCGGGATGACCGCCCCGCCGGCGTTGGCCACCTCCGCCCAGCAGGCGAGGAGTTCCCGCCGGAGGCCGGCGGGGAGGTCCCCGGGCCGGGTGATCTGACCGAACGCGGGGGCGTGCACTGTCTCGGGCGCTGTCACCCCGTCAGCTTGCCAGAGACACGAGTGCCCCGCCGTGGCACCCCCGTGGGGTCAGGGCTTGCGGGCGACCGCCCCGTACATCGCGATGTCCTCGTCCCGGATGCCCCGCTCGCCGGTGCCGTCCGGGTGCCACTTGTGCACCTGCACGATGCCCGGCTCGACCAGTTCGAGCCCCTCGAAGAACTCCTCCGCCTCGGCCAGGGTGCGCAGCCGCATCGGCATGTCACGGGCCGCGTACTCCCGGGCCACCCGCGCCACCTCCTCGGGGGCGAACTCCGCGGTGCCGATCGACATCGCCAGGTAGCTGCCCGACGGCAGCGGCTCCAGCAGCCGGCGCACCACGCCGACCGCGTCGTCCTCGTCCAGCATGAAGTGCACGATGGCGATCACCGTCAGCGCCACCGGCCGCGTCAGGTCCAGGGTCTCGCGCAGTTCCGGGGCGTCGAGGATGGCCGCCGGATCACGGAAGTCGGCCTCCAGGTACGACGTCCGGCCCTCGGGCGTGCTGGCCAGCAGCCCCTGGGAGAGGGTGAGCACGATGGGATCGTTGTCGACGTAGACCACCCGGGCCCCGGGAGCCACCGCCTGCGCGATCTCGTGCAGGTTGGGGGAGGTGGGGATGCCGGTGCCGACGTCCAGGAACTGGCGCATGCCCGCAGTCTCGGCCAGCCAGCGCACGGCCCGGTTCATCCAGTCCCGGTTGGCGCGCATGTGGACCGGGAGCGCGGGCCACTCCCGGGCCATGGCGTCCCCCGCCTCCTGGTCCGCCGGGTAGTAGTCCTTGCCGCCCAGGATGTAGTCGTAGATCCGCGCGGAGTGCGCGTGCTCGGTGTCGATGCGGTCCGCGGGCCATCCGTTGTCGGGCACCGTCATGTCTCCCATACATGTAGTGAGGTCAGGGCCAACGCTCAACAGCGCACCCACGAAAGCACACTTCACCCACGCACCGGCACTGTTCCCGGCGGTTCGGGCCGGTCTTCGCGGAACTCACAGCTCCTTGCGGATCGCGTCGAGCACGGCCTCGGTCCGCGCGGGCGGCGCGGCCTGCGCGGCCAGCCGGTCCAGGGCCTCCCGGTACACCACCACGTCGTCGGCCTTGTCCAGGTAGACGGCGCCCACCAGCCCGTTGAGGTAGACCACGTCGGGCAGTTCCCGGGCCCGGAACCGGAAGAGGTGGTACGAGCCCCCCGGCATCGCGGGATGCGGACCGTTGGCGAACGGCATGAGCTGCACCGTCACATGCGGCAGCCGGTTCACCTCGATGAGATGGCCGATCTGCGCGCGCATCACCGCCGGACCGCCGACCGGCCAGCGCAGCACCGTCTCGTCCATCACCACCCACACCCGTGGCGGACCCGGCCGCCGGAGCAGCTCCTGGCGCCGCATCCGCAGCGCCACCCGCCGCTCGGTGGCCTCGGGCCGCGCGTGCGGATGGCCGGCGCCGAGCAGGGCCCGCGCGTACGCCTCGGTCTGGAGCAGCCCGTGCACGAACTGGCTCTCGTAGGCCCGGATCTGCAACGCCGCCTGTTCCAGGCTCAGGTATGCGGCGAACCAGTCCGGCATGACATCGCGGTACGTGTGCCACCAGCCGCGCTTGTTGGCCTCGCGGACCGACTTCAGGAAGGTGTCGATCTCCTGCTGGTCCGTCACCCCGTAGACCTGGAGCAGCTTCTCGGCGTCCGCCAGCCGCAGCCGGGCCACCTTGGCCGCCTCCATCCGGCGGATCGTGGAGTGGCTGACCCCGATGGCCTCGCCCGCCTCCTCGTAGGTCAGGCCCGCCCGGGTGCGGAGTTCCTCCAGCTGCCTGCCGAGGATCATGCGCAGGACGGAGGGGGCACCTCCCCAGTCGGTCTCCGCTCGCACGCCTTGCTCCTCGCTCGTCCGGAAGGTCCCGGGCCACCGTCTCACGTGTCACGTCCGCCCCACGCACACGGGGGGTCCACGACCCCGCGGCCACGCCACCGCGGGGAGCAGCATGCACAGGGGCACTTGCAATTTTCAACTTGCCGGTTGCGAGGCGTGGTCGGAAGGTGCCACAGTGGAGTCACCGTTCCGGTTGTTGCGTACGCCGGCATCCGCACCGGCTGCCGGCGGTCCGGGCGTCCCGGGTGCGAGCGTGGACAGAAGGCGATGGCGATGTGTGGCCCTTTCCTCCACCGGCCACCGGACGGACCCCCGCATGACCGGCCCGGCGTACCACCCCCGCCGCGCCCCCGCGACCGGCCCGCCCGAACCGGCGCCGCGGCGCGACAGCGCGGGACCCGCCGTCCGGTCGACCACCGGCACGGACCCGGTCCCCGCGCACACCCGGAGGCGAGCACACCGGCCGACTCCCCGGGCCCACGGCCCCGGCCGGCTCGCCTCCGGGCACCCCCGCCCCGCTCCCGCACGGCCCTGACCGGACCGTTCCCCGGGCGTCGGCGCACCCGGCCGGCCCACCTCCCCGGCCCGCACGACCCGCCGCCCACGGGGCTGACCACCCCGGCCCGGCCGGCCCCCGGCCCCCGGCCGCCGCCCGCGCCCGCTCACCGAACCGCACCGGTGACGGCGCGGCGGCACCCGCCCGGGCGGGACCAGGACGGCGACCGCACCACCGGCGGCCCCGCCGCCGCGCACGGCCCACCCCCCACTCGGCCGAAGGACCCCCCTCATGGACCGACCGTTCCACCCCGCCCCGCCCCCGTCCCACCGCCCCCGGCCGGCCCCGCCCGGCTCCGCCGGCCCGCGCCTGCGGATACCGGAGCGGCTGCCCGCGACCCTCGGATACGACGCCGTGGGCCTGCCCCGCGAACACGGCGAGCACATCATGGACCGGCTGCCCCGCGTCGGCTGCGTCTTCGCCGACGACCGGCGCTGGTGGTGGATCGTCCCCGCCGGCTCCCAGATCGGCGTCGTCTGGCCGCCCGGCACCACCTACGCCGTCGGCGCCCGGGTGGCCGACCCCTCCTGGACCCCCGCCCGGCGGCCCGGGGCCGGCCAGGCCCGCCCCGGCCTCATCCACGCCCCCCGCACCGGCTCCCCGTACACCCCGCCCATACCCCTCTACCTCCTCACCTGCCGGCTCTCCGGCAGCCCCCCGTGCTGGCGGCTGGACGCCACCGGCTGATCCGTCCGGCCGGGCCCGGGTACCCGGAGGGTGACAAACGGGGCGGCACGGAGTGGCGTCCTGAACGGGCTCACCCTCCGGAGGGTCTATGTTCCGCAAGCGCCCCGCACAGGACGGTGACGAGCTGCTGACCAGGCTCGGCTCGCTGACCGCCCAGGCGCGCCGCCACGCGGAGCTCCAGCGGACCCGGGTGGAACTGGCCGTCGCCCTCCAGCGCGGCATGCTCCCCGGCGACCTGCCCGTCATCCCCGGCTTCCACCTGGCCGTGCGGTACTCACCCGCGTACTCCGGACTCGACGTCGGCGGAGACTGGTACGACGCCTTCCCCCTGCCCGACGGCCGGATCGCCCTCTCCGTCGGTGACGTCCAGGGCCACACCATCGACGCAGCCGCCTTCATGGGGCAGGTCCGGGTCGGGCTGCGGGCCCTGGCCGCCGTCACCGGCGACCCCGGAGACGTGCTGGTCCGTACCAACGACCTGCTGCTCTCCCTGGGCGCCGACCGCTTCGCCACCTGCACCTTCATGCGGCTCGACCCCGCCACCGGGGTCCTGGAGAGCGCCCGCGCCGGGCACATCCCCTGTGTGTGGGCCACCGCCGACGGCAAGGCAGGCGTCGCCGAGGACGAGGGCGGCCCGCCGCTCGGCGTCCTCGGCGGCGTCCACTACCCGGTGACCCGGTACCGGCTCACCACCGGGGGCGTCTTCATCCTGCTCACCGACGGGGTCGTGGAAGGCCCGGCGCTCTGCGTCGACGACGGCCTCGACCAGGTGGTGCGGCTCGCCGGGATCGCCGCCGTCGCCAACATGGAGGCCGGCTCACTGGCCGCCGCCGTGATCAGGAACGCCGAGCGGGTGGGCCACGAGGACGACGCGGCCGTCCTGGTCGTCGGCCACGACAACCGGGAGGGCGGCGGCTGAGCCGCACCGGCGCATCCCGTATGGCCGATCCGGCTGCGCCGTTGTCTGATGGCCGGGTGGTGGGTATCCGAGGCTGGCCGCGCCCCGTCGTCCTCGTCCTGGAGACGCTGGGCGTCGCGGCCTGCTATTACGGGGCGGGACGCCTCGGCCTGCTGCGCCGGCTCGTCGTGGACGACGCCGTGGTCACCCCCATCTGGCCGCCCACCGGCGTCGCGCTCGCCTTCCTGCTGATCCTCGGGCTGCGCGCGGTCCCCGGCGTCGCCCTGGGCACCCTCTGCGTCGTCCTCACCCTCTCGTCACCGGCGCCCTCCACGGCCGGTATCGTCGCCGGCAACACGGCCGCCCCCGTCTGCGCCTACCTCATGCTGCGCCGGGCCGGGTTCCGCAGGGACCTGGGCCGGCTGCGGGACGGCCTCGCCCTGGTGTTCCTGGGCGCCCTGACCGGCATGGTGGTCAGCGCCAGCACCGGTGTCGCGCTGCTGGCCGCCACCGGCAAGGTGGACGCCGGCAGTCTGCTGCCGGTGTGGCTGGCCTGGTGGGTCGGCGACGCCATGGGCGTCCTCATCGTCACCCCGCTGCTGCTCCTGCTGCACCGGGCCCGCCGGGCGCCGCCCGGCGCCGTCCGCTGGAAGGAGGCCTGCGGCCTGGCCGCCGTCGCCTGCGCCCTGGTGCCCGTGGCCACCCAGACCTCCCTCAGCCTGCTCTTCCTGGTGTATCCCCTGCTGATCTGGGCGGCCCTGCGCTTCCAGCTCGCGGGCAGCACCCTGTGCGCGCTGGCCGCCTCCGTCCTGGCCACCCTCGCGGCGACCGACCGGCGAGGCCCGTTCACCGGACTGACCGAGTCCGAGGTGATGATGAAACTCCAGGCGTTCAACGGGTCCATGGCCCTGACCGCGCTGCTGCTCTCCGCGGTGATCACCGAGCAGCGCAACACCAGGAAGTCGGTGGAACGCGCCTGCCAGGAACTGGCCGCGGCGCTGGAACACCTCACCGCCGGCGACCGGCCCCGCCCGTAGCCGGCCCGCCGTACGCGGGCCGCTCACACCCGATCCATGGAATCCCGTACTCCTGGGTAGGCGCGCCCGGTGTCCCGGCCCCCGGGATCCCGGCGACCCCCACCGACGACAGGAGCAGCACGGTCCATGGCGTACGCATCCGACCGCCCGGTCCCCGACTCATCCCCGTCCCCCCAGCTCGCGCTGACGCTGCCGGACTGGGCGCGCGACCACGTGACGGCGCTCATCGGGGTACCCCTGCGCATCGTCCTCATCGTGATCGGCGTGGTCCTGGTGCGGAAACTGGCCGGACGCGCCATCACCCGCGTCGTCCAGCGCATCCTCGAACCGGGCGACGGACGGGAGGCGGGCCGCAGGCCGGGGCGGGGTCCGGCGGTGCTCCACCGTGACCACACCCGCGTGCGCGAGCGGCGCGAGCAGCGTGCCCGGACCATCGGCTCGGTCCTCAGCAGCATCGTCTCCGTCGTCCTGTTCGTGGTCGCCGTCGCCATGGTCCTCGACCAGGTGGGCATCGCCCTCGGCCCGCTGCTGGCCAGCGCCGGCGTGGTCGGCCTGGCCATCGGCTTCGGCGCTCAGAGCCTGGTGGCCGACTACCTCTCCGGCATGCTCATCATGATCGAGGACCAGTACGGCGTCGGGGACTCCGTCGACCTCGGCGAGGCCGTCGGCGACGTCGAGCACGTCGGGCTCCGCCTCACCCACGTCCGCGACCTCAACGGCGGGCTCTGGCACATCCGCAACGGCGAGATCCTGCGGGTGCGCAACGACAGCCAGGAATGGGCCCGCGCCGTCCTCGACGTGACCGTCGCCTACGACGCGAACCTCGACGAGGTGTACCGGGTGCTGGAGGAGGCCGGACGGTCCCTGCGCGAGGACCCCGACTTCACCGGCGCCCTGCTGGAGGACGTCGCCGTCTGGGGCGTGCAGTCCCTGGACGCCGACGGTGTCACCGTGCGGGTGGCGGTCCGCACCGCCCCCATGCGGCAGTGGGCCGTCACCCGCGAACTGCGCCGCCGCGCCAAGGAGGCCCTGGACGCGGCCGGCATCGACATCCCCTTCGCGCAGCGCGCCCGCTGGCTCCGGGGCGAGGGCGACGCCGACAGTGCCCAGGCGCTGCGCTGAGCATGTCTTTCGGGTGATCGTCGGCGGGTTCCGGGCCGTCCGCCGGATACCGGGGAAGGCATGGCGACGTCCAACCCGTACGAGATTGGGAGACACGCATGCGTATGCGTACGTTCGCCGCCGCTGGACTGCTGTCCGTGACGGTCGCGATGATGGGTGCCGGTGCCGCGAGCGCGACCGAGGGGCCGCAGGGCTTCGAGCTGGAGGGCAGCTACTTCGACCACCGCGCCAAGGGCCGGTTCCTGAACGTCGGCGGCGAGGGCGGCGTCACCTGGGCCGCCAAGGACGAGCGGCACCGCGGTGCCGAGCTGGAGATCGAGTCCGGCCGGGACTGACCCCCGGCCCCGTGGCCGCGGCGTGAGCCGAACGACGGGCCCCGGGGACGGCACCCGTCCGGCGGTACCATCGGGCCCGGTCCGCACCGTGCGAACGGTGCGGACCGGGCCCGGTCGTCCGCCGGCCCGGCACCCGCCCCACCGGAAGGGACCTGCCATGACCGCCTCCGACCCGGTGACCTTCGCCGACGTCCGGGCCGCCGCCGCGCTCCTGGAGGGCGTCGCCCACCGCACGCCCGTCCTGACCTCCCGCACCCTGAACGCCCTGTCGGGCGCCGAGGTCTTCGTCAAGTGCGAGAACTTCCAGCGGGTCGGCGCCTTCAAGTTCCGCGGCGCCTACCACGCCGCCGCCCGGCTCTCCCCGGAGCAGCGGGCCCGGGGCATCGCCGCGTACTCCTCCGGCAACCATGCCCAGGCCACCGCGCTGGCCGCTCGCGAACTGGGCACCCACGCCGTCATCCTGATGCCCGAGGACGCCCCGCGCGCCAAGCGGGAGGCCACCGCCGGCTACGGCGCGCGGATCGTCACCTACGACCGCTACACCGAGGACCGCACCGCGCTGGGCGAGGCCCTGGCCAGGGACAACGGCATGGCCCTGATCCCGCCCTACGACCACCCGCACGTCATCGCCGGGCAGGGCACCGCCGCCCTGGAACTGCTGGAGGAGACCGGGCCGCTCGACGCCCTCCTCGTGCCCGTCGGCGGGGGCGGGCTCATCGCCGGCAGCGCCGTCGCCGCCAAGGCCCTGCACCCGGCCGTCCGGGTCGTCGGCGTGGAACCCGAGGCGGGGGACGACACCAGGCGTTCCCTGGCCGCCGGGAAACGCGTCGCCGTGCCCGTGCCGCGCACCGTCGCCGACGGCCAGGCCGTACCCACCCCCGGCGAACTCACCTTCGCCGTGAACCGGCGGCTGGTCGACGAGATCGCGCTCGTCAGCGACGAGGAGATCGTGCGCGGCATGCGGTTCGCCTTCGAACGCCTGAAGATCGTCCTCGAACCCAGCGGCGCCAGCGCCCTCGCCGCGCTGCTGGCCGGCCGCGTCGAGGACCCGCCCCGGCGGATCGGCGTCATCGCTTCCGGCGGCAACGTCGACACCGCCCGCTTCGCCGCGCTCCTCGCCGGCTGACCCTCGCCGCCCCGGTCCGCCGGAGACGTCCACCACACACCACGCACATCGCGGGCAGGCCGGGGTATCCGGCACGCGAGAGGACATGACCGCCGGAAGGGGGCCGTGTCGCGGACGGAGGGGCAGGGGGCGGAGATGTTCCGCAGGGGCGAGGGCACCGGAGGCGGGGAGCGGACCGCGGTTCAGGCCGTACGGCCGCCGGCCGCCCGGTCCTCCGCGCCCGCCTCGACGCCGTACCTCCCGGTCGCCGCGGCGCAGAAGGCCTCCAGGCCGGTCAGCAGCGCGGCCCGCTCGGCGGCCGGCATCAGCGCCAGCACCGACCGCAGCTCCCGCTCCCGGCGGGACCGCAGGTCGGCGAGGAAGGCGCGGCCCCGGCCGCTGAGGCGCAGCCGTACCTCGCGCCGGTCGTCCGGGCCGGTGACCCGCTCGACGAACCCGGCCGCCTGCAACCGGTCGCAGAGCCGGCTGGCGGACGGCGGCGTGGAGGCGAGGGAGTCGGCGAGGGTGCCCAGGTTGATGCCCTCGTGGTGCTCCAGGATATGCAGCACCCGCAGCTGCGACGCGGAGGCGGGCGCCGTCGAGGCCCGGCCCCACAGGACTTCCAGCAGCTCCGCGGCGGTCGCGGTCGCGCGCGCGACGTCCTCGGGCTCCGGGCGGGGACGGAAGACGGTCACGGTCACACTCTCGCAGACGCTGGACTGCCCGCCAGCGTACTAGGTGCGGGACGACCGCAAACGCACGATACGGCCCCGCGGCCCGAGAAACGTACGTGGACCTTGCGACGAAGGACAGGTGTATTCGCTAACGTGAACAGATTCATGGCCGTCGTACGCGCGCTGCGCACGGCGGCGCCCCACGAACTGCCCGAGACCGTCCACCGGGAACTGGCGACGGGTTACGCGGCGGACGGCGCCGATCTCTTCCTGGCCGACTACGGCCTCACGGTGCTGCGGCCGGTCTCGACGCCGACGCACGCCGCCGCGCCCGTCTCCGTGCACCACGGCCCGGCGGGCCGCGCCTTCGGCGCCCAGGAGCCGTGCCTGGAACCGGCCGGCGGGGGACGGACGCGGGTACACCTGCCGGTCACCGTGCGCGGGGACCGGCTCGGCGTGCTGTCGGTGGTCCTGCCGGCCGGGGACGGGGTGCGCGAGGTCCTGCCCGAGCTGGCGGAGATCGCCGAGGTCCTCGGCCACGAGCTGATCGTGGCCGAACGCGACACCGACCGCTATCTGCTGGCCCGGCGTACCGACCGGCTCACCCTGGCGGCCGAGATGCAGTGGCAGCTCCTGCCCGGCCGTTCCTGCGCGCGGCCCGAGTACGAACTCGGCGCCCAGCTGGAGCCCGCGTACGCCATCTTCGGTGACAACTTCGACTGGTCCGCGACGGCCGACCACCTCATGCTGTACGTCACCAACGGCATGGGCGAGGGCACCGAGGCGTCGCTGCTGACCAACCTCGCCGTCAACGCCTGGCGCAACGCGCGGCGGGCCGGGCTGTCCATCGCAGACCAGGCGTGCCTGGCCGACCAGGCGGTCTTCGCGCACTACGGGGGCCGCAGCTATCTCTCCGTGCTGATGTTCGACTTCGACCTCGCCACCGGGCGCGTCCAGGTGGTCGACGCCGGCTCCCCGTTGCTGCTGCGACTGCGGGACGGCGTGGTGGAGAAGGTCGAGTTCGAGGCCCAGCTGCCGCTCGGCATGTTCGAGGAGACCGACTACGAGGCGCAGGAGTTCGAGGTCCGGCCCGGCGACCGTCTGATCTCCGTCAGCGACGGCGTCTACGAGGCCGTCTCGCCGCAGGGCGAGGTGTACGGCGAGAACGCGCTGTTCCGCGCTGTGCAGGCCACCCGGCTGCTGCCCGCCGCCGAGGTGCCGCGGGCCGTCCTGCGGGAACTGACCGGCCGTCACGACCGGTCCGCGCCGGACGACGACGCCCTGGTGCTCTGCCTGGACTGGCGCGGACGCTGACCGCCCGGAAGGGCGTGTTGTTCCCGGTCGCCGCCCGAGGCTAAAGTTTGTCATACGGCAATAAACAGTCGGGCGGCGTACGGCCGGTCCGCGGCACCGGAGCCGTGCAGAGGGAGACGATGCAGGTGACGGAGCGGGTCGGTGTCCCCTCGCGCGGCCGGCCTCCCGACGAGCCCGCCGCACTGCCCGCCTCGACCGTGCCGATCGGTACGGAGGAGGACCTGGCCTGGGTCAGGCAGCAGGTCCGGCGGTCCGCCGCCGGACTCGGCTTCGGGCTGGTGCGGCAGACCAAGCTGATCACCGCCGCCAGCGAGCTGGCCCGCAACACCCTGCTCCACGGCGGCGGCGGGCACCTGGAGATCGGCCCCCTGTGCCGGGAACGGGTCCGCGGGGTCCGGCTGGTCTTCGTCGACAAGGGGCCCGGCATCGTCGACGTCGAGCGGGCGATGGGCGACGGCTACAGCACCGGCGGCGGACTCGGGCTCGGGCTGAGCGGGGCCAGACGGCTGGTCGACGAGTTCGCGATCGACACGGAACCCGGTGGCGGGACCACGGTCACCGTCGTCGCCTGGGACGCCGTGCCGGCCTCCCCGCGGCCGGGGATCTGACGGCCGCTCACTCCGGGGCGGACCGGGGCGCCGCTTCCCCGGCGAGGAGGAAGGCCACCAGCCCGCGGCGCATCGCCGCCCGGTCGCCGGGCGCCATCGCGGCCATCGCGGACGCCAGTGCCCGGGTCCGCAGTTCGGCCACCTCCGCCAGGACGCGCCGGCCGTGGGCGCTCGGCCGCAGCCGCACCTCGCGGCGCCGGTGCGGATGCGCCTCCCGCTCCAGCAGGCCGGCCGCCTCCAGCCGGTCGCAGAGCCGGCTGGCCGTGGGCGGCCCGATGTCCATCCGCTGGGCCAGGGCCGTCAGATTCAGGCCGGGCGCCGCCTCCAGGATCCGCAACGCCCGCAGCTGGTGCGGGGACAGCCGCAGCGCGGCGCCCTGCGCCGCCAGGGACCACAGGGCCGTCAGGCTGTCCACCGCGCCGGCCAGGTCCCGGGCGATGGTGTGCGGATCGTCATCGGGACCGGTGGAACGGGTCACGAGCGCATCACTTTCCGTAAGCTCCGGGCCGTACGGGTGTCACCCCCGTCGCACAACGCTGTACCCGGAGACCCGCGGCGCAAGCAGGGCCAGGTGAAGGCGTGCCCGGCGCGCGGGCCCCGGCGCCGACGGCCGGTGATTCACGCGATGGCGGACGCCCCCGGGACGGCCAGACTCCGCAGGGCATCGTCCGAACCCCACGGAGGTCGTCTCATGACATGGATGACATGGACGCGACATATCGGCGCTTGGGTGGGCGCGTTCCTACTGCTCGCCACCGGGATGTGGTCCGTCCCCGCGGCAGCCGCCGAAGGCCCCACCGTCACCACCCGGTACGGCCAGGTCCGGGGCGCGGCCGGGCAGGCCGCCCACTCCTACCTCGGCATCCCCTACGCGGCGCCCCCGATCGGTACGCGCCGGTGGCGCCCGCCGGAAGCCCCCGCCCGCTGGAGCGGCGTCCGGGACGCCACCGCGCCGGGCGACCCCTGCGCGCAGACCGGCTCGGACAGCCCCTGGGGCGACCTGGCCGGACCCGGCACCCCCAGTGAGGACTGCCTCTACCTCAACGTCCACACCCCCGCCCGCCCGTCGCTGCTCAAACGGCCGGTGATGGTGTGGATCCACGGCGGCGGTTTCACCGTCGGCTCCGGCGCCTTCTACGACGGCAGTACCCTCGCGGCCCGCGGCGACGTGATCGTCGTCACCCTCAACTACCGCCTGGGCGTCTTCGGTTACCTGGCCCACCCGGACCTGGCGGCGGAGTACCCCGAGGGGATCTCGGGCAACTACGGACTGCTCGACCAGCAGGCCGCGCTGCGCTGGGTCCGCGACAACGTGGCCGCGTTCGGCGGTGACCCGGGCAACGTCACGGTCTTCGGCGAGTCGGCGGGCGGCGGCAGCGTCTGCCAGCACCTGGTCTCGCCGCGCGCCACCGGCCTGTTCGACCGGGCCATCGCCCAGTCCGGCTGCGGATTCACGCTGCCCACCCAGGAGTCGCAGCAGACCGGCGGCGCCGCCTGGGCCGGCACGCTGGGCTGCGCGGACGCCGCCTGCCTGCGGGCCCTGTCCGCGGACCGGCTGCTCGCCGCCGCGCAGAGTCCCACCGCCCGCTGGACCCCCAATGTCGACGGCGCCGTCCTGCCCCGGCAGGTGACGGACGCGCTGGAGAGCGGGCGGTTCCACCGCGTCCCCGTCCTCCAGGGCACCACCGCCGACGAGGGCCGGCTCTCCGTGGCGACCACCTACGACCTGGCCGGCCGCCGCCTCACCGCCGCCGGATACCCGCCAGCGGTCCGCGCCCTGTACGGCGACCGGGCCGACGCGGTCCTCGCGCGCTACCCCTTGTCCGACTACGGAAGCCCCGCCGAGGCGCTGGGCGCTGTCCTCACCGACTCCCCGTTCGCCTGCCCGCAGTCCCGGACCGCCGGACTGATGGCCCGGTACGTCCGGTCCTACCAGTACGAGTTCGCCGACCGGCACGCCATGGACCACCTGAACCTGCCGATCAGCTTCCCGGCCGGCGCCCCGCACGGCTCGGAGATCCGCTACGTCTTCGGCGCCGTCACCGGAACCCCCGCGCAGAACGCCCTCGCGGACACGATGCTCGGCTATTGGACGGCCTTCGCGCGCACCGGTGTCCCATACACCGCCGGTGCTCCGTACTGGCCGCTCCACCCGAAGGTCCAGGTCCTCGACCCCGAGGGGATCACCGCGCAGACGACCTTCCCCGAACGCCACAAGTGCGACCTCTGGAACCAGCCCGCGGGCTGATCCGGGGAACCCCGTCCGGGACGCCGGCGCCGTCCCGGACGGGTCCCGCGCGGCAGGGTCAGAAGGGGCGGTCGCCGACGACGGCGACGCGTTCGGCGACGCGGCGGTGGGAGCCGTAGTCGTTCACGGCGTAGTGCTGGGTGGCGCGGTTGTCCCAGAACGCGACGTCCCCCGGCTGCCAGCGGAACCGCACCTGGTACTCCGGGACGTGTGCCTGCTGGAACAGCAGGCGCAGCAGCCGGTCGCTCTCGTCGCGGTCCAGGCCGGTGATGCGCGTGGTGAAGGAGGCGTTGACGAACAGGGTCCGCCGTCCGGTCGCCGGGTGGACACGCACCACGGGGTGTTCCACCGGCGGAAAGACCTCCTGGAAAGGGGCGAGCCGCTCGGGGCCGTAGAAACGGGCGAAACCGGGGATGAAGTCGTGCACGGCGCGGGCGCCGTCGACGCGTTCCCTCACCTCCCGCGGCAGGTTGTCGTAGGCGGCGGCCATGTCCGCCCACAGGGTGTCGCCGCCGGACGGGGGCACCTCGCGGAGCTGGAGGACGGCGCCCAGCGCGGGACGCTCACGGAAGGTGACGTCGGTGTGCCAGACGTTCTCGAACGTCGGGGTGGCGTCCCCGCCCTTGGCGAAGCGGACGACGTCCGCGCCGGCCCCGGTGGCGAGCAGGGGGTTGGTCTCCAGCTCGCCCCAGTTGCGGGCGAAGGCGCGCTGCCGGCCGGAGGTGAGGTGCTGGGCGCGGAAGAAGAGCACCTTCCACTCCAGCAGGGCACGGTCCAGTTCCGCGCGCAGGGCGGGCGTCAGCGGGCGGGCGAGGTCCACCCCGCGGATCTCGGCACCGATCGTGCGGGCCTGCGGGACGACCTCGAACAGCTCGTAGGGCCGCTCCTCCCACCCGGCGGGCAGCCGGCGCAGGACGCGCGGCCCCTCGTAGATGCCGTCTCCGGGGATGCGCGCGGTGCGCAGTACGGCGGCCGGGGCGGTGGACGTGACGGTCATGGGGTTCCTCTCCTGCGGGCCGGTCCGGCCCGGACGGCGGACCCGCGGCGGCACCGCGGGCACGGGGGCGTCCGGGCGTGCCGCCGTCGGGCGCGGACCGGGAGGCGGCGGATGGGCGTCCGGGACGACGGACGCCGGTGCGTCGGGGAAAAGAGGGCGAGCGGGGGAGGGCTCGCGGGAGGGCCTCCGGCTGAGGTCCTGTCGTCACACCTTCGTCATCCGCCCGGAGGGCGGGCCGGCGCGGCGGACGTGCGTGGAGGGCGGCGCCCGGCAGACGGGAGGTCGGGGACAGGGCCTAACGGCCGGAGCGCGGACACCCGGTTCGCTCCGGGACGCGCGAAGCTCCCGTGGACGAGGCGAACCGGCAGATGTGCATGGCGACGATTGTGTGATCCCTCCTCCGCCCCTGTCAACGGGGCCTCACCGCCGCCCCCGCGCGAGCGCCTGGGCGGAGGAGGCGGCCGGCCCAGGCCGGTCCGCCCGGTGACCGGCATGGTGACCGCGGGACGGGGTAAGGCTCCCCGCGCGACTGCGTGCACCAGTCACCGGACCCACGGTCGCGTCGGGAGGGCCGCCATGCCGGACATCGGAATCATCGGGGCGGGGGTGGCCGGTCTCCACCTGGGCCTTCTGCTCCGCCGCCACGACATCCCGGTCACCCTCTACAGCGACCGCACCCCGGCCCAGATCGCCGCCGGCCCCCTGCCGGCCACCGTCGCCCACCACGCGCCGACCCTGCGCCGGGAGGCGGCACTCGGGGTGGGCTTCTGGCCCGCCGACACCTACGGCTACACCTGCCACCACCACTACGTCGGCGGCCCCCGGCCCCTGACGTTCCGCGGCGACTTCACCAGCCCCTCCTGCGGCGTCGACCACCGGCTGGTCCTGCCCGCCCTGACCGACGTCTTCCAGGACCGCGGGGGCGAACTGCGCACGGGCCGGGTGGCCGCCGACGACCTGGCGGGGCTCGCGGCCCGCCACGACCTCCTCGTCGTCGCCACCGGCCGGGGACCGCTCGCGGACCTCTTCCCCCGGCTGGACGGCCCCGGTTCGGCCACCGCGCCGCGCCGCCGGCTCTGCGCGGGCCTCTACCACGGCGTCGCACCCGCCGAACCCAAGGGCGTGACCCTCTCTCTGGCCCCCGGACGCGGCGAACTGATCGAGATCCCGCTCTACTCCGGCCACGGCCACGTCACCGCCCTGCTGTTCGAGTGCGTGCCCGGCGGCGGGGCGGACGCCCTGTGCGCCCTCGACCAGCGGGCCGGCCCGGCCGCGTTCGACCGCGCCGTCCGTGCCGAACTCGCCGCCCACCACCCCACCGTCTTCGCGCGCACGGACCCCGCCCGGTTCGGCCTGACCGGCCCCCTCGACCTGGTGCGGACGGCGATCACGCCGACCGTGCGGGCCGACTGGGCCGAACTGCCCGGCGGACGGTACGCACTCGCCCTCGGCGACGCCCACACGGTCGTCGACCCCATCGTCGGACAGGGCGCCAACACCGCCTCGTACAGCGCCGAGGTGGTCGCGGACGCCGTCCTGGACGACCCGGTCCTCGACGAACTGTTCTGCCGCCGGGTCGCGCGGCGCCGCGCCGAGGTCGTCCTGGGCGCGGCCCGCTGGTCCGAGCTCATGCTCCGGCCGCCCGAACACGTCCGGCGGCTCCTGGGCGCGATGAGCGAGTGCCGGAGCGCGGCCGACGAGTTCACCGACAACTTCGGCCGGCCCGACCGGCAGTGGCGCCTGCTCGCCACCCCCGAGCGCACCCGCGCCTTCCTCGCCCGGCACGGGGTGCTGCCCGGCTGACGCCGGTCCCGCGGGCGCGGACGCGGTGAGGCCCCGGTCCCGGTGGGGGGCCACCGGGACCGGGGCGGAGGGACGGGACGGGGACGGCGGGACGGGACGGGGACGGCGGGACTACGCGCCGGCGCCCGGCCCCGCCTGCTGCACCACCTCGAAGGACCACAGCGTGGAGCCGCTCGCCGCGGGCTTCGGACGCTCGCCCTCCGGGGCGCCGCCGCCCTGGTGGGCCGACTTCATGGGGCCCTCCATCCACGCCTGGAAGGACGCCTCGTCGCGCCACCGGGTGTAGACCAGGTACGTGTCGGTGCCCTCGACCGGGCGCAGCAGTTCGAACCACTCGAAGCCGTCGGAGTTCTCCACGGCGTGCGCCCGCGAGGCGAAGCGCTTCTCCAGGGTCTCCCGCTGCTCGGCGGGAACGGTCAGCACGTTGATCTTGACTACGCTCATGGCCTCATCCTGCCGTACCCGGCCCCGGCCGGCCGGTCCGGGTCACTCGTGCGGGACCCGGGCGGAGTGGCGCGCGAACAGGTCCGAGGAGATCTCCCCGGCGCGCACGGCGGTGGTGGACAGCAGCGTCGAGGCGAGCCCGTGGGTGTGTTCGGTGGCACCCTGGAGGTACAGGCCGGCGGTGACGTTCGACGCCGTCTCCACCCGGTGGTCGCGGCCCACCCGCAGCGCGTCCTCGTCGTCGCGCAGACAGAGCTTGGCGACCTCGCCCAGGTGGTCGCCGATGCTCTGGGGCCGGTATCCGGTGGCGTAGACGAGCACGTCGGCGGTGAGCTGCTCGCGCGCGCCCGTAGGCAGGAACTCGACCGTCACCCGGACGTCCCGGTCACCGGCCTCGACCTCGCGGATACGGGAGACGTTGAGCATCCGCAGCCGCTGCCGGCCCTGCACCCGCTCCTGGTACATGGTCCGGGACAGGGACTCGATCAGGTCCATGTCGACCACGGAGTAGTTGGTCGAGCGGTGGTAGTCGAACAGGGACTGCTTGACCTCGGCGGGCGCGCCGTAGAACAGGTCCACGGCCTCCGGGTCGAAGATCCGGTTGGCGAACGGACTGTCGTCGGCGGGGGTGTAGCCGTACTTGGCGAAGACGGAGCAGATCTCCGCGTCCGGCAGGGTGCGGTGCAGGTAGTCGACGGTCTCGGCGGCGCTCTGCCCGGCGCCCAGCACCACCGCGCGCCGCACCGGCCGCCCGGAGCGCGTCAACCGCTCCACCTTGGGCAGCAGTTCGCTGCTGTGCCAGACCAGGTCGGACAGGACGGCACCGGGTGGCAGCCGGGGTTCGAGGCCGGTGGCCAGGCAGAGGGCGCGGGCGCGGCGGACGGTCGGCCGGCCTGGCGCGGCCGGGTCCCGGCTGACCACGTCGAAGTAGCGGACCTCGCCGTCCTCGGTGACCGGGCGCACCGAGACGGCCTCGGCGGCGTACTCGACGAGATGCCCGACGCGGGCGGCGGCCCATTCGAGGTAGTCGTGGAACTCCACGCGCAGCGGGAAGAGGGTCTTCTGGTTGAGGAAGTCCACCAGCCGGCCGCGCTCGCGCAGGTAGCACAGGAAACTGAAGTCACTGGTGGGGTCGCGCATCGTCACCAGGTCCTTCAGGAAGGACACCTGCATGGTGGCGTCGTCGATCAGCATGCCCCGGTGCCAGCCGAACCGCGGCTGCCGTTCCAGGAATCCCGCGCGGAGCGCGGCTCCCCGGTCCGGCGCGGCACCCCGCTCGTGAAGGGCGATCGCGAGCGCGAGATTGGCCGGACCGAATCCGATGCCCAGTACGTCGTAGACGGAGTCCGGCCCACTCTGCAGCGTCGTCAACGCTTCTTCGCCTCTCGTCGGGGGAACACGGCGTTCCCTCGGAAAGAACACAGGTCGCTCCCAGCAGGCACATGTTAGATAAGGCTAGCCTTACCTGACAACGGGTGCGCGGAACAAGGATGTTGAGCGGGCGGCCTGTCAATTAGGTAACCCTTACCTTACGATGGCGCCGACATCCGGCCCGGTGCCGGAACCGACCTGCCGGGAGGCGCGCTGCCGTGTGCGGTGCCGAGGAAGCCCTGGACCACTGGCGGCGGACGCTCACCCCGCCGCCCCCTGAGTCCGCGCTGCCCACGGACCGCCCGTACCCGCCCGGGCCGTCGCCGGCGCGGCGCTCCCGGGCGGCCCGCACCGGCGTGCCGGACGCGCCGGACCCCGTACTGCTGGCCGCGTTCTTCGCCCTGCTGCACCGCTACGGCGGCACACCGGACCTGACCGTCGGTCATGACGGGCTCCCCGTGAGGGTCTCCCTCCGCTACCAGCCCTCGTTCCGGGAACTGGTACGGCGGGTGACCCAGGCGTTCGAGGAGGCGGAGGGCCGGCGGCTGCCCTTCGAGATGCTCGTCGACGAACTGCGTCCCCGGCCGACCCGCGGCGGCGGCCTGTTCTGCAACACGGCGTTCGCCACCACCGCCCGGCCCCCGGCGGGCTTCCCCGCCCCCTTCGACCTGCTGCTGTGCGTACGGGACGGCGCGGCGCACGTGACGTACCACCCGGATCTCTTCGACGCCGCCACCGCCGACCGCGTCCTCGGCCACTACCGCACCCTGCTCGCCGACGCCCTCGCCCGCCCGGACACCCCCGTCACCCGGCTCGCGCTGCTGGAGCCGGACGAGTACCGCCGGATCGTCACCGGCGGCGGGACGGCCGGGTGCGGCGCCCGCGGCCGGCGCTACGTCCTCGACCCGTATCTGCGGCCTGTCCCCGACGGCGTCACGGGGGAGCTGTACCTCGGCGCCGCCGGTGCTGCCCGGGTCCGTCCGGGGCGGCGGGGCCCGACCGCCGAGCGGTTCGTCGCCGATCCCTTCGGGCCGCCCGGCGGGCGGCTGCACCGCACCGGCACGCTGGTCCGCCGGCGCGGCGACGTCCTGTGGCACCACCGCACCACGGCATCCCCGTCCACCGAAGATGAGGAGTACAGTCCGATGAGCAACCCGTTCGAGGACCCCGACGGCGTCTACGTGGTCCTGGTCAACGACGAGGACCAGCACAGCCTCTGGCCCGACTTCGCCGACGTCCCGGCCGGCTGGCGCACGGTCCACGGCCCCGCCTCCCGGCAGTCCTGCCTGGACCACGTCGAGGCCCACTGGACCGACCTGCGGCCCCGCAGCCTGGCCGAGGTCATGGACGGCTGACCAAGCTCCTGTCAGGTCATGTTCCGCCCGGCCGGAGCCATGAGGACAGGTCCGGCGGCCGGACAGGACAACGCGAAGACAGCCCGGCAGGGCGTCAGCCAGTGCCCGGGTCACGACCGCCGGAACCCGCGTATCAGCATCGATGTCAGTGCCGGGTGCGAGGCTTTCGGCATGGATGAGGCGGAGTTCATGCGCGGACGGGTCTACGGGGCCGAGCACGGGGATCCCGGGCCCCGGCCCGGACGTGCCTACGCGCAACTGGTGGGCGGCCCGCTGGACGGCCTGCTCCTGGACATCACCGGCACCGCCGGCGGCGGCAGCGCGCCGGAGACCGTGGCCCTGCCGACCGAGATAGGCCGGTACGGACCCGGGGGCCGGGCCGTGTACGCGCCGCGCCCGGCGGACGGCCGGTGCTTCGACTGGCAGGGGGACGTGCCGTGAGCCGGAGGCGACGCGCCTTCTGCCCCTCCCGCGAAGGGCGCCGCCCCGTGCCTCCCGGCAGGAGAGGCCCGCCGCGTCCCGGGGGTGAGTGATGCGCGTCGCGCACGGCTGACGAGCTGGGGGAACGCGTCTGTACGAAGAACGCTTCGCCGTACCGGGCTGGTGGTTCTGGCTCACCGCCCTGCCGGGCGTGATGACCGCGACGGTCCTGCTGCCGTTCGGCCCCGCCGTCGCCCTCGGCGGCCCCGCGGGCACGATGCCGCCGGCCGTCCTCGGCCTGTACGTCTACGGCAGCGCCGGCATCGTGGTGACGGGCGGTCACCTCGTCGCGGGCACCCAGCGCTACCCCCTGGCCTCGGATCGACCTGGTGGAGATCCTGGACGCGGAGGAGGCGTTCCCGTGGCGCACCCGCCGGGCCGATGTCTCGGCGGCGATGCTCCCGCGCGGTTGTGTGCCGACCGCCGTGCGCGTCGAACTCACCGACCCGGACCGGCGCGCGCCGTACCTCTGCCCGCCCACCCGCCGGCCCGCCACGCTCCTCGCGGTCCTGCCTTCGCACGCCGCTGATCCCGCCACGCGCCGTTGATCCCGCCGACCGAGCGCGGCCGGCGGGATCAACGGCGGAAGGGATACGCGAGGCGGACGGGTCAGGCCGCCGCGGCGAAACTGCCGGCGATCGCCGCGTCCGCGCGGGCGTGCACCACCAGGCGCAGACCACGGGTGTCGGCGTTGTTCTCCAGCAGCCGGCGCAGAGGCGCGCTGTGGCTGACCACCGACATCAGGACACCGAGGCGGCCGCAGTGCTGGTGGGCCCGGAGCACGGCGCTGACCGCCGCGCCGCCCGTGGCAGGGTCGGCGAGGACGACGACGACCGGGCTCGGCCGGTGGGCGTCGACCAGATCCGTGATCCGGTTGGCCAGGTCCGCTCGTCCGCCGATCCCCGGGTCCCGCTCCACCGTGATGACCAGCACCTCGTGGTCCAGACGGTACGACAGCATGGCAGCCTCCGATCCCCACCGTTCCTGTCCGGTGTCCTCGGCAGTGAGAGTGCCCCGAGAAACGCCCTCGATGCCCAGCGGTCCCCGTCGCGTCCCGGTCGCCCGTCCGCGGCCGGGTCCGGGACCGCCGCCGGGGCTCCCGGCCGCCGCTCACCCGGACGGCGTACAGGGAAAACCCGTAGATCCCGGGGCCCCGGCCGTCCCGTCCGGTGGTCGTCTGGTGGGAGCCGTCCGCTGGTGCCACGCTGAGGGGAGAACCCGGGAGGAAGCCGATGGGACGGGACGTTCCGGCTCTGGTCTTCACCCGAGAGGACCGCCGCCGCTACCGCATCAAGATGCAGGAGTGCCTCGACGCGTTCGCCCAGATGCTGCGCGAGGCACGGTTCGAGTCGGAACGGCCCCAGGTGGGGCTGGAGATCGAGCTGAACCTGGTCGACGCCGAGGGCGAGCCGGCGATGCGCAACAGCGACGCGCTGGAGGCGATCGCGGACCCCGCGTGGGAAACCGAACTGGGCCGTTTCAACCTGGAGGTCAACATCCCGCCGCGCAGTCTGACGGCGGGCGGCCCCGACGCCTGGGAGTCCGAGATCCGGGCCGCGCTGAACCACGCCGACGAACGGGCCAGATCGGTCGGCACCCAGCTGATCATGACCGGTATCCTCCCCACCCTCCGCCAGGAGGACGCCGGCGCCGCCGCCCTCTCGGAGAACCCGCGCTACCGGCTCCTCAACGACCAGATCTTCGCGGCCCGCGGCGAGGACCTGCGCATCGAGGTGGACGGCGTCGACCGGCTGCGGACCTACGCCGACACCATCACCCCGGAAGCCGCCTGCACCAGCACCCAGTTCCACCTCCAGGTGTCGCCCGAGCAGTTCGCCGGGTACTGGAACGCTGCCCAGGCGATCGCCGGTGTCCAGGTCGCGCTGGCCGCCAACTCGCCCTTCCTCTTCGGCAAGGAACTCTGGCACGAGACCCGTGTCCCCCTCTTCGAGCAGGCCACCGACACCCGGCCCGAGGAGATCAAGGTGCAGGGCGTGCGGCCCCGTGTCTGGTTCGGGGAACGCTGGATCACCAGCGTCTTCGACCTCTTCGAGGAGAATCTGCGCTACTTCCCCGCCCTGCTCCCGCTCTGCGACGAACAGAGCCCCATCGAGACGCTCGACCGGGGCGACATCCCCGACCTCGGCGAACTCACCCTGCACAACGGCACCATCTACCGCTGGAACCGCCCGGTCTACGCCGTCGCCGGCGACCGCCCGCACGTACGAGTGGAGAACCGGGTCCTGCCGGCCGGGCCCACCGTCGCCGACACCCTCGCCAACGGCGCCTTCTACTACGGGCTCACCCGCGCCCTGGTGGAGGAGGAACGGCCGGTGTGGTCCCGGATGTCCTTCGCGGCGGCGGAGGAGAACCTGCACACCGCCGCCCGGCACGGCATCGAGGCGCGGCTGTACTGGCCCGGCACGGGCGAGGTGCCCGTCCCCGAACTGGTCCTGCGCCGGCTGCTGCCGCTCGCACACCGCGGCCTGGAACTCTCCGGCATGGACGCGGCCTGGCGGGAGCCGCTGCTCGGCATCATCGAGCAGCGGTGCGTCACCGCCCGCAACGGGGCGACCTGGCAGAAGGAGACCTTCCACCGCATCCGCGCCACCGCCCACTGCGACCGCCACGAGGCACTGCGCCGGATGACCCTGCTGTACGTCGACTACATGCACCTCAACGCGCCGGTGCACACCTGGCCGGTCGACTGAACCCGCGCGTCCTGCGAGGTCAGCGCTCCGCCGGCACCGGATGCCGGCTCATGACGGAGACCCGGTTGAACGCGTTGATGGTGACCGCCACCCACAGCACCGCCGAGATCTGGTCGTCGGTGAACACCGCGCGGGCCTCAGCGTGGGCGGCGTCCCGCGCGTCCAGGTCGGCCGGGGACGTGGCCGCCTCCGCCAGCGCGAGCGCGGCGCGCTCCGCACCGCTGAACAGGTCCGCGTCCCGCCAGGCGGGCAGGACGCCGAGCCGCTGGGCCGTCTCACCGGCGCGCAGCGCCGCGCGGGTGTGGACGTGCAGACAGAAGGCACAGCCGTTGATCTGCGACACCCGCAGATTGACCAGTTCCACCAGCCGGCGGTCCAGCCCCGCGTCGGCGGCGACCGACCGCACCGCCTCGGACGTGCGGACCAGCGCCTGGTACGCCTCGGGACTCTGCTTGTCGATGAAAACGGGCCGGTCCACCTCAGGGCTCCTCCGGACGCCGCCGCCGGGGCGAGCGGGCAGATCATTGAACATGAAAGTATCATGGGTGTCGGAGGTGGTCCTCGATGAGCAACGTCGAGACGGAGCCCGCACAGACCCGCTGCGGCCCCGAGGAGAACGACGGCGAACGGCCCGGCGGCACGGGAGTCGAGGTCCTCACCCCGCGCGACGTGCCCCTGGGCGGCCCCCGGGCCATGACCGTACGGCGTACGCTGCCGCAGCGGGCCCGGACCACGATCGGCGCCTGGTGCTTCGCCGACCACTACGGCCCCGACGACGTCACCCGCACCGGCGGCATGGACGTCGCCCCCCACCCCCACACCGGCCTGCAGACGGTGAGCTGGCTGTTCAGCGGCGAGATCGAACACCGCGACAGCCTCGGCACCCACGCCTACGTCCGCCCCGGCGAACTGAACCTCATGACCGGTGGCCACGGCATCAGCCACTCCGAGGTCTCCACCGCGCGGACCACCGTCCTGCACGGCGTACAGCTCTGGACCGCGCTCCCCGCCGAACACCGCGACACCGGCCGCGACTTCCAGCACTACGTCCCGGAGCCGGTCCGCCTGGGCGGCGCCGGCATCCGCGTGTTCCTCGGCTCCCTGGCCGGTTCCGTCTCACCGGTCCGCACCTTCACCCCCCTCCTCGGAGCCGAACTCACCCTCGCCCCCGACGCCGGCGTCACCCTCCCCGCCGACCCCGCCTTCGAACACGGCCTCCTGGTGGACCAGGGCGACATCACCCTCAACGGCACCCGCCTCACCCCGGCGGACCTGGGCTACGTCCCCCTCGGCACCCCCGGCCTGACCCTCCACAACGACTCCACCACCCCGTCCCGCGCGATCCTCCTCGGCGGCCCGCCGTTCGAGGAGGAGATCATCATGTGGTGGAACTTCATCGGACGGTCGACGGAAGAGATCGCACAGGCCCGCGAGGACTGGATGAAGGGCCGCCGGTTCGGAGAGGTGACGGGGTACGACGGAGACCCGCTGCCGGCGCCGGTACTGCCGAACGTACCGTTGAAGCCGCGCAGAAACAGGCGCTGAACCGGGAAAGCGGACGTGCGGTTGCTGAAAGGCCGGTCGAGGCGGCCGCGCCGGGCGGCCTTCCGGCCCCTCGGTCCGAAGGCCGCCCGGCGTCGGCCGCCTCGACCGGCCTGCCTCGGCCGGACCCCTGGCTCCGGACCTTGTGCGGGTACGGGACCGGGGTGCGGCTTGTGCCGAGGGTCTACTGGCTGCGACGTTCCAGGTAGATGGAGGTGAAGACGGCGACCTTGGCACGCAGGGCCCAGGGGTCGAAAGGCTTGCTGATGTAGTCGACGGCGCCGGCCGCGTAGCCGCGGGCCGAGTGCTCGGAGCCGATGCCCATCGCGGTCAGGAAGATGATGGGGACGTCCCGGGTCCTCGGGCGGCGTTTGATGTGGGCGCAGGTCTCGTAGCCGTCCATCTCCGGCATCTGTACGTCCATGATGATGACGGCGAAGTCGTCGTGGTCGAGGAGGGCTTTGAGGGCCTCCCTGCCGGAGGAGACCGTGACGAGTTCCTGCTCGAGCGTCGCCAGGACGGCGGTCATCGCCAGCAGGTTGTCCGGCTGGTCATCGACGATGAGGATCTTGGGCATGTCCAGCGGCCCTGGCGGCAGAGCAGCCGCTGCGGCCTGTTCAACGGCTTCGAGCTGGCGTTCGAGGAGATCGCAGCGGCCCTCTGCCGCGGCACGCTGAGCCTGTGCCTCGTGCAGGGCCGCTCCGAGCCGCTCGACTTCCAGCTGGAGGGCATTGCGCTCCTGGATGAGGCCGGAGATGTCCGGATGGGCACGCACAAGCTCGTCGGCCCGCTTCCTTTCCGCGATGCGGTCGGCCTCCAGCTGGTTGAGCCGTGTCTCCAGGTCGGCGATGCGCTGCGTCCGGTCCAGCAGCGCATCGCCGAGGACGTCGCCGCGGACGCTGGACCGCCGGGAGACATGATCGGCGTCGGCCAGTTGCTGCTCCAGGATCTCCACCGCGTGCTTGGGGGAGGAGGCGGCGTCCACGGCCGATCCGTACAGGCCTCGTACCAGTTCGATGGCTTCGGTGGTGACCGCGGTCCCACGGTGTTCGGCGACATCGGTGAAGAGGTCGCTGATGACCTGCCACGGCGGTAACCGGGTGCCGTTCAGGTAGCGCGAGACCGTGCCCGGATCGAGCCGGCGCCGTGCGGCGTACCGGCGGACGGACAGGTGAAGGCTCTCGAAGAGCTCGCGCAGTGCCTGGGCCAACGCTCGGGAGGCATCGTTGAGGTCGTCTCCCAGAGGGCGCAGCTCACCCATGGTTCTCCTCCTTGTCCGTTCCGCCGCCGTCCATGGAGCTCGACGGCTGGACGGCGCCGGCCTCGGCTGCGATGAGGCGGTCGAAGAAGGGGACCGCCAGTCCTGTAGCGGCCAGGCCCGCGAGCAGACTTCGCGCTGCGCCTTCCCCGGCGACCGCCGTCAGTCCGCACGCTGCCCCACCAGTGAGCAGGGCGAGCAGGAATATCAGGGCTGACCTCAAGGACAGCAGAGGGCGGTCCACTGTGTTCTCCATTCATCCAGCCCGTCGCGCAGCGACAGGGCTTTGCCGTCCGGCCGAATACGGACGGAGAACCAGAATGGGCGAACCCAGGGGTGTTGCAGACCACGTTCCGAATGTAGCGCAGCAAACTCCGCCTGTTGCGCGGATGTTGTTCGCCGTACCCGGCATGCTCTTGCCCGGTCAGCAGTTCGGTGGCTCGTCCGTTGCCGGAGTGTTGCTCCGCAACACTGGTGATGCGCGGATGCGCGGTAACGGTCGGCACGGCGGAGCTGCTGGTGTTCAGTGATCGCCACTGTGGCGCGGGCGGTGGTGGCGACGGTGCGGCCCGAGGAGTCGCAGCGATGTCCTTCCGGGCCTGGGCAGGGGGATCCGACCGCGCCGGCCCTGTCCGTTCGGCGCCGTCGATGCGTTGCTGGAGCAAGTCAAGGCACGGAGCGTCCCTCCACCGGAGGCGGTGGGGAACCGGGAGACCTGGAGGACCGAGCCGCGGTCACCCGCGCGCGCCGCGTACGCCCGGCTTCCGGAGGGCCTCGCCCCCGGCTTTCCCGCTCCGCCCGCCGCCGTGCCCGCCGTCGGCCCGGCACCTGAGGTCCCGGGGGACGTGCGCCGGCTCAACCCCGGTGCCGGTCTCGGCTCCGGGGCCGCCCCGCGGCAGGCGGCGGCGTGGCCGACCGCCCCGGACGCCGCCCATTCGCGCTTGGAGACAGGGCCGTTCGCGGTGGCCGCCTGTGAGGACGGGCAGGTGTCGGCGTACCGCGTCGGCGGCCCGGGCCTGGACGTGCCCGCCAAGGGCATCGGGCCGGAGCCGGCCGCGCGGCGGGCCGGCAGCGCACCGGCCAGGGCACCGGCAGGGCCGTGAGCGCGGCCGGCGGAAGGACGACGCCGAGGAACTGCGGCACGGGAGCTTCACGGGCGCGTCGGCGCCGGTGGCGTCGACCGGTGGCCGGGCGTAGGGGACGGTCGGCAACAGGCCCAGGGCGGCGTCGATCGCCCCGTCCAGGGGGCGGCCTCCAGCAGCAGGGCGCCGGTCAGGCGCCCGCGGAAGATGCCGTCCGCGCGCAGGGGTCCCGCCTCGCGGACGCGTTCGACGACCGACAGTGCGGTGGTGGAAGCGGCGTCGATGACGACGGTGAGCACGGTGAGCGGAATGAGGGTGAGGCCGCCACCGGCCATGACGTCGGGGTCGGAGAGGGGCTGCTGGGGCGCTCATCGGCGCGGACCGTGATGTCACGCGTCCTCCTGCGGGCCGACGGTGGAGCGCAGGGGTGTGGGGGCGTCCGCGTGACCCTGCTCGCCGGCGTTCGCGGCGTCGGCGAGCAGGCCGGTGGGCCCGGCGGGGACGCCGACGCGGTCCAGGCCGGCGGGGCCGGTGAGGATGCTCGCGTTGAGCGGCGCGGTTCCGACGAGGGCCACCACCTCCCCCTCGGTGGCGCGGTCACCGCGGGTGAGGGTCGTGCGACGGCACGGCCTCCTCGGCCCCCGCCCGATCCACGGCACCGGCCGCCTCACCCGCTGCCGCTGAACGGCCGTGTCGTGGCTGTGTGGGTGTCAGCTCTCCACGTGCGGGCTGTTGAGGGCGGCGCCGAAGTAACCCTTGATTCCGCGCACGGTGATGCCGGCGCTCTTGCCGCACAGGTTCACCGACCCCTTCAGGGCGGGGCCGGACGCCGAGCCGCGGGCGACCCACACGCAGCCGTCGGAGTTCTCTGTGGGAGCACCGACGACCGTTTCGGCCTTGCCGTCCTTGTCGAGGTCGACGAGGTGGACGGCCGAGCCGAATCCGTCACCGGCCTCCGCGGCGCCGGGGACGCCGGCGGTGTCCTGGGTGTAGCCGGCCGCCTTGGCCGTCGTCAGGCCGGAGGCCGAGCCGCGCAGGAGAGCGACCGAGCCGGCGGAGGCCAGGGACCCGACGGCCTCCTCGGGGACGCCGACCAGGACGTCGGCGTACTTGTCGCCGTTGACGTCACCGACGCTGAGGGACTGGCCGAACCAGTCACCCCATTCCGCACCGCCGGGGACGCCGGCTGTGTCCTGGTGGAAGACCTTCGGCTTCTGCGTGGCGGTGATGCCCTTGGCACTGCCGTAGAGGACCTGGATCTCGCCACCCCGGTGAGCGGCGGGGGTGGGCGCGTTGAAGTGGCGGTCGTCGCCCGCGATGCCGGTGACGAGGTCGCCGTACCCGTCGCCGTTGACGTCACCGATCTGTCCCGCGTGGCCGTCGGCGTAGGGCAGGTCGACGCCACGGTTGACGAACGGGTCCTCGGGGTCGGGGGCGCCCGCGTCGAGGATCACCGGCCCGCGGATGTCGCCGTCGGTGGGGCCGGCCAGGTAGAACCGTTCGGCCCTGCCGTCACGGTTCACGTCTCCCATGACCACGCCACGGGCGTTCTCCCGCCCTTCGAGATAGCGGGAGGCGGCGGCGCCGGTGCGGGTGAAGGGGCCCCGGTAGGAGACGGCGTTGCAGGCCGAGCCGATGCCGACCTCCGGGGCGCCGTCGCCGTTCATGTCCCCGGTGGCCAGGGACATACCGAAGCGGCAGTAGGTCCGGCCCTCGCCGTAACCGGGCGTCGGGGTAATGTTCGCGCCGCCCGACAGCCCCTTCGGCCCTCCCCACACCACGGTCACGGTGCCCCGCGAATCGGCCGGGCCGACGTCCTCGCCCGGGGCGCCGACGAGGAGGTCGGCGTAGCCGTCCCGGTCCAGGTCGGCGCTGGCGACCGTCCGTCCGAAGCGGTCGGATTCCTCGGGGCCGCCTGGGATCCCGGCCGTGGCCTGGGTGAGGACGGTGCGGCGGGCGGTGCCCACCGAGGACGCGGAGCCGTACAGCACGACCACCGCGCCGGCTTCCTCCACCGTGCCGGATGCGGCGCCGGGCGCGCCGACCGCCAGGTCCCGGTAGCCGTCACCGTTGAAGTCGTCCTGCACGGCCGCCGTGTTGGCACCCTTGAAAGGCGCGGCGGCGGACGAGGACACCGGGGTGAGGGTGACGGCCACGGAGGTGGTGAGCACGGCGGCCGCCGTGACTGCTCTGCGCAACGGAACTCCTTGTTCGTGCAACGGACATGGCGATGACACGCCAGCCTGGCGAAAGGTTGTACGCGCCGACACGCCAGTACCTGGCGATCCACGCGAGCGCCGAGCTGATCACCGGATGCGCCCGTACGGAGCGGGTCCTCGGCTGGTGGTCCCGCGTCGCCCGGGAGGACGGCACCGCCCGCCGCGCGCACGGGCTGCGTACCGCTGCCGGTGCCGTGCCCGGTCGGCTGCGTGCCGTCGCCGGACCGGCGGCGGGGTGGTTGGACCACGGGGGCGGCCGAGGCGGGGCACGCGGGCCAGAGACTGTCGCCCCTCAGCCGTCCAAGCCCTGTCATCAGCCCCGTCAGGATCGGGACCGGGCCACCACCCGGCATGCCGGTGTCGGGGCGTCACCGGACCGTGGGCGGAACCCCGGCCGGCCCGACCGCGGGTCCGAGCGCCGCCGGTTACGGTGATCGCACCGGCGGCGACGGGAAGCGACCCTCGCAGGGGTCCTGGGTCGGTCTGTGACGGGTGCCTCGGTCGGCGAGTGCGCAGCCGAACGTGCTCAGTTCGACGCGGACCAGTCGGCGTACCGAATGCGACGCAGGTCGCGGACCTCCCCGAGAGTGCCCCATTCGTCCTTGCCCAGACGCGTCAGGGGACGCAGCCGGGTCACCTCCGGGTGCCCCTGGTCGAGGACGGCGTCGTCGATGGCGATATGCACCACCCGTCCGAAGACGACGGTGCTGTCACCGAGGAGAAGGGTGCTGTGCAGCTCACATTCCAGTGCCACCGGGGAACCGGCCACGCGGGGAGCCGCCACCCGTGCGCTCGGCTCACGCCCGAGGCCCACGGCGTCGAACTCGCTCACCTGGTGCGGGAAGTCCGTAGCCGTCTTGTTGATCTCTTCGAACAGTGACTCGGGTGCGAAATTGACCACGAACTGCCCGGTCGCCTCGACGTTGCGCAGTGAGTCCTTACGTCCGACCGAGGTGAACTGCACGATGGGCGGCCTGACCGACGAGACGGTGAAGAACGAGTGCGGAGCGAGATTGTCGATGCCGTCGGCCGACACGGTCGACACCCAGGCGATGGGCCGTGGTACGACGGTCGAGGTGAGCAGACGGTAGACCGCAGTCGGGTCGAGGCCGGCCGGGTCGAGTTCGGTGCGCATGCCTCCAGTATGGAGATGCCGATCATACGACGAAGGCGTACCGGAGCTTTCCGCCGGCAGCCCGCCGCGCACGGCCACCGCGGATTCGTCCGGCCGAATCCGGTGCGGGCGGCGGTGGAGTCGTAGGGGCGGTCAGGTCCACACGGTGGAGATCCACTGGAGGGGGCCGCAGTCGGCGCGGTTCGTGGTGCCTTCGCAGACGGTGACGTAGACGTTGGTGGTGAAGGTCCAGCCGTAGCTCGGGAAGCTGTGGCGTACCGGTGCCGTGCCTGTCCCGCACTGGGTGCCGGCCTTGGTGTACACGGGCGGACTCATGTCGTAGATCACCGCGAACCAGGTGGAGTAGCACTCGCCACCGGTGTTGGTCAGCCGGCCGTCGAAGACGACGTCCCACCGGTCCGGCTCCGCGGTGGCCGCGTAGTCCCAGGTGCCCGCCGTCGTGGCGGTGCCGTACGCCGTCGACCAGGGCTGGGCCGCGGCGGGCGCCGCCGTCGCCGTGCCCTGGGTGAGGAAGAGCGCCGGGCAGGCGAGGAATCCGGCGACGAGCACGCCGCGGGAGGCGCGTGCGCGGCGGCGGTGTCGGAAGTGCGGCATGGTGAGGTCTCCTTCCGGTTCCGCCCCGGCGTACGAGGTCGCGTCCCCGTGCCACGCCGAGACACGGGAACTGTAGGGGCGTCCCCGGCCGGCCGGCACGTCCGGCGTGTTGGACAGTTGGACACCGCGGCACGGAGCCGGACGGCTGGGATCGTCGGCCTGCGCGGCGGTCGGGCGGCCGTGTGAAGAACCCGGCGCGAACAGCCGGGGGTGACCTTCTGGGACCTCCCATCGTGGCTGTGCGGTCTCGCCCGAAAGGCCGAAACCCCTGCGGAGCCGTCCGCCCGGAACACACGGCCGGTCCGCACCCCTTCTCCGCAAGGGCCCCACAGTTGCTGTGCGGGTGGAGCGCGCCGGGTGCCGCCGTCGGCCGGGGACTGGCCGCTGCGTCCCGGGGATCGTGGCGGGATCCCCGGGACGCCCGTGCGTTCGTCGGCCGTGCGGTCAGGGGGCGTCGACGAGGGTGCGGCCGTCAGTGGGCGCGAGGGCGGCGATCGCGCTCGCGTAGGCGGACTGTACGCGGGAGCGCTCGGTGGCGTTCGGTGTGGCGTTGGTGCAGGCCGTGCCGGCGCTCGACCCCGACATCAGCTGTGAGCAGGGGCCGGGCTTGGTGTCCGGCAGGCCGAGGCTGTGCCCCAGTTCGTGAGCGGCGATCCGGGTCTTGTTGTAACCCTGGTCGACGGCCTGGCTGCCGAGTTCGACACGGACCTGACGGCCCGGACGGACCGGGCCGAGCGTGGCCTGCGGCCAGCCCGTGGTGGCGACGATCACGATCTCGGCCGCGGCGCCGGGCGCCGCCTCCACCAGACGGACGTTGCTCACGTTCGCGTTCCATGAGGCGACTCCGGCCGCGATCGCGGCCTCCCAGCCGGCGGCGCGGCTGTCGTCGTAGCGAAGGGTCACCGCCGCCGCCCGCGCGGCGGACGAATCACCCGCGGGGGTGGTGGCGGCGGTCGCGGCGCCCGCCATGGCGAGGACGAGCGCTGTGGCGGAGGAGCCCGCCTTGAGCCAAGTGCCGAGGGGCATTGCTGCTCCTTCATCCGTGGGGGGTCCGGCCCCGGCGGGGCCGGGCGTGTGAAGGAGCGGCACGGGTTGTCCGGTAGGGGCCGGACACACCGTCGACCGCCCCTCCGGGGCGTTGCGATGGTATGCCCTCGACCCCCGTTACGCCATGTACCTGTCATGGTGATTTTCGGTCGGGATCCACTTCGCGGGGGACGTCGTTCGGCCGGCCACCGGACGCCGCCGACTGTGCCCGCGGGACCACCGGGTTCAGCGCAGTCCTCCGTTGACGGCGATGACCTGGCCCGTGATGAAGGCGGCGTCGTCCCCGGACAGGAAGGCGACGACGCCCGCGATGTCGGTGGCGCGGCCCAGGCGCCGCAGGGGTGTCACGGCGGCGAGGGTCTGCCGGGCGCGTTCGTCGTGCAGGCCGCGCAGCATGTCGGTGTCCACGGTGCCGGGGGCCACCGCGTTCACGGTGATGCCGCGCGGCCCGAGTTCGTGGGCGGCGGTGGTGGTGAAGCGTTCGAGGGCGGCCTTGCTGCCGGCGTAGACGGCGGCTCCCGGAGCGGACATCGAGGTGGCGATGCTGGAGATGTTGATGACGCGTCCGCCGTCGCGCAGGGCCGCCTGGGCGCCCTGCATGATGAAGAAGGGTGCTCTGGCGTTGACGGCCATGAGCCGGTCGTAGTGGTCGTCGGTGGCCTGGGCCATGCCGACCTGCTCCGACTCGGCGGCGTTGTTGACGACGATGTCGAGTCCGCCCAGCAGGTCGGTGGCCCGGGTGACGAAGGAGCGGACCTGGGCGAGGTCGCCCAGGTCGGCGCCGACCGCGTGGGCGGTCCCTCCCCGGCGCCGTATCTCCGCCACGCCTTCCAGCGCGTTCCGCTCGGCGTCGCGGTATCCCAGGACGACCGCGGCGCCGTCGGCCGCCAGCCGCTGGGCTATGGCTCTGCCGATGCCCCGGGATGCCCCGGTGACGACGGCGGTCCGGCCTTCGAGCGCTCGCATTCAGTGTCTCCGTGCGTTCGGGATGAGTAACTGTCCTGGCTGGTCGACCAGTTCGGGCAAGGCGTCGAGTTGCTCCTGGAGGAAGGCGTTGTCCCCGAGGTGGGCCTCGATGCCGCGCAGTCTGTGCACCCGCCGCAGGGCGACGGCGTGGCTGAGCGCGTCGGGCCCGGGGGAGGGTCCGTAACCGGCGAGGAACGCGTCCCACAACAGGCCGTAGGCGAGGTTCTCCGGCGCGCGGTGGGCGCCGCGGGAGGCCACGTCCAGGGAGGTCGAGAGGGCCTCCGCGAGCGTACCGAGGTCCAGTACGGCTGCTCCGTGTCCCGCCTCCGGGGTGACCAGGAGGTGCGCGGTCCGGTCGCGCCGGTCCACGACGATGGTGCCCGGTGTCACCGTGCCCAGGAGCGGCCCGCCGGGTGCCGCCAGGGCTTCGGCGGCCCAGCGCGTCAGGCGTGCGTGGCGCCGCGCGCCGAGGTGGTGGAGCAGGTGCCGTGCCATCGGGTCCGGCCGGGTCCGCAGCCAGCGGGCGAGCCCGCGGAGCCAGGGCACCGCACGCGCCGGATCTCCCCGGGAGGCGTGGTGGTGGAGGGCGTGCACCGCCTCGCCGACGTGTCCGAGCACGTCGGCGTAGTGCCGAGGTACGGCGGCGCCGGTGAGCAGGTGCCATCCGATGCTCACGGCGTCGGGGAGGACGTACGACTGGTCCCCGTCGGCGGCCGCCTCGGGCAGTGCGAAGCGGACGGCCGGCGTGCGCGTGGCGCGGAACGGGTCGAAGAGTGCGGACGGCAGGTCGTGGTAGGAGGCCTTGACGGTGCTTTCGCCCGGTGTCCGGTACCAGTGGAAGCGGTGGGGGCCCCGTGCCACCACGCGTGTGGACGAGGCCCGGGTGCCGTAGGAGACGACGACGGGCCCTTCGGCGGGAGAGGGCGGAGGACTTGCTGCGGCAGGCACCAGAGAGCCTTTCGTTCCCATGGGGTGCGGGGCCCCGGCCCGGCCGGGGCCCCGCGGATGTCGGCCGGCGACTAGCAGTCGAAGATCAGCGTCGTGGTGGTGATGACGGGCGTCGCGGTGGTGATGGACGCCGTCGTCTCCGGCCCCTCGGTGCCGGCCACCTGCGCGATCTGGTCGCCGTCGGTGTAGGTGCGGTAGCCGCTGATCAGCGCCGCGGCGGGGTTCTCGGCCTTCATGGTGTTCTCCTTGAACGGTGATGTTTCGGTTACTTCCCCCCGCCCGGGCGTGGCCGGGCGGGAAGTCACAGGGACAGGCTGGGGCTGTCGAGGTTGCGGTAGGGCAGCGCCGGGTCGGTTCCGGAGGCCCGGAAGGCCCGCGCGAGGGCGTCCGCCAGGGGAGTTCCGCGCAGTACGTGGTCGAGGAGCGCGTCGGCACAGGAACCTGCCCGGTGCTGCCCGAAACTCATGCGCCGGGCGGAGTGCCCGGAGGCGGCCGGCTCCCAGGCGACGGAGATGCCTGGCGCGATCCGCCGGGTGAAGGGGGACACGGGTTCGGCGAGGCTTCCGGGCGGTGCCGTCCGCGCGGCGGCGCTCACGGCGGCGACGACCGGCGCGAAGCGGTCGGTGACATAGACGACCATGGCGTCTCTGCGGGGGTAACGGCCCGGATGGGAGAGGATCTTGGCCCGGTAGGGCAGCCCGTCCGCTTCCATGCCGCGCAGTACCGCCCCCCACAGGGCGGGGGCCGCGTCTCCGGTCGACAGGTGCAGGTAGACGCGCAGCACGGGCCCGTTCCCCGCGCCCGGCGACCGTGAACCCACCACGGACAGGAAGCCGGGGGACAGCGCCGGACGGCAGGGCGGCAACGTCACGGTCACGTCGCTGCCCGTCGCCGTGGCGGGCAGCGGGGGGTGGAGCCGGTCCCGGGGGACCGCCACCCGTACTCCGCCCAGGGTGACGACAGCCTGGGAGCCGTCCTCGGACCAGTGCGCCAGGCGCGTCCGCGCCCGCACCGCCGTGTGGGGCACCGCGTGCTTCAGGCTCTCCTGGAGACCGGGGTCGACCAGGTCGCGAGGGTGCGGTGACCAGGAGCGCGCGCCCTGGTGGACCGTGCGGTACAACTCGTCCGCGATCCGGGCGCGCAGGGCCTTCGGGGTGCGGGCACGGAGGTCAGCGCCGGCCACGCGGGCGGACAGCTCCTCCGTGTCGACCTCGGCGTCGGCCAGCAGGCCGAGAAGGGTGTCGATCACAGGGCCTCCAGACCGAGGACACCGATGAAGTGGCCGGCCCGGGCCAGCGCGGTGCGGCCCACACCGACGGCGGCCCGGTGGACCGGTGACAGCTCCGCGCTGTACGCGGCGGCGGCCATCACCCGGTCGAGCAGATGCCAGCCCGCGAACCCGACCGCGCGTTCCGCCAGGGCCCGGTCCCTGCCGGACCGTACCGAGCGGTACCCCTGGGTGAACGCCTCCAACGCCGGCCAGGCCCGCTCCAGTCCGCGCACCCCCCGGGCGACGATCTCGTCATCGGTGCCGTTCCCCGCCGCGCCGTCGACGGCGATGTCGTCCGCGGCGACCTCGACCACGCAACGGTGCAGGAATTCACCGACCACCGTGCCGATGTCCCGGGCGGCGTCTCCGTACCGGAATTCCTCCCAGTCGGTCACCGTCAGACCCTCATCGGTGACGAGGATTTGATCGAGCCGCAGATCGGCATGGATGGGAACCGCGGCGGCCTCGTCCTCGGCGTGTTTGAGTTCCACCACCGCACGCTTGAGATCCGCGTCGTTCTGGAGAGTGCGCCAGAATTCGTTCAGGCCGCCACTGCTCTCCAGATACTGGGTCAGGGAAAGCGCGGAGAAGACGCGGACCGACGGCATGGGAAGCGGCCGGCGGCCCACACGCACCCTGTCGAACTCCGCCGAGTGCAGTTCACCGAGCGCCGCACCGAGTGTGTGGGCCGGCTGCCGGTGGAGGCCCTGCTCCGTCACGGCCTCGGCGACCGTCCGGGAGTCCTTCAGCCAGCGGGTGAGGTGGATGCCCCGGCCGGGATCGACCGCCAGGACCACCGGCCAGCGCAGGTACCGCCAGGGCCGGGTCCGGGCGAGGTCCTCCAGGGGGGCGCCCGCGCCGCCGTCACCGGCCCGGCGCGCGGCCGTGACGCGTTTGGCGAACACGTCATGACCACTGGTGGTGCTGCCCGCCATGTTCGTATTGCGGCCGGGATAAGTGACCACCGTATCAGCGAGGAATTCACCGAAACCCCGCTGCCTCACGAACTGTTCTATCTCCACATCCGGCATGCGACGACTGTCCCGTGCCGGAGAGCACACCAGCAAGCTTTTCGAAGATTGTGGAAGTGCGTTGACGCGGCGTCGAGGAGCGAAGTAACAGAGCTGTCGGCCCACTGATCGGCCGGTTCCGGACGCAACCGCGGCACCGGACCCGTGCGTCACACCCATGCGTCGCCCGGCCACGACACCGGGCCGCACCGAGCACGCGCACCACAACGGGGAGAAACATGACCGCCTACTCGTCGCTGCTTCTCGGCGACTTACCCGACCTGCACCTGCGCATCATCCCGCACCCGGGAGCGACCCTCCTCTCCTTGACGGGGGATCTCTTCGGCAACCGCCGCCACGCCGTGCCCCGGCCGGCCCGCAACGCGGTCCGCCGCCACGCCCCCTCGCACACCGAGGAAACGCTCCGTCCGCTCTTCGCACCCGAGCACGCCGCCATTCCCGACTGCCTGACCCCGACCGCCTCCATGTCGCACGAGGGCGCCGAACACCATCTGGAACAGCTGCTGAGCACCTCGCCCGACACGCTCCTCGCCTCCGTGGCGGAGGAGTTCGGCGGGACCGTGCCCGCACAGTGGCGCCCGGTCGTCGACAGGCCGAGGACGTGGCTGACCCGGTACGGCGATGTACTGCGCGGTCTGTGGCAAGCCACGGAACCGGTCTGGCGGGCGGCGGGCAGAGCACTGAGCCACGAGGCCGAACGGGCGGGCAGCGCCGTGGTCCACGGCCGGCCCGAGGCCATCCTGTCCGGACTCAGCCCTCGCTACCGCTACACCGATGCGGCCCTGCACCTGCCGGACACCCACCCCGAGCTGTTCGACCTGCGAGGACGCCGGCTCGTCCTCGTGCCCGTCGTCTCCGGCAGCACGGCATCCCTGTTCGCCTGCGACCATCCCGACTTCGTGTGGATCGGCTACCCGCTCCCCGAAGTCCCCGCGCTCTGGTCAGGGAACCTGCCGAGCCCGCCCCGGACGCGGGACACGGCCCGACTCGTTCTCGGCGACGCGCGGGCGGCCATCCTGCGAGCGGTGAACCGGCCGCTGCCCATGGGTGATCTCGCCGCTTCGCTGCACTACGCGCCGGCGACCCTGTCCCATCACTGCGCCCGGCTCGAGGAAGCCGGCCTCATCGAACGCCGACGCCAAGGACAGCGCGTCGTGGTCGAGAGCAGCCCCCGGGGCGCCGAGCTGCTGGACCTGCTGAGCCGCTGAGCCCTCCGGGGCGAGCCCGGCCGGACCGTACCGCAACTCGGCGGACCGCACCGGCGCTTGAGGGACCGCACCGGCCCTCGAGCGCCGGCCACCCCGGCCGACCCGCGCGCTCACGCCGCGGCGGACGCCACGACATGGCGGATCGCGGACGCGACGTCGGGGGCGGTGTGCGTGGGTCGGTACGCCTCCTCGGTCCAGGCCCGCCCGGCCGCCACCCAGACGCTGCTCAGCCCGAGGGCGCCGGCGCCCGCGATGTCGGCGTGCGCCGAGTCGCCCACCATCCACGCGCCCGCCAGGGACATCCCGCCCCGGAGAGCGGCCGCGTGGAAGATCTCGGGATCGGGCTTCCTGACGCCGATCCCCTCGGAGACGACCCACCCGTCGACCAGGCCGTCCAGGCCGGTGCGGCGGATCTTCCTCTCCTGCTGGACCACGCGGCCGTTGGTGACGATGACGCAGGACCAGCCGCTCTCCCGGGCGGCCGTCAGCGCCGCGCGCGCGGCGGCGGCCAGGACGACACGGCTGGAGGCGCCGTGGTCGAGGAAGGCGCGGATCTGCGCCGCCGAGAGCGCGTCCCCGTATCGCTCCGCCAGGGCGCCGGCCACGGCCGCGCGGCCGGCATAGCCGCTCGCGTCCTGGGCGAGCACCCAGGCCAGGTCTTCCGCGGGCAGGCCATGCTCGGCGAGGAAGTCGACGGCCGCGGACCGGAAGGCCGCGTCGCGGTCGACGAGGGTGTTGTCCAGATCCAGCAGAAGCAGTGCCATGAGCGGCAGTAGACCACGCGCGGACCCGCGCGGGCGGCCGGGTTCCGCGAGGACGCCGGGCCGGGCACGCCCCACCGGCCAGGTCCCGGCGCTCTGGCCGCGGTCGGCTGCCTCAGCCGGTCCCGTCGTCCGCCAGGCCGTTCGCGACGAGGGCGAGCAGCGCGTCGAGGCCGGTCAGCTCCTGAGGTGTCAGCGAGCCGAAGAACCGGCGCAGCACGCGCCTTCCCGCCTCTTCCGCCGCCGCCAGGGTCGCACGGCCCGCGTCCGTCAGCTCGACGGTCTTGCGGCGGCGGTCCTCCGGGTGGCCGGTCCGGGTGACCAGGCCCAGGCGCTCCAGGCCCTCCAGGATCTGGGTGACGGAGCGCGGGGCCTGTCCGAGGGCGGTGGCGAGTTCGGCCTGGTGCAGCGGGCCGTGGCCGGCCAGTACCTGGAGGACCTTGGTGCGGGACAGGGACAGTCCCGCGGTCGCCGTCATGTGCCGGTCGACCCGCTCGCGCAGGCTGTGGGCGAGGGTGAGGAAGGTCAGCCCCACCCCCTCCGGGGTGCCGGCCGTGGCCGTCGTCTCGTAGTGCTCCATGGTGCGGGTATCCTCCCACAACACGACCATGAGGTACCTCACGATGAGCGGGTGCGATGGACCGTCCCGTTGCCCTGATCACCGGAGCCACCGCCGGACCGGGCCGCCTCACCGCCTTCGAGCCGGCCCGGCGCGGCTACCGCATCGGCACCGTCGCCCGAGGCCCTCGCCGAGCCGAGGGCGGTCACCGAAGAGCCCGTCGACGTCTTCCGCGCCGACCTCGGACTCCTGCGCGACGCGCGCCGCGTCGGGGAGGAGATCGCCGCGCACTGGCCGCGTCTGGACGTCCTGGTCGACAACGCCGGCCCGCACGGCTTCGCGCAGCGCGTCACCACCGGGGGCCTCGCGGAGATGACGGCCGTCGACGGGGTGGCCGGCCCGCCGGCGGCGGCCCGGCCACGGCGCATCGGGGCCGTGACGGTCCGGTTGGGCAGCGTGAGCCCGCCGAGGCGGTGACCGCTGAACGGGGACGGCATGTGGCTTCTCCTCGCGTACCCCTGCGCTCCGGCAGCCGGAGCGCAGGGGTACGCTAAAACCTGACGCCCGTGTCAGAGGTGAACGGCAGAGCGCCGCGGATCTCCGGTGCGACGCGCCACGGGCCCCGCGGTGCCGGGCCCACCGTGGGAGGCAGCCATGCGGATCGGGGAACTCGCGGCACGCGCCGGAGTGAGTGTGCGGTCCCTGCGCTACTACGAGCAGCGGGGGCTGCTCACCAGCACCCGCACGCCCAGCGGGCAACGCCTGTACACGGAGGACGACGTGGACCGCGTCCACTTCATCCAGGGGCTGTACGCGGCCAACCTCTCCAGCAGCACCATCGTCGAACTCCTGCCGTGCCGCGACACCCCGAGCACCGACAACTCCGACGCCACGCTGGAGCGAATGGCCCGCGAGCGCGAGCGGATCACGGCGCAGATCGACGATCTCCTGCGGGCCCGGGACACCCTCGACAGGATGACGGCCGGGGCCCGGGCCTACCGCGAGTCCCTGGCGGACCCGGCCCCCGGTGCGGACGAGGACACGGCGGCCCGGAACTCATCGCCTCCGGCCTGACCGGGCCGGCGGCCGGCGGCCCGGGGCGGACGCGCCCCGCCGGTCACCGGCGACGGACGCGTCACGTGTCCTCGGTGAGGACCAGGAGCGCCTGGGACAGCGCCTGACGCTGTGTCTCGTCGAGTGGTGCGAACAGCTCCCGCAGTACGTCGCCCAGCAGGTGCCGGCCCGACTCCAGCGCGGCGCGGCCCGCCTCGGTGAGGGTGTGCTCCAGGCGGCGCCCGCGGCCCGCGGAGCGGGTGATGAGCCCACGCGCGACGAGCCGGTTCGCCAGGGTGCCGAACGCCTGGTCGCTCTGGAACGTCGCGACGGCGAGGTCGTGCCCGGAGGCGCCGGGCATCCGGTCGATGGCGCGCAGGGCGTCCCACTGCACAAGGGTGACCCCGATCTCGCGCAGGGCCGCGTCCGCGGCGCGGTGGTTGCGGTACTGCGCGCGCTTGATCGCCTGCCCCAGGGCTTCCAGGTCGGTCGTCATGGTGTTAGCTTATCAACACTCTTATATAAACATGTTGAGTCAGGAGCGTCATGAACACCGTCTCCCTCCCCGCCGACCTCCCCGTCGTCCGGGCCGGCGACCCCGCGTCGCGCACGGCGCTCGTGCTGCACGGCGGGGGAGGCCCGCAGACCGTCGCCCCTCTCGTGGGACACCTCGCGGCCTCCCTGCACGCCGTCGCCCCGACCCACCCCGGCTGGGACGGCACACCGCGTCCCGACTCCCTCACCTCCGTCGCCGACCTCGCGGCCGGCTATCTCGCACGGCTGCTCGACCACGGCGAGCGTGACGTCGTCCTGGTCGGGTCCTCGATCGGCGGCTGGATCGCCCTGGAGATGGCGGTGCGGGCCGCGCACGACGAGCGGTACGCCGGACTGATCGGGGCCGTGATCGACATCGACGGCGTCGGAGCGGTCGTCGAGGGGGAGCCGGCCGCCGACTTCTTCGCCCTCGACGCCCGCGGGCTCGCGGAGGCAGCCTGGCACGACCCCGAGCGCGGGTACCGGGACCCGGCGCTGCTCACCGACGGGCAACGCGCGATCCAGCAGGCGAACGGCCGGACCATGGCCGTCGTCGCGGGCCGGAGCATGAGCGACCCGACGCTGCTCGGACGGCTCGGCGCGGTGGACGTCCCGACCCTCGTGGTGTGGGGCGAGAGCGACCGGATCGTCACCCCCGCGTACGGACGGGCGGTCGCCGACGCGGTCCCCAGCGCGCGGTTCACCGAGATCCGGGGGGCCGGACACCTCCCGCACCTCGAAGCACCGGACGCGACCTGGGCGGCGATCGACCCGTTCCTGAGCCGTTCGTGACCCGCCCCCCGGCCCTTCCCGTCACGGCCCGGTCGTGAGGGTGAACCTCTTCCACGGGCCGATCGCCGTGCGGTCGGCGATCAGCGCGGAGGCGCCGGCGTCCGCCGCGGTGACGTACCGCCCGCCGGCCACGGCGAGCAGGCTCACCGTACCGTCGGTGTCGCGGACCAGCCGGAAGGACTGGGCGCGGCCCGCCTCGGTGCCGTCGGCGATCAGCGGGGCGGAACCGGCGGTGACGAAACGGCCGTTGGCGTGCGCGCGCAGGGCGATCGTGTCGCCGCCCGCGTCCACCAGGTCGAACTGCTCCCAGGGGCCGATCGCCGACCGGTTGGCGACGAGCGGCGCGGCGCCGCTGTCCTCCGCGGTGACGTAGGCGCCGTTGACCTCCGCCTTGAGGCTGACCACCGTGCCGGTGGCGGCGCCGGGCACGGGCGGGGTCGGGCGTACGGCGGTCAGCGCGATCTCGCCCTCGAGCATGCGTCCGCCGTCGGCCGTGAGCCGCAGGCAGTAGTCCGACGAGCAGGCCGTGCCGCCTCGTCCAGGGCGAGGAAACCGGAGTCGGCGGGCACCGACGCCTTTGTCTCGGCCGTCTTGGCGATCTGGTTGCCCTCGTTGAACTCGTCGAACATCGACACGTAGATGCCCTGCGCGCCCACCCGGACCATGTTGTAGAACTGCCGCCACATGAAGTCGCCGTGGGCCCGCTGGCCCGGGACCGGCACATCACCGGGCAGCACACACGGCTGGTAGTCGATATCGTGGGCGTCGCAGTCCGCCTGGTCGCCGGCATCGACGTACTCGTAGCAGTGGTCGGAGTCCCCGGCGTTGCCGATCGCCCCGACCATCCAGGGGGAGATCATGTCGAAGGCGTGGTAGACGTCGAGGTAACCCTCCCGCGTCCCCTGGCCCCCGGTGCGCCATTCCCTGGGAACGCCCCCGATGACGTAGCAGCCCTGCGACCTGAACCAGTCGATGACGTCGGCGCAGGCGGCGGCGGGGAAGGCGTGGTTGTCGTCATCGAAGCCGAAACCCCAGACGGCGACGACGGGCGCGCCGTTCTGCCGGGCGTAGGCCGGACTCGCTGTGTACGCCCGCATCTTGGCCGTCCGGTCCGCCTTGATCTCGGACCGCGTCGAGGTCCACCCGGTCACGTCGTACATGATGTGAAACCTGACGCCGTGCGCCTCGGCGGCGACGCGTACCTTCTCGGTCGACGCCGTGCGCCTCGGCGGCGACGCGTACCTTCTCGGTCATCGCGTCCCGTGTCGGGCCCTCGCCCCCGGTCGGGTCGAACCGTTGCAGAGCGGTGGTGTCCACCCCGTACCGGGACATCCACGCGAAGTGCGTGTCCACCGTCTGCTGGTCGTACGAGGAGAACAGGGCCGCCGGCCGGCCGTCGCCGAGCGCGGCGTAGTCGGTCGGGTAGGTGTGCGTGTACTCCCGCGTGTCCGGCCAGCACTTGACGCCGGTGTTGGACGGGGAGGGGGCCGTGCCCCGGTCCCGTGCCCAGTGCCACCAGCCGTCGACGGGGGCACCGGCGCCCTCGGCCGCGAACCAGCCCTGGTAACCGACGGTGACCTTGCCGACGACATCACCAGCCGGCGAGGCGGACCGCGCGGCGGCCGTCCCGTCCGGCGGCGTCGCGGCCCTGGCGCCGCCGAACGCGCCGACCGCCGCCGCGGCGCCTCCGGCGGCGGCGCCGAGAACGCGGCGCCGGGTCCAGGTCCTCTTGCGGTGGGACTCAGGCACGTGTGCTCCAGAACGCCCCGGAGAGGCGTGGCAGGTGGGGGACACGGAAGCGGTGACTCCGGCCGCGCGTCGACGTGATCCAACCGGGCGGTGCGGAACGGGTCAAGCCCCCCTGCCCGAAAGGGAAGCGGGACTTCCCTCCGCGTCTCCCGTAGGTCCAGGGCACACACAAAGTCAAGTGTTGACTTGAACTTCACCGACCGATGATGATCACAGCCGTGTCACGGTCGTCTCTCTCCCCTCACGTGACGCCCACGACGACGTGACCACGTGACCGACCGAACACCCCCACCCCTTCGGCGTTCCCCCACCCCCCTCGGCAGTTCCCCCACGGCACCGCACAGTGCCCTTCTCCACTGCGCCCCAGTCACACCCCGACAGGAAGGCCAGGTCCTTGCCGGTGCAGCCCCCTCCCCGCCCCGTCCGGTCCGCCCCTACGGTCGCCCCCGCCTCCTTCGCCCAGCAACGGCTGTGGTTCCTCGCCCAGTTGCCCGGCGCGGACGTCGCCTACAACGAGACCGTCGCCTTCACCCTCACCGGCGCGCTCGACCGGAAGGCCCTGTCGGCGGCCTTCGACGCCCTGACCGACCGCCATGAAGCCCTGCGCACCCGGCTGGTGGCCGTGGACGGCCGGGTCGACCAGCACATCGACCCACCGGGCACCGGCTTCGCGCTCACCGTCGAAGACCTCACCGAGGAGACCGACCCGGACGCGGCCGTGGCGGCACGCCAAGCCCAGGAGGCGGACCGGCCGTTCGACCTGGCACGCGGCCCCCTCGGCCGGGGCCGCCTGCTGATCCTCGGCGACCACCGCCACGCCCTGCTCCTCACCTTCCACCACAGCATCTATGACGGCGCGTCGATGAACGTGATGATGCGCGAGGCCGGACGGCTCTACGAGGCCGCGCTGACCGGGGCCCCCGACCCGCTGCCCGCCCTCCCGGCGCAGTACGCCGACCACGCCCGCGCCCAGCGGGAGGCCGTCCTCGGCGGGAGCCTCGCACGGCAGGAGGAGTACTGGACCCGGACCCTCCAGGACGTGCCCGCCGCCCTGGACCTGCCCACGAAGGGACCGCGTCCGGCCGAGCAGGACTACCGCGGCGCACGCGTCGGCTTCACCCTCGACGCGGACACCACCGCCGCCCTGCGGACCCTCGCCCGCGAACACGGCGCCACCCTGTTCGTCGCCGTCCTGACCGGCTGGGCCCTGCTGCTGTCCCGGCTCACCGGGCAGCGGGACATCGTTGTCGGAAGCCCGGTCGCCGGCCGCCGCGGGCCCGGCGCCGCCGCCCTGATCGGCTTCCTCGTCAACTCCCTCCCGCTCCGCGTCGACCTCGACGGCGCCCCCACGGGCGCCGAGGCACTGATCCGTGCCCGCACCGCCCTGCGCGGCGCCCTCGACCACCAGGACCTGCCCTTCGAGCGGATCGTCGAACTGGTCAACCCGCCGCGCAGCGCCTCCCGAACCCCCCTCTTCCAGACCATGCTGGCGTGGGTGCCCGACCGGCAGGGCCTGCTGCGCCTGCCCGGCGTCGAGACCGCGCCCCTGCCCATCGACCACGCCCCCGCCAAGTTCGACCTCGCCCTGTCGGCCACCGAGTCGGACGGCCGGATCACCGGACACCTCGACTACGCCACCGCCCTCGTCGACGAACCCACCGCCCGCCGCTGGGCGTCCTACCTGGCCCGCCTCCTCACCGGCCTGGCCCGCCACCCCGACCGCGACATCAGCGACCTCGAACCGATGACGCCGGACGAACTGCGCGAGGTGATCCGCGGCGCCGCCGCCCCCGCCCTCGCCGCCCCCAACCCCGCCGACGCCACGGCCACCGCCCTGCGCACCGCCGACGGCCTCGCCTCCCTCTTCGAGGACCGGGCCCGCCGCCACCCCGAGGCCACCGCCGTCGTAGACCGGGACGGCGACCTGGACTACGGCACCCTCGACCGGCGCGCGAACCGGCTCGCCCACGCCCTCACGGCCCGGTCCGTGCGCCCCGGCGACGTCGTCGGCCTGCACGCGCGCCGCACCCGCGACCTCACCGTCGGCATCCTCGGCATCCTCAAGGCGGGCGCCGCCTACCTCCCCCTCGACCCGCAGCAGCCCGGCGAGCGCCTGGCCGCCATGGTGACCGACGCCGCCTGCCCCGTCGTACTCACCGACCGTCCGGCGGGGGAGCGGCCCGCGGACTGGCTGGACCTGGCCACCGCCGAGGCCGAGGGCCGCACGGACGAACACCCGCCGGCCGGCACCGGACGCGCCCCGGACCGCGTCGCCTATGTCATCTTCACCTCCGGCTCCACCGGCCGGCCCAAGGGCGTCGCCGTCGAACACCGCAGCGTCCTCAACCTCTTCGCGGTCTGGCACGACCGCATGGGCACCGCGCCGGGCGAGCACGGCTCCGCCTGGTCGGGCATCGGCTTCGACGCCTCCGTCCACGAACTGCTGCTGCCCCTGACCACCGGCGGCACCCTGCACCTCGTCCCCGAGGACCTGCGCGGCGACCCGGCGGCCCTGCTCGCCTGGATGCGCGAGCACCGCGTCGTCCAGGCGTTCCTGCCGCCCGCCTACGTCAAGTGGATCGACGAGGACCCGGCCGGCCGCCTGGCCGGATGGCCGTTGCGCAAACTGCTCACCGGCGTCGAGTCACTGACCGAGGCCGCCCTGCACCGGATGACCGAGCACCTGCCCGGCCTGCGGATCTGCTTCGGGTACGGGCCGACCGAGGCGACCCTGTACAGCACCGCCCACTACGATCCGCGCCCGCTGGAGCGGCCCTGCCCCATCGGCCGCCCGCTGCCCGGCACCAGCCTCCACCTCCTCGACGACCGGATGCGGCCGGTCCCGCCCGGCGTCGTCGGCGAGGTCTACCTCGGCGGTGCGAGCCTGGCCCGCGGCTACCTGAACCGCCCCGACCTGACCGAGGAACGGTTCGTGCCGGACCCGTTCGCCCCGGGCCGGCGCCTCTACCGCACCGGCGACCTCGCCCGCCGCGACCCGGACGGCGTGACCCACTACGCGGGCCGCGCCGACGACCAGGTCAAGCTGCGCGGCTTCCGGATAGAACCGGCGGAGGTCGAGGCCGCGCTCATGGCGCTGCCCGGGGTCCGCGAGGCCGTCGTCCTGGCCGACCGCGACACCGCCGGAGAGCCCCGGCTGGTCGCCGCCGTCGGCCGCACCGGCACACCAGGCACACCCGGCGGCTCCGGCCGCCCCGCCGACGACCCGCGCACCGCCCTCGCCCGCCGTCTTCCCGACTACATGATCCCGGCCGTCGTCCTCGAACTGGACACCCTCCCGCTGAACCGCAGCGGCAAGGCCGACCGGGCCCGCCTGCTCCGCCTCGTCCACGAGCGGACCACGGACCAGGTCAACACCGCGAGCCCCCGCGACCACGTCGAACACGCCCTGTACCGCATCTGGCAGGACATCCTCGTCCACCCCGGCATCGGGATAGGCGACAACTTCTTCGACATCGGCGGCACCTCGCTGTCCGCCATCAAGATGGCCCACCGCGTCTCCGAGACCTTCGGCCGCCCGCTGCCGGTGGCCGAGGTCATGCTCCGCCCCACCATCGAAGCGCTGGGCGCGCTGCTGCGCGCGGAGGACGGCGACCGCGCCCCCGGCAGCCTCGTGGAGTTCCGCGGCGGCACCCGGGGCCGCGTGGTGTGCGTCCACCCCGCCGGCGGCACCGTCTTCTGCTACCTGCCGCTGGCCGCCTTCCTGCCCGAGGGAACCGGCTTCCACGGCCTTCAGTCACCCGGCATCAACCCGGGGGAGGACGTGCTGCCCACCGTGGAGGCCATGGCCGAGACGTACCTGCGCCTCCTCGAACCCCTCGGCACCGGCCCCCTCGTCCTCACCGGGCTGTCCTACGGCGGGCTCGTCGCGCACGAGATGGGACGCAGGCTCGCCGAGGCCGGCCACCGGGACGTGAGCGTCGTCCTCCTCGACACGCAGGCCACCGACGACGCCGCCGCACGGGCGGCCGTCACCACCGTCGACGCCGCCGAGTTCCGCGACAAACTCGTCCGGTTCAACGGCATGTACCCCGGCATCGAGGAAGCGCAGATCGAGCGGTACCACCGCATCTACAACCACAACCGGCTGACCGCCCGGGACCACCTGCCCGCCGCCACCGCGGCCCGCACGGTCCTCGTCGAAGCCGTGCCCGACGCCAACGACACCCCGGCCCACGCCGAGGTGCGCGCCTTCTGGCGGCGCCGCGCCGGGAACGACTTCCACGTCGAGACGCTGCACTGCGACCACTGGGAGGTCCTCGAAGGCGGCCACGCCGCCCGCGTCGGCGCCCTGCTCGCCGCCGAACTCGCCCACCACGGCCCCGGCCCCACCGATCCGCCGCCCCTCGCCACGACCGCGCGGGAGGCGTGATGCACCAGCCCGTACCCTCCGGCCGGCTCGCCGCCGCCGTCCTCGCCCAGGCCCGCCGCACCCCCCGCGCGACGGCCGTCGAACACGGCACCCGGACGCTCGACTACGCCGGACTCGACCTGCTCAGCGCCCGTGCCGCCACCCGGCTGCGCGCCCTGGGCGTCCGCCCCGGGCAGGCCGTCGCCGTCGCCCTGCCCCGCTCCTGGCAGGCGGTCTGCGTCCTGCTCGGCGCCCGCCGCGCCGGAGCCACCGTCGTCCCGCTGGACCGGCTCAGCCCCCCGGACCGGCAACGGCACATCCTCGGCGACAGCGCGGCCGTGCTGGTGGTCCGCGAGGAAGCGGCCACGCCCGGCGAGACCACCGCCGACGCCCTCCTCACCCCCGGCCCCGGCCCCGCGCCCGGCGAACCCGCCGACACCGGCACCGACGCACCCGAAGGCACCCCCGCCTTCCTCTTCTACACCTCCGGCAGCACCGGCCGCCCCAAGGGCGTGGAGGTCACCGACGCCGGCGTGCTGCGCCTGGGCGCACCCGGCTGGATCGACCTCCCCCCGGGCGCCCGGTACGCCTGCCTCGCCAACCCCGCCTTCGACGCCCTCAGCTTCGAGATCTGGGCGCCGCTGCTGACCGGCGGCACCTGCGTGGTCCTCGACGACGCCCGGGTGCAGGACCCCCGGCGCTTCGCCGACACCCTGCGCGAGCGCCGGATCGACACGCTCTTCGTCACCGCCGCCCTGTTCGACGCGGTCGTCGAGAAGGTGCCCGACTGCTTCGCCGGCGCCGCGCGGGTCCTCATCGGCGGGGAACGGCTCAACGCCCCCCTGATCCGCCGCTGGTACGCCGCCAACCCGTCCTCCCGCACGGTCCTGTACAACGCCTACGGCCCCACCGAGGCGTCGACGTTCGCCCTGTGCCACCCCATCCCGCGCGACCTCGCCGGCGACGACATCCCGCTGGGCGCCCCGCTGCCGGGCACCGGCACCGAGCTGCGCACCGAGGACGGCCGTACCGCCGGAACCGGTGACGTGGCCGAGCTGTGGCTGTCCGGACCCGCTCTGGCCCGCGGCTACCGCGACCTGCCCGCGGAGACCGGACGCGCCTTCCGCACCGCCCCGGACGGCACCCGCTGGTACCGCACCGGCGACCTGGTCCGCGTGGACGCCGACGGCCGGGTGGTCTACGTCGGCCGGGCCGACCGGCAGGTCAAGGTCCGCGGCTTCCGCATCGAACCCGGCGAGGTCGAACAGCGGCTCCTCACCCACCCCGCGATCCGCCGGGCGCACGTGTGCACCCGGCGTGGCCAGGCGGGCCGCGACGAACTGATCGCCTTCCTCGTCCTCGGCGACGACCTCTCCTACGACGCCTACCAACGCCACCTCACCGCCGTCCTGCCGCCGTACATGCGCCCGCACCGCAGCCACCTCCGCGCCGGGCTCCCCCTCACCCCGAACGGCAAGGTCGACCAGAGCGCCCTGCTGCGGGACGCCGGCCCGCCCTGGCGCGGCGGCACCACGACGGTGCCCGTCACCGCCGCGCAGCGGCCCGTACTGGAGATCGCCGAGGAGATCCTCGACGTCACCGGCCTGCGCCCCGACGACCGGTGGACACCGAACGGAGGCGACTCGCTGACGGCGATGCGGTTCCGCTTCGAGGTCCTCACCCGGCTCGGCGCCGACCTGCCCCAGGACCTCGTCCTGCGGGCCGACTTCGCCGCGCTCGCCGAAGCCGCGAACGCCCCCGGCGCCGCGACGCGGACCCGGCCGCCCGTGCCGGACGGCGGCGACGAGCCGGACGCGCCCGCCACCAGCGAGCAGGAACGCCTGTGGCTGCTGCACCGCCGCGACCCGGACGACCGCTCCTACGACGTGCCCCTGGCCTTCCGTGTCGACGGCACCGTCGACACGGCCGCCCTGCGCCGGGCGCTGGCCACCCTCGTCACCCGGCACCCCGCCCTGCGCACCCGCCTCGTCGCCACCCCGGACGGCCTGCGCCAGCGCACCGAGGCACCGTACGACCCCTGGCGTCTCCTCGACGCCGCCCCGGGCGAGCCCTGGCAGGAGACCGCCGCCCGCTTCTTCGCCCACCGCTTCGACCTCACCGACCCGCGGATGCTGCGCGCCGCCTGGGTCCCGGACCCCGACGGCGGTCTCCTGCTGCTCCACCTGCACCACGTCGCCGTGGACGGCTGGTCCCTCAACGTCCTCTTCCGTGACCTCTCCGCCGCCCACCGAGGCGACCGGGACCACCCCGAACCCGCCGCCACCCCCCTCGACCTCGCCCGCTGGCAGGGCGTCTGGCACGCCACCGACGCCTACGCCCGCCGGCGCACCGCACTCCTCGGCCACTACGACGGCACCCCCCGCCCCGCACCGGCCCTGCCCGCACCCGAGACCCCCGGCCGGCCCGGCGCCGCACTCCTGCGCACCACCCTCGACCCGGCCCGCCGCACCGCCCTGGACCGGCGGGCCGCGCAGCTCGGCCTCACCCGGTTCCAGCTCCTGGTGTCCGCGTTCGCCACCGCCCTCCACGGAGTCACCGGACAGGACCGCCCCCTGATCGCCGCGCCCGTCGCCAACCGGCCCCGCCCCGAATTCGCGGACACCGTCGGCATGTTCGCCAACACCGTCCTCCTCGGCCTCCCCGTCACCCCGGACGACACCCTCACCGCGCACCTCACCGCGCACGCCGACACCGTCCGCACCGTCCTCGCCGGCGACGAGGTCGCCCTCGCCGACGTCCTCACCGCGCCCGCCCTGCGCGACCGCGCCCCCCTCTTCGACTACCTCTTCGTCCTGGAGAACACCCGCTTCTCCGACCTCCGCCTCGACGGGTGCGCGGTCCGCCCCCTGTGGCCCGCACCCCTGGGCGCCAAGGCCGCCCTGACCCTCTCCGTGATCGAGCACGACACCGGCTTCGACTGCCTGTGGGAACACCGCGACGACATCGGCGCCGACCGCACCGAGGCCGCGGCACGCCTCTTCCGCGACGCCGTCGACCACCTGACCGGCGACACCGGCGCCCGGACCACCGTGCGGGACCTGATCGCCCCCTACCGGCACTCCCTGCCCGACACCGGCCGCGGCGGCGCGGCACCGGCCGACTTCACCACCGTCGCCGAGGGCTTCGCCCGCCAGGTGGCCCGCACCCCCGACGCCCCCGCCGTCAGCACCGGCGACCTGGTCCTCACCTACTCCGCCCTGGACGCGCACGCCGACCGGCTGGCCGGCGAGCTGCGCGCCCTCGTCCCGTCCGACCCCGCCGCCCCGGCGGCCGTCGCCCTCTACCTCCAGCCCTCCGCCGAGCACATCGTCGCCCTGCTGGCCGCCGCCCGGCTCAACGTCACCGTCGTCCCGCTCGACCCGGCCTACCCGCCGGCCCTCCTGCGGCACGTCCTCGACCAGGCGGACCCCCTGTGCGTGCTCACCACCCCCGAGGACCTCGCCCTCCTCGGCACCCTCGCCCCGCCGTCCCTGCCCCGGCACCCGCTCACCCTCACCGGGACACCGGCCGCGCCCCCGCGACCCGCACCCCGTCCGCACGCGGCCCTCCGCCCCCTGTACACCCTGTTCACCTCCGGCTCCACCGGCACCCCCAAGGGCGTCCAGGTCCCCGACGCCACCCTGTGCAACCTGCTCACCTGGCAGCGCACCGAGGGCGGCCTCGGCCGGGCGGCCGTCACCCAGCAGTTCTCCATGCTCTCCTTCGACGTCTCCTTCCAGGAGATCTTCACCACCCTGTGCTCCGGCGGGCTGCTGCGCCTGATCGACCCCGCCTGGCGGCAGGACGTCCCGGCCCTGCTGGACCACCTGGAGAGCGGGGGAGCGGAGCGGATCTTCCTCCCGTACGTGGCGCTGCAACTGCTCGCCGAGCACGGCGTCCGCACCGGGCGGTACCCCTCCCGGCTCCGCGACGTCGTCACCGCGGGGGAACAGCTGGTCTGCACCGACGCCGTCCGCCGCTGGTTCACCGGCCTGTCCGGCGCGCGCCTCTTCAACCACTACGGCCCCACCGAGACCCACGTCGTCAGCGGCCTGTGCCTCGACGGCGACCCGGCCCGCTGGCCGGCGCGGCCCGCCATCGGCCGGCCCGTGACCCACGCCGTGCTGCGCGTCGTCGACGAGGCGGGCCTGCCCGTACCGCCGGGCGTCACCGGCGAACTGCTCATCGGCGGCCCGATGGCCCGGCGCTGCTACCTGGGCGCCGCGCACGACGAACGGTTCCTCGACGACCCCGCGCTCGGCACCCTCTACCGCACCGGCGACCGGGCCCGCTTCGGCACCGACGGCCTGCTGCACTACGCGGGCCGCGACGACGGCCAGGTCAAGCTCGGCGGACACCGTCTGGAACTGGGCCAGGTGGAGGCCGCCCTGACGCAGTACCCCGGTGTGACCGGCGCGGTCGCCGTGGTCGAGGACGGCCGGCTGGCCGTGGCCCTGCGGTGTCGCGACGCGGACCCGGACCCCGCCGACCTCGCCGCGCACCTGGCCCGCCTGCTGCCCGCCCACGTCCGTGTCGCCCGCTTCCGCCGCCTCACCGACCTGCCGCGCACCCCCAGCGGCAAGGCGGACCGCCGGGCCGCGCTCACCGCCCCCGGTCACGACCTGCGCCCCACCGCCGCCCGGGACACCGCCCGCACCCCGCTGGAACGGCGGCTGCTCACGCTGTTCGAGTCCGTCACCGGCCGCGCGGTCACCGCTGACCAGCGGTTCTTCGACGCGGGCGCCACCAGCCTGGACCTGATGCGCTTCCACCTGCGGTGCGCGGGGGAGGGGGACCTCCCCTTCGACGTGCCCGACCTCTTCGAGCACGTCACCGTCCGCGCCCTGGCCCGCTTCCTCGACGGCCGCGGGCGGCCTGACCGGCAGCCGTTCCCTGCGCAGGGGCGGCCGGCCTGCGCGGATCAGCCGGCGTCTTCCCCGGATCGGCAGTCGTCCCGCACGGATCAGCCGGCGTCCTCCGCGGATCGGCAGTCGTCCCCCGCGGAACAGCACCCGTCCCCTGCCGACCGGCAGTCGTCGCGCACGGGCCGGAGCGCCGACGAGCCCGTCGCCGTCATCGGCATGGCCGTCCGCCTCCCCGGCGCCGCCGACCTCGCCGCCTTCTGGGAGCTGACCCTCGCCGGGCGACGCGGCATCGAGCACTTCCCGGCGCCGGACGGCCGGGTCGGCGCCCGCAGCCGGCTGGACGGGCTCCTCGCCTTCGACCCCGGCCGCTTCACCATCAGCCCGCAGGAGGCGCGGCTGATGGACCCCCAGCAACGGCACCTGCTGATGACCTGCGTCGAGGCCCTCGCCCACGCCGGTGTCGCCGACCCGGCGGTCCGGCGCGTCGGACTGGTCGCCTCCTGCGGGGAGAACACCTACTTCCAGCACATGCTCCGTGACGGCGACCCCGACGCCCTGCCCGACGCCTTCCGCCTCGCCCTGCACCACGAGAAGGACTTCCTCGCCACCAAGGCCGCCTACCACCTCGGTCTCACCGGCCCCGCGCTGACCGTGCAGTCCGCCTGCTCCAGCTCCCTGGTCGGCACGCATGTCGCGGCGGGCCTGCTCCGGCAGGGCGACGCCGATGTGATGCTCGTCGGCGGCGTCCTCGTCGACCCCGGGCTGAGCGACGGCTACACCTACCGGCCGCACCACATCTTCTCGCCCGACGGGCACTGCCGGCCCTTCGACGCGGACGCGGCGGGCACCGTCGGGGCGAGCGGCGCCGCCGTGGTCGTCCTCAAGCCGCTCTCCGCCGCCCGCCGCGACGGCGACACCGTGTACGCCGTCGTCACCGGCTCGGGCATCAACAACGACGGCTCGGACAAGCTCGGTTACAGCGCCCCGTCCCTGTCCGGGCAGCGCGACGCCATCCGGACCGCGCTGGCCCGCAGCGGCCGGGACGCCACCGACCTGGGATACGTGGAGGCCCACGGCACCGGTACCCGGCTCGGCGACCCGGTGGAGGCCGCCGCGCTGCGCCAGGCCTACGGTCTGGCGGACGACGCGCGGGTGCCGCTCTCCTCCGTCAAGAGCCAGATCGGACACCTCGGCGCCGCCGCGGGCGTCACCGGCCTCGTCCGCGCCGTGCTCGCCGTCCACCACGGCGTCGTCCCGCCGACGGCCGACTTCACCCGCCTCAACCCCGAGATCGCCGACGGCCCGTTCCGCGTCCCCGTCACCGCCGAACCCTGGCCCGAGGACCGGCCGCGCGTCGCCGCCGTCAGCAGCTTCGGCATCGGCGGCACCAACGCCCACCTGCTCCTGGAACAGCCCCTCCCGGCATCCGGCCCCACCCCGGCCGGGGCACCGCCCTGCCTGGTGCTGTCCGGCGCGTCGGAGGCCGCCGTCCGCGAGGACGCCCGCCGCGTCGCCGCCTACCTGCGCTCCCACCCGGACGCCTACCCGCGCGTCCTGCGCCACCTCCAGGCGGGCCGCCCCGCCCTGCCCCACCGGGCGGCCGCCGTCTGCCCGGACGCCACCGCCGCCGTCGCCTGGCTCGGCTCGGCGTTCCCCGTCACCCACCCGGACCCACGCCCCCGGCTGTCCGCCGAGGACCCGCACACCCTGGCCCGGGCCTGGACGGACGGCCACCTCATCGACCACCCCAGGGGCCCGGCCCCGGCCCCCTGGGACTTCCCGCCTCCCGCGTTCGACACGGCCGAGTACGACTTCCCCCGCGCCCGGCAGGCGGACCGCCCGGCGCACGATGACCGCACACCCCGACCGGACCCCGGACCCCACGCGGACCGCGCGCCCCACGCCCACCCCGCGCCCCGCACCCCGCAGACCCCGCCCCGGCCGGCCCGCCGCCCCGAGCGACTTCCCGCCGACCAGTGGCTGCACCAGCCGGTATGGGCCCGACTCCGCCGCGCCCGCACCCATGTCCCCCACCCCGGCACCCCCCACCCCACCCGTACCGCCGTCATCGTCACCACCGCCGACCCGGCCGATCCCGCCGCCACCACCCCGCCCTGGCACTTCCTCACCCGTCACTACGCCCGGGTGGTGACCGTCCACGCGGGCGACACCCTCACCCGCCTCGACGACGACCGTTACGTCGCCGACCCGGCCGACCTCGCCCAGCTCACCGCCCTGCTGGCCCGCATCGCGCCCGGCCCGCGGGCGGGCACCGACTGGCTGCACGCCCTGCCCCTCACCCTGGGCCCCGGCTTCGACGAGGCGGACCTGGAGACCGCGCAGTGGGCCTGCCTCGACACCGTCGCGGCCCTCGTCCGCGCCCTCGCCGACCTGCCGGCGGCCCACCGCCCCCGGCTCTGGCTGCTCTCGCACGGCGCCCAGCCGGCCACGGGCACGGTCGCGACCCCCGCCGCCGGCCTCCTCGCCTCGGCCCTCCAAGTCCCGCGCCAGGAACTGGGGGTCACCGCGCACTGGGCCGACCTGCCCGGCCCCACGCCCGCCGAGTGGGCGGACCACCTGCCCGACCTCCTGCTCGACGGCACCCACACCGCCGTCGCCACCGCCCTGCGCGACGGCTACTGGTGGCATCCCGTCACCCAGCCCGTCACCACCCCGCCGACCGCGCCGCCCGCCCCCCACCGGAGCGGCACCCACCTCCTCCTCGGCGGCACCGGCGGCATCGGCGCCACCCTCGCCGCGCGCCTCCTCGCGCGGCCCGGCAACCGCGTCGTCCTCGTCGCCCGCGGCACGGCCCTCCCACCCGTCCTGCGGGCCCACCGCGACCGGGTCACCCTCATCAGGGCCGACCTCGCCACCGACGACCTCACCGCCCTCGCGGAGAGGCTGGCACCGCACCTCGACGGCCTCACCGGTATCGTGCACGCCGCCGGCACGGCCGGCGGCCGTCTCCTGGCCCGCCGCGACACGCCGGCCGCCCGCCGCACGACGGCCGCCAAGCTCCGCGGCGCCGTCCTCACCGAACGCCTCATCGCCGCCCACGAACCCGACTACGCCCTCTACTGCTCGTCCATGGCGGCCCGGCACGGGGGAGTGGGGCAGTTCGACTACGCGGCGGCCAACGCCTGCCTGGACGCCTGCGCCCACCACACGCCGCCCCACGGCCGCACCACGACCGTCCGCCTGAGCATCGGCTGGGACGCCTGGCGCGAGGTCGGCATGGCCGCGCACCCCGGAGCCGCCGACGCCCGCCACCGCGACCACCTCGCGGTGGCCCTCACCCCCGAGGACGGCGCGGCGCTGTTCGACCGCGCCCTGGACCTGCGTCTGCCCCACCTCCTGGTCAGCACCACCGCCCTGGACCAGGCCCGCCACTTCTACGAACCCGCCCCCGGCCCCGCCCCGGCCCCGGTCCCGGCCACCGCCACCGACGGTGACGGCGACCGAGCCGCCGCCCTCACCGACGTCCTGCTCGGCCTGCTCGGCACGGAGACCCTCGACCCCGGGGACGCGCTGTACGACCTCGGCGCCGACTCGCTCACCCTCATCGAGCTGCTCGACGAGATCAAACGCCGCTACGGCACCGACATCGAACTGTCCCGCCTCAGCCACCGCGTCAGCCTCACCGAGATCCTCCGCCACCTCGGCGCCGGCGCCGAGGCGTCCACCGCCGTGGAGGTCGAGACCTGGCAGCACGGCACCGGGCCCGACGTGCTGTGCCTGGTCCACCCGGTCGGCGGTGACATCCAGGCGTACCGGCCGCTGGTCGCCGCCCTCCCCGCCACCCTGACGGTCTGCCTGATCGCCGACCCGCGTCTGCGCGACCCCGGCCTGCCCGCCCGCTCCATCCCCGACCGGGCCGCCCACTATCTGGAGGCCGTACGGGCCGCGTTCCCCGGCCCCGGCCGGCGGCTGCGGCTGGCCGGCTGGTCCTTCGGCGCCTGGACCGCGCTGTCCATGGCGGCGCTCGCCGAGGCCGACGGCCACCCCGCCGCGAGCCTGCACCTGATCGACCCGCCCCCGCCGGACGCGGGCGCCCGGCTCGCCGCGTACGACGACGAGCGACTCGACGCCGTCTTCGCCCACGAGCTGACCAGCAACGGAGCCGGCCCCCTGACCGCCTCCGGCCGCGCCTACGCCGAACGTCTCGCCGACTGCTGCCGCGCCAACCTCGCCGCCATGGCCGGCCACCGCCCGCCCCGCCCGGAACGCACCCCCGCCACGGTGTGGCTCGCCGAGCGCCCGGCCGGCGCCGGCCTCCTCGCCCCCGCACCGGCCGCGCCGGACGCCTGGACCACCCACCTGCCCGGCCCCGTCACGGTCCACCGCCTCGACACCAGCCACTACGGCATCGTCACCGCCCCCCACGTACAGGCCGTCGCCGCCGCCCTCGCGGCGCCCGAAGCCGGCCTCCGCCACCCCGAACGCCCCTGAGGAGGAGACCGTGCCGTCCCACCCCTACGCCGGCCTTCCCGCGCGGTCCTTCTGGCGCACCGCCGTCGCCGAACCCGACCCGCTGGACATCACCGACCTGTGGACGCCGAAGTTCACCGTCGGACCGGACGACCCCGTCATCACGGCCGGCTCCTGCTTCGCCGCCCACATCGGACGCGCCCTGCTCGACCAGGGCATGCACTGGTACGACGCCGAACCGCCCCCGCCCGGCCTCACCCGCGCCGAACAGTCGGCCCGTGGCTACCGCCGCTTCTCCTTCCGCACCGGCAACATCTACTCCGCCGCCGCCCTGTACCAGTGGGTCGCCTGGGCACTGGGCGAGACGGCACCGCCCGAGGAGGTCTGGGAGCACGACGGCGCCTGGTACGACCCCTGGCGCCCGGCCGTCGAACCCGCCGGCTTCGCCACCCCCGAGGACCTGCTGCGCTCCCGCGAGGTCACCCTCGCCGCCGTCCGCACCGCCCTCACCCGCGCCGACGTGCTCGTCTTCACCCTCGGTCTGACCGAGGTCTGGTACGACGAGGAGACCGGCACGGCCCTGCCGGTGTGCCCCGGCACCCTGCGCGGCACCTTCGACCCCGCCCGCCACGTGCTGCGCCGGCACACCGTGGCCGACGTCCACCGCGACCTGACGCGGACCCTGGCCCTGGCCCGCCGCGCCAACCCCCGCCTGCGCATCGTCCTGACCGTGTCCCCCGTGCCCCTGACGGCCACCGCGACCGGCCGCCACGTCCTGGTCGCCACCAGCCACTCCAAGTCCGTCCTGCGCGCGGCGGCCGGCCAGCTCGCCGACGACGACGGCGACGTCGACTACTTCCCGTCGTACGAGATCGTCACCGGCTTCCCCTACCGGGCGGCCTTCTACGAACCGAACCTGCGCGGCGTCACCCCCGAAGGGGTCCGCTTCGTCATGACCCACTTCTTCCGGGCCCTCCAGCCCCACCCGGAGGCCCCCGCACCCGCCACGCCCACGCCCCCCGCCACTACCACCGCCACCGCCACCGCCACCGCCGGAGAGGAGCACTGGTGTGACGACGCCGTCCTCGACTACTACAACCCGCGCCCGCTTCCTCCTGCTCGGTGACTCCCACGCGGGCTGCGTGGGCCGCGCCGCGCGGGACGCCGGTCTCCCGTTCGCCGGCGGCCCCGTCGGGTCCGGCCGCGACTTCCTCGGCCCGTTCTGCGACACCGGCGCGGCCGGCGGCCTCACCTTCCACGCCGCCGACACCGAGCGGCTGTACCGGGCCGCCCTCGACACCCTGGAGGTCACCACACTGGCCGGCCTGCCGGTCCCCCTCGTCTGCACCTTCGGCCTGAGCGCCCACACCGTCGCCACCCGGCAGAACTGGGACGTCCACCGCGACCGCCACGGCGCCTTCCCGCCCGGCTTCCCGAGCAGCCGTCTCTTCGCCCGCCTCGTGACGGCGACCGTCCGCGGCGCCCTCACCTTCTACGACCACACCGCCGCCCTCGGCCTGCGCGTCCTCGCCCCGCTGCCGCCCCAGCGCGTCCCCGCCATGGCGGACCCCGCCGTCTTCTTCGCCGCCCAGGACGTCATCGCGGCCGAACTCACCCGCCGCGGCGTGGAGACGGTCGACCTGCGGCACCGGGTGACCGACGAGACCGGCCACCAACGCCCCGCCTTCTGCGAGCGGGACGACACGATCCACGGCAACACCGCCTTCGGCCGCCTGATCCTCGCCGAACTCCTCGACCGAGGTCTGTGACCGCCCGCCCCTTCGCCCCCTGCACCCGGAGACACCCATGGAGCCCTACGCCCTCGAAGCGGTCGCCCACCTCGCGACCCGCCCCGCCCCCTCCTACGACACCTTCTCCCTCACCCGCCTCACCCCCGTGCTCGGCGCGGAGATCGCGGGCCTGGACCTCTCCCGGCCCCTGACCCCGGCCCAGGAGAAGGAACTGCGGCACGCCTTCCACACCCACCACGTCCTCGTCTTCCGCGACCAGGACCTCACTCCCGAGCAGCACAAGAGCTTCGCCGGTGTCTTCGGCGACCTGCACCCGGTGACCCTGCCCGCCGAGGGCTCCGACCCGCACATCCTGGAGATCAAGGCCACCAAGGAGTCCAAGGCCGTCGCCGGCAACGGCTGGCACTCCGACGGCACCGCCGACGCCGAACCCTCCCTCGGCTCCATGCTGTACATCACCACCATGCCCGAGGGCGACGTCGGCGGAGACACCCTCTTCGCCAACATGCACCTCGCCCACGACCTGCTCTCCCCGGCGATGCGCGGCTTCCTCGACGGCCTCACCGCCCTCCACGACGGCGCCCTGCCCTGGACCGCCGCGGGCCAGACCCCGCCGCCCGAGTACGACGTGCCGCGCACCGAACACCCCGTCGTCGTACGCCATCCGGAGACCGGCCGCAAACTCCTCTTCGTCAACGCCCCCTACACCTCGCACATCACCCAGCTCTCCCGCGCCGAGAGCGACGCCCTGCTCTCCCTGCTGTACGCGCACGTCGCCCGCACCCCACTGCTGCACTGCCGGGTGCGCTGGCAGGAGCGGACCCTGGTCTTCTGGGACAACCGCAGCGTCCAGCACCACGCCGTGTGGGACTACTTCCCGCACACCCGTGAGGGACGCCGGGTGGCCATCGAAGGCCGGCCCCTGCACGCCTGACCGGACCCGGACGAGACGGAGACGTCCATGCCCCCGACCCCGGACCCCGACGCGTTCCGCGCCGCGTTGCGCACCCCGGCCGCCGGCCCTCCCGCCCTGTCCGGGGCGGGGGTGCCGGACTGGCTGTGGCAGACGGCCGTGGCCCTGCACGAACACCTGCCGCCGGACACCGCGGACGACTGGGCGGCCCGGCTGCGCGGCGCCCTCGACGGCGCGGCCCCCGCGCCCACCCTGGGCACCGCGCACGCCTGGTACGCCCACACCGTGCTGCCCCTCCTCATGACGACCCACCCCGAGGACCGCTCCGCGCTCGCCGCCCTGGCCGGCCTGCACCGCGCGGCGGCCCACCGCGCTCCCGCCGGACAGGACACCTGGACGGCCGCTCTGCACCCGGTCCTGCTCCTGCTGTACGACTCCGCCTACGACCGGGCCGGCGCACGGGCCGACGCCTACGAAGGCGCCCACGGCTACGCGCTGGCCAACGGCTTCTCCCCGGCCGACGCCGACGCCTACGGGCACACCTACGCGGGCCTGAGCACCGACGCCAACGCACACGCCGGCGCCCGGGCCCACGCCTCGGCCCTGGCGCCGCTCCTGGCCGAGGCGTTCGCCGCCGCCGACGCCCGCGCCTACGCGGAGACCTTCCCCGCCGCCCAGGTACGGACGGTCGTCCGGGCGGCCGCGGCACGCGGCGCCACCTCGGCGGCCCCGCGCCTGGCGGACGCCCTCTCGGCCCTGCTGGCCGAAGGCCCGCCCGGCACCCGCTCCGGCGGCTGACCCTCCTTCGGGCACCCGCGGGACGCGCCGGACCGCCGGCCGAGGAGGCCGGCCGCCCCGCACCAGGGCCTCCTCGGGTCAGGCTCCGGGGAACCCCCGCCCCGGACGGCCGCCGGCCGCCATCGGCAGACTGCGCAGGGACAGCGCGGCCGGCGGAGGGAGCGGCGCGCCGGCCGGGCCGGCGCGGAACGACTGGAGCAGATAGGCCACCAGGCGCCGGGACGCCGCCTCGTCGTCCGGCAGGGCGGTCACCAGGCCGCAGTGAGCCAGCAGGACCACAGCGAGGTCGGAGGGGCGGAAGTCGGCCCGCAGCGAGCCCGCCGCCTGGGCCCTGCGGACCAGGGTGAGGACGTCCCGCTCGGCCCGCTGCCGCGCCCGCGCGAGTTCCGGCGTGGTCTCCGGGAAGGCCGCCGCGAACGCGGCCGGGAACCCGCGTTCCTCTCGTTGCAGGGCGCACACCGTCTCGACCAGGTGCCGGAAACCCTGCCACGGGTCGGGGGCGGCCAGCGCCTCGGTGAGCGCCCGCGCACAGGTCTCCATCTGCTGCGCGTACGCGCCCCGGACCAGGGCGTCCCGGGTGGGGAAGTGCCGGTACAGCGTCGCCACGCCGACCCCGGCCCGGCGGGCCACGGCCGCCATCGGGGCGTCGATCCCGCGTTCCGCGAAGACCGCGCGGGCGGCGACGAGGATGCGCTCCCGGTTGCGCCGGGCGTCCGCCCGCACCCCGTCGCGGGCTGTGATCCGAGAGGATTCGGCCATGACTGTCTCTCGCTTCCGGTCCGGGCGGACGGTCGGGTCCACCGGAGAGCCTACGGTCGGTGCCAGTTCCCCCACCGACCCGGCGGAGAAGGCAGATCCATGAACGACCGCATGATGAAGGCAGTCCTCTACGACCGCTACGGCGGTCCCGAGGTGCTCTACACGGCCCGGGTGCCGCGCCCCGAGCCGGCCCCCGGCGAAGTCCTGGTGAAGGTGAGCGCGTTCAGCGTCAACGGCGGCGAACTGGCGGTCAGGTCCGGCCGGCTCCGCCTCCTGAGCGGCCGGAGCTTCCCCCAGCGCGTCGGCCTGGACTTCACCGGCGAGGTCGCCGTACCGGGTGCCGGCGGCACCCGGTTCACGGCCGGCGACCGGGTCTGGGGGGTCCTGGGCCGCACCTCCGGATTCGGCAGCGCCGCCGAGTACGTGGCCGTGCCCGCCGAGCGGGTCGGCCGGCTCCCCGAGGGCCTGGACCCGGTGGCCGCCGCCGCGCTTCCGGTGGCCACCACGGCCGTCACCGCGCTGCGGGACAAGGCCGGGCTGCGCCCCGGCGAACGGCTCCTCGTCCGGGGCGCGGCGGGCGGCGTCGGCAACGCCGCCGTCCAGCTCGGACGGGCGTACGGCGCCGAGGTCACCGCCCTCGCCCGTGCGGCCAACCTCGACTTCGTCCGCGGCCTCGGCGCGCACGAGGCCGTCGACCACCGGGCCGTCCGGCCGGCGGAACTGGGCCGCTTCGACGTGGTCCTGGACACCGCGGGAACCGATCTGCGGGCCTTCCGGCGGCTGTTGAGGCCCGGCGGGCGCATGGTCACCATCGCCTTCGACCTGAGACGGCCCGTGACGTCGCTCGGGTACCTCGCGGCCAGCGCGGTCCACGGACCCGGCCGGGTGCGTTTCTTCAGCGGCGACCCCACCCGGACGCACCTCGACGACCTCGCCCGCCAGGTGGCCGAGGGCAGGCTGAGGCCCGCGGTGGACACGGTCTTCCCCCTGGAGGAGACGGCGGCGGCGCACCGGGCGCTGGAGGCGGGCGGCGTCCGGGGCAAGTACGTGGTCAGGGTCGCGTAACGCCCGGTGGACGGCCGCGGCCCGGCCACGCCCGGCGCGGACCGTCCGACGGAGAAGCCCCCCGGCGCCCCTCCGGTCGAGGGGCCCCGGGGGGCACGGCGGAGCGCGGTCAGCCGGGCCGGTCGCCCGTCACCGTCAGGTGCCCGGCTTGCGGCCGTACACGTACACGTCGTCGCCCTTCTTCAGCAGCGACCAGTACTTCTTCGCGGTGGTCTTGGTCATGTTGACGCAGCCGTGGGAGCCCGGCGGGTTCCACATGCTGACGCCGACCGAGTGGAACGCCTGGCCGCCGTCGAAGAACTGGCTGTAGGGCATCGGCACGTCGTAGATGGTGGAGTGGTGGTCGATGTTCCGCCAGTAGATCTTCTTGAGGCCGGTGCGGGTCTCGTAGCCGTCGCGGCCGGTGCGGACCGGCACCGGACCGTACACGAGCTTCTTGCCGTCCTGGATCCAGCTGATCTGGAGGGTCAGGTTCACGCAGGCGATACGGCCCTTGTCGACCGGGCACTTGCCCGCCTTGTTCGGCTTCTTCCCGACGGCCTTCTGCTTCTGCATGAGGTCCATCACGCCCCAGGTGACGGGCCCCGCGTAACCGATGTTCGGCTGGATGCCGTGCTTGGTCTGGAAGGCGCGGATCGCCTTGCAGTCGGCGGCGGACTGCTTGCCGTCCACCGGGCGGCCGAGGAACTTCTCGACCTTCTTCTGGTACGGGCCCGTCTGCGTGGTGCAGCTCGCCGCCTGGGCCGGCGTGGCGCCGAGCGCGAGCGTGAGCGGTGCCACCAGTGCGGTGACCCCGAGTGCGACGGCGCCCCGTCTGCGTGTGTCCCCCATGGCCGGTCAGCCTTTCCCTCGGAAGCGGTCGAAGCGGGCGGAAGACCGCCCTGGGCGGGTTCCCCGACTGCTAGACCCCCGAGGGGCGGCGCTGGTTGCCCACCGCCGCGCATCGCGACGCAACGGTGACAAAGGCCCTGGGCCGCCCCTTCCCCCGCCGGGCCGCAGGGGCGAGGCGGACGGTCAGGAACCCAGCACGTCCACGAAGACCGGGTTGGTGTAGAACCACGTGTCGGTCCACGGGTCGCCGTCACCGGGTGCGTGCGCCACCGGCCCGTGCGGGTCGACCGCGGCACCGAGCGGGCCCGCCGCGTGCCGGTTCCCGTCGCTGCCGCGCAGCCGGACGTAGAAGGACTCCGCACCGGCGGTCAGCGGGACCCGCAGGGTGTAGGTGCCCTTGCGGCCGGTGACGTCCTCGGTGCGCACCACCCGGGTGTCCGGAGCCCGCCAGGCGTCCCGGTCGGCGGCCGGGCCGCGCACGGCGCCCCGCACGACGTCCACATGGGCGAGTTCGGGCAGCACGCCGTGCGGATTGGGGCGCGAGGCGCTGGTCACGGTGATGTCGAGGACGACCCGTTCACCGCGGCGGACCCGGAGCCGGCCGCCCAGGGTGACGCCGCGGCCACGGTCGCCGGCCCGCCGGACCCGCACCTCCAGGCCGTCCAGCAGATGCCCGTGGTCGACCCAGACCCGCCCGGCCCGCAGGCCCGCCATCACCTGCCGGTACCCGTAGCGGGTGACACCGACATGGGTACGGCTGAACTGGCCCGGCCAGAAGTCGCTGCCCGGCTGCGCGGTGCCCGTCTCGACCGGGTCGGGCAGCTTCCCGGTGTTGTCGAAGGTCCGGCCGGGCGCCCAGTCGCCGTTGCGCAGGGTGTCGTGCACGACGCGGTGGGCGTCGGAGTTGGCGGTCACCGAGAACAGCCGGCCCTCGGCGAGCATCGAGTCCCACAGGCCGCCGACGGTCGCGGTGGCCCAGTCGAAGCCGCCGTAGGTGACGTAGGCGTCCGCCGGATAGCCCGGCCAGGACTGCGCCGACGGCTTGTTCTCGTACTCGCCGCGTACCGACGTGGCGCCGCGCAGGCCCGGTGTCGCCGCGCCCTGGGCGCCCGGCGACCCCTCCATGCCGATCATGATCTCCGGTGCGGCGTCCCGCCAGGCGCGCAGCTCGTGCGGGGAGTCGATGCCCAGGCGCAGCGGATGGTTGGCGAGGACCAGCACGTCGTCGACCCGGCCGGAACGGCGCTGCCGGGCCAGCCACTTGAGGGCGGCGACGGCGTGGGCCTCGTTGCGGGCGGTGTCGGGGTCGGCGGCGCCGCCCTTGTCGTAGCCGAGCAGCTTGCCGTCGTAGAGCCGCTCGAACCGGGTGAGCAGGTCGGTCTCGTGGCGGCCCGGCGCGGTGAAGACGGTGGCGTGCTCGGCGGCCGGGATGTACCACTCCAGGCCCTGGAAGACGAGCTGACGCGGGTTCTGCGCGCGGGCCCGCTGGATCTCCCGGTGTTCCAGCGCCGCCCCGTACTCGGCGTGGCCGGTGTTGGAGTGTTCGGTGAACACCATCCAGTCCAGGCCGTACCGGGCGCCGGCGGCGGCCAGTTGGGAGAACGTGTACTTGGCGTCGTGGCTGTAGACCGAGTGGACGTGGTGGTCGCCGACCAGGTAGGCCAGGGCCGGGTCCTCGCCGCCGGGCCGGCTCCGTCCACCGCCGCCGGCGGCCAGGGCGGGGGCGGCCGGAGCGAGGGCGAACGCGGCGCCGAACAGGCCCGCCCGGCGCAGGAGCCGGCGCCGGGACACGCCCTGCGCGTCGAGTCCGGCGGGGGAGACGGACGGGTCGGCCCAGGCGGGCAACTGCTGCTCGGTCATGAGGTCCTCTGCTGTTCGGATGTGCCGGCGCGGGGGCGGAGGAACGGGCGGCGGGTGCGGACCCGCGGTGCGCGCGGGTGCCGGGCGGCCGTCCCCGGCGCGGTCGGGCGTACGCCGCTCCGGCCGGTCCTCCGCCGCCCACCCGCCGGACGATGCCGGGACCGTGGTACGGCCACGGGAATCCGCCATGGCGAACGGGCGTACACCGGATGGCCGGGCGGTCACCCGCCGGGCGGCGACCGGGGGCTCAGGCCCGGACGAGCCGGCCGAGGGCGATGCGGGCGAGCGGGGCGTAGGCGGCCAGGACGGGGAGCGCGCCCCGCATCGTGAGCCAGGTCGCGCTGCCCCGCGGGTGGGCTCGCACGCCGTGGCACAGCCACAGCCGCACCGGCCCCGAACGGACCCGCCACGCCCACTGCCGGGCGCCGTGGTCGACGTCCTCGACCACGAAGGCGGCGCGGACGCCCACGACCGACTCGATCCTGCCCCTCAGCCCCGGCACGGTCTCCCGGCCCTCCGCGCGCACCGTCCTGATGTGCGGCGCCCACCGCGGCCACTGGTCGAGGAGGACGTAGCGCTGCCAGGCGGTGTCCGGCGACGCCGCACCCACGGCGGTCAGGGTCATCGTTGCCATGCCGGCTGCTCCCTCGCCCTGGCACCGCTCGGCGCGACGCCGTCCCCCCTTCACCCTCCACCCTCGCCGGAGCGGCGTCGCGCCGCACCCCGGGCCTACGCTGCCCCGGTGCACACCGTGGAACTGCTGCCCGACCCGGCCACCGAGGAGCGGGTGCGCGCGGCCTGGCGGGAGCTGGCCGCCCGGGGCCTGCCCAGCCTGGCCGGCCACCGTCATCCGACGAACCGCCCGCACCTGACCGTGGCGGTGGCGGACGCACTGCCGTGGGACGCGCGGCGCCGGCTGGCGGAGGCCCTGGCCGTGCTGCCGCTGCCGCTGCGCCTCGCGGACCCGGTCCGCTTCACCGGCCGCACCCGGGTGCTGGCCTGGCGGGTCGTCCCCGGCCCGGGGCTGCTGGACCTGCACCGCGTGGTGTGGGACGCCCTCCGCCCCGGGGACGGAGCGGCCGGGCACCCCCTGCTCGCGCCCGGCCGCTGGACACCGCACATCACCCTCGGCCGGACCCGGTCCCGGGCCGCCTCCTGGCCGGACGACCTCCTGCCGCCGGCCCTCTCCCGCCCCTGGGACGGCGCGTTCACCGGCGCCCGCACCTATGACTCCGTCACCCGGACCACGGAACCGCTGGGCTGAGTGGGCCGCCCGCCGGGGCGCCGGGTCAGGGCCGCTCGTGCCCAGAGACGTTGGCCGTCAGCAGCCGCAGCAGGTGCTTGGCCGTGGCGTCCTGCTCGGGGGTCAGCCCCATGGCGTCGCCGATGGCGAGGGGGACGGCGGCGGCCCGGTCCCGTAGGGCGGCGCCGGCGCCGGTGAGACGGATGGCGACGGAGCGCTCGTCGTCGGCACGGCGCTCGCGCCGCAGGAGACCGCCCGCCTCCAGGCGTTTCAGCAGCGGGGACAGGGTGCTCGACTCCAGCTGGAGCGCCGCGCCCAGGTCCCGGACGGAGATCGAGTCCCGCTCCCAGAGCACGAGCAGGACGAGGTACTGCGGGTAGGTCAGGCCCAGCTCGTCGAGGAGGGGGCGGTAGCGCGCGGTGACCGCGCGGGAGGCGGCGTACAGGGCGAAGCAGAGCTGGTCGTCCAGGAGCAGGGACCCCTGCGGGGACGCGGGCGGTTCGGCGTCTGGCGTGCGCACGGTACGGCTCCCGGGTCGGGCACGGTTCGGACGGGGCACAGCCTAGCGGATTCCTGTCGAGCACGAATTAGTTGCGCGCGACCAAATAGCGCGCTACGTTTCTGCCCGTGCCGCCGCTTCCCGGTGAATCCGCCGGTGAGGTCTCCGGACGGCACTGACGAACCGAGGAGTCCGCCATGAGCGACGCCACCCCTGTCCGCCCCGTCCTGGAGCCGGCCGCCCAGGCTTTCGTCGAGGCCACCGCGAACCCGCCCTACCTGTTCGACCTGGGTCCGGTCGAGGGCCGCAAGGCGGTGGACGAGGTCCAGTCCGGTGACATCGCCAAGCCGGCGGTGGACGAGGAGTGGATCACCGTCGAGGGCGGCCCGACCGGCTCCGTCCGCGCCCGGATCGTCAGGCCCGCCGGGGCCGAGGGCACCCTGCCCGTCGTCCTCTACATCCACGGCGCCGGCTGGGTCTTCGGCAACGCCCACACCCACGACCGCCTGGTCCGCGAACTCGCCACCGGCGCCGGCGCCGCCGTCGTCTTCCCCGAGTACGACCTCTCCCCCGAGGTCCGCTACCCGGTGGCCATCGAGCAGAACTACGCCGTCGCCCGGTGGATCGTCCAGGAGGGCGCCGCCCAGGGCCTGGACGCCTCCCGCCTGGCCGTCGCCGGCGACTCCGTCGGCGGCAACATGGCCGCCGCCCTCACCCTGATGGCCAAGGAGCGCGGCGACGTGTCCCTGGTCCAGCAGGTGCTGTTCTACCCGGTCACCGACGCGAGCTTCGACACCGGCTCCTACCACCAGTTCGCCGAGGGCTACTTCCTGCGCCGCGACGGCATGCAGTGGTTCTGGGACCAGTACACGACCGACGAGGCCGAGCGCGCCCAGATCACCGCCTCCCCGCTGCGCGCCACCACCGAGCAGCTCGCCGGCCTGCCCGCCGCCCTCGTCATCACCGCCGAGGCCGACGTCCTGCGCGACGAGGGCGAGGCCTACGCCTCCAAGCTCCGCCAGGCCGGCGTCCCCGTCACCGCCGTGCGCTACCAGGGCGTCATCCACGACTTCGTGATGCTCAACGCCCTGCGCGAGACCCACGGCGCCGAGGCCGCCATCGCCCAGGCAGTCGCCGTCCTGCGCGGCGCTCTCGCCACCGCCTGATCCCCGGGGGCCGGCCCGGCACGGCGCCGGCCCCCGCCCGGCCGTCTACAGGAACCGTCTGATCGGGAGGACCGCCGCCTCCCGCAGGCGCTGGGTGACGGAGCGCCGCCGCCAGCGGACCGGGTCGATGGCCACACTGCGTTCGAGGTCCGCGTCGTAGTCCCGGTCGATCGTGGCGGTGAACGCCTCGTCCAGCACGGCGAGCATGACTTCCTCGTCGTGGTCCATGGAGCGCCGGTTGAAGTTGGTGGACCCGGTCAGCGTCGCCACCCCGTCCACCGTGATGATCTTGGCGTGCATCATGGTGGGCTGGTACTGGCGGATGGACACGCCGGCGGCCAGCAGCCGGGCGTAGTGGTGCTGGCCGGCGAGCTGGCACGCCCGCTGGTCGGTGTGCGGGCCGGGCAGCAGGATCTCCACGGTGACACCGCGCCGGGCCGTGGCGCACAGCAGGTCGACGAAGTAGTCGTCCGGGGCGAAGTAGGCGGTGGCCAGCCGGAACCGCTGCTCGGCGGAGGTGAGCATGACGCGGATCAGGGTCTGCATGTCCTGCCAGCCGAAGCTGGCCGAGCCGCGCACGACCTGGACGATGGAGTTCCCCGGCTGCTCGTGCTCGCTGAAGCGGTCCCGGTCGTCGTAGAGGTCGTCATGGCTCTCGGCCCAGTTCTGCGCGAAGGCGGCGGCGATCCCGTCGACGGCCGGACCGCGCAGCCGCACGTGCGTGTCGCGCCACTCGCCGGGGTTGCGGGCGTCACCGCACCACTCCTCGGCGATGCCGACCCCGCCGGTGAACGCGGTGCGCTCGTCGACGACGAGCGCCTTGCGGTGGCAGCGGTGGTTCTGCTTGAACGGGGACAGCCACAACGGCTTGCGGAACCAGGCCACTTGTACGCCCGCGTCGTCCATGGCGTCGAGCAGGTCCCGCTCGATCTCCTTGGCGCCGAAGCCGTCGAGCAGCAACCGCACCCGTACGCCGGCCCGCGCCCGGCCGGCCAGCGCCTCGGCGAAGTCGCGGGCGATCTGACCGCGCCAGTACACGAAGGTCATCATGTCGACGGTGTGCTCGGCCCCGCGTATCGCGTCGAGCATGGCGGGGAAGATCTCGTCACCGTTGCGCAGCGGCACGAGCTCGTTGCCCTCGGTGGCCGCGATGCCGATCAGCCGCTCCAGCCGCCGGCGCAGCCGCTGCTCGCGGGCCCGCACCTCGGCCCGGGGCGCGTCTCCGGGGGTGTGGGCGGGTTCGGTGTTCTCCAGAATGCTCATGCTGCGCCTCCCAGGCGGTCGGGGGTGGCGAGCGCATCGGCCACCGGCGGACGGACGAGCAGCAGGCTATATCGGGCGCCGGGCCGCGCCGGGGCCGGTCACCGGTGGCGGGCAACCGCGACGGGCCGGCCCGCCCAGCCGCCGGCGCGGGTCTCGCCGAGCGCCGCTCAGTCGGGGATCCCCGGCATGCCCCACCGGGCCGCCCTCGCCCCGACGTGGGCCTTCGGGCAGGCGCGGCGCCAGGGGGTGAGCGCCGGCGGACGGGCGGGGCGCCCGAAGAGCGGCCGTCCGCCGCGCAGGCGCAGCCGGAGCCGCGCGAGGTCGTGGACGTTGTCGTGGACGACCAGGACGCGCAGCACGCGGTCGGCGTCGTGTTCGGTGGTCCGTCCGCCGACCCGGCGCAGGCGGAGCCCGGCGGGCCGGCCGGGCCCGCCCCCGACGACGCGTGCCTCGACCAGGCGCCGCCGGTCCCAGACCCAGTGCGCGGCCTCCCCGAGGAGGTGGAGGGCACCGGCGCGGAGCGCCCACCCGGCGTGCCCGTCGGTCCACAGCAGCAGGCCGGCGACACCGAGGAAGGCGGCCGTCACCCCGATGCGCCGGAGCCGCGGAACCCACCGCGCGCTTCTGTCGTCCGCGTCCCACAGCAGGTCGTCACCGGCAGCCATGCCGCCATCATCGGCCCCGCCCGGCACCGTGGGAAGCCCCGCGGGACGCAGCCGGGGGGCGCCCGGGCGCCTCGCCGCTCGCCGCCGCGCGCCCGGCACCCGGACCGCGCCGTCACCCGCCGGACCCGCCCCGGCACGCCGGTGTGACAAGGTGGGGTAACTGGTGCGGATGTGCGGGGAGACTGGTTCACGTGATCGATCGCGGGCGCACGGCTCAGATGCTGGTGGACCTGATCCAGGTCTCGCACACGGCCAACCTGGAGGCACTGCCGCGCCTGGTGGCCGACCACCTCCGGTCCGTGGACCTCCACGACGGCGCGATGTTCGTGGTGGACCTCCAGGACCAGGTGATGCGGCAGGTCACCGGCCGCGGACTGGACGCGGGGGAGGGCGGTGCCGAACTGCGCGTGGACGGCACGCTGCCGGGCCGGGCCTGGCAGCGGGTGGAGAGCCTCGCGGAGTCGGGCAGCCGCCAGGGGCGACGCCGCTGGTGGACACCGATCACCGACGGCGTGGAACGCCTGGGCGTGCTGCGCACGGACGTCGCCGAGGACGAGCGGCCGCAGCGGGTGCTGGGCGAGGTGGCCTCGGTGCTCGCCCTGCTGCTGCTCGGCAAGCGCTCCTTCAGCGACTCCTACGCCCGGCTGGTGCGCAGCGCGCCGATGAACGTGGCGGCGGAGATGCAGATGAACCTCATGCCGCCCCCGGCCTACGCGGGTCACAACGTCACGGTCGGCGCGGTGCTGGAACCCGCCTACGACCTCGGCGGCGACGCCTTCGACTTCGCGCTGGCCGGCTCGACCCTGCACCTGGCGGTCTTCGACGCGATGGGGCACGACACCGCCGCGGGCATCACCGCGAACGTGGCCGTGGCCGCCTGCCGCAACGCCCGCCGCCAGGGCGCGACCCTCGCCGAGGCGAGCCGGGCGGTGGAACGGACGCTGCTGGAGCAGTTCGGCACCAAACGCTACGTCACCGGCATCCTCGCCAGCCTCGACACCGAGAGCGGGGTACTGACCTGGGTCAACCGCGGCCACCACCTGCCCCTGCTCATCAGAGGCAGGCGGGTGAGCACCCCCCTGTCCTGCCCGCCCGCCGGCCCCATGGGCACCGGCCTCGGCCTCCCCGTCACCGTCTGCCGTGATCAGCTGGAACCCGGTGACCGGGTCGTGCTCTACACCGACGGCGTCGTCGAGGCCCGTGACGCGCACGGCGAGGAGTTCGGCAAGGACCGCTTCATCGACTACGTCCAGCGCCACCACTCGGGCGGTTTCACCCTCCACGAGACCCTGCGCCGCCTCATGCGCGCCGTACTGGACCACCACGCCGGGCGGATGGACGACGACGCCACCGTCCTGCTGGCCGAGTGGCGCGGCGGGCACCAGGACGACCTCGTCCCGTGATCTCCGCGCGGCGGCGCCGGGCCCGTCAGCCGTCGAGGCGCGCGCCGTCCAGCGGCCACCCCGTGTACGCCTCGGCGAGGTAGGCGCGGCCGGCTCCGGACTCGACGACCGTACGGAGTTCGCCGATCTGCCGCAGCCGGTCGAAGTCGCCGGCGCCGGGCTGGAGGTGGAGCATGTTCGTCATCCACCAGGAGAAGTGCTGGGCCTTCCAGATGCGCTCGCGCGCGGTGTCGGGGAAGGCGTCGAAGAGGGTCTCGTCCCCGTCGTGGAGCAGCGCACGCAGGGCGTCGGTGAGCAGGACGACGTCGGCGACGGCGAGGTTCATGCCCTTCGCCCCGGTGGGCGGCACGGTGTGCGCGGCGTCGCCGACGATCACCACCCGGCCGCGGCGCATCTCGTGGGCGACGAAACTGCGGAAGCGCAGCACGTCCCGCTGGAAGATGCGGCCCTCCTTCAGCGTGGTCCCGGGGACGCGGGACTGGAGGATGTCCCACAGCTGGGCCTCGGAGTACGCCCCGGTGTCCGCGTCCGGGTCGCACTGGAAGTACATGCGCTGGACCTCGGGGCTGCGCTGGCTGATCAGCGCGAAACCGTCGGGGGAGTTGCTGTAGATGAGTTCGCCGGCGCTGGGCGGTGCCTCGCACAGGATGCCGAACCAGGCGAAGGGGTACTCCCGGAAGTAGCCGCCGTAGGAGCCGGTGACGGCCTCCCGGGCGACGCTGCGCGACCCGTCGGCGCCGACCACGACCTCGGCCTCGATCTCGACGCGGTGGCCGTCGGCGTCCTTGGCGATGATCCGCGGCCGGTCGGTCCCGGCGTCCTCGACGCGCTCGGCGGTCACGTGGAAACGCAGGTCCTGGCCGGCGGCGAGGCGCGCGGCGACCAGGTCCTTGAGCACCTCGTGCTGGGGGTAGAGCCACACGGCCCGGCCGACCGTGCCGGCGAAGTCGACGCGGTGGCCCTCGCCCTCGAAGCGCAGCTCGATGCCCTCGTGCCGTTGCCCGGCCGTGCGCACCCGGTCGGAGGCGCCGGTCTCGGTGAGTATCTCGACGGTGCCCTGCTCCAGGATGCCGGCCCGGATGGTCGTCTCTATCTCCTCCCGGCCTCGTGCGTCGATGACGACCGACTCGATGCCCTGCCGGTCGAGCAGATGGGACAGCAGCAGGCCGGCGGGGCCTGCGCCGATGATGGCGACGCGGGTGCGTACGGACATGTCGTCTCCTTCGACGGCCGGCGGGGTCGGCCAGGAGTCTGGCGCCGGTCGCCACCCCTTGACGACGGCCGTTCCCGTTCAATGGGAAGCGAGTTCCCGTCCTGGTCAGGGCCGGTGTGCGCCGATCGCCGCCGAGATGCCCGCCGCCGCGGCGCGCAGCTCCTCCACCGCCCGGCCGGTGGGCGTGGCCCGGGGGAGGACGGCCGACAGCGCGGCGACGACCTCCCCGCGGCCCTCCCGCACCGGCACGGCCACCCCCGTGGAGACCGCCTCCACCGTCCCCGGCGCGACGACCACGCCGTCCCGGCGGATGCCGGCCAGGAGGCGCCGCAGCCGGGCCGGGTCGGTCACGGTCTCGGGGGACACCGCTTCGAGCGGGCCGGCGAGAACGCGCTCGCGCAGTTCCTCGGGGCCGTGGGCGAGCAGCACCAGGCCCGACGACGAGGCGTGCAGGGGCAGCCGCCCGGCGATCCGGGTGATGTTCGCCCCCGCGTGCGGGTGGGACAGCCGCTCGATGAACAGCGTCTCGTCGTTCTCCAGCACCGCGAGCTGGGTGTGCTCGCGCAGACGCGCCTGTACGTGCTCCATGAACGGCAGCGCCGCCTGCCGCAGCCGCAGGGCGCGGGAGCCGCGCAGCGCCAGTTCCCACAGCCGCATGCCCAGCCGGACCCGCTGCTCCTCGTCCCGGTCCAGCAGCCCGCAGTCCACCAGTTCGGCCACCATCCGGTGGGCCGTGGAGGACGGCAGTCCCGCCCGCCGCCCGATCTCCGCGGCGGTCTGCACGGTCCGGTCCGTGCCGAACGTCTCCAGGATTCGCACGATCCGCTCGGTGACCGACTCCCCGGAGGTCGAGTTCGCCATGGTGTGCCAGTGCTCCTTCGGGTACGCCGTGCCGGTCCGGGGCGTCGGGTGCCTCGCGGCGGGGGTCAGCGGGCGCCGCCGGGCAGCCCGGCGGTGCCCCTGCTGAGGGTGCGCAGCAGCCGGTCGAGGCAGGTGCGCAGCCGGCCCGGCATGTCGAAGGCGGCCGGGGCGAGCGCCCACCGCAGCCGCGAGCCGTCCATGACGGCGACGGCCTCGGCGGCGACGCCCGCGCAGTCGGTGTCCGGCCGCCGCTCACCGGCGGCGGCCGCGGCGCGCAGGGTGGCGGTGAGCTTGTCGATGACCGAGGCGTACCGGCGCAGGAAGTACGCGCGGGCGGGGTGGCCGCGCCCACCCGCCTCGGCGGCGGGGACGTTGACCATGCGGGTGCGGCCCGGGCGTTCGGCGTTGTACCGGGCGAGGCCGGCCAGCGACGCGAACGCCTCGCCGGCGGACCGCGGCTCGGGGGAGAAGGACCGCCGCTCGTCCTGTTCGTCACTGTGCCGCAGCACGGAGACCAGGAGGCCCTCCTTGCTGCGGAAGGGGTGCGGCGGACCGCCCTGGGTGATGCCGACGTCCTTGGCGGTCCGGGCGAGCGAGGAGGCGTGGCAGCCCCACTGGGCGAAGTGCTCGACGGCGGTGTCGAGGATGCGGGCACGCCGTTCGTCCCCGACGGCGTGACTGCCGCGGGAGGCGGATCTGCGGGGCGTGCGGCCCTCGGTGCGGTCCATGCCGCACACCCTAATCCGCCGCCCGGTGGTGCCGCCGGACACCACCCGCCTGCTGCAAGGCCGAGTCCCGCCTGTCCGGCACCTTCGGCTCGGACGCCGCCCTCACCTGCGCACGGGTGCGCCCCTGCGTCCGCGGACTTCCAGGGCGCCACCCTCGGCCGGCACGCGGTCTCGGCGAGGGTCAAGCACTTCCCCGGCGGCGGTCCCCAGCGGGTAACAGGGGCCGCGCGGGCCCGCCAAGCGGGTTTTCCGGTACACCTTCCGACGGCCTTCTGGCAGCCTTCTGCCGATGCCCGGTGCGTCGGGCACCGGCGGTAGGGGGATGTGTGGACGCGTTGTCCTTGGTGTCGGCGATCGTCGCCGTCTGCGGCGCGGCGGTCGCCGGACTGCTCGGCTACTGGCAGCAGCGCCGCCTGCGGTCCTGGGAGCAGCGCACCTACATGGACCGGTACGGCGCCTCCCTGGCCTGGGCCGCGTTCGACCTCCAGACCCGGCTCTACAACATCCTGAACGGACACGTCGTCGACGAGGACCCCACGCGCGGCTCCGGATTCCTGACGTCCTTCCTCACGCGCGGCACCGCCCGCGAGGCCGACTTCGTCCGCCGCAGCACGGTCTTCGTGCTCGCCGAATACCTGGGCTGGGTGGAGATCCTCCGCCGCGACGTCCAGTTCCTCGACCTCGGCCGCAGCCGCCTCAACACCCGGGTCATGCTCCAGATCTCCCGGATCGGCGCGAGCCTGTCCGCGATCGACCCGGTCAGCAACGAACTGCGGCTGTTCCGCGCCCAGCAGCGGGCCGTCGGAGAGCTGATGATCCATCCCGACGGCGAGCCGGGCCGGCGGCGCTGCCTGGGGTACGCCGAGTTCTGCGCCAAGCTGGAGGACGACAGCGACTTCGCCGGCTGGTTCGCCGTCATGCTCGCGGACGTGGACCGGCTCGCGGCGAACACCGCCCCGGCCGTCCCCCGGCTCCAGGACGTGCAGACCCAGCTGATCGCGCTGATCGACCTGCTCGACCCGAAGAAGACCCGCTTCCCGCAGTTCCGGCTCCCCTTCGACCGGCCCGGACGCGCCCTCGGCTGAGCGCCGGCCACCGCCCGGCCGATGTCCGGTCATCGCCGGTCCGAGGTAAATGCCTGGACCGGTGACCGCCGGGGACGGGAAGCTTCGGGGACGCGACCTGGAGGGGGTGTGATGGGGCAACGGGATGTCCAGGAGAAGACGGTGCCGGGCCGGGGCGCGGTCGTGCTCGCACTGCGCCGCTACGTCCGCGAACTGCTCCGGCTGCGCCGGCTGGCCCTGCCCGCGCTGCTGCTGCCGGCCGTGGGCAACATCGGCATCCGGTACGTCGCACCGCTGCTGATCGCCAAACTGGCGGGGCGGGCCGCCGACGGCGACGGGCTCACCCTCGCCTCGGCCCTGCCGTACGTGCTGGGCTTCGGGGCGGTGCTGCTGCTCGCCGAGGCGGTGTGGCGCGTCGGGCAGCACTGCCTGAACCGCGTGGACGCCCTCGGGATGGAGCACCTGTACGTCATCGGCATGGACGAACTCTTCGCCCGGGACGCGGCGTTCTTCCACGACAACTTCGCCGGTTCCCTCACCAAACGGGTGCTGAGCTTCGGCCGGCGCTTCGAGGACTTCGTCGACACCGTGACGTACCGGATCGTGGGCAGTCTCGTGCCCCTGGTCTTCGGCGCCGTGGTGCTGTGGCGCTACGAACCGCTGCTCGTCGTCGGTCTGCTGGGGATGATCGGGCTGACCGTGGCGGGCGCGACCCCGCTGATCCGGCGCCGGCAGCGACTCGTCAACGACCGGGAGGCCGCCGTCGCCCGGGTCTCCGGCCATGTCGCGGACAGCCTGATGAACATGGAGACCATCCGGGCGTTCGCCGCCGAGCGGCGGGAGGCCGGCGAACACCGCCGCCGCGTGGCCGAATCGCGGCGCCTGACGCTGCGGTCGTGGGACTACGGCAACCTGCGCGTCGACACCCTCGTCGCCCCGATGTCCGTGCTCACCAACGTGCTCGGGCTGGTCGTCGCCCTCGCCTTCGGCGGCCCGGGGCTGGGGGTGGAGGGAATCGTGGTCGCCTTCACCTACTACTCCAACGCCACCCAGATCATGTTCGAGTTCAACCAGATCTACCGGCGGCTGGAGAGCTCCATGACCGAGGCCGCGCAGTTCACGGAGCTGCTGCTGGACCCGCCCACCGTCCTCGACCCGGCGGAACCCGAACCACTCGCCCCGCAGGGCACCGGCGTCCGGTTCGAGGCGGTCACCTTCGCCCACGCGGGCGCCAAGCCGATCTTCCGGGGCCTCGACCTGGACGTACCCGGCGGCGCGCGGATCGGGCTGGTCGGCAGGTCAGGCGGCGGCAAGACCACCCTCACCCGCCTCCTGCTGCGGATGGCGGACCTCGACGCGGGACGCGTCCTCATCGGCGGCCAGGACATCAGCCGGCTGCGCCAGACCGACCTGCGCTCACTGATCGCCTACGTGCCGCAGGACCCCGCCATGTTCCACCGCAGCCTGCGGGAGAACATCGTCTTCGCCCGGCCGGGCGCCACCGACGCGGAGATCCGTGCCGCGGCCGAGGCGGCACACGTCACCGAATTCGCCGAGCAGCTCCCCGACGGCTTCGACACCCTGGTGGGGGAGCGGGGCGTCAAGCTCTCGGGCGGACAGCGGCAGCGGGTCGCCCTCGCCCGCGCGTTGCTGCGGGACGCGCCGATCCTGCTGCTGGACGAGGCGACCAGCGCGCTCGACTCGGAGAGCGAACTGCTCGTGCAGGACGCGCTGTGGCGGCTGATGGAGGGCCGCACGGCCCTCGTGGTCGCCCACCGGCTGAGCACGGTCGCCGGCATGGACCGGCTCGTCGTCCTCGACCACGGACGCGTCGTCGAGCAGGGCACCCACGCGGAACTGCTCGCCGCGGGCGGCGCCTACGCCAGGCTGTGGCAGCACCAGTCCGGTGGCTTCCTCGCGGAGGACGAGAGCGAGGACCAGGACCAGGACGAGGACGAGGACGTGAACGGGCAGGGGCGGGAGGGCGCCGGGCCCGCGGGGCCGTCCGTCCAGCCCGGTCCGCCCGAGGCGTCCGCCGCTCTCGACCGGCGGTGAACCGGCCCGGCACCGGTCAAGTCCGGAACCGGCGCCGGTACTCCGTGGGGGTCGTTCCCAGCCGTCTGCGGAACGCCCGGACGAGCGTGTCGACGGTCCCGAACCCGCAGGTCCCGGCGATGTGCTCCAGCGTGTCGTCCGTGGTCTCCAGCCGCTGGCGGGCCCGCTCGACACGGACGGACTCGATGTAGGCGCCCGGCGTCATGCCCAGTTCGGCCTTGAAGATCCGGGTGAGCTGCCGCTCGCTGACGTGGGCGTGGGCCGCCACGTCGGCGACGGTGAGCGGCTCCCCGGCGCACCGCAGCACGTGGTGGCGCAGGTCCTCCACCCGCCGCGACCCGGAGACCGGTTCGAGCGGGACGCTGAACTGGCTCTGCCCGCCCGGTCGCTTCAGGTACATCACGAGCTGCCGGGCCACGCGCAGCGCCACCGCCTCGCCCAGGTCGTCGGCGACGAGCGCGAGGGACAGGTCGAGACAGGCGCTGATGCCCGCGCCGGTCCACACCGCGCCGTCCCGCACGAAGATCGGATCGGCGTCGACCTCGACCTCCGGATGCTCGGCGGCGAGCTGCCGCGCGGTCGACCAGTGGGTGGTGGCCCGTCTGCCGTCGAGCAGCCCGGCCGCGGCGAGGAGATGCGCGCCGACACACACCGAGGCGACCCGGCGGGCACCGCCGGCGAGCGTGCGGACCCAGCTCACCACCGAGGGGTCGGTGACCGCGCGCACCCCCCGCTCGCGGTCGGCCTCCACCGCGCCGGGCACCAGCAGGGTGTCGATCCGCCCGGCCGCCGCCTCCTCGAAGGTCGTGTCGGGCAGCACCCGTACGCCCGCCGCGGTGGTGACCGGGTCCATGGTCGCCGCGGCCAGCACCACCCGGTAGTCCGCCGCCTCGCCGACCTCCCGCCTCACCAGCGAGAACACCTCGGGCGGCCCGGTGATGTCGAGCAGGTCGACACCCTCGAAGACCACGATCACGACGAGACGTCCGAGGGCGCTCACGAGTACTCCGTCCGGTCGGTCACGGCGATGTCCGGATCTGCAGGTTAGACGACATTGCCGACACCGTGCTGCCGGCCCTAGCGTCTTCCCATGGCCACCGCGCCGCCCGGCACGCACCGGCGGCGGCAGCGGCCGGCACCTCACACCCACCCACTCCGAGGGGATCTCCCTGTGCCCACGACGACTCTGCGCGCACTCAACGGCCTCGACGACACCCCCGCCTCCCTGGCCGGCTCCACCCTGGTCCTCGTCGACTACCAGAACACCTACGTCGGCGGCGTGATGGAGCTGGACGGCTGGCGGGAGGCGCTCGACTCCGCCGCCGACCTGCTGGCACGGGCCCGCGCGGCCGGCACCACCGTGATCCACGTCGTGAACGACGGCGGCCCGGACACCCCCTACGACATCCGGGCCGAGATCGGCGCCGTCCACCCGAGCGTGGCGCCCGCCGAGGGCGAGCCGGTCGTCGTCAAGACCACCCCCGACGCCTTCGCCGGCACCGACCTGGCGGCGCACGTCGACGCCGCCGGCCACCAGGACGTCATCGTCATCGGGTTCATGACGCACATGTGCGTGCTGGCCACCACCATGGGCGCGTTCCGGCGGGGCAACCGCCCCACCGTGGTCGCCGACGCCTGCGCGACCCGCCCGCTCAGCGCGGCGGGCACCGACCTGACCGCCGCGCAGATCCACCACGGCGCCCTCGCCACCATCGGTGACCTGTACGGCGTCGTCGTCCCCTCCGGGAAGTCCCTCACCTGAACCGATGAGCCGAACCGATCACCGGACCACACCACACGCCGAGGCGTGACGTGCGGTGACCGGGTTACCTGTCGGGGCATGGCAAGAGAAGCGAAACCGCTGTCGGCGGACACCGAGGGCCCGGCGCTCAAGCGCACCCTGACCACCCCCCTGCTCTACTTCTTCATCCTGGGCGACGTCCTCGGCGCGGGCGTGTACGTCCTGGTGGGGCAGGTGGCCGCCGACAGCGGGGGAGCGGTGTGGGCGCCGCTGGCCGTCGCGCTGCTGCTCGCCCTGCTGACCGCGTCGTCCTACGCGGAACTCGCCACGAAGTACCCCCGCGCGGGCGGCGCCTCCCACTACGTCACCCGCGCGTTCGGGCCCTTCGCCGGATTCGTCGCGGGGTTCTGCATGCTCGCCGCCGGCATCGTCTCCGTGGCCGCGCTCGCCCGGGGCTTCGGCGGCGACTACCTGTCCGCCTTCGTCACCCTGCCCGTGGGCCTCGTCGCCGTGGCGTTCCTCGCCCTGCTCGCACTGGTCAACGCGCGCGGCGTGAAGGAGTCGACCCGCGCCAACGTCGTCGCCACGGTGATCGAGGTGGGCGGCCTGCTCGTCATCGTCGTCCTGGGCGGCTGGCTGCTGCTGCGCGGCGACGGCGACCTCGGACGGCTGGGCCGGCTCGGCACCCCGGAGAAGGGAGCCGCCGCGGCCCTGCTCAGCGGGGCGGTCCTGGCGTACTACTCGTTCGTCGGGTTCGAGACCTCGGTGAACGTCGCCGAGGAGACCCGCGACCCCCGGCGCTCCTACCCGCGCGCCCTCTTCGGCGCGCTGGCGACCGCCGGGGCCGTGTACGTCCTGGTGGGCATCGCCGCGTCGGCCGCCGTGCCCACCGCCCGGCTGGCCGGGTCCAGCGGACCGCTGCTGGAGGTCGTCCGGGAGGCCGGCGGGGTGCCGCCCCGCCTGTTCAGCGCCATCGCGCTGGTCGCCGTCGCCAACGGCGCGCTGCTCACCGGCATCATGTCGTCCCGCCTCGCCTACGGCATGGCCCGGGACGGACTGCTGCCCCGCTTCCTCACCAAGGTGCTGCCCGGCCGCCGTACGCCGTGGGCGGCGATCGCGGTCACCACCGCCCTGGCGATGGCGCTGGCCCTCACCGGAAGCGTCGCCACCCTGGCCTCCACCCTGGTCCTCTTGCTCCTCGTCGTCTTCCTCCTGGTCAACATCGCCGTGCTCGTGCTGCGCCGCGACCCCGGGGACGCCGGCCACTTCCGGACCCCGACCGTCCTCCCGGTGCTGGGCGCGGTGTCCTGCGTGGTGCTCGCCACGCAGGTGGAGGGCGACGTCTGGCTGCGCGGCCTGCTGGTCCTGGCGACCGGCGTGGTGCTGGCCGCCCTCGTCGCCGTCCGCCGCTCCCGCCGCCCCGCGCGGAGCCCCGACGCCGCTGCCGCCAACGGGACCGACGAGCCGGCGTCCCGTCCCTGAACCCGTCCCCGCCGCTCTGGACACCGTCAGAGCGTGTGCTCCCTGATCCGGGCGAGCAGCGCGCGGAACTGCTCGCGCTCGCCGGCGTCCAGGGCGGCGGTCGCCTCCGCGAGCGCCAGCCGGTCGACCTCCTCCGCCTCCCGGTGACGGCGCACGCCCGCCGCGGTGAGCCGGAGCAGGAAGGCCCGCCGGTCACGCGGATGGCGGAGCCGCTCCACCAGCCCGTCGGGCCGCAACCGGTACGTCGTGTCGTACAGCTCGGCGATCAGGATGTCGCCGCTGCCCCGTACCGCCGCCCTGTCCCGCCGCCCGTCTCCCGTGCTCCGTCGCCGAGGAGACCACTGATGACGCGCATTGCCCGCGGCTGCCGGCGCGCGGTGGACAAGGGGGAGGAGCGGCTGACCGTGGACCCGATGGACACCGTCAGAAACGACGCGGCGGCCGAGAGAGGACACCTCGAACTCCAAGCGGCCCTCGCGGCCGGCACGCTTACCACCGAACCCCGCCGCATGAAGAAGCCTCGGCCATGTCGCGCTCCCCGCCTTCTCTGATGGGTCTGCGTCGGGAAATGCGCCTAGGTGGCGGGACCTGAGCTGCTGGTTGTCGATGGTTCGGTAGCCGAGTCGGCTTCCTGGGTGGCAGCCAGTGAGGCGAGGAGGCGGAGGCCCTCTTCGGACGGGGAGCCGGGTTCGGCGGTGTAGATGGTGAGGGTGAGGCCGGGTTCGGCGGCCATTTCCAGGCCCTCGAAGGCGAGGGTGAGGTCGCCGACGGCCCGGTGCCGGAAGCGCTTGGTGCCGGTGCCGTGGTGGCGGACGTTGTAGGAGCCCCAGCGGGTGCGGAACTCGTCGCTGCGGGTGGACAGCTCACCGACGAGGTCGTGCAGGTCCTTGTCGTGGGGGTTGCGTCCGGCCTCGGTGCGCAGGATGGCGACGGCGACGTCGGCGAAGAGGTCCCAGTCGGGGTAGAAGCGGCGGGACGCGGGGTCCAGGAAGTTGAAGCGGGCCAGGTTCACCTGGTTGCCGGGGGTGGCGTAGACGTCGGTGTAGAAGGCGCGGGCGAGTGGGTTCGCGGCCAGGATGTCCATGCGGCCGTTGCGGACGAACGCGGGCCCGGCGGTGATCGCGTCGAGGGTCCACTGGAGGCTGCGGTGCGGTTTCCAGTGGTCCTTGCTGCGCCGGCGGCGGGGCCGGGTGAGGGCGTCGGTTCCGTCCGCGGCCTGGGCGAGGTTCAGCAGGTGGGCGCGTTCGGCGTCGTCGAGCCGGAGGGCGCGGGCCAGGGCTTCGAGCACGGCCGGGGAGACACCGGCGAGGTTGCCGCGTTCGAGTTTGGCGTAGTACTCGACGCTCATGTCGGCCAGGGCCGCGACCTCGCTGCGGCGCAGGCCCGGCACGCGGCGCCGGGCACCGGCGGGCAGCCCGGCCAGCTCGGGGGTGATCTTTGCGCGCCGCGAGGTGAGGAACTCGCGGACCTCTTCATGGTTGTCCACACTTTCGACGGTACGGCCCGCACGCGGCCACAGGGATGTACTGCCGGTACACCCTTCACTGGTGACTCGCTCCGCGCGCGAAGAGGCGGTTACCTGGATCTGCGCGGCGATCCCGACTCCGCCGCTCCTCACTCCCCGTACCGGAATCAGGAAGACGCTCGTGGAACACCTCACCGAAACCCCCACGGCCAAGGCCCCGGCCGGTCGCTTCACCGGCGACGTGTACCTGAACATGATCGCGACCCCGTCCGAGGCGGCACGCCTGGCGTCCGCGCTCGTGCGCTTCACGCCGGGCGCTCGTACCAACTGGCACTCCCACGCACACGGCCAGACCCTCTTCGTCACCGACGGTGTCGGGCTTGTCGGCACCCGCGACGGCCGGGTGGTCCGCGTCGGCGCCGGGGAGGTCGTCCAGTGCCCGGCGGGCGAGGAGCACTGGCACGGCGCCACCGGAACGACCCTGATGGCGCATGTCGCGATGGTGGTCGGGGACGGCGAGGGGGACGGCACCACGTGGCTGGAGCCGGTCACGGACGAGCAGTACGCCGCCGCCCACAGCGCCGTCGGCCGCTGACAGCCCGACCCCACTGAGCAACCGGTCGACAAGGACCGGCAGCAGATCTCGGCACCACCAGAAAGGCACCGACCACCATGCGCGGAGCAGTGATCCACGCCCCCGGCGACATCCGCTTCGAGACCCTGGACGACCCGAAGATCCTCAAGCCCACCGACGCGATCATCCGCACCGCGGTCACCTGCGTGTGCGGCTCGGACCTGTGGCCCTACCGCGGCGCGGAGCCGACCGACGCGGCGCATCCGATGGGCCACGAGTACGTCGGCTTCGTCGAGGAGGTCGGGTCCGAGGTGACCTCGGTCAAGCCGGGCCAGTTCGTCGTCGGCTCGTTCGCCACCTCGGACAACACCTGTGCGAACTGCCGCAACGGCTTCCAGTCCAGCTGCCTGAACCGCGAGTTCATGTCCACCTGCCAGGCCGACCACGTCCGCATCCCCAACGCCCAGGGCACCCTCGTCGCCACCGACGACATCCCCGATGAGCGGTTCTGGCCGGGGCTGCTGGCCGTATCCGACGTGCTGGGCACCGGCTGGTGGGCCGCCGAGGCGGCCCAGGTCAAGCCCGGCTCGACCGCCGTGGTCGTCGGGGACGGTGCGGTCGGACTGTGCGCGGTGATCGCGGCGAAGGAGCTGGGCGCGGAGCGCATCATCGCCATGTCGCGGCACGAGTCCCGCCGGAAGCTCGCCCTGGAGTTCGGGGCCACCGACATCGTCGCCGAGCGCGGCGACGAGGGAGTGGCCCGGATCAAGGACCTGACCGGCGGGATCGGCGCCGACAGCGTGCTGGAGTGCGTGGGCACCGCCGAGTCCATGCGGCAGGCCCTGCACTCGGCGCGGCCCGGTGGCAACGTCGGCTTCGTCGGCGTCCCGCACGAGGTGGCCATCGACGGGCAGGAGCTGTTCTTCTCCCAGGCCGGCCTGCATGGGGGGCCCGCTCCTGTGCGCCGTTACCTGCCCGACCTGATCGACCTGGTCCTGTCGGGCCGGATCGACCCGGGCAAGGTCTTCGACCTCACCCTGCCCCTGGACCAGGTCGCCGAGGGCTACCAGGCGATGGACGAGCGCCGCGCCATCAAGGCCCTCCTCAGGCCCTGACCGCTCCCGGGCCGGGCACGACTGCCGCCCGGCCCCCGAGATACCCCCGCGAAGGACTCACCGTGACCATGTTCGCTCTCGTGACGTCATGATGGGCGGCCTGGCCCTGGCAACGTCGTCGGCGTACCGATCGGCTCGTTCGCCGGCCGACCGGCCGGCTGGCGCGGCTCCTTCTAGGCCCTCGCCGTCCTCTCTGCCCTGGCCGCCGTCTTCGCCGGCCGGTCCGTTCCCCGGACGGAGCAGCACGCCGACGTGTCGGTGAGGGCCGAGGTCCGTGCGTGGCGCCGGGGCCGGCTGTGGCCGGCTCCGGCTGCCGCCGTGCTGATCATGGGCGGCGTCCTGGCGACGTACACCTACATGACCCCGCTGCTGACCGACCGCGCCGGCATCCCGGAAGGCACCGTCCCGCTGGTCCTGATCGCCTTCGGCATCGGTGCGCTCGGCGGCCCCCCATCGGCGGCCGGCTCGGGGACCGCCGCCCCATGGCCACGGCCGTTCCCGCCGCCGCGGCCACCGCCCTGGTGCTGCTGTTGCTGATCCCGTTGTCGACCGGACCCGTCGCGGCCGTGCTCCTGGTCCTCCTCATGGCCCTGACCGGGTTCACCGTCAACCCGGTCGTCACCTCCCTGGCCGTCCGCGCCGCCGGCGACGCCCCCACCCTCACCTCGGGCCTGACCACCTCCGCCTACGACACCGGCACCGCCGCCGGATCAGCCTCGCCGGCGTGGCCGTGGACTCCTCACTCGGCCTGACCGGACCCGCCCTCGTCGGCGCCGCCCTCGCCGCACTCACCCCGATCCCGCTCATCGCGCTCGCCCGCGGCGCCACCCGCCACCGCACGCGGATCACCGCCCAGCGCGCCACCCCGGCCCTTGCGCGCAACGACGCCTCCGCACCGGCACACCACTGACCTCCGCCCCGGCGCGGGCCACGGCTCGGCCACCGAAGGAGAGACCCACATGAACGTGACCTACGACTTTCACGGCAAGACCGCCTTCATCACCGGTGCCGCCTCCGGCATCGGCCGGACCACCGCCCTCGCCTTCGCCCGCGCCGGCGCCCAGGTCGCCCTCGTCGACCGCTTCGCCGACGGCCTGCTCGAGACCGCCCGCCTCATCGGGACCGACGGCGGGAAAGCCCTCACCCTGACCTGCGACGTCACCAGCGAAGAAGACGTCCAGGCCGCCGTCGACCGGACCGTCGAGCAGTTCGGGCGCCTGGACGCCGCCTTCAACAACGCCGGTATCGAGCAGCCTGTCCAGTCCGCCGCCGACACCGCCAAGGACACCTGGGACCGCATCATCGGCGTCAGTCTCACCGGCGTGTTCCTGTGCACCAGGGCGCAGGTGAGGCAGATGCTCCGGCAGGACGGCGGCGGAGCCGTCGTCAACGTCTCCTCCGGCGCCGGCGTCAAGGGCTTCAAGGGCCAGGCCGCCTACGCCGCCGCCAAGCACGGAGTCATCGGCTTCACCCGCTCCGCGGCCCTCGACCATGCCGCCGAAGGCATCCGCATCAACGCCGTCTGCCCCGGCATCATCGACACCGAGATGATCCAGCGCTTCGGCGACACCCGCCCCGGTGGGCGCGAAGGGCTCATCGCGGACGAGCCCGTCGGACGCCTCGGCAAGCCCGAGGAGATCGCCTCCGCCGTGCTGTGGCTGTGCTCCGGCGACGCCGCCTTCACCACGGGCACCGTCCTCGTCGTCGACGGCGGCCAGACCGTCTGACCTGCCCAAGCCTCGTGAAAGGGGCCTACCTGCTCATGAACCCCACTTACGATTTCACCGGACAGGTCGCCTTCATCACCGGGGCTTCCTCCGGCATGGGCCTGGCCACCGCCCGCGCGTTCGCCGCTTCGGGTGCCGCCGTCGCTCTCGCCGACATCGACGAGGACGCCGTCAACGCCGCCGCCGAGCAGCTCGCCGACGACGGCCACCGAGTCCTCGCGCTGGTCTGCGACGTCACCGACGAGGACCAGGTCGCCGCCGCCGTCGACCGCACGGTCGAAGCCTTCGGACGGCTCGACATGGCCTACAACAACGCCGGGATCATGCCTCCGTCCACCGACGCCGCCGATGAGAGCGCCGAGCAGTTCGACCGCGTCCAGTCCGTCAACCTGCGCGGTGTCTGGGCGAGCATGAAGCACGAACTGCGCCACATGCGCACCCGGGGCAGCGGCGCGATCGTCAACTGCTCCTCCCTCGGCGGCCTCGTCGGTAACCCGGGCCGCGCCGCCTACCACGCCACCAAGCACGGCGTGATCGGCCTGACCAAGAGCGCCGCCCTCGAGTACGGCTCCCGTGGTGTGCGGATCAACGCCGTCTGTCCCGGCACGATCAGCACCCCCATGGTCGACGCGATGGTCGAGGGCGGCGAACTCGACCGCGGCCGGGCCGAAGGAGGCCAGGCCATCAACCGGCTCGGCACCGCTGACGAGATCGCGCAGGCCGTCCTGTGGCTGTGCAGCCCCGGCGCCGGCTACGTCACCGGGATCGCCCTGCCCGTGGACGGCGGCTACACCGCCCAGTGACCACCCCGGGGCCGGGCACGTCACGACGCCCGGACCCCGCCCTCGCACCAACCGAACCCGCGTGGGCCTCCTGGCCGCCAGGAGGCCACCGGGCCATGCCCTCCCGCACGGGCCCCACCGCTGTGCTGTTGACCCTTACCTCGATACGAAGGTCTTCTCACATGCCTACCGAACCCGTCCCACAGGACTCCTCGTCCGCCACCGCCGACCCGAGCCCTCCCACGGACCCGACCCGACGCACCGTCCTCGCGACCGGTGCCGCCGTCGGCACCGCTGCGGTCGCGGGCGGCGTACTCGGCGCGGGCCTGCTGCCGGAACCCGCAGCAGCGGCCGTCGCTGCAGTTCCCACCAGTCGCCTCACTCTCACCGTCAACGGAACCCGGCACGCCGTCACGGTCGACAACCGCACCTCCCTGCTGGACCTGCTGCGCGAGCACCTGGGCCTGACCGGCTCGAAGAAGGGCTGTGACGCCGGGGCCTGCGGCGCCTGCACCGTCCTGGTCGACGGGCGTCGCCAGAACGCCTGCCTGACCCTCGCGGTGCGCCTCGAGGACGCCGAGGTCACCACCATCGAGGGCCTCGCCGACGGTGGCCGACTCCACACGCTGCAACAGGCGTTCATCGACCAGGACGCCTCCCAGTGCGGCTACTGCACCCCGGGTCAGATTCTCTCCGGTGTCGCCTGCATCCAGGAGGGCCACACCGGCTCGCCGGAGGAGATCCGCGAGTGGATGAGCGGCAACATCTGCCGCTGCGGCTGCTACCCCAAGATCGTGCGCGCGGTCCAGCAGGCCGCCGGGAAGAAGTGAGGACCGGCACCCGTGCATCCTTTCGCCTACACCCGCGCCTCTGACACCCGTGACGCCCTCGACGCCGCACGCCGCGGCGGCCGTTACCTCGCCGGAGGGACCACGTTGGTCGACCTGATGCGTGAGGGCGTCGAACGTCCCGACACCCTGGTCGACATCAGCAACCTTCCACTGGACGACATCCGGGCCACTGAGCGCGGGGGCCTGCGCATCGGCGCCCTGGTGACCATGGCACAGGCCGCCGCTCACCCGAAGGTGCGCACCCTGTACCCGGTGATCTCCCAGGCACTGGAACTCAGTGCGTCGGCCCAGCTGCGGAACATGGCCACGATCGGCGGCAACATCATGCAGCGCACGCGCTGCACCTACTTCCGTGACGTCACCGCCGCCTGCAACAAGCGTGACCCCGGCTCCGGTTGCGCCGCCCGCGACGGCTTCAACCGCAGCCACGCCCTCCTCGGCACCTCGCGGACGTGCGTGGCCACGCACCCCTCCGACGTCGCCGTCGCCTTCGCCGCCCTGGACGCGAGCGTGCACCTGCTCGGCCCGGACGACGAACGCGTCCTCGGCTTCGCCGACTTCCTGCTGCCCCCTGGCACAACACCGCAGCGTGAACAAGCACTGCTACCAGGAGAATTGATCACGGCGGTGGAGATCCCGGCACTGCCGCGCCCGCTCGAGTCAGGCTATCTGAAGGTCCGCGACCGGCAGTCGTACGAGTTCGCCCTGACCTCCGCCGCCGTCGCCCTGCACGTACGCGGCGGCATCATCCGCGAGGCGAAGGTCGCCGCCGGCGGAGTCGGCACCGTCCCGTGGAGACTCCCCGCCGTCGAGGACCACCTCATCGGCGAGCGCCCCTCCGGCGCCCTGTGGGAGGCCGCGGCGAACAAGGCGGCGGACGGCGCCCGCCCGCTGGCCCACAACACGTTCAAGGTGGAGCTGCTGAAGCGGACCGTCGAACGCCAGCTGCGCACCGTAGGAGGCCACGCATGAGCCCGCAGCCCCAGGCCGCAGTCGGCGCCCCGCTCTCCCGCGTGGACGGACGCCTCAAGGTCACCGGCCAAGCCCGCTACGCCGCCGAACACGACGTCGAAGGCACCGTGCACGCGGTCATCGTCGACGCGAGCATCGGCCGCGGCCGCATCACCGCCATCGACCCTCACAAGGCCGAAGCGCAGCCCGGCGTCCTGCGGGTGATCCACCACGGCAACGCGCCCCGGCTCCCGTACAAGGAGAACAAGGCGTCCAACAACCCGCCGGGCGCCCGCCTGCGGGTCTTCCAGGACGACAAGGTGCGCTTCCACGGCCAGCCGGTCGCCGTCGTCGTCGCCACCTCCCTGGAGGCGGCCCAGCACGCCGCGAGCCTGGTCGACGTCGAGTACGACGCCGAACAGCCCACGACCGAACTGGGCCAGGGCAAGCCCGACAAGCCGACGACGTACGCGCGCGGCGACGTCGACGCCGGCCTGCGCACGGCCGACGTACGCCTCGACCTCACCTACCGGCTGGCGCGGGTGCGGCGGGTCCTCGGCGTGTACGACGCGGGCCGCATCATCAGCCCCAAGCTCGCCGAGAGCCAGGCATTCGGCGGCATGGTCGGAGGCATCGGCCAGGCGTTGCTCGAGCACACCGTCACCGACCACCGCGACGGCCGGATCGTCAACGCCGACCTTGCCGACTATCTGGTCCCGGTCAACGCCGATGTCCCTGATCTCAGGGCGATCTACCTGGACGGCGAGGACCGCGAGGCCGACCCGCTCGGCGTCAAGGGCCTCGGCGAGGTCGTCATGGTCGGCGTGGCCCCCGCGATCGCCAACGCAGTCTTCAACGCCACCGGCCGCCGCATCCGCCGGCTCCCCATCACCGCCGAGTCCCTGCTCTGACCCGAGCGCCGCCCGCGCGGACGTGCACGACCGCGTGGCCGTCAGACCCCTCCGGTCCGCTGGACAGGGCCGCTGACGTACCCACCCCCGTCGGGTACGGCGGCGGCCCGTCCCGTCCACCGCTCCCTCATGACGGAGAAGCCACATGTTGAACATCGCGGACACGCTGCACACCTGGTGCCGCGAACAACGCCCGTTCGCCCTCGCCACCATCACCGCCGTCACCGGCAGCGCACCACTCCCGGTCGGCACCTCCCTCGCCGTCGACCAAGCAGGACACGTCGTCGGCAGCGTCTCTGGCGGCTGCGTCGAAGCAGCCGTCCACGACCTGTGCCGCCAGGTCCTCGACGATCAGAGCGGTGTCCGACGGGAACGGTTCGGATACTCCGACGACGACGCCTTCGCCATCGGCCTGACCTGCGGCGGCGAACTCGAAGTCCTCGTCCGGAGCGTCACCCCCGCTGACCGGACCCACCTCCGAACCGCCAGCACGGCGGCTGCCCAGGGCCGGCCGGCCGCTGTGGTACAGGCGGTCGAAGGCCCGGAACCGTCGCTCGGCTCCTTGATGGTGCTGAACGCGGACACCGACGACGTGGTCGGGAATGTGGCCGGTCCCGCTGTAGACGCGAAGCCGGCCGATCGGGCCCGCGCCCAACTGCGTACGGGCCGCACTGCCCGCATCGTGCTGGGCGGCAGCGTCGATGCCTGCCCCGAGGAACTGTCCGTGCTGGTCCACGTCGCGGCACCCCCACCCCGCATGCTGATCTTCGGAGCCGTCGACTTCGCCGCCGCCCTCAGCCGGGCCGGGGCCTTCCCCGGCTACGAGGTCACCGTCTGCGACGCCGTCGGACCAGAACGGCGCCGCCCTGGTCACCGCGCTTACCGTGCTCAGGTCCGTGTGGTTCCTGCGAACGCCTGCAAGTCGCCGGCGTACAGGCTGGTGTGGAAGACGGCGGCGCCCTCGACGGCGAGCGGGGACAGGGCGGCCGGTGCGATCCGCCCGGTGACGGCCAGCCAGGCCAGCGCCCCCCCCCGCACGGCATGGCGAGGAACACCCCGCCGGTGAACGAGGACAGCGGCGCGATGCGCAGGGTGCGGGGAGCGGCGGCGACGGCCCGCCGGTCCACCCGCCCGGACAGCGCCCGGTACCGCACCAGCAGGTAACCGGTCACCGTAGAGGGCGCCCATGCCGTCGTGGCCGGCGACCTCGGCCCGGAACACCTCGGTGAGCCGGTACCCGGCCCCGGTCCGCTCGTAGGCGTCCCAGCCCTACAGGCGCTGGTTGACCTGGCCCGCCTTCTCCCGGAGGGTCATCCGGCCCAGCAGGTCCCGCACCCGGGCCCCGGCCGGGGCGTCCGGGTCCCGGTAGCGAGGGCGGGTCACGCCAGCTCCAGGACGGCGACACCGTACGGGGCCAGCCGCACCTCGGCCACGGGGGCGCCGGTGGCCAGGTCGCGCAGGACGCCGGCCGCCTCCGGACGGACGGTCAGCTCCTCGGGGGACTGGCTCACCAGCCACACGAAACGCCGGCCGTCCTCGTGCTCCAGCAGGTCGGCGCCCACGTACGGACTGCCGACGGTGACCGGACGGGCGGCCCCCGCGAGGTCGGCGAGCGCCGCGTACAGGCGGTGCGTCTGCTCGGGGTTGACGCGGGCGGTGCGGGCGGCCATGTGCTCCAGCGGGTAGGTCGCGAGGACGGTGCGTCCGCGGCCCGTCTCGTTCACGAGCAGGGCGGGCCGGCCGTGACCGTCGACGGCGACCACCCGCGCCCCGCGCGGGACGACGGGCAGGAAGGCCCGGCTGTCCTCGTTGCCCGCCACCGGGAAGGTGAGCGTCTCACCCGCCGCCAGCGGGCCGAAGTCCTCGGTGAACGTCATCTCCAGCACGTCGTCCCGGATCGGCTCCGCCACGCCGTACGACAACCGCAGCTCGACGCCGAAGAGGCCGTCGAGGTCGTCGAACCACGGGCCGCGGGTGCCGGGGTGCTCGCCGGAGCAGAACGACAGGTAGACCGTCGCGCCGCCCGCCGCCCGCCGGGCCAGTTCGCGGCGGGTGCGGGCGGTGAGCTGCCGGGTCGAGGGGAGCAGGTAGAGCCTGGCCTCGCCGGGGAGGCCGTCCGCCTCGCGCAGCAGCCCGGCCGGCAGGTCGGCGGCGCGGGCGGCGACGTACGCCTGGTGCAGCGAGGTGAAGATCAGCGGCCGGTCGGCGGGCCTGCTGTACGGGTAACCGCGCTCCAGGAACGCCGGGACGACCAGGGCGGCGTCGGTGCCGGCCCGCCGGCAGCGGGCGAAGTCGACGGCCTTCAGCACGTCGGCGAAGGCGGCGAGTTCGCGCAGCGGGGCCTTCGGGGCGCCCGTGCGGTCGGTGATGCCGAAGTGCATCTCGAAGGGGTGATGGTCGTAGGGCGAGCGGTCCCACAGGTCGTCGTAGTCGGTGTTGTTCCAGGCGATCCAGCCGGTGGCGCCGCCGAGCAGGGAGGTGTGCAGGGTCTGCCGGTAGTAGACCGCCGCGTTCTCGGCGGAGACGGTGTCGGTGGACAGGCCGAACTCCTCCAGGACGACGGGCTGTCCGGTCACCGCGGCCAGTTCGCATTCGAAGGCGGCCCGGTGGTGCTGGCGGGGGACGTCGGTGTCCGAGCGGTAGACGTGCGGGCCGACGAAGTCCACGTACTCCGCGGTGTCGCGCAGCGAGAAGCCGTTGTCGCGGCCGGTCACCTCGATGCCCCAGGCGCCGTCCCCGAGGGAGACGGGCTGGGTCGCCCCCGCGGCCCGGACGGCGTTGCACATCGCCTGCGCCCAGGCGGTGACGACGTCGGAGGAGGGCGGATTCTCCTGGTACACCCGGCCGTAGCCCGGCATCTCGTTGGTGATGAGCCAGCCGGTGACGGCCGGGTGGTCCTTGAAGCGGCGGGTCATCCGCGACGCGAACCACGCCTGCCGGCCGACCATCCACACGTCCTCGTACAGGTCCCGCCCGCCGCGCCACACCGGGTCCCAGTTCTCCCCGGACATGTGGCCGACGATGAAGGTGGGAACGGTGCCCATACCGGTCTCGGTGTGGGCGTCGAGGAAGTCCTCGAAGCGGTCGCAGAGCGTCTCGTCGACGCGGTGCGGCTCGGGGTGGAAGTCGGGCCAGTAGAAGAAGGACCGGGTCATGGTCAGGCCGTGCTCGCGCAGCACCGCCAGTTCCTCGCGGACCGTCTTCGGGTCGTAGTCGCGCCACATCAGGGGCCCGCCGGTGCGGGACCAGAAGTTGGCGCCGAGCCAGGGCAGTACGGCGGGGTCGTGGGTCAGGTGGGCGCTGTGGCGTCGCATGGTCCTTCTCGGATCGGTCGGCATCGTACGGGTCGGGCTGGTCAGCGGGGCGCGGGGCCGGTGGACTCGCGGACCACCAGCCGGGGCCGGTCGTCCAGGGCCCCCGGCTCGACGTCCTCCCCGCAGCGGGCGAGCAGCACCCGCGCGGCGAGCGCGCCGACCCGCTGCACCTGCTGGTCGACGGTGGTCAGCCGGGGGTGCAGCCAGCGGCCCAGGGGCAGGTTGTCGTAGCCGACGACGGAGAGGTCACGGGGGACGCGCAGGCCGGCGCGCTGGGCGGCGCCCATGCCGCACACGGCCATCGAGTCGTTGGCGTACACCAGGGCCGTGGGCCGGTCGGGCAGGGCCAGCAGCGCCTCGGTCGCTGCCACCGCGGAGACCTCGGAGAAGTCCGTGTGCAGTACGGCGACCGGCCGCAGGCCCGCCGTGCGCAGGGCCGCGCCGAAGGCGCCGAGCCGCAGCCGGGTGTGCTGGAGTTCCTCGGGACCGGCCACATAGCCGACGCGTCGGTGGCCGAGGGCCAGGAGGTGGGCGACGGCCTCCTCGACCCCGGCGCCCTGCCCGCCGAGGCCGACGCTCGGCACGGCCGCCGCGGGGTCGGGCGCGCCGAGCAGCACGGCGGGCAGCCCGAGCCGGGTCAGCAGCGCGGGCCGGGGGTCGTCGGCGCGCGCGTCGGTGAGGACCGCGCCGTCCACCCGGCCCTCGGCGGCGAGCCGCTCGTAGAGGACGTTCTCCTCCCGGGCCCCGGCGACCAGGTGCAGCAGCAGGCCGTAGCCGCGCGGGGCGAGTTCGCCCTCTATGCCGGTGATCAGTTCGCTGAAGTGCGGGTCCGCGCCCAGCACGTCGGTGGGCCGCCGCACCACCAGGGCGAGGGTACGGGTGCGGGCGCTGCGCAGCGCGGCGGCCGGCGCGCTCGGCGACCAGCCCAGTTCGAGGGCCGTGTCGAGGATGCGGCGGCGGGTCCCGGCGGAGAGCCGGCCCTTGTCGTTGAACGCCTGGGACACGGCCGCCGTCGACACCCCGGCCGCCGCCGCGACGGCCTTGATGGTGGGCCGCCTGCCCGGCTTCCCGGTGGGCGCGGTCACATCTTCACCGCCCCGCTGACGAGCGCCTGCTGCATGCGGCGCTGGAGCACCGTGTAGACGATCCAGACCGGGACCAGGGTGAGGATCGTGCCCGCCGTGAGGACGCCGTAGTCGGTCCCGGTGATCGACCTCAGGGTGGGCAGGGCGACCTGGACCGTGCGCTGCGCCGGGTCCGGGCCGATGATCACCAGCGAGTACAGGTACTCGTTCCAGAAGGTGAGGAAGTTCAGCAGCAGCACGGTCGCGATGCCCGGCACGCACATCGGGACGTAGACGTGCCGCAGGACCGCGTACGTGGAGGCGCCGTCCATCCGGGCGGCCTCCTCCATCTCCCTCGGGATGGTCCGCATGAACTGCACCAGGATCACCACCGACAGCGGCATCGCGGTCGCGGGCAGGAACAGCACCATGAAGGTCCGGGTATGGAACAGCCCGGTCGCCGCGGCCAGCAGGAAGGTGGGGAAGAGCGCCGCGAAGGTGGGGATCAGGAAGCCGAGCGAGAAGACCTGCTCCACGAGCGAGGCGAGCCGGCCCGTGGACCGGGCCAGGGCGAACGCCGCGGGCAGCGCCAGCGCCAGGGTGACGACCAGGGCGAGGACCGTCACCAGGGCCGAGTTGACGACCGCGAGTCCCAGGTCGGCGCTGTCGAACGCGGTGCGGAAGTTGCCGAACCCGAACGAGGTGGGCAGCGCGAAGGGATGCGCGAAGATCTCGTCGTTGGTCTTGAAGGCGGAGGCGAGGAAGTAGTACAGCGGCACGATCAGCAGGACCGCGTAGGACCACACCAGGACGTGCGCGGGCAGCCAGCGCTTGGAGAGCTTCATCGTGAGCGGCTTCCGATCAGTAGGTCTGGCGGAACACGCGGCGGATGGTGAGCAGTCCGGCGAGTCCGGCGAGGAAGAGGAGGACCCCGACGGTCTGGCTGTAGCCCAGGTCGGCCGCGATGAACGCCTTCTGGTACACGAGGAACGACAGGGTGGTGGAGGAACTGCCGGGGCCGCCCTGGGTGAGCAGCAGGACGTGCTGGGCCGAGCCGAACAGCGTCCACAGGAACTGGAGCATCGTCACCACGCCGACGTAGTCGCGTATGACGGGGAAGTGGACGCGCCACATCGTCCGCCAGTGCCCGGCGCCGTCGAGCTGGGCGGCCTCGCCGAGTTCGTCGGGCACACTGCCGAGCCGGGCCGCGAACAGGACGGCGGTGAAACCGATCCCGGCCCAGATGTCGAGGGCGATGAGGCAGGCCAGCGCGGTGGACGGCGAGGCCAGCCAGGCGTCGGCCAGCGAGCCGAGGCCGGCCGACTCCAGGGCGCCGTTGGCCAGTCCGTCCGGGGACAGGGCGGCGTAGAACACCATGGCCTTCGCCGGGGTCGAGATGAGTCCCGGGATGAACAGCAGGTAGCGGACGACGCGGTGGCCCGGCGGTTTCTGCGCGACGTAGTAGCCGAGCATGTACGCGCACCCGATCATCACCGGCAGGGCGACGGCGAGCTGGACGGCGGTGTTGCGGACCGCGTCCCGGAACACCGGGTCGTCCAGGACGGTGCGGACGTTGCCGAACCCGGCGAACGACACCGGCTGGAGCATGCCCGGCCAGTGCAGGGCGGCGACCACGAAGACGGCGATCAGCGGGCCGACCATGAACACCAGGTACCAGACCAGGGCGGGAACGGCCAGGACGGTGCCGCCCTGCCGGGGCGTGCGCCGCCCGGCGGGGGCGGCGGGCGGTCCCGGGCGGGGGACCGTGAGGTCGCCCGGGACGGGCGTCGACGTCGTCATGCTCTGACTCCGAGGGGCTGGGGCGGGGGAGGCGACGGGGTGCTCACGCGGAGCGGTACGCGGCTTCGAGGGCGGCGCGTACCCGCGCGGCACTCGTCCCCCGGGTGAAGGACGTACTGGTCGCCGTGATCAGCGGCTGGGTCGCGGCCGGCGGGACGTACACGTCGGGCAGCAGCACCTGGCTGACGCTGTCGCCGAGCCGCTGGGCCGCCGCGACCAGCGGGAAGTCCGTGCTGACCGTGGTGGAGCGCAGCGCCATGTCGCGTCCGCTCTCCCTGATGAACCGGGAGACGGTGTCCGGCCGGTACATGAACCGCAGGAACCGCTCGACGGCGTCGATCTTCTTCGTGCCGTTCGGGCTGATCCAGAAGCCGATCAGGGTGTACGTCCGCAGGATCGTCGGCCGCCCGTGGGCGGCGCCCCGCGCGAGGGGCCAGCCGCCCACCTCGGTGTGCCGGGCGACGTCCTCGGGCACCTTGGCGAGCGCCGAGGACATCGCCGACTGCATCGCGGCGGCCTCCGTGTTGAACTGGGTGGTCATCGAGTCCGAGGTCAGGCCCTGCGCCTTGTCGACGAACACGCCCGCGTCCCGCAGGGCGACGAAGTACTCGATGCCCTCCTTCGCGCCCCGGCTCCCGCTGAAGTCGCCGGTGGAGTACACGTGCCGGGCCTCGTCCTCGGTGAGGAAGGTCTGGACGATCTGGGCGAGGAGCTTCTGCCCGGTCCAGTCGTTGCCGCCGGTCGTGACGGGCCCGGTGCCCTTGGCACGCAGCTTCCGGGCCGCGGCGATCAACTGGTCGCCGGTGACGGGGATCTCGTCCACGCCCGCCCGGTCGAGGAGCGCCCGGTTGTAGGCGACCGGCCAGTTGGTGGCGAAGTACGGGAAGGCCCGCAGCCGGCCCCGGCTGTCGGTCCAGGCGTCCAGGGCGACCGGCAGCACCCGCTCGCGCAGCCCCCAGTCGTCCAGATAGCCGCGGACGTCGACGGTGGCGCCGGCCTCCGTCCAGGCCAGGGTCTTGTCGTAGAGGTTGACCATCACGACGTCCGGCTCCTTGCGGGCCAGCCGGGAGGTCTCGTAGACCTGGGCGAGGTCGTCGCCGTTGACCAGGTTCCTGACCTTCAGTCCCGGGTTCTCCCGGCGGAAGCGGTCCAGGGCCGCGAGATAGGTGGGGGAGCCCGGCGCGGTGGTGCCGAGCTGGCTGTGGACGACGAGGGTGCCGGGGTCGGAGTCCGCCGCGGCCAGCGCGGAGCAGCCGGACAGAGCGGGCAGGGCGGTCGCGGCGGCGAGGCCGGAACCGGCGGCGAGGAAGCCGCGCCGAGTCAGCGGTGGGCGCACAGGGGGGTGTCTCCAACCGAGGTGGTCAACCGTTGCGGTTAACGAGTGGTTAATCGATGTACCCGCGAGAGTGCGAGGACCTTAGGGAGGGTTTCCCGCGAGGTCAAGACCCCGGAGCCGGTGCGGGGGCCGGCCGAGTCGGGGGGAACCTGTGGAGCTTCCCGGTCGGCGGCATGGAGGCCGGACGGAGACGCCCATTTCACCGGCCGTCGCGCGCCGGCTCCGTGATAGCACGGAGGGATCGAGTCGAAAGGGTTTACGACCATGGGTATCTTCAGCCGTCGCCAGACCGCGACCGTCGAGCCGGCGTCCCCCGTCGACTTCGGCACGGCCGCCGGGGAGGAGGCAGCCGCCGGGGTGGCGCTCGACCCCCGGCTGCGGGCACTGACCGGCGCGTGGACCATCGACCGCCCGCACAGCCGCATCGGGTTCTCCGTGCGGCACGCGATGGTGACGACCGTCCGGGGGGCCTTCACCGACTACGACAGCGAGCTGTACTTCGACGGGGCCCGCCCCGAGCGCTCCCGGGCCCGCCTCGTCATCCGGGTGGCCAGCGTCGACACCGGGGTGGAGCAGCGCGACGGGCATCTCGTCGGCCCCGACTTCTTCCACGCGAGCCGGCACCCGGAGATGGAGTTCCGCAGCACGTCCACCGTCCACGAGGGCGGGGAGACCTTCCGGATGACCGGGGACCTGACCATCCGCGGCGTCACCCGGCCCGTCGACCTGCACCTCGACTACCTCGGCTCGGTCATGGACCCCTTCGGCTACGAACGGGCCGGTTTCGACGGCACCACCACCATCGACCGGACCGAGTGGGGCCTGGTGTACAACCAGCGGCTCGAAGCGGGCGGCGCGATGGTGAGCGAGAGGATCCGGCTCCAGTTCGACATCTCCGCGATCCGGGCCTGAGGGGTCCGGCGGGCCGTGCCGGGCCCGGCGGGGCGCGGCCGAGGAGGTGCGGGACTGTCCGTATCCGCGTGGACACCCGTCTCAACAGGTGAAACGTCCGTTTGACATTAGATGACCTTATGGCCGATAAAGAACCTGCTTTGGCCAACTATCGGCGCTCGGGCGACGATGGCACCGGCCCCCTCCTAGCCGAATGACGAGTACGCCGTGCACCAGCCCACCGCCGCCTCCGCTCCCTCCGACCCCGCGGCGGAGTGGAAAGCCTGGTGTGCCCGGCGCCGCGCGGCGCTCACCGCCCCCACCGGCAACCTCGCCCTGGTCGAGACCCGCTGGCTGCCCGCCGGTGAGCGCCCCGACGCGGACGCGGCCCGGACCGGCCTGCCCGGCACCGTGACGGTCACCACACTCAGCCGCACCGACCGGGTCACCGGCGAGCCCGAGCACGGCCTGCGCTTCTGGGACGCGGCCGCGCCCGCGCTCACCGCCTTCGACCACGTGGACGTCTTCCCCTACGACCCCGCGTGGGTCCTGGAGGCCACCTACACCCCGGTCCCCGGCGCCCGCCGCGTCGCCTTCGAGCACATCCGGGACAACGGCGGCACCCGCGACCTGGTCGTCCCCGGGGACATCGCCCTCACGATCGACGGCCGCGACTACACCCTGAGCGCCTTCGACGACGACGGCACCCTGCTCCTCGTCTTCGGCGACCCCACCAACGGCGACACCACCTACGGCGCCGGCCGCTTCCTCTTCGTCGAGCGCACGGACGACGAACACCGGGTGGTCCTCGACTTCAACCGGGCCTTCGTACCGCCCTGCGGATTCTCCGATCAGTACAACTGTCCGATGCCGCCGCGGCAGAACCGGCTCCACCTGCCCGTCCGGGCCGGTGAGAAGCTCCCCGTCTTCCGCGACGGCTTCACCGCACAGCACTGATCGCCCCCTCTTCCCGTCCTCCCCGCAGCCCGAAGGCAGCCACCCATGTCCCTGCGCAAGACACCCCTGTACGCGGTCACCTCCGCGGCCGTCCTCTCCCTCGCCCTCACCGCCTGCGGCGGCTCGAACGGCTCCGGCGCCTCCGGCGGCACCTGGAACAAGAACGCCACCGTGAACATCGGCTCGCTCTACGAGCCGCAGAACCTCGACAACACCGCGGGCGGCGGCCAGGGCGTCACCGAGGCGCTCAACGGCAACGTCTACGAGGGCCTGTTCCGGCTCACCGACGACGGCGACGTGGAGAAGCTCCTCGCCCAGGACTACAAGGTCAGCGACGACGGCCTCACGTACACCTTCACCCTCCGCGACGGCGTGAAGTTCCACAGCGGCGGGGAACTCACCAGCGACGACGTCAAGTACAGCCTGGAGAAGGTGCTCGCCGACGACTCCCAGTCGGCCCGCAAGAGCAACCTCGAAGTCGTCAAGGAGATAGCCACCCCCGACCCGAGGACCGTCCGGGTCACGCTGTCGCAGAAGTCGATCTCCTTCGTCTACAACCTCTCCTACGTCTGGATCATCGACTCCGCGGCGAAGGACCTGAAGACCGGCGAGGACGGCACCGGTCCCTACACCCTGGACAAGTGGACCCGCGGCTCCGCGCTCAGCCTGAAGCGCTTCGCCGGCTACTGGGGCGACGCCGCCGCCAACCAGCAGGTCGTCTTCCACTACTACAAGGACGCCACCGCGCTGAACAACGCGCTGCTGACCAACGCCGTCGACGTGGTCACCAGCGAGCAGTCGCCGGACGCCCTGGAGCAGTTCAAGCGCAACGGCGACTACACGGTCAACGACGGCGACTCGACCACCAAGCTGCTGCTCGCCTTCAACGACAAGGCCAAGCCCTTCACCGACGTCAGGGTCCGCCAGGCCGTCTCCGCCGCCATCGACGACAAGAAGCTCCTGGAGTCCGTCTGGGGCGGTTACGGCAAGCTCATCGGCTCGATGGTGCCGCCCACCGACCCCTGGTACGAGGACCTCACCGACGTCAACGCCCACGACGTCGCCAAGGCCAAGAAGCTCCTCGCGGAGGCCGGTTACGCCAAGGGCTTCAGCTTCACCCTCGACACCCCCAACTACGACCCGCACCCCACCGCCGCGACGTTCATCAAGTCCGAACTCGCCAAGGTCGGCATCACCGTCGAGATCAACACGATCACGCCCGACGAGTGGTACACGAAGGTCTACAAGAACCACGACTTCACGGCCACGCTCCAGGAGCACGTCAACGACCGCGACCTCGTCTGGTACGGCAACCCCGACTTCTACTGGGGCTACGACGACAAGCAGGTCACCGAGTGGGTGAAGCAGGCCGAGGCGGCCTCCACCACCGACGAGCAGACCGAGCTGCTGAAGAAGGTCAACCGCAAGACCGCAGAGGACGCGGCCAGCGACTGGCTGTACCTGTACCCGCAGCTCGTCGTCGCGCACAAGAACCTCTCCGGCTACCCGGTCAACGGCCTGAACTCGCAGTTCTTCGCCTACGACATCAAGAAGAAGGGCTGATGGCCCGCTACCTGCTGCGCCGGCTCGCCTTCCTGGTGGTGTCGCTGGCCCTGGCGAGCGTGGTGCTCTTCGTCCTGCTGCGGATGCTGCCCGGCGACCCGGCCAACGCCCTCACCGCGGTCGGCGCCAGCGACGAGCAGATCGCCGCGGCCCGGCACGCCATCGGCTCCGACCGGCCGCTGCCCGAACAGTTCACCCACTGGCTCGGGCAGCTCGCCACCGGTGACCTCGGCACGTCCTTCGTCAGCTCGCTGCCGGTCGGCCCCGAGGTCACCGCCCGCCTGAACGTCACCGTGCCGCTCACCCTGGCCGCGTTCGTCCTCGCGGTCCTGATCGCCGTACCCGCCGGATTCGTCGCCGCCCACAAGCGCCGCACCTGGTACGGCGCCCTGCTCAGCGGCGTCTCCCAGCTCGGCATCGCCGTCCCCGTCTTCTGGCTCGGCATGATCCTCATCGCGGTGTTCGCGCTGAACGCGGGCTGGCTGCCCGCCGGCGGCTTCCCGCAGGACGGCTGGGCCGCCCCGGGCGACGCGATCCGCTCCCTGGTCCTGCCGGTCGTCACCATCGCCCTGGTGATGAGCGCCTCCCTCATCCGCTACGTCCGCTCCGCCACCCTCGACGTGCTCGGCAGCGACTACCTGCGCAACGCCCGCGCCCTCGGCGAGAGCTTCGGCACCGCCATGTGGCGCCACGGCCTGCGCAACGCCTCCGTGCCCGTCATTTCCGTCCTCGGCATCGAGCTGGCCTCCACCCTGCTCGGCGCGGTCGTCGTGGAGTCCGTGTACGCGCTGCCGGGCCTCGGCTCCCTGCTGGCCACCGGCATCGCCCAGCACGACTACCCGGTCATCCAGGGCGTCCTGTTCGTCTCCACCCTCGCGGTGCTGCTCATCGGCTTCCTCGCCGACCTCGTCCAGCGGATCGTCGACCCGCGGCTGCGCGGCCGGCTCTCGGGAGGCGCCCGATGACCACGCCCACCGACCTCCTCGCCACCGAGCCGCGCGCGAAGCGCCCCACCCGCCGCACCTCCGTCACCCTGACCGCCGGCGCCGTGCTGACCGGCCTGGTCGCGCTGCTCGCCCTGGTCTCCCTGCTGTGGCTGCCCTACGGCCCCGACGACACCTCCGGCGGCCGGCTCGCCGGACCCGGCGACGGGCACCTGCTCGGCACCGACAAGCTCGGCCGCGACCTGTTCACCCAGCTGATGACCGGCTCCCGGATCGCCTTCGGCGCGGGCCTCGGCTCGGTCGCCGTCGCCGCGCTGATCGGCGTCACGCTCGGCGTGCTCGCCGCGTTCGCGCAGGGCTGGCTCGACGACACGCTCTCCGCGTTCCTCGACATCCTCATCGCCTTCCCGACGCTGCTCCTCGCGATGCTGGTGGTCGCCGCCCGGTCGGCCACCCTCGGCTCGGCGGTCCTCGCCATCGGCCTGGCGCAGAGCGCGGTCGTCGCCCGCCTGGTCCGCATCCTCGTCAAACGGGTCCTCACCCAGGACTACATCACCGCCGCCCGCACCTCCGGCACCTCCTGGCCGCGCACGGTCGCCGGGCACGTCCTGCCGAACATCTGGCCCACCCTGGTGGTCAACCTGGCCCTCCAGTTCGGCCTCGCCGTCCTCGCCGAGGCCGGACTGTCCTACCTGGGCCTGGGCGCCCCGCCGCCCAACGCGTCCTGGGGCCGCATGCTCCAGGAGGCGCAGGCCACCTTCACCACCGCACCGGCCGGCGCCCTCGCCCCCGGCGTCCTCCTCGTGCTGCTCGTCATCGGCGTCAACCTGATCGCCGACGGGCTGCGCGACGTCCTCGACCCGGCGGGCCGCGGGAGGCGGTCATGACCCTGCTCGACGTCTCCGGACTGACCGTCCGCGCCGCCGGCGGCCGGACCCTCGTCACCGATCTGTCCTTCACGGTCGACAGCGGCGAACGCCTCGGCCTGATCGGCGAGTCCGGCTCCGGCAAGTCCCTCACCACCCTCGCCGTGCTGGGCCTGCTGCCCGAGGGCATGACGGTCACCGGCAGCGCCGTCCTGGCCGGCACCCAGGTCGTCGGCGCCCCGGAGAAGCGGCTGACCGCGCTGCGCGGCCGGGACGCCGCCGTCGTCTTCCAGGAGCCGCTGACCGCCCTCGACCCGCTGATGCGGGTGGGCCGGCAGATCGCCGGCCCGCTGGCCCGCCGCACCGGACTGAAGGGCCGGGCGCTGCGCGACGCCACGTACGAGGCGCTCGACCGGGTCCGGCTGCCCGAACCCGGGCGCGTCGCCCGCGCCTTCCCGCACGAGATCTCCGGTGGCCAGCGCCAGCGCGTCGCCCTCGCCGCCGCCTTGGCCTGCGAACCGGCACTGCTCATCGCCGACGAGCCCACCACCGCCCTCGACGTGTCCGTACAGGCCGAGATGCTCGACCTGATCGACACCCTGGTCCGCGAACGCGAGATGGCCGTGCTGTTCGTCAGCCACGACCTCGCCGTCGTCGCCAAGGTCACCGACCGGGTCCTGGTCATGAAGGACGGCCGGGCCGTCGAGGAGGGCGCGGTACGGGACATCGTGGGCGCCCCCCGCGAGGCGTACACCCGCGACCTGGTCGCCAGCGCCCGCGCGCTGGAGTCCGCCCTGGACCTGAGGAGCGCGCCGTGACCCCCGTACTGGAACTCACCGGCGTCGCCGCCCGCTACCGGGGCGCCCGCACCGACGTGGTCAGCGGGATCTCCCTGGCCGTACGGCCCGGCGAGAGCCTCGCCCTGGTCGGCGAGTCCGGCGCCGGCAAGACCACCCTGCTGCGGCTCCTGCTGGGCCTGGCCCGGCCCACCGCCGGGGAGGTCCGCTTCGACGGCGCCCCCCTCGCCCCGCGCGACCGGGAGCAGATGCGGCGCTTCCGGCGCGGCGTGCAGTGCGTCTTCCAGGACCCGTACTCCTCGCTCGACCCGCGCCGCCGGGTGGGCGCGATCGTCGCCGAGCCGCTGCGCTCCCTCGGCCTGGACTCACGGGCGGGCGCCGCCCCCAAGGTGGCCGCCGCCCTCGAAGGGGTCGGCCTGCCCGCCGACGCCGCCGAGCGCTATCCGCACGAGTTCTCCGGCGGGCAGCGCCAGCGCATCGCCATCGCCCGCGCGACCGTCTGCGACCCCCGTGTCCTGCTCGCCGACGAACCCGTCAGCGCCCTCGACGTCACCACCCGGGTGAAGGTGGTCGAGCTGCTGGCCGAACTGAAGCGGGAGCGCGGCCTGACCCTGGTGATGGTCTCCCACGATCTGTCCGTCGTGGCCTCCCTGTGCGAACGCACCGCCGTCCTGGAGCACGGCCGGATCGTCGAACAGGGCACCACCGCCCAGGTGCTCGGCGCCCCCGGCCACCCCTACACCCGCCGCCTGCTGGACAGCGTGCCGCGCCTGCCCTGACCGGGCGGGGCGCGGCACCGCCCCGCGCCCCGCCCGGGTCAGACCCGCGCGGGCTCCCGCCCGGTGTCGGGCGCCACCGGCTCCCACGGGAACGGCGGGTCGGGGATCTCCGCGCGCAGCACCGGGGCCACCGCGGACTGGAACAGTTCCAGGGAGCGCCGGTGCGCACGGTCGTCCAGGCCGCCCGCGTCCGCGTGCAGGTGCAGCACGGTGTGCCCGAGCCGCTCGTGGTACCGGTGGACCTTCTCGATCACCTGCTGCGGGCTGCCGACCAGCGCGGAGCTGCGCTCCACGTAGTCCTCCAGGGTCTCGAAGACCACCGGCAGCCCCGTCTCCCGCTGGAAGGCGAGGTTGCTCTCGAAGACGGGCCGGTAGGCCGCGAGGGCCTCCTGCGAGGTGCGGGCCACGTACACGCCGGCCGTGCCCGCGCCGACCGCGACGGCCGCCGGGTCGTGCCCGTGGTGCGCCCAGCGCTCGCGGTAGTACCGGACCAGGTCGGCGTACGGCTCCACCGGGTGGGTCACGTTCGCCGAGAACAGCGGGTCCCCGTACCGGGCGGCGAGGTCCACGGACTCCCGGCTGGTGGCGCTGCCGTGCCAGACCCGCACCGGCCGCTGGAACGGCCGCGGCCACACCTCGGCGTCCGTGAGCGGCGGACGGAACCGGGTCGCTGCGGTCACCCGGCCGTGCCGCCACAGCCGCCGGAAGACCTCGTAGCTCTCGGCGTTGCGGTCCCACTGGTCCTCGGGTGTGACGGCGAACAGGTCGCGCTGGGCGCTGCCGTTGCCCTTGCCGATGATCAGTTCGAGACGGCCCCCGGAGAGGTGGTCGAGGGTGGCGTAGTCCTCGTAGGCGCGGACCGGGTCCAGCAGGCTCAGCGTGGTCACCGCCGTGAACAGCCGGATGCGGCGGGTCAGCGCGGCGATGTGGCCGAGCACCACGGGCGGGGAGGAGGAGAGGAACGGCCGCTCGTGCCGCTCTCCGACGCCGAAGCCGTCGAAGCCCAGCTCCTCGGCGAGCAGCGCGTTGTCGAGCACTTCGCGGAAGCGGTCCCGGGTCGGCTTCAGCACGCCCGTGACGCGGTCGGGGCGGTGCACGATCAGGGTGATCGCCAGGAACCTCACGACGCCGCCCGCTTCCCGCGCGCCCCGTCGGGGTGGTCCAGCCCCAGGTGGTCGCGGAGCGTGCTGCCCTCGTAGTCGGCCCGGAACACGCCCCGTTCCTGGAGGAGCGGCACGACCCGGTCGGCGAACTCGTCCAGTCCGCCCGGGGTGAGGTGCGGGACGAGGATGAACCCGTCGGCGGCGTCCGCCTGGACGTAGGCGTCGATGGTCCGGGCGACGGTGTCGGGGGAGCCGACGAAGTTCTGCCGGTTGCCGGTGTGGATGACCAGGTCGCGGATGGACCAGCCGTTGGCCGCGGCCAGTTCCCGCCACTCGCGGGCGGTGGCGAGCGGATCGCGGTACATGCGGACCTGCGCCCGGCCGCGGGCCACGGTGTGCTCGCCGGGCAGCGGGTCGACCTCCGGGAGCGGCCCGTCGGGGTCGTAGCCGGACAGGTCCCGGTTCCACACCCACTCCAGCTGCCGGAGCGCGGTCGCGCCGCTCACCTGCTGCCGGCGCACCTCGCGGGCGATCTCCTCGGCCTCGGCGTCGGTGTCGCCGAGGACGAAGGTGGCGGCGGGCAGGATGAGGAGCTGGTCCGGCCGGCGGCCGTACCGGGCGAGGCGGGACTTGACGTCGGTGTAGAAGGCCCGGCCGGTGTCGAGGGCGGCGTACCGGCTGAAGATGGCGTCGGCGCTCGACGCGGCGAACTCGCGGCCCTCGTCGGAGTCACCGGCCTGGAAGACCACCGGGCGGCCCTGCGGGCTGCGCGGGACGTTGAACCGGCCGTGGATGTCGAAGTGGTGCCCCTCGTGGACGAACGCCCCGGCCTTCGCGTCGCGGAGGAAGACCCCGGTCTCGCGGTCGGCGACGATCTCGTCCCCCTGCCAGGAGTCGAACAGCTCGTGCGCGGTGGTGAGGAACTCCTTCGCGCGGGAGTAGCGCTCCTCCCGCGGCAGGAAGCCGCCGCGGCGGAAGTTCTCCCCGGTGAAGGCGTCCCAGGACGTGACGACGTTCCACGCCGCCCGCCCGTCGGAGAGGTGGTCGAGGCTGGCGAACTGGCGGGCCACCTCGTACGGCTCGTTGAAGGTGGAGTTGATGGTGCCGGTCAGGCCGAGCCGGTCGGTGACGGCGGCGAGCGCGGCCAGCACGGTGAAGGTGTCCGGGCGGCCCACGACGTCCAGGTCGTATATCTTGCCGCCCTGTTCACGCAGCCGGAGTCCCTCGGCGAGGAAGAGGAAGTCGAACTTGGCGCGCTCGGCGGTGCGGGCGAAGTGCGCGAAGGAGCTGAACTCGATGTGGCTGCCGGCCCTCGGGTCGCTCCACACGGTGGTGTTGTTGACGCCGGGGAAGTGGGCGGCCAGGTGGATCTGCTTGACGGGCTTGCTCATGGTCGGACGGGTCTCCTTCGCTCAGGCCGCGGCGTAGCGGTTGCCGGGGCGGGGCAGTCCGAGCAGGCCGCGCAGGGTGCCGGACTCGTAGGCGCGGCGGAACGCGCCGCGGCGCTGCAGTTCGGGGACGAGCCCCCGGGTGATCGCCGGCAGGTCGTGGCCGGCCACGCCGGGCCGCAGCCGGAACCCGGACAGCCCCGCCGCCCGGAACTCCAGCAGCAGGTCGGCGAGTCGGGTGGGTGAGCCGGTGAAGACCAGGGCGTCACTGGTGAACCGTTCCCCGGCGAGGGCGTCCAGCCGGTCCCGGCGGGCGGCGGCGGCGGCCGGGTCGTCGTCGAGGAAGACCACCAGGTCGGCGAAGACGCGCAGCGGCTCGCCGGCCCGTCCGGCGGCGGCCTGCTCGGCGCGGATCTCGGCGACGATCGCGCGGGCCTGGCCGGTGTCGTGCGGGGTGGTGAAGCCGACGTCGGCGGAGCGGGCCACCAGCCGGTAGGGCACGGTGTCGTGCGCGAGGGCGGTGACCAGGGGCTGGCCCTGCGGCGGACGGGGCGTGATCGAGGGGCCCTTGACACGGAAGTGCCGGCCCTCGAAGTCGATGTAGTGCAGCTTGTCCCGGTCGATGAACCGGCCGGTGGCCGCGTCCCGGATCTCGGCGTCGTCCTCCCAGCTGTCCCAGAGCCGGCGCACCACCTCGACGTAGTCGGCGGCCTCGTCGAACAGCTCGGTCACCACGTCCCACGCCGCCGGGTCGTCGTAGGCGGCGATGCGGGGGACGGTGCGGCGGCCGAAGTGCGCCGCCTCGTTCGGCCGGGCCGTGATCTGCACCCGCAGTCCCGCGCGGCCCCCGCTGACATAGTCCAGGGTGGCGATCGCCTTGGACAGGTGGAACGGCTCGGTGTGCGTGGCCACCACGGTCGGCACCAGCCCGATGTGCCGGCTCAGCGGCGCCACCCGGGCGGCGATCAGCACCGCGTCGAGCCGGCCGCGGACCTGGTCGGTGCGCTCGTCCGGGTCGAGGAAGTGCGAGGACTGGGGGCCCAGGCCGTCCTCGATGGTGACGAAGTCCAGCAGGCCGCGTTCGGCCTCGGCGACCAGCCCCGCCCAGTACCCGGCGCTGAACAGCGCCCGGGGCTCGGAGACGGGGTCGCGCCAGGACGCGGGATGCCAGCCGGTGCCGTCCAGCGCGACGGCGAGACGCAGGGGAGGAGGGGAAGTCGGGGACACGAGGCTGCCTTCCTGGAGAGGGGAAGCGGTCCGGCCGTCCGGGCGGGGGCGTCCGGGCGTACGCGGACGACCGCACCGGCCGACGGCGGGACGGGGAACGGGACATGGGGGAGCGCGCGGGCACACGAGGCCCTCACGGGCCCGGGTCACGGCTGCGGCGCAGGCGTCAGGAACGACAGAGCGCGCCGGCCACACGCTGGAGATCGATGTGCCGGCGGCAGCGCAGGCGCACGGTACGGACCGCGTGGGTCACGTCCCTCACCTCCGTCGTCGCGGGGCGCACGACGGCGCCGCTCACCCCCAGCATCGCCCACAACGCCCCGGTCGCGCCAGGTCTTCCCACTCCTCGGACCGTACGGCTACGGATGCCAGGGCCGCCGTCCGCCGCAGTGACCCGCGCCTACCCCCTGTACGCGTCGCGTTCGCCCGGTGTACGGCTCCTCCCTGTGAGATGCCGGAGGCGGTGGCGGCGCCGGGGCGCGATGCCGTGCGGCCGACGCCGTCGGCGTCCTCGCCGGGCGCGTCGGCGAGGACGGCGCGCGCCCATCGGATCGTCCTCGGCTTCCACCACCCGCTCGACGTCAGGGGCGGCCGGATGACCGCCCAGGCCACCGTCGCGCACCGGTGGGCGGACCTGGGGCCGGTCGTTCGGATCACGCCGCGGACGCGGGGCCTGGCACGCGCACCTGCCGCGTTGTCGTCACTCGCCGACGCTCCGCGTCGACTCCCTCCTCCGCCTCGCATCCGCACGCACCAGGCCCCGCTCACCGGCGCGAGGAAGACGCAGCCCATTCCCCGCGACCTGATCCGAACGACAGGCCCCAGTGCCTCGCCGAGGCCCACACCAAGACACGGAACGTGCTGCTCGCGCGGTGCGCGGCGCGGGGGTAGGGCGGCACGCTCACCGCGTGCGCGGGCGACCCCTGCGCCGGGCCGAGCACGGCGGAGGCCGTCGATCCGTGCACGCGGCGCCCGACGTACGGCTTCTCGCAGGTCGGCGAGGCCGGTCGGGCGATGGACGTCCCGCACGACGCGGCGGCGCTGCCCGGCACGGTCTTCCCGGACCTCACCGCCGAGCAGCGCGGACAGATCCTGGAGCCGACGGCGACGGACTCCGGCTATCCGCTCGACCTCACCGGCGACGGCGGGCCGAGCCGGCAGCGGATCAACCTGGCCGCCGCGATGGCGGCGGACGTGGAGGTGACCGCCGACGGGTCGGTCACCGTGACCGGCTTCCCCGACGCAAACGAAGGCGAGCGTCGCCGACGCCACCGCGATCACCGTGGGCGGCGTGCCGGTCGACGGGTTCGACCCGGGGGTGTCCACATACGTCGTGGACCGGCCGGCGAACGGGTGGGTCCCGGCCGTGGGCGCCGTGGCCGCCGCGCCCGGCGCGCGGGTGCGGATCACCAGTGGCGGTGACGTCGTCCCGTCGTCCGCGTCCGGGTCCACCACCCGCACCATCGAGGTGACCTCGGCCAACGGCTCGGTCACCGGCACCCGCACGGTCGGCTTCCACCGGACGGACCGCGTTCAGCGGCCGTCCTGGAACGCCGGCGGGTACCGCGACCGCGCCCCCGGCTCCGCCGGCCGCACCGGGCCCTGGTCACCGGCCGGGGAGTGGGAGGTGAGCGGGGGACACGCCGTCCGCCGACCGGGCGCGACCGCCCCGCCGCCGGTGTGACGAGCGGGCCGTCGCGCCGGCGGCGGGGCCGCGCGGTCCCCGCCGGAGCGATGAGTTCCGGGCGTCCGCCCGGTCTGCCCTGGTGACCGACCGCCGAGCCACCCGGGAGACCGACATGACCGCCACCTACACCTTCGACGTCTTCTCCAGCCTCGACGGCTACGGCGCCGCCGGCGGCGACTGGACCGGCTACTGGGGCAAGCAGGGACCCGAACTGCTCGACCACCGCCTCGCCCTGTACGACACCGAGCAGCGGATGGTGTTCGGGGCGCACACCTACCGGCTGTTCGCGTCGATGCTGGCCACCGCCGCCGAGGACTCCGAACTGCACGACCCGTGGGTCAGCCGGATGCGGCACCTGCCCGCCACCGTGGTGTCGACGACACTGGAAGATCCCCTCGACTGGCCGGACGCGACCGTCGCCGCCGGTGACGCGGTCGACGTCGTCGCCCGGCTGAAGCAGGAGTCCGACGTGCCGTTGCGTTCGCACGGCAGCCTGTCCATGAACCGCGCCCTGCTCGCCGCCGGCCTGGTCGACCGCCTGCAGATCACCGTCTTCCCCGTCATCACCGGCCGCACCGGCGCCGAGCCGGTCTTCCGGGACGCGGCCGACTTCGACCTGGAGCTGACCGGCAGCCGCCTCCTGGACGGCCGCGTCCATGAGCTGGTCTACCGGCCCGCCCTCCACTGAGGCCCCGTCGCGGGTTCGACGGCACGGGCCACCCAGGGGCGGGAGCGTCGTACGGTCACCGCCACCGTGTCGCCGACGCGGAAGCGCTCCGCCGCCTCGGGCGCGGCGAAGAACCGCGTGCACCCGAGACGCGCGGGATCACGGCGCCCGAGGAACCCGCGCACCGCCCGCACGTCCAGCACCAGCCGGGCCTCCCGGTCGGGCGCGGTGTCCGGGAACTTCGCGGGCACCGGCCCGGTCGCCAGCTCCGTGATCGTGCCGACGACCCGGTACTCCCCGGGCAACGGACCCATGGGGGCCTCCCTTCCCTGTGTCAGCCGATGGACAGCCGGCGCTCCGCGTCGCCCGGCTCCGCCCCGCCGGGTGCGGGCAGCGGCGCCAGTTCGACCAGCCCGCCCTCCGGACGGTACGGCCGGTCACCGGCGGTGAAGTCGTCGTCCTCGTCGTCCCCGTCGCGCGCGGTCAGCTGGTAGTCGGTGATCTCGTGCCCCTCCGCGGGCATGCCCTTGCGCCGGTTGCGCAGCCGCATCGCCTGCTGGATCGCGTTGGGATTCTCCAGCAGCGGCAGCCCGAGCCCCGGCGCGTCCCTGCCCGTCGCGGCCTTGTACACCCCCCGGGCGAAGGACGTGCAGTTGTACGTGGCGAGGTTGTACTTGGCGTTCATGTGCGCGTCGATGTACTGGTGTGCCTTGGCGAGCTGGTCCCGGTTCAGCAGCACCGACGTCCGGGTGCTCGCCGCGGCGGGCTGGTCCCTGTTGACGTGCACCGCTCCGTCCACCGTCTCGAAGGGGTTGGCGGCGCTGGGCCGCTTCTGCGGGAAGAAGCCGTACGTCGTGCAGGCCGTCCGCGCCGGTGTCCGGTCGGTGTAGAGGGCCACCCAGGCGTGACCGAAGTGCCCCGCGACGAAGTCCCGCCCGAGGGAGTTGTGGTCCTGGCGGACCTGGAGCTGGAGCGTGACCGTCTCGAACGACGTCGCCTCGCTCCGGGCACCGCCGGGCGAGTCGTCCTCCGCGCGCTGCACCGGCACCGCGGGTCCCCGGCCGGGACCGGCGGCGCTGCGCCGCGCCGCGACCAGCCGGGAGACCGCGGCGTTCCCCGCGCTGCGCTGGAGAGCGGCCAGCGGCGCCACGGGGACGCTCTTCGCGGCGGTGCGGGCGGCGGGACCGCCCGTCCGGGGACGGGTTACCTGGTGCAGCTGCATGGGGACGGCGCTTCCCGGCGTGAGGACGTGCGGAGGTGGTGCGGAGACCCGCGGAGAGGTGCGGGTTCCCGTTCCGTCATCCTCGGCGCGCCCCGCACCGCACACCAGGTCCGTCCGTACCGGGCGCGGGCAGCGCCGCCGCCCGGACGTACGGCCGTCCGTGCAGCGGGTGCCGCCACCACCCCGTCGGCGCCCCGCCCGGCGAGCGAGTACGAGGGCCGCCGCGAGCCCTGCCGGGGGCGCGAACAGGTCCGCCGCCGGCGCGCCCTGCCGCGCACCCTGGCCGCCCGCCGGGTCCACCGGGGCGCCGGACCGGATGTGATTGACTGACCCGTATGGCCTCGTTCTCCCCGCACCCGCCCGTTCGGCCGTGACCGTCGAACCGACCGCGGCCACCCGGCCCCGTGACCGCAGGCAGCAGATCGTCGAGGCGGCCGGGCGCGTCTTCAGCGAGCGCGGCTACCACGCCGCGTCCATGGAGGAGATCGCCTCCGGCGTGGGGATCACCGCCGCGGCGCTGTACCGGCACTTCCCCAACAAGTACGCGCTGTTCGCCGAGTGCGCCGACGTGATGGCCGACGGGCTCGTCGCCGCCCTCGACGACGTGCCCGCCGGGGCGCCGCTGCGTGACGTGCTCCGCGCCGTCACCCGGGTCACCGTCGCCCACCGCGCCGCGGGCGGCCTGTACCGCTGGGAGGCCAGGTTCCTCACCCGCGCCGACCGGCGCCGTCTCGGCGCCAAGTTCGGGCGGGTCGTCGGCCGGGTGGACGCGGCGGTGCAGCGCGCCTACGCCCTGCCCGACGGGCGGCTGCGGGCCGCGGCGGCCCTGGGCGCGATCGGGTCCGTCACGATGCACCGCACCTCGATCGCCGGGCGCCGGGCCGAGGACCTGCTGTCGGCGGCGGCCCTGCGGGTGGCCCTCACCGACCCCGCGGCCCCCCGGCGGCTCGCCCGCGCGGTCGAGCTGCCCGCCCGGCCGGTGCCGCGCACCCGCCGCGCGGAGATCCTCGCCGCCGCCATCCCGCTGTTCGCCCGGGACGGCTTCGCCCATGTGACGAACGGGCAGATCGCGCGGGAGGTGGGACTCGCGCCGTCCGCGCTCTACCGCCACTACTCCGGCAAGGTCGACATCCTCGCGGCGGCCTGCCTCCAGGCGGCCGGGCTGCTGGCCCAGGGAGTGGAGCGCAGCCTCCAGGAGGTGACCGGCCCGCACGAGGCGCTCGTCGCGCTGGCCGCCACCCACGTCGCCTACAGCTTCGAGTACACCGCGCTCAACAGCGTCGCCGAGGCCGAGGTGGCCGGCCTGCCGGCCGGGCTGCGGCGTCCCGTGGTCCTCGCGCAGCGCGACCACATCGCCGTATGGGAGCAGCAACTGCTCCTGGCCCGGCCGGAGCTGGACCCCCGCCAGGCCCGGGTGCTGGTGCACGCCGCCTTCGGGGCGGCGGTGGAGGCCGGCCGCCGGCTGCGCTGGCGGGACAGCCCGGCCCACCGCGACGCCGTGACCGCCCTGGTCGTGGGCGCCCTCGGGATCTGACCCCGGGTGCCCGCGCCCGCCGTGAAGCGACGCGGACACCCGGGGCGGCCGGGCCCGGCGGCTCAGCCCGCCGGACGGTTCCCGGTCGGGATCGTGATGGGGGTGGTGGTCGCCGAGGACCCCTTGTTCAGGAACAGCATGGCCAGGGCCCGCACGAACTGGTCGACCATGTAGAACGTCCCGGGCATCAGCGGCGACAGGCCCTCGCGGAACAGGATGTACGCCGGCCACGCCGTGCGGACCAGCGCCGCCGCCGCGTAGTCGCGCCGCAGCCCCAGCCAGTCGCCGATCTCGTCGCTGAGGACGTAGCGGACGAACTCGTTGAGGAAACCGCGGGTGACCCCGAGGTCGATCTGCGCGGTCAGCCCGAGCAGTTCCTCGGCCAGCTCCTTGCCCTCCGTCGTCGGGGCCAGGATCGGCGTGAGCACCTGAGCCGACTGGGCGTCCGCCGCCGCCCAGGTCTGCGGGATGTACGCGTCCGGGACACCGAGCAGGTGCAGGGCGACCTGCCAGGAGTGCAGGAACGCCTCCTGGTCCGCGGCCGGGAACGGGACCTTCCAGTCCAGCAGCCTCCGGCGGACGTAGGTGCCCAGGCTGTGGAAGGTGACCAGGATGTCGGCGGCGCTGATCGGGATGTCCTGGTCGGCGCCGCCCGCCCAGTGCGGGGACTGCGGCAGCAGATGCCGCACCGCGGCGTGCACCAGCCGGGTCTTGTTGGCGGTGACGACGAACTGCCCGGTCGGCTCGAACGCCTTGAGCTGGGACAGGTCGTAGCCGAACGTGAACGTCTTGGCCGCGCGGTCCTGCATGTCGGCCCCGCCCGCCGACCAGTACACGCTGCGGGCCTCGCGCGGGATCACCGTGCTCATGATGCCGCTGCCCAGGCCGTACAGCATGAACAGGTAGGTGTCCCGGCGCCGGTTGAAGTCGGCGGCACGGGCCAGCTTCGCGGAGTCGGCCCACGAGGGCAGCCGGTTGACCTGGCGCAGGTGCGCGGTGAGGTCGGCGGGCAGGCCGCCGGGCAGCGGATCGCCGTTGTTCACCCACGACGCCATCGCCTTGTTGACCGACGGGACCAGGCCCTTGTCGAGCAGCGAGGCCATCAGCGGGTCGGTCGCGTCGTCCCAGACGTACGCCGGATCGGCGCCCGTGCCACTGCCCGCGACCGAGTCGGCCGACGGCCACGCCCACGCCTTGGCGGGGGCCGTCACGCTCACCAGACCGAGCGCGGCACCGAGGGACAGAACTCTTCTCCGGTTGAGATTCTCCATTGACTTACTCGCTTCCCTGAGTGAGCAGGCGGCGCCATCGACGCCTTCACCACGTGCAAGTGCGCTGATCGCCGCGCTTTCGGTCGTTCCGAGGCATGTGATTCCTGATTAACATAGCGAGGTGGCTCGGTGGGGGCAATGGTCGTGACGGAGGCCGTCCGGACACAGCGGCGGGGGCGGCCCCCTCGCCGAGGAGACCGCCCCCACCCGTCAGTTCGCGTCAGTCGCCGGCCACCGCGGGCGGCGCGGCGCCCACCCCCCACGCGGTGGGCGTGTCCGACAGCCCGACCCGGATCGTGCCGGCGCGCAGCAGCTCCCGGTGGGACAGCCAGCTCCCGCGCGGCGTCCCCCGGTCCGTGCGCACGGAGGACACGTACCGCGCGGCGGAGGCGTCGGCTCCCGGGGCCACGACGGTGATCCGGCGCCCGTGCTCCGGCCGGATCTCGACCTTCTCGAACATCGGCGCCGAGACGATGTACGTCGCCGAGCCGGGCTGCGCCTCGAAGATCCCGGCCATGGCGAACACCAGCAGCGACGAGGTGGCGCCGAGGTCGTCGTTGCCGGGCATGCCGTAGACGTCGTCGGTGAACAGCGTGCGCAGCGCCCGCAGCACCGCCGAGGTCTTCCACGGCGAGCCGGTCCACGCGTACATCCACGGGGCGTGGAAGTCGGGCTCGTTGTTCGGGTTGAAGGCGAAGTTGTCGTGGTAGTCGTACGCGCCCGTCACCCAGGACTCCGAGGCGGCCTTCGCCGGGTCGGAGAGCACGGTCGGCAGGTCGAAGAAGGCGTCGAGCCGCCGCTCGGCCGCGTCCCGGCCGCCCATCAGCCCGAACAGGGTCCCGGGGTCCTGCTGGCCGAGCCACTGGTACTGCCACGCGGTGCCCTCGTGGAAGGCGCCGGACTGCGTGGGGTCGGTGGTGCCGGCCGCCGTGCCGTCCTCGTTCCGGGCCACGGGGAAACCGGTGAAGCCCTTCGAGGTGACGCCGGAGTCCCACAGGTGGGCGAAGTCGTCACAGCGGGCGGCGAGCGTCTCGGCCTTCTTCCGGTGGCCGAGCCCCGCGGCCATCGTGGACAGCGCGCAGTCGCCCAGGGCGTACTCGAGGGTGGCCGACCCCGCCTGGCGGCTGTCGCCGTACAGGTAACCGGGCAGGTTCCGGTAGGCGACCCAGCCGTTCGCCACGTACGAGGGGTTGCCGTCCCGGCCGCGGAAGAGGGACTGGTCCTCGGGGACCTCGTTGGCGTTCTTCCAGAGCGCGGCGAACAGCCCGCGGGCGGTGCGGTCGTCGAGCAGGCCGCGGTTGTACAGGTCCACGACGAACGGCGTGACCGGGTCGCCGCTCATCACGTTGGTCTCGCCGTTGCCGAGCCCCCAGCGCGGCAGCCAGCCGGCGTCCTCGTGGACACGCAGCAGGGACCGGGCCATGTCCGCGGCCCGGTCCGGGTGCAGCAGCGCGACCAGCTGGTTCTGCGAACGGTAGGTGTCCCAGAGGGAGAACATCTGGTAGTAGGGGGAGTCCGCGCGGTGCACCTGGTCGTCGAAGCCGCGGTAGCGGCCGTCCACGTCGGAGCCGACCGACGGGTGCAGCAGTGAGTGGTAGAGCGCCGTGTAGTAGGTGCGCTGGTCGGCGGTGCTGCCGCCGGCCACCCGCATCCGGCTCAGCTCCTCGCGCCAGGTGTCGTGCGCGGCGGCGCGGGCCCGGTCGAACGACCTGGGCTGCTCGACCCGGCGGTTCAGGCGCGCCCCGTCCACCGAGGTGTAGGACAGGCCCACCGAGGCGCCCACCCGCTTCCCCCCGGCGGGGTCGAACGTCAGCCAGGCACCGGCCCGCTGAGCGCCCCGCGACGCCTCCCGCCGCCCGGCGGTGAGGGTGTCGTCGCTCCAGGTGCCGAACGCCGAGAACGTCCGGTCGAACCGGGCGCTGAAGTAGACCCGGTAGCGCTCCTTGCCGGTCTCCCCGCAGAAGTTGCCGCCCTGCACCCAGCCTTCCACGGTGTCGTCGCCGACCACCCGGACGTCCCCGGCGTAGGTGCTGCCGTTGCTCTGCCCGGCCTCGACGAGGATGTTCTCGGCGTCCGCGCCGTCGGGGAAGGTGTAGCGGTGCTGCCCGGTCCGCTGCGTCGCCGACAGCTCGGCCTCGATGCCGCCTGCGAGGGTCACGCCGTAGTAGCCCGGTGCCCGCCGCTCGTCGTCATGGCTGAACTCCGCCGCGTACCGCGCCGGATCGGAGGAGGTCACCGTGCCGGTGGTCGGCATGAACCGGATGTTGCCCATCGTCTGACAGCCGACGCCCGAGAGGTGCGTGTGGCTGAAACCGAGGATGCTGTCCTGCGCGTAGTCGTACGAGGCGTACTTGTTCAGCTGGGTGTCGGGGCTGAGCTGGACCATGCCGAACGGAGTGGTGGCGCCCGGGAAGGTGGTCCCGTCGCCGTTGTTGCCGATCGACGTGTCGACCAGCGTGGTGGGGTCGGCCGCGAACCTCGGGGGCCGTTCCCCGGCGTGCGCGGCGCCGGTGGTGGCCGCGGCCACAGTGATGACGGTCAACGCGCCGGTGAACGCCCGTTTCCACGCTCTCATCGTGATCCTTCCGTTCGACAACGTTGTCACGGTGGTGTCCGTCGATCTTGGGCCCATGGACGCGCTTCCGTCAATGCGTCCGCCGACGCGTTCCGTCGGTACGTCGTCGCGTACGGCGGGTGTGGGGGGTGGGGGAGGGCGGGAGGCGGGCGGGAGGCGGGCGGCGGGAGGTTCCTGGCGTTCGGTGATCAGAGCGGCGCGGGAGAGGACGCCCCTCGGACCAGCAGCCGGGGGCTGCCCGAGCCGTCGGCGGGCACGCTCCACAGGTCGCTGGAACCGACCTCGCCGTCGGCGGGCAGGGCGTAGGCGAGGGTGTCGTCGTCCAGCCAGGCGGCCTGGTCGTCGACGCTGTGCCGTTCGGCGAGCGGGGTCTCGCGCAGGGTGCGCAGGTCGAGGACGTACTCGCGCCACAGGTCGGTCCGGGACAGCACCCGCTTCTTGAAGGCGACCCGGGTTCCGTCGGGGGAGAGCGAGGGGCACTCCACGTTCTCGGCCAGGGTGGTGACCGACCGTTCGGAGACCGAACCGCGCACCAGGTACGTCTTGTTCGCGGTGTTGAGGGTGGCGTAGAAGGTGTCGTCGTCGGCGGCGAAGGTCACTCCCCAGAAGTTGACGTCGGCGGCGCGGTAGGACGCGCCGTCGAGGGTGATGGCGAAGGTCTCCAGGCTCGGGATCAGCCGCATGGTGCGGGTGTCCAGGATGGAGGTCCGGGTGGAGAAGAAGGTGGACGCGTAGGACTCGCCGGAGACGAAGACGGTCCAGGCGGCGAAGCGGCCGCTGGGGGAGACCCGGGCCCGGCTGGGCGTCCCCGCGAGGGCGAAGGTGCGTCGGGTGCGCAGCTCGGAGTCGAGCAGCAGGGCGCGGTGGCTCTGCTTGAGCACACCGGGCTCGGACCGGAGGCAGACGCCGGTGCCGGCCGCCGCGTAGAAGCGTACGCACTTCAGGCCGGAGGCCGTCCGGTCGCCGCCCGGGGCCGTGGCCGGCACCGAGGCGACCGCCGTGCGGTGCGGTCCCGCGGTCTCGTTGACGAACGCCAGCCGGCCCTCCCGGCCCAGCGTCACCGCGCCCGCGTGCGCGCGGGGGGCGCCCGCGTGCGGCCGGTCGGCGCGGTCGGCCCGGTCGGCGGCGCGCAGGACCATGCCGGTGGCGGCGCCGGCGAGGAGCAGGATCGCGACGGCGAGGACGAGGAGGCGGCGGTGGAGCGAGGTCATGGGGTCCTCGGGGGTGCGGGCTTCGGCGGGGCGGTCGGCGGGGTTTCGCGGGCGGTCGGTGGTGGCCGGTGCTGGTCATGGGGTGGGCGGGGCGTGGCGTCCGCGGCCGGGGTGGCCGTCCGGGGCCGGTCGGCGGCGGGTGCGCGGGGCCGCGGAGAGTGAGCGGGGGCCGGGGGAGTGGGGGCCGGGGGAGCGGCGGTGCCGGTGTGCCCCGGCGTTCGGCGGGTGGTCGCCGGCCCGGGACCGGTGGGCCGCCGGTGCCCGTACCGGTGGACGACGAGGAGGTGCGGGGGACGCGGTGACACCGGCGCCCCCGCCGCGGCACCGGCGGCCTGGGTCTCACGGAGGTCATGGGCGGCACGGGTTCCAAGGGCCTCACGAGCGGCACGGGTTCCACGGGCGTCGCGTGTTGCACGGAGATCTGCCGCGGCATGGATCTCGGGGAGGTCACTCGCACATCGTGGCTCACGGGCGTCGCGTGTTGCACGGAGATCTGCCGCAGCACGGATCTCACGGAGGTCACCGGCACCTCGTGGCTCACGGGCGTCACACGTCTCACGGAGATCACCTGGCTCACCGATCTCACGGGCGTCACGCGCGTCACGTGTCTCATGGGCGTCACAAGGGGCACGGATCTCACGGACGTCATCCGTGACACGCGTGGCACAGGCGGTACGGCTTCCACGGGCGTCACCGGCGGCCGTCGTCCCCGTGGGCCGGGCGCAGGACCGAACCGGCGACGGCCGCGCAGCACAGCAGGCCGAGCGCGGAGCCGGCGAGGGCCGGGCCGTCGCCCCACAGCGTCCAGGCGGCGCCGAAGCCCAGGGAGCAGCCGAACCGGGCCAGGGCCTGGCCGGTGCCGACGAGGGCGAGACCGCTGGCCCGCAGGTGCTCGGGCACCACCCCGGCCAGCGCGGCCGGCAGCACCCCGTCGGTCGCCGCGTAGAACACGCCGTGCAGGGCCAGCACCAGCGGCACGAGCAGCGGGGTGGCCGGGGCCCACAGCAGCAGGCCGTACGCGGTCAGCAGGGCCCCGTGTCCGGCGAGGAACACGGTGTGCCGGCCGACCCGGTCGGCGAGCGCGCCCAGCGGCACGGCCAGCAGCAGGAACACCGCGGCGGTGCCCAGCGGCAGCAGGGTGAACCACTCCTCGCCGACCTCCGCGCGGCGTTGCAGCAGCAGGTAGAGGAACGCGTCGCTGACCGTGGTCAGGCCCAGCAGCGCAGCGCACCCGGCCAGCGACCGCAGCCGGGGCAGCCGCAGCAGGGCCAGCGCCTCCCGCACCCGGACCGGGGCCAGCCCCCCGTCCGCGTCCGCGACCGCGCCGGGCGGCGCGGCGGGCCGCTGTCGCCGGCCGGGCACGAACAGCACCAGCACCAGCACGCCCAGCACGGCGACGCACGCGCTCACCCCGAACACCGCGTCATAGCCGTCGGCCGCCACACTCAGGATGAGGAACGCGGCCAGCGGGCCGAGCATCGCCCCGGTGGTGTCCATCGCCCGGTGCACTCCGAAGGCCCGGCCCTGGCGCGCCACCGGCGTGGACAGGGAGATCATCGCGTCCCGGGGCGCGGTGCGCAGCCCCTTCCCGGTCCGCTCCAGCGCGAGCACCGCGCCGAGCGCGCCGATGCTCCCGGCGACCAGCAGCAGCGGCTTGGCCAGGGCGGACAGGCCGTAACCGAGCCCCGCGAGGAGCTTGTGGCCGCGCACCCGGTCGGCGAGGTGCCCGCCGGTGAGCTGGACCAGCGCGCCGACGCCGTTGTAGACACCGTCGAGGGTGCCGAAGGCCAGCGGGCTGAAGCCGAGCGTGGTGACGAGGTACAGCGGGAGGACGGCGGTGACCATCTCCGAGGAGACGTCGGTGATCAGGCTGACCGTGCCGAGGACGAGCACGACCGGGGCGACGCCCGGCCGCCGGCCGCGTCTTCGGCCCGGTGCGCGGTCCGCCGCCGGCGGGGCGGAGCGATCGGTGAGGTACACGTACGGAACTCCCGTCGGGGGTGCGCTCAGTCCTGCCGGCTGCTGTCGTCCCGTAGCCAGGTGTCGAAGTCCCGCTTCCGGACGGCCCGCGCCGCCCTGCGGCGGGCGACGACCGCCGCCGCGACGAAGACGGCGACGCTCGCGAACAGCCCCGGCCGCGCGCGGAGCAGGACCGCGAGGTCGGACACGCCGGTGCGCGCCGAGGCGCCCGCCGGGCCCTGCCGCTGTTCGACCTGGGCGGTGGAGACCGCGGCCCGGACCCGCCGGTTGATCAAGTCCCGCCAGGTGCGCGGCGGGCGGACCACGACCTCGGCGGCGCCGACCACCCGCCGCTCCCCGGGGGCGAACGCCAGGGACGCGGCCAGATCGTCCGCCATCAGCGGCGGCAGCGCCGCGATCCGGGCGTGCCCGGCCGCCGAGACCGCGATCACGCCCCGGCCGAACAGCCCCTCGCGGACGGCCGGCAGCCGCTGCCACACCCGGTAGTACGCCCGCACCCGCCAGGCGCACCCGGCCAGCGGGATGCGCCGCACCGGGGCGGTGGCGAGGACGCCGGACGCGGTGTCGGCCAAGGGCTCGGCCAGCGCCCGGACGCCGGCGCCCGTGAGCACCACGTCGGCGTCCACATAGAGCCGGGGGAAGCCGCGGGCGTGGTCGTCGCCGGTGCGCAGCGCGGTGTGCTTGGACGGGACCGGGATCTCCACCACCCGTACGCGCGGCCCGCGTCCGGCGGCGACCCGCGCGGTGTCGTCCGTGCAGCCGTTGCAGACGACCACGATGTCGGTCGCCTCCTCGGCGGGGTCGGCCAGCAGCGCGTCCAGGAGCCGCCCGATGACGCGCGCCTCGTTGTGCGCCGGGATCACGATGCTCGTCACCTGGGCAGTATGCCGCCGGTGTCACGCTCGCGAGGTGTGTTTCGTCCAACTGTTCCCGCCGCTGCGGTCCATGGTCTAGATTGAGCTTCGCCTGGCCGGTGGTGACGGAGGGGAGCGTGCCGATGACGGCACGTGCCGAAGCCGGACGCCGCGGGCCGGACGGGGAGCAGTAAGCCAACAGGCAAGCGTGAAGCGGCGGTTGGGGAACCGCCGAAAGCTTTCTCGTACGTCGGTGCCGGGGTGTGGAGGAGACACACCGGTGCCGATCCAGCCCTGACCGAGGACGTGTGACCACACGTCCCGCATGCTCACGGTCGGGGGTAGCTGCGCGTGTGGTGGGGGGCCATGACCATTGAGGTCACGCACGAGCCGATCGAAGTGGAACGTAGGCGTCCGGAGACGCGCCGAAGACCCTGGGACCGCAGATACCGTTCGGTGCTGCTGGTCGCGGACGGCCTGGTGGCCGTCGCCGCGGCGCTGCTGATCCACGCGGCCTACGGCCGGTGGGCGGTGGCCCTGGTGCTGCCACCGGTCTGGATCGCGATCATGCTCGCCCACCGCTCCTACGACCGTGACGTCCTGGGGCTGGGGAGCGAGGAGTACCGGCGGGTGGTACGGGGGGCCGTGGCGCTGCCGGCGCTCGCCGCGGTCACGTACTGGCTGTTCGTCCCCGATTCCGCGCTCTTCCATGACATGACCATGGCTGCGTTACCGGTCGCCGGGTTGGGGCTTCCCGTCCGCCGCACGCTGCGCCGCAGGCTGCACCGGCGGTGGGCGCGGGGCCGGGACCACAGCCCGGCGCTCCTGGTCGGCCCGGCGCACGGCATCCTGGAACTCGTCGCCGTACTGCGGCGCGGCACCCAGGAGTTACGGGTCACCGGCGTGTGCCTGACCGATCCGGAGCACGCGGCGGAGATCCGCAAGGCCGGCCTCCCGGTGCTCGGCGGCGTCGCCGACCTGGACGACGTGGTCCGCGCCCTCGGCATCGGCACCGTGGTGGTGTTGCCCGCCCCGGAACTGGACACCGCCACGGTGCGCCGGATGTCCTGGACGGCGGCCGCGCAGGGCGTCGACTTCCTGCTGGTCCCGACGCTCGCCGACATCTCCGCGGCCCGCCTCGCGGTCCGCCCCGCCAACGGGGTGCCGCTGGTCCATGTGAGGGCCCCCGACCTCTCGCGGTCCGCCCGGCTGCCCAAGGAACTGCTGGACCGCTTACTCGCCGCTGTGCTCCTGGTGCCGCTCGCGCTCCCCATGCTGGTCATCGCCGCCGTCGTCCGGCTGGACAGCACCGGCCCCGCTCTCTTCCGCCAGCAGCGGGTGGGCCGCTACGGCGACCAGTTCACCATGCTCAAGTTCCGTTCCATGCGCCCCGGTTCCGAGGCGCTGCGGGCGGACCTCGACCATCTCAACCACAACGGCGACGGCCCGCTGTTCAAGGTGAAGCAGGACCCGCGCGTCACCCGCGTCGGGGCGTTCCTGCGCCGCACCTCCCTGGACGAACTCCCGCAGCTGCTCAACGTGGTGCGGGGCCACATGTCCCTGGTCGGCCCCCGCCCGCCGCTGCCCGAGGAGGTCGAGGGCTATCCGCCGGACATCAAGCGCCGGCTGCTCGTCAAACCGGGCCTCACCGGCCTCTGGCAGGTCAGCGGCCGTTCCGACCTGCCCTGGGAGGAAGCCGTCCGGCTCGATCTCGGATACGTGGACAACTGGTCGATGAGCCTCGACCTGTCGATCCTGCTGCGCACCGGGTCCGCGGTGGTGCGGGGAACGGGGGCCTACTGATGGGCCGGAGCACCACTGACACACCGCCGGCGCACCGGGGACCGGCGGCCCGCGAACCGATGGACCGGCGACCGATGACCCGGCGACCGTCGGACCGGGGACCGATGGACCGGGGGGCCTGCTGATGGGCAGGGGAAAGAGGACAGACGTGACAGCGCAGCCGCTGGGGGTCGCCGTCGTCGGCGCCGGCTACTGGGGCCCCAACCTCGTACGCAACTTCCAGGCCAGCGACCGGTTCCGGCTGCGCTGGCTCTGCGACCTCGACGTGGAGCGGGCCCGCCGGGTCCTCGGCGGCTACTCCACGGTCGGGGCGACCGCCGACTACGCCGCCGTCCTCGCCGACCCCGAGGTGGCCGCCGTCGCCGTCGCCACCCCGGCCGGCACCCACCTGGACATCGCCCTCGCCGCCCTGCGGGCCGGCAAGCACGTCCTCGTGGAGAAACCGCTCGCCTCGACCTACGCGGACGGGCAGCGCCTGGTCGCCGAGGCCGAGGAACGCCGCCTGGCTTTGATGTGCGACCACACCTACTGCTACACCCCCGCCGTGGGCCGCATCCGGGAAGCGGTCCGCTCCGGGGAGCTCGGCGAGATCCACTTCGTCGACTCCGTCCGCATCAACCTCGGGCTCGTCCAGAAGGACGTCGACGTCCTGTGGGACCTCGCCCCGCACGACCTGTCCATCCTCGACTTCATCCTCCCGGAGAACGTCGAACCGGTCGCCGTCGCCGCCCACGGCGCCGACCCGATCGGCGCCGGACAGGCCTGCGTCGCCTACCTGACGCTCCAGCTCAGCACGGGGGCCATCGCCCACGTCCACGTCAACTGGCTTTCCCCGACCAAGGTCCGCACCACCATGGTCGGCGGCGCCAAACGCACCCTGCTCTGGGACGACCTCAACCCCCTCCAGCGGGTGGCGGTCTACGACCGGGGCGTGGACCTCGCCTCGCCCCAGGAGATCGGCGCGGACGAGCGCCGCGACGCCCTCGTCTCGTACCGCACCGGGGACATGGTCGCGCCCGCCCTCGGCGAGAAGGAGGCGCTGCGCTCCATGGTCGAGGAGTTCGCCGACGCCGTCCGCGACGGCCGGCCCCCGCTCACCGACGGCCGGGCGGGCCTCAGGGTGCTGGACATCCTGGAGGCCGCCTCCCGCAGCCTCGCGTTCAAGGGCGCGGTCGTCGGCCTGCGCGCCGGGCGCTGACCCACCGTCCCACCCCACCGGAAGGCACCGCAGTTGAGCACCGTAGAAGGCAAGAAGATCCTGGTCACCGGGGGAGCGGGCACCATCGGCTCGCACCTTGTCGACCTCCTCGCCCGGGGCGGCGCCCGGGAGATCACGGTTCTGGACAACTTCGTCCGGGGCCGGCGCGCCAACCTCGCCGGGGCCCTGTCCGGCGGCGCCGTGGAGATCGTCGAGGGCGACATCCGGGACGCCGCCACCGTACGGAAGGTCACCGAGGGCGCCGACCTGGTCTTCCACCTCGCCGCCATCCGCATCACCCAGTGCGCGGAGGAACCCCGCCTCGCCAACGAGGTCCTGGTCGACGGCACCTTCAACGTCCTGGAGGCGGCGGCCGAGGCCGGCGTGGCCAAGGTGATCGCCTCCTCCTCGGCCTCCGTCTACGGCCTGGCCGAGACCTTCCCCACCACCGAACGCCACCACCCGTACAACAACGACACCTTCTACGGCGCCGCCAAAGCGTTCAACGAGGGCATGCTGCGCAGCTTCCACGCCATGTACGGCCTGGACTACGTGGCGCTGCGCTACTTCAACGTCTACGGCCCCCGGATGGACATCCACGGCCTCTACACCGAGGTCCTCATCCGCTGGATGGAGCGGATCGAGGCGGGCGAACCCCCGCTGATCCTCGGCGACGGCACCCAGACCATGGACTTCGTCGACGTCCGCGACATCGCCAGGGCCAATGTCCTGGCCGCCGAGTCGGACCTCACCGACGAGGTGTTCAACATCGCCAGCGGTACCGAGACCTCCCTGAAGGAGCTGGCCGAGGGCCTGCTGGCGGCGATGGGCGCCGAGGGCCTGGAGCCCGAGCACGGCCCGGCCCGCACGGTGAACGGCGTCACCCGCCGGCTCGCCGACACCTCCCACGCCGCCGAACGCCTCGGCTTCACCGCCGGCATCGACCTGCGCACCGGCCTGCGGGACCTCGTCCAGTGGTGGCGCGCGGAGCGGCGGGCCGCCCGGTGAGCGCCGGCCGCATCCCCGTGATGATCCCCTGGCTCGGCGAGGAGGAGGCCCGCGCCGCCTCCGACGCCGTGCTGTCCGGGTGGGTCGCCCAGGGCCCCAGGGTCGCGGAGTTCGAGCGGGCCTTCGCCGAGCGGACCGGCGCCGGGCACGCCGTCGCCGTCAGCTCCTGCACCACCGCCCTGCACCTGTCGCTCCACGTGCTCGGCATCGGACCCGGCGACGAGGTGGTGGTGCCCTCCCTCTCCTTCATCGCCACCGCCAACGCCGTGCGGTACACCGGCGCGCGGCCCGTCTTCGCCGACGTCGGCCTCACCACCGGCAACCTGACCCCCGAGACGATCGACGCGGTCCGCACCCCGCGCACCCGGGCCGTCCTCGCCGTCCACCAGGGCGGCGTCCCGGCCGACGTGCACGCGCTGCGCGCCGCCTGCGCCGAATGGGACCTGCCGCTGGTGGAGGACGCCGCCTGCGCGATCGGCTCCACCGTCGGCGGCAAGCCGGTCGGGCACGGCGCCCTGCTCGCCACCTGGTCCTTCCACCCCCGCAAGCTCGTCACCACCGGCGAGGGCGGCATGGTCACCACCGACGACGCCGACCGGGCGGCCCGGCTGCGCCGGCTGCGTGAACACGGCATGAACGCCTCGGCGGCCGAACGGCACGCCAGCGGCACACCCGTCCTGGAGAGCTACCTAGAAGTCGGCTTCAACTACCGGATGACCGACATCCAGGCCGCCGTCGGCCTCGTCCAGCTCGCCAAACTGGACACGATGATCACCCGCCGCCGCGCCCTTGCCGCCCGCTACGACCGGCTGCTGCGGGGCATCCCCGGCCTGTGCCCGGTCGGCGACCCCGCCCACGGACAGAGCAACTTCCAGTCCTACTGGGTGCTGCTGGACGCGGACTTCCCCGTGGGCCGGGACGACCTGCTCGGCACGCTCGCCGCCGCCGGGATCTCCGCCCGGCGCGGCATCATGGCCGCCCACCTCGAACCGGCCTACGCCGGCCACCCGGCCGTCCCGCTGCCGGTCACCGAACGGATCAGCCGCGACTCGCTGATCCTGCCGCTGTTCCACACCATGACCGAGGCCCAGCAGGACCGCATCGTCGCCACGCTGCGCGAACAGGCCCGCGGATGACGACGCCGCTGGTGCTCGTCGGGGCCGGGGGCTTCGCCCGGGAGACCGCGCGGGCGGCGGCCGCCGCGGGCGGCTTCGACCTGCTCGGGCACCTCGACGACGACCCGGCCCTGCACGGCACCGAAGCCGACGGCCTGCCCGTGCTCGGCGGCTGCGACCTCGTCCACGACCTGCCCGGGGCACGCGTGGTGGTCTGCGTGGGAAACCCCCGCGACTACGCCTCGCGGGCCCGCCTGGTCCGCCGCCTCGGCCTGCCCGAGGAGCGGTACGCCACCGTCGCGCACCCCACCGCGGCCCTCTCCGCCACCTCCGCCGTCGGGCCCGGCTCGGTGCTGCTCGCGCACTGCGCGCTGACCGCCGCGGTGCGGGTCGGCGCGCACGTCGCGGTGATGCCGGGGACCGTCCTCACCCATGACGACGTGGTCGAGGACTTCGCCACGCTCGCCGCCGGGGTCCGCCTGGGCGGCGGCGTACGGCTGGCCCGGGGCGCCTATCTGGGGACCGGCGCCCTGGTCAGGGAGGGCACGACGGTCGGCGCCTGGTCGCTGGTCGGCATGGGCGCCACCGTGCTCACGGACGTGCCGCCGGGCGAGGTCTGGGTGGGCAGCCCGGCCCGGCGGCTGCGCGCGGCACCGGCGCCCGCGCTCGCCGAAGCGGAACTCGACGCGCGGACAGCGCACGCACAGGGGGGAACCGTCACATGAACCGCATCCCGCTGGTGGACCTCAAAGCGGCCCACGAGGAGGTCGCCGACGAGGTGCGCGCCGGCTTCGCGCGCGTCCTCGCGCACACCGCGTTCGTCGGCGGCGAGGAGGTCCGCGCCTTCGAGCGCGAGTACGCCGCCTTCGGCGGGGTCGCGCACTGCGTGGGCGTCGCCAACGGCACCGACGCCGTCGAACTCGCCCTGCGCGCGGTCGGCGTCGGCCCCGGAGACGAGGTGGTGGTGCCCGCCAACACCTTCATCGCCACGGCCGGCGCGGTCGCCCGCATCGGCGCCCGCCCGGTCCTCGCCGACTGCCTGCCGGACAGCCTCCTCCTCGACCCCGAGGCCGCCCTCGCCGCGGTCGGCCCCGCCACCCGCGCCGTCGTCCCCGTCCACCTGTACGGGCAACTGGCCGACGTCGGCGCACTGGCCGGCCGGCTCCCCGACCGCGTCCGGATCGTCGAGGACGCCGCGCAGTGCCAGGGCGCGACCCGCGACGGCCGCACCCCCGGCAGCGGCCACATCGCCGCCACCAGCTTCTACCCCGGCAAGAACCTCGGCGCCTACGGCGACGCGGGCGCCGTCCTCACCGACGACGAGGACACCGCCGGCCTGGTCCGCGCCGTCGCCAACCACGGCGGCGTCGCCAAGTACCGCCACGACGTGCCCGGCTTCAACAGCCGCCTCGACGGACTCCAGGCCGTCGTCCTGCGGGCGAAGCTCGCCCGGCTCGCCGCCGGCAACGCGGCCCGCCGCGCCGCCGCCGCCCGCTACGACACCCTCCTCGCCCCCCTCGCCGAGCGGGGCCGGGCCGTCCTGCCGGTCACCGAACCCGGCAACGTCCACGTCTGGCACCTGTACGTCGTCCAGGTCACCGGCGCCGACCGCGACACGGTCGTCGGCAAGCTGAACGCCGAGGGCATCGGCGCGGGCGTGCACTACCCGGACCCGGTCCACCTCACCCCGGCCTACCGGCACCTCGGCCACGCCCGCGGCGACTTCCCGCACGCCGAACGGGCCGCCGCCCGGATGCTGTCCCTGCCGCTCTACCCGCAGATCACCCCCGACCAGCAGCGGCGTGTCGTGGACGTCCTCGCCCACGCGCTCACCGGCTGACGGTCCCCGCACCCGCGTCACGGCACCGCCGAGAGGTACACGAGGTACTCATGGACAGATGGACCAGACGGCTGAGGGGCCTCCGGCTCGCCGTCGCGGCGGCGTTGATCTGGGCGGTGCTCCCGCAGTCCGGGGCCGCCGGGGCGGCAGCCGACCCGTGCGGCGCGGACTCCAACCCGATCGTCTGCGAGAACTCCAAGGCGGGCACCCCGAAGTCCGAGTGGTTCGCGGCCAACGCCTACGGCGAGATCGGCGGCTTCACCACCAAGGAGAGCGTGCAGGCCGGGGAGACCCTCCGGTTCAAGATCCAGTCACCGGTCCCGTACCGGGTGGAGATCTACCGCCTGGGCTGGTACGGCGGTGACGGCGCCCGGCTGATGTCCACCGCCGCGCAGGCGGCGGTCACCTACCCGGCGACCTACACCACCGCGCCCGCCGCCTGCGGGAAGAAGGCAGCCACCGGCCTGGTCGACTGCGGCAACTGGCCGGTGAACGTGACCTGGACGGTGCCCGCGGACGCCGTCTCCGGCCTGTACATCGCCAACCTCGCCCAAGCGGACGGCGACGGCATGATGCCGTACCCCTTCGTCGTCCGCGACGACGGCAGCACCTCCGACATCGTCGTGCAGACCAGCGACCAGACCTGGCAGGCGTACAACGACTACGGCGGCCAGGACCTGTACGGCGGCGCCGGCCCCGCGCCCGACGGCCGCGCCTACGAGGTCAGCTACAACCGGCCGCTGGACATCGGCGGCGACAACGGCATCTACGGCTCCGAGTTCATGATGCTGTCCTGGCTGGAACGCAACGGCTACGACGTCAGCTACCTCTCCGGCGTCGACGTCTCCGCCAACGGCGCCGCCCTGCTGAAGAAGCACCAGGTGTACCTGTCCTCCGGACACGACGAGTACTGGACGCAGAGCCAGTACACCAACGTGCTGAACGCCCGCAAGGCCGGGGTCCGGCAGGGCTTCTTCAGCGGCAACGAGGTGTTCTGGCAGACCCGGCTGACCCCCAGCATCGACGGGACGAGCACCGCGAACCGCACCCTGGTCTGCTACAAGATGACCAAGATGGCCCAGAACAACGGCGTCGCCGACCCCAGCGGCACCTGGACCGGCACCTGGATGGACCCGGCCAGCACCCGGTACGGGCAGGAGTACCAGCCGCCGAACATCCTCACCGGCTCCATGTTCACCGTGAACGGCTACCGCGCCGACGCCATCACCGTGCCCGGCTCGTACGGCAGGAACCGGCTCTGGCGCAACACCTCCGTCGCGAACCTCACCGCGAACCAGACCGCCACCTTCCCGGCCGGCACCCTCGGCTACGAGTGGGACAGCGACATCGACAACAGCACCCGCCCCACCGGCGCCGTCAACCTGTCGTCGACCACCGTGGAGATCGGCGACGGCAAGCTCCGCACCGACTGGGGCAACACCTACGGCAACGGCACGGCCACCCACAGCCTCGTCGCCTTCCGCGACCAGGACTCCGGGGCCCTGGTCTTCGGCGCGGGCACCGTCCAGTGGTCGTGGGGGCTGACCGACGTACCCACGTACCACCCCGAGGACACCGTGGTGACCGAGGACGTCCGGATGCAGCAGGCGACGGTGAACATCCTCGCCGACATGGGCGTCCAGCCCGCCACCCGGCAGAGCCAGCTGGTCGCCGCGACCGCCTCCACCGACACCACCGGACCGGCCGTCACCGTCACCGCGCCGACGACCGGGGCCACCGTCCCGGCACTGAGACCGGTCACCGTCAAGGGCACCGCCACCGACTCCGGCGGCGGCGTGGTCGCCCGGGTGGAGGTCTCCACCGACGGCGGCGCGACCTGGCAGGCCGCCACCGGCCTGACGTCCTGGAGCTACCGCTGGACCCCGACCGCCCCGGGCCCCCTCTCCGTCAAGGTCCGCGCCGTCGACGACAGCGTCAACATCGGCACCGTCACCACCATCCCGCTGACCGTCGGCCCCCAGGTCTGCCCCTGCACGATCTGGCCGGCCTCGGCGGTGCCCGGCACCCTGAACGCGGGCGACGGCGGCTCCGTCGAGCTGGGCGTCAAGTTCCGCACCACCAAGCCCGGCGCGATCACCGCCGTACGCTTCTACAAGTCCCCGAACAACACCGGCACCCACACCGGCAGCCTGTGGACCGCCTCCGGCACCCGTCTCGCCACCGGCACCTTCGCGAACGAGACGGCCTCCGGCTGGCAGCAGCTCAACTTCGCCACCCCGGTCACCGTCAAGGCGAACACCACCTACGTCGCCTCCTACTTCGCGCCGAAGGGCGGCTACTCCTACGACGCCGACGGCTTCGCCGGCCAGGGCGCCGGCCTCGCGCCGCTGACCGCCCTGAAGTCCGGCACCGACGGCGGCAACGGCGTCTACCGCTACACCTCGGCCGGCGCCTTCCCGTCCGCCCAGTCCAGCGGCAGCAACTACTGGGTCGACGTGGTGCTGGACACCTCCACGGCCACCACCACACCCCCCGTGGTCACCTCCACCTCACCGACCTCCGGGGCGGCCGACACCTCGATCACCGCGTCCGTCTCGGCGGTGTTCAGCGCCTCCGTCGACCCCGACGGACTGACGTTCACCCTGAAGGCCCCGGACGGCTCCACGGTGCCGGGGACCGTGACCGTGCCCGCCGCGGACAAGGTGACCTTCACCCCCGCCGGCCAGCTCTCCCTGCACACCGCCTACACCGCCTCCGTCCGCGCCTCCGACGTGTGGGGCAACACCATGACGGAGCCGGTGACCTGGTCGTTCACCACCAGCTCCACCCCGCCCCCGGTGACCTGCCCCTGCACGTTGTGGGGCCCGAACGCCGCGCCGGCCGTGACCGACATGACCTCCGACACCAACTCCGTGGAGCTGGGCACCCGGTTCACCTCCTCGGCGGACGGCTGGATCACCGGCGTCACCTTCTACAAGGGCACCGGCAACACCGGCACCCACACCGGCAGCCTCTGGGCCGACGACGGCACCCTGCTCGGCAGCGGCACCTTCGTGAACGAGACGGCCTCCGGCTGGCAGACCCTGGTCTTCGCGACCCCGGTGAAGGTCACCGCCGGCACCGCGTACATCGCCTCCTACCACGCGCCGAACGGCCGCTACGCGGTGGACGGCGGCTACTTCGCCGCCGCCCACCAGTCCTATCCGCTCACCGCCACCGCCGACACCACCCCCCACCCCAACGGGCTGTACAAGTACGGCACCGACCCGGCGTTCCCCACCGCCTCCTACGGCTCCGCGAACTACTGGGTCGGCCCCGTCTTCACCGCCGACGACCCGAGCGCCTCCCTGGCGGCGGAGGGCTCCTTCGAACCCACCGCATCCGGGGTGACGTACACCGCCGACGCGGCGCACCCGCTGGTGGCGGCCGTGCCCGCCGACGAGGAACCGGCCTCGGTCCGGGCCGGCCTGGACATCCTGTCCGGCGCCGCCGACGAGGCCGCCGCCGAGAAGCTCGGCGTCCGGCCCGTCACCCACTACGACCGGGCCACCGGCAAGGCGTCCGTCCACCTCACCGCGCCCCTGCCGGACGGCACCCGGTTCCGGGTCACCGTCACCGCGAAGGACCGGAGCGGGCACCCGGTGGCGTCCCGCACGTGGACCCTGACCGCCGACTCCGTCCGCCGCCCGAAGAACTGATTGGCAACCCCACGATGAGCAGTGTCAGTGTGGTCATCCCCTGCTACAAGTACGGCCACTTCCTCGCCGACTGTGTGCGCAGCGTCCTCGACGAGCAGGACGGTGTCGACGTCCGGGTGCTCATCATCGACGACGCCTCGCCCGACGACTCGGCCGAGACCGCGCACCGGCTCGCCGCCGCCGACCCGCGGATCGAGGTCCGGGTCCACCCGGTCAACAAGGGCCACATCGCCACGTACAACGAGGGCCTCCTGGAGTGGGCCGACGGCGACTACGTGGCCCTGCTGTCCGCCGACGACCGGCTGGTGCCGGGCGCCCTGGCGCGGGCCACCGCCCTCCTCGACGCCCACCCGGAGGCCGGGTTCGCCTACGGCCGGCCGCTGCGCTTCCGGCATGGCGGACCCCTGCCCAAGGCCCGCACCCGCTCCACCGGTTCGGTCGTCTACCCCGGACGGTGGTGGCTGGAGCGGCGGTTCCGCGAGGGCACCGGCTGCATCACCTCGCCCGAGGTCGTCGTCCGCACCCGCCTCCAGCGCGCGGTCGGCGGCTACGACCCGGCCCTGCCGCACGCCGGGGACATCGAGATGTGGATGCGGCTCGCCGCCCACGCCGACGTCGGCTACGTCCGCGGCGCCGACCAGGCCTTCTACCGCGTGCACGGTGACAACATGTCCACCACCGACTTCGGCGGCCAGCTCGACGACCTTCGCCAGCGGCTGGTCGCCTTCGACTCGGTGCTGGCCAAGTGCGGCGACCGGCTGCCGGACGCCGACCGCCTGGCCGACCAGGTCCACACCCGGCTCGCCCGCTTCGCGCTCCGCCGCGCCTACCGGGCCTACGACCGGGGCCGCACCGCGGTCGTCCCGGTCGAGGAGTGCGTGGCCTTCGCCGAGAAGTGCCTGCCCGGGTTCGAGGCCCTGCCGGAGTACCGCGCGCTGCGGCTGCGCCGGCGGATCGGCCCGGCGGTCATGCCGTACCTCCAGCCGCTGGTGTGGTCGGCCGTGGCCGAGCGCGGGCGGGAGCGGCTGTGGTGGGAGTCGTGGAAGCGGCGCGGTCTGTGATGCCCGTACTACCGCTCCGCTCAGCCCGTCACCGGGACACCGCCGGCCCGCAGCAGCCGGCCTCCGCGCCGCCGCGCGTACCGGTCGCACCACAGCGCGCCCAGGAACGTACCGGTCAGCCCCAGCAGCGCCGTACCGGCCAGCGCCCGGCTGCGGACCCCCCGCACCGGCGCGGCGCTCGGCGCGACCAGCACGGACGCCCCGATCCGCGCCGCGGGGGCGATCCCCTGCGCCTCCTGGACGGCCGTCACATGCCGGGTGTAGACGTCGATGATCCGCCGGACCGCGGCGTCCGCCGCGCCGGCGTCCGACCGGCGCGCCTGCACCTGCACCGAGGGGATCAGATAGCTCGGCGTGGCACTGGTCCCGCTGTTGCGCGGGACCAGCTGGTACGGCTCCCGCACCCCCGCCGCGGCCAGCTCCGCGCGCCCCTCGGCCGACTCCAGCCGCTGGACGATCCCGTACGAGAGGGTGGCGAGCGGCGGTTGCAGATTGGTCAGCTGGTTCGGCTGGCTGCCGGTCACGGGCGGCTTGAGGACGACCACCGCCGAACTCACGTACCGCGGGGCGGGATGCAGCACCTGGAAGGCCCCGGCGGCCGTCAGCAGGAGTCCCAGCAGCACCACGTACCAGCGGCGGAGCAGCGCTTCGGCGACGTCACGGGGCGACACGGGCAATCCTTCCGTCGGCGCCCCCGATCCTCGCAGGCGCCGGGTCCCGCCGCCACCGGATCACGTGTCCCGGTCCGGCGGGAGTCCCCGTGAGCCTCGCCGACCTCCTGGCCATCATGCGGCGGCGCTGGTACTTCGTCGTGCCGCTCACCCTGCTCAGCCTGTTCGCGGGCGGCTACCTCTACCGGACCGTCCCGGTCTCCTGGGAGTCGCAGAGCTCCGTCACGCTCCTGGACTCCCGGGCGACCAGCGAACTGCCGCCGACCTTCGGCAACCCCCTGTCGAACGCGGGCGGTTCGCTGGTCGTCACGGCCGACGTCCTGATCCGCACCCTCCAGTCGGGCGCGTCGGCGGACGAACTGCGCTCGCGCGGCGTCACCGACCCCTACACGGTGGCCTTCGCGGCGGACGCCGACGGCCCGCTGCTCGGGCTGAGCGTCACCGGCACCGACCGGGCGAAGGTGCTCCGCGAGACCACCACCCTCACCGAGTTCGCCGGGGAACAGCTCACCGCCCTCCAGGCCGCCTCCAAGGTACCCCCGGTGTACGCCGTGCAGTCGGCGCCGGTCGTCCTGCCGCAGACCCCGGTCCCGCGGTCCAAGAGCCGGTACCAGGGCGTCGCGGCCGTCGTCATCGCCGGACTGGTCGGCGCGTTCCTGCTGTCCGTCCTGGCCGAGGGCGTCGCCGTGGTCCGCCGCCGGGGCCGCGCCCTGGCCGGGTACGTGGCCCGCCGCCACCGCGCCCGGCCCCCGGAGCGGCCCAAGGGCCTGCTGGTGCGCCGCCTGGACGCCACCACGGTCCTCACCGGCTATCTGGTGCTCGCCTTCTTCGTCCCGTCGAACCTCACCCTGCCCGCGCTGGGCGGCGTCGGCACCCCCGCCAACGTCTTCGCCCTGCTGGGGCTCCTCTGGTACCTCGCGACCTGGCTCGGCGGCCGCATCCGGCCCGCGCCGGGCACCCGGCTGCCGCGCGTGGCGATGTGCGTGCTCGCCGCCGCCGTCCTGTTGTCGTACCTCGCGGCGGCGACCCGCGGCAGCTCGCACGCGGAGGTCCTCGGCGCCGACCGGGGACTGATCGGACTCCTGGTGTGGGTGGCGCTGGTGGTGCTGGCCTCGGCCGGCATCCAGGAACGCGCCCGTCTGGAGACCCTGATGCGCCGCCTCGTCGTCCTCGGCACGGTGGTCGCCCTGATCGGCTACTACGACTTCTTCGCCGCGACCAACATCGCCGACTCGATCAGCATCCCCGGCCTGCAGTCCGGCAGCGCCGGCAGCGGCGCCATGGACCGGGGCTCGTTCACCCGGCCCCGCTCCACCACCGCCCACCCGCTGGAGTTCGGCGGAATGCTGGCCCTGCTGGTGCCCTTCGCCGTCCACCAGGCGTTCGACCCGGTGCGCCGGCACGCCGGCGCGCTGCGCCGCTGGGCACCGGTGGCGATCATGGCGGGCGCGCTGCCGCTGACCGTGTCGAGGACCTCCATCATCGGCGCGTTCATCGTGATCCTGGTGATGGTGCCCCGCTGGAAGCCGCAGCGGCGCTGGGCCGCGCTCGGCCTGATCCTCGGGTCGGTGGCCGTCTTCAAGGTGATCATCCCCGGGCTGATCGGCACCATCACCAACCTGTTCGCCGGTTTCCTCTCCGACTCCGACAGCAGCACCCAGGCCCGGACCGTGAAGTACAGCGCGATCGTCCCCTACCTCAAGGAACACCCCTGGTTCGGGCGGGGGTTCGGCACCTTCACCCCCGACCTGTACTTCTTCACCGACAACGAGTACATGCTGATCCTCGCCGAGACGGGCGTCGTGGGCCTCGTCGCCTTCCTCGTCCTGATCGCCACCGGCATCCACACCGGGGGCGCCGTCCGCCGCCTCGCCCGCACCGAGTCGGACCGGGAACTCGGCCAGGCATTCTTCGCCTCGGCCCTGGTCGCCCTGGTCACCAGCGCCACCTTCGACGCGCTCAGCTTCCCCATGTACGCCGGGATGTTCTTCCTCATCCTGGGCGCCGGCGGCAGTCACCTCGGCTTCATCCGCCGTGCCGCGTCCGCCCCGCGCGCCCCCGCGCCGCCCCCCGAAGCCCGGCTTCCCGACCTCGCGGAGTCCCGATGAGCACCGTCGCCGTCATCGTCGTCACCTGGAACAGCGCCCCGGTGCTGCCCGGCTTCCTCGCCACGCTCCCCGACGGGATGGCCGGACTCGACTGGCGGCTCGTCGTCGCCGACAACGACTCCTCGGACGGCACCGTCGACCTCCTGCGCGCCCTCGCCCCGGCCGCCACGGTCGTGCCGACCGGCCGCAACGCCGGGTACGCGGCCGGCGTCAACGCGGCGCTGGACGCGGCCGGGGAGCACGGGGCGGTGCTGATCTGCAACCCCGACGTCCGGCTGCGGCGGGGCTGCGCGGAACGCCTCGTCGGCCGCCTCGGCGACGGGACCGGCATCGCCGTACCCCTGCTGTACGAGGACGGCGGTGACGCGCCCCACCGCTCGCTGCGCCGCGAACCGACCGTGCTGCGGGCGCTCGGTGAGGCCCTCGTCGGAAACACCCGCGCCGGGCGGTTCCCGGCCCTGGGCGAACTGGTCACCGACCCCGCCGCGTACCGGCGGCCCACCCGCGCCGACTGGGCGACCGGCGCGCTGATGGCGGTCTCGGGGGAGTGCCTGGCCGACTGCGGCCGGTGGGACGAGTCGTTCTTCCTCTACTCCGAGGAGACCGAGTTCTGCCTCCGGGCCCGGGACCGGGGCTGGGCCACCCGGCTGGAGCCGACCGCCGAGGCCGTGCACCTGGGCGGTGACTCCCGGGTGTCGCCCCGGCTGTGGACCCTGCTCACCCTCAACCGGGTCCGCCTGTACCGCCGGCGGCACGGCGCCCTCGCCACCGCCGCCTTCCGCGCCGCCGTCCTGCTCCGGGAGACCTCGCGCGCCGTGCTCGGCCGGCCCGCCGCCCGCGCCGCCGCGGCCGCCCTGGTCCGGCCGGGCGCGCTGCGGGCCACGCCGGGACCCTGACGGCCCCGGCGGCCGCCGCTCAGGACGCCCGGGGGCGGCACACCAGGGCGACGAAGTCGTGCCCGACCTCCGGCAGCGCCGCGTCCTCCGCGGCGAAGCACTGATCGAGCAGCGCCAGCGTCTCGGGTTCCTGGTCCCGGAAGTGGTGGGCGATCCCGGAGAACGCGATGTGCAGCACCGTGCCCCCGTACGGTCGTTCCTCCACGACGTCGAAGTACCGCCGCAGACCGGGCAGCAGGGCCGCCGCGTCGACCGCCTCCGAGGGGTCGTCCAGCACCATCGACATCCGGCTGGGCCGGACCACCCGGCGCTTGATCCGGCCGTCGGCCAGCCGCCGCCGCTCCTCGGGGAGCCGGGCCAGCAGCGCGTTCGCCGCGTCCAGCTGGGCGTCGGTCCACTGGAACCGGGTGGGGCCCACGAACTCGTCGACCACGAACATCCCGCCCGGTTCGATCAGTCCGGCCAGCCGCGGCAGGGTCTCGTCGAGGCGGTCGAAGTGGTGCAGTGACTGCAGGCCGAGCAGCACGTCGAAGCGTTCCCCGTCGGCGGCCGTCCGGTTGACGTCGGCGACCCGGAACCGCAGGACGCCGGAGAGGCCCTGTTCGGCGGCGGCGCGGGTGGCGAAGTCGATCCGCCGCTGCGCCACGTCCACCCCCTCCAGCAGGGCGAACGCGCCGGTCCTCGCCCAGAGCAGCTCGTTGCCGCCGGTGCCGCAGCCCAGCGAGAGGCCGCGCAGACCGGTGCGCGGCGCGAAGTGCCGCGCGGCCACGTACGCGGGGAAGGAGGTGTCCGCGTCGCCGGTCATCAGCAGGTTCCACCGCTCGACGACCGCCGGTATCGCCCACCACTCGGTCAGCGACGGGTCGACCCGCGACCAGTGCTGGACCACCCGCGCGCCGCCGCGCACCCGCAACTTGGCCAGCACCGGGTCCAGGTCCAGCTTCCGCACCTTGCGCAGCAACCGGTCCGCGTCGTGCCGGTTGACGAGGTTGTTCAGCATCAGAGTTCCCTCCGTACGGCGATGAGCGACTTCGGCACGCCGAGCACCCGTTCGCTGAGCAGCACCGAGCGGGGGAACAGGTAGCGCATCTCGGTGCGGGTCAGCAGCTCGATGCTGACCACCGCGTCCAGCGCGGACTCGGGGCCGTCGGGGCGGCTGTGGACCAGCGGCCAGCGCCGTACGAGGCGGGCCCGCGCGGCGAGCGGCAGGAACTGGAAGCCGGGAGCCACGAAGTGCGGCTCCACCGGGAAGTAGCGGTACGGCGTCTGCACCCAGTGCCGGGGCGCCAGCGTCTCCACGGCCGCGACGAACTGCCGGCGCCGGCCGTGGCCGCCCACGTGCTCGATGACCGAGTTGGAGAAGACGAGGTCGAAGCCGCCGCGGGCGCTCAGCTCGGCGGCGACCGCCGCGTCGGTCACGTCGGCGACCTCCGCGGTGATCCAGTCGGGCAGCTCGGCGGGATGCTCCTCCAGGTTGACCAGGTGGACGTGCTTGGCCCGCACCGGCGCGCGCAGCCACATCTCGGCCGTGCCGCCGAGGTCCACGACGCTCATGCCCTCGATGCCGGGGAAACAGCGTCGGAACCGTTCCCAGCGGGCGAGGCGCATACGCTCGCCCAGTGAGCCGGGGGCGTCGACGAAGCGGTTCCTGAGGGCGCGGGAGCGGGGCATGGGGATCAACCACCTGGGGTCGGGGCGGGCAGGGCGGGAGAGGCGGCGAGAGGGGCTCGGCCTTCAACGTGACCGCGGCCAGCGCGTGTAGAAGCTGGCCGGGTTCATCAGATACCGGACGGTGGGGTGGGGCACGTGCCGCACCCGGTGCCGGCGGGCGTACCGGCGGATCAGTTCCCAGTCCTCCCGGGGCAGCACCTCGGGGGTGCGGCGCAGCCGGCTGAAGTGCAGGGCGCGGGTGCGGCGGGCGACGAAGGCGTTGGTGTCCAGGAACGCTTCCCGGGCGGACCGGCGCCGGTCCCAGGGCACCGACAGGACGTCCCGCTCGGTTCCGTCGGGCAGGACGCGGCGCAGGGCCGTGTACACGCCGTCGGGTCCGCCGGGGGCGTCCAGCACCGCCAGCGCCCGTTCCAGATGGTCGGGTTCCCAGCGGTTGTCGTCGTCCAGGAAGGCCACATACCGGGAGCGGGTGAGGCGGATGCCCACGTTGCGCACGACGCCGGCCACCCCGGTGTTGCGGGTGAGGGAGACGGCGAACAGCCGTGGGTCGGCGGGGAGTTCCGGCAGCCCGGCGCCGTCGTCGACCACGACGACGACCTGGTCGCGGACGGTCTGCTCCAGCGCCGAGCGCACGGCGGCACGGAGCGCCTCGGGGCGCCGGTGGGTGGCGATGACCGTGGCCACCAGCGCCGGGGGCGGCGCGGGTGCCGCCGCCGCGGCCAGCCGGCGCAGCTCGGCGTTCTCGGTCCGGCGCAGCCGCAGCGCGGACGGGGCCAGCAGGATCTTGTTCCGGGCCTCGAAGAGGACCAGCCAGCCGCACAGTGCCTTCAGCAGCGTCCACGGGGCCCGCGCGACCCGGCGGGTCCGGGGGGCGCTCACGCGGCCGGCTCCGGGTGGACGGGACGGCCGTCGGACATCCGGTTGTTCCGCCACACGTTCCCGGCGCCGTCCGCGTTCCAGTGCGCGACCACGCCGTAGCCGCCGGAGGCGGGGTGGTACTGCGTGGAGAAGACGTTGTCGGTGACCTCGATGTGCGTGGCGCCCTCGGCACCGCCGTACAGGGCGTAGGCGCCGCCTGCGATCCAGTTGCGGTCGACGGTGACGTTGCGGACCACGCCGGTGTCCGCGAACAGGCCGATGCTGCCGGAGGCGCCCTGTTTCAGGCCGGTCGGGTTGAGCAGGGTGTTGTGGCGGATGACCAGGTGCCCGGTGTTGCCGCCGCCGCTGATCACGGCGTTGGTGTGCTGCCACTCGCCACCCAGGTTGACGAACGGCACCAGGTCGTGGACGTAGTTGTCGTGCAGGTGTCCCTGCCCCATGGAGAGGGCGTCGCCGAACACGGAGACGTCGCACCAGCCGACCTCGATCGAGCCGCCGCCCATGTTCGACACCGCGTAGTCCACGCCGCCGTTGTCGGGTCCCTCGCCGGGTACCGCGGTGATGGTGGAGTGCAGGACCCGCAGGCCCTTGTGGCCGGGGCGCAGGTTGATGCCCCACCAGTTGTCCGAGGTGATCCTGGAGTCGATCACGGTGACGTCGTCGGCGTAGATGTCGAGCGAACCGGTGATGTCCCAGCCCCGGATGACCGTGCCGTTCTCCCGGATGGCCAGGTAGCCGGTGTCGTGGGGCTCCAGCGCGGTGCGGTGGCCGGTGGTGCGGGCGTCGGGGAAGCCGCAGGCGGCGGGGGAGGCGCAGGCGCCCCCGGGCGCCGCGGACGTGCGGCTCCCGCCGGGCGCCGGGGTCGCCGGCGGTGCGGCGGGCGGGATCCCGGCTGTCGCGGAGGCCGTGGCGGTGGGGGGCGACGGCGCGGCGCCGGACGGCGCGGTGTCCGATGGTGCGGTGTCCGACGGCGCGGTGTCCGACGGTGCCGGGGACGTGCGGGCGCGGCACTCCGGTGCGCCGTCCGGGCAGTCCCGCGCCGCGGGCGCCCCCGGCTCCGTGCAGGCCGCTCCCGCCAGAGCCAGCAGCGCGGCGAGCAGCAGCCCCGCGAGCGGTGTCCGTCCGGTACGCCGTGGCATCCGGCTCACCTCACGTCCTGTCGGGCGGGCGGGACCGGCGCGGCCGGCCGGCCGGCGCGGCGGGTGCCGCGCAGGAAGTCGCGGCCGGGCAGCACGCACACCGCGTAGCCGGCCAGCGCGACCGCGCCGACGGCGACGAGCCCGAGCGGCCCGTCGCCGAACGGGCCGCGCAGGCCGAGGACGAGCACGGTCATCACGGCCCCGCCGAGGAAGGGCCACGCACAGGCCCGGCCGACCGGCCCGAGCCCGATGCCGCCCCGGCGGAGCGCGACCAGGAAGACCGGCACCACCAGGCCGCCGGCCACCAGCACATGCCCCTGGGCGACGCCGACGATGCCGTTGAGCCGGGCGGCGGCGAGCAGCACCGGTATCAGCGCCACCAGCCACAGCCCCTGCACCAGGAAGAGCGAACGGCGCTGCCCGGCCGCCACCAGGCAGTCGTAGGCGAGTTCGCCGCCGATGCGGATCAGACCGAGGGCCATCAGCCAGGGCAGGGCCGCGGCGGCGGGGGTCCACTGGCTGCCGTAGACCAGCCGGACGACCGGTTCCGCGAGGCCCGCCAGCAGGACGCAGAGCGGGACCGTGCCGGTGATCAGCACGCCCAGGGCGCGGGCGAAGCCCTCGGCGAGCGCCCGGGGCGAGCCGGCCAGGCGGGAGAAACCGGCGAAGGAGACCCGGCGGGCGGCCTCGGAGATGATCCGGACCGGCCAGCCGGAGATGTTGAACGCGAGCACGTAGAAGCCCAGGGCCACGTTGCCCAGCGCCGCGCCGAGCACCATCGTGTCGACGTTGACCACGGCCAGGGCCAGCATGCTTGCCCCGGCCAGCGGCAGCCCGAACCGCAGCAGGGCGCGGGCCTGCCCGGCGTCCCAGCCGAACCTGAGGGCGCCCGGCGCCGCCAGCGCGCACCCGATCAACGACACCAGGTTCCCCACCACCGCCCCGCAGGCGAAGCTCATCGCGCCCCAGCCCGCGAAGGCCAGCAGCAGGGTCACGGCGGTGCCGGTGACGAAGTTGAGCCCGTCGATGAGCATGCGCCGGCCCTGGGCGAACTCCCGGGTGAGGATGCCGCCGGGCACCTGGGCCACCCCGTCGATCACCACGCACAGGCACATCACCCGCAGCACCTCGGTGGCGTCCGCCGTGCCGAGCAGCCCGCCCACCGCGGGCGCCGCCGCGAACAGGGCCCCGTACAGCAGGCCGCTGGAGAGGGTGCTCAGGGTGAGCACGGTCGGCGCGAACCGCCGGGGGTCGCCCTCCCAGCGCACCAGGGCCAGGCCCACGCCCAGTTCGTTCGCGGACAGCAGGACCAGCAGTACGGTCTGGGCGAGGCCGTACACCCCCCATTCGGCGGGGCCCAGCGCGAAGCGCGCGAGGACGATGCCGGTCGCGAAGTTCCCGAGGCGCAGGACGACGGTGTTGACGAGGCTCCACCGGGCCGCCGAGCGTACCTTCGGGCCGAGGGCGGCGAAGACGGGTGCCTCGGCGGCCTCGCCCGGCTCACTCCCCGGTGCTCGGGCGGTGTCCACCGGTCGCCTCCTCGTCGAGCGGCTCGGCGGCGGAGGCGACCGCCGCCACGGGCCGGTCCGCCCCGGCGTCCCGGGCGGGCCGGGACCAGCTCGGCGGCCGGCGGATGGCGAGCGTCCGGTCCACGGCGGTGCCGGCGGCGGGTGCGGCGGCGGGCGCACCGGCGGTGGCCGGGTCCGCCCCGGGCGCGGGGGGCCCCGGCCTGCGCCGCGCCTCCACGTAGAAGGCGGCGGCCAGGGTGCCGGCCAGGCCCAGCGCCCCGGCCATGACCAGGTACTGCAGCCGGGTCCTGGTCTGCGCCACCGGCTTCTGCGGCGGCACGATCGTGGTCATCCGGATCATCGCCTTCGGCTCGACCGACTGCTCCTTCTGGAACGCGGCCAGCCGCTCCGCGGCGTACTCGGTGAGGATCTTGTCGGAGGCCAGCACGGAGGACGGCTCGGTGCCGGTGACGGTCAGCCAGAGCAGCGGTCCCTGCGCGTTGTCGGCGAGCTTCGTCTCGAACGTGCCTGCGGCGCCGCGGGACTTCAGCTCCCTCAGCGAGTCGTCGGAGTTGAGACTGCGGGCCAGGCTGTCGGCCATGCCGGTGAGCGAGGTCTGGGTGCTGAGGAAGGGATTCCCGTCGTACGCCAGCGTGGCCTTCTGGGAGTTGAGCAGCACCACCGTGCTCTGCGACCGGTAGTCCACGGGGACGAGCAGGGTCACGCCGAGGAGCAGGCCGGCGGTGAGCAGCAGTCCGGGCAGCAGGACGTACCAGCGCCTGCGCAGGACCCGGACGATCTCAGCGAGATCCATGGACGTTCCCCCTTGCGGTCCCCCGTGCGACGGTCATGTGCGGCGAGCGGATCATAGGGGGAGGGTTCGCTCCGTGGGACGGGCCAGGTCGGTCGGTCTCGGCCGGGTGCGCGCGGCGCCCGGCTCCAGCAGGACGTCGGCGATGCGCTCGCTCGCCCGGCCGTCCCACAGCGCGGGCCGGCGGGGCGCCGGCGGGTCGTCGAGCACCGCGTGCACGGTGCGCACGACGCGGTCCGGGTCCCGTCCGGCCAGGACGTTGGTGCCCTCCTCGACGGTGACGGGCCGCTCGGTGTTGTCCCGCAGTGTCACGCACGGCACGCCCAGCGCGGTGGTCTCCTCCTGCACACCGCCCGAGTCCGTCAGCACCACCCGTGCCGCGTCCTGGAGCGCGAGGAAGTCCAGGTATCCGGCGGGCGGGACGAGCCGGACGCCGCCGGGAACCCCCAGGCCGGCGAGCCGGCCGGCCGCGCGGGGGTGCGCCGGCAGCACCAGCGGACAGCGGCCGGCGATCTCCCCGAGCGCCTTCAGCAGCCCGGTGAGCACCTCGGGGTCGTCCACGTTGGCGGGCCGGTGCAGGGTGACCAGGCCGTAGCCGCCCCTGGTCAGGCCGTACCGGCCGAGGACGTCCGAGGCGCGGGCGCGGTCCAGGTTCGCCAGCAGGGTGTCGATCATGACGTTGCCGACGAGGTGGATCTGGTCGTCCCGGTAGCCCTCGGCGCGCAGGTTGCGGGCCGCGTCGGGGGAGGGGGCCAGCAGATAGTCGCTCACCCGGTCGGTGGCGACCCGGTTGACCTCCTCCGGCATGCTCCAGTCCCGGCTGCGCAGCCCGGCCTCCACGTGTGCCAGCAGCGGCCCCGCCTTCGCGGTGACCAGGGAGCAGGCCAGGGTGGAGTTGATGTCGCCGACCACGACGACGAGGTCCGGGGCCGCCTCCGCCAGCAGCGGCTCGAACGCGGTCATCACCCGGCCGGTCTGCTCGGCGTGGCTGCCGGAGCCGACGCCGAGGAAGCGGTCCGGCGGGCGGATGCCCAGATCGGCGAAGAACACGTCGTTCATGGCCGGGTCGTAGTGCTGGCCGGTGTGGACGAGGAGCACCTCGGCGCCCCGGCGCTCCAGCGCGTCCATCACCGGTTTGATCTTCATGTAGTTGGGGCGGGCCCCGGCGACACAGACGATGCGCGGCATGGGTCAGAGCACCTCGATCGCGGGTCCGGCCGGCAGCCGCCGGCGGCAGTCGAGGACGAGGGGGGCGTGTTCGGCGATCAGGGTGTAGTCGAAGCAGTCGTGGTCGGTGAGCAGCACCACCACGTCGGACGCCGCCAGCTCCTTCGGGTCCAGGTCGACCCGTACCAGCCGGCTGTCCACCGGCAGGCTCTCCACGACGTGCGGGTCGGCCGCCCTGACCTGCGCCCCCATGTCCAGCAGGAGCTGGGAGATGCGCAGCGCGGGCGACTCGCGCGCGTCGCCGGTGTTCTTCTTGTAGGCGAGGCCGAGCAGCAGGACGCGGGAGCCGTTGACGGACCGCCGCCGGGAGTTGAACAGGTCGCCGATCCGCCGGGCCACGTACTCCGGCATGTGGCCGTTGATGTCGTTGGCCAGTTCCACGAACCGGAAGCTCTGCCCGAGTTCGCGCTGCACCCGCCAGGACAGGTACGACGGGTCAATCGGCAGGCAGTGGCCGCCGACCCCGGGGCCGGGGGTGAACCTCATGAAGCCGAACGGCTTGCTGGACGCGGCGTCGATGGCCTGCCACACGTCGATGTCCAGGTGGTGGGCGAACATCGCGATCTCGTTGACCAGCGCGATGTTCACGTGCCGGAAGGTGTTCTCCAGCAGTTTGGCCAGCTCGGCCTCCTTGGGCGAACTCACCGGCACGGTGGTGTCGACCAGTTGCCCGTAGAAGCCCCGCACCGCCGCCAGTGACTCCTCGTCCACGCCGGAGACGACCTTGGGGGTTTCCTTGAACCCCCAGACCGTGTTGCCCGGGTCGATCCGCTCCGGGCTGTACCCGAGCCGGAAGTCCCGGCCCGCGGTGAGCCCCGACCCCTCCTCCAGGAGCGGCGCGAACAGTTCCTGGGTGGTGCCGGGGTAGGTGGTCGACTCCAGGACGACTGTGGCACCCGGGCGCAGATAGCGGGCGAGGGTGACCGCCGACTCCTTGATGTACCGCAGGTCGGGGGTGCCCTCGTGGAGCGGGGTCGGCACGGTGACGACGGCGACGTCGAAGCCGCCGCAGTCCCGCGCCGAGTCGCTCGGCCGGTAGCTGCCGTTGTCCAGGGCGGCGCGGACCCGCTCGGAGGAGACGTCCTCCACGAAGGACTCGCCCGCCGCGAGACTCTTGATCCGCCGGGTGTCGACGTCGTAGCCGATCACCTCGTGGCCGACCTCGGCGGCCCGGACGGCCAGTGGCAGGCCGACATATCCCTGTCCGACCACGACGACGCGCATCAGTGACTCCTGTTCGCGGGAGCGATGGACGGGGAGAGCCGGAAGCGCTCGCGCGCCGTCATGAGGACGAAGGCAGCATTGGTGGTGAGGTAGCGCCGGCCCAGCCGGCGCGGTTCCTGGAGTGCCCGGTACAGCCATTCCAGGCCCCGGCGCTGCCAGGACTCGGGCGCCCGCCGGGTGACCCCGGCGAGGATGTCGAAGGAGCCGCCGACGCCGTGCACGACCCGGGCGCCGGTACGGGCGCCCCAGGCGGCGGTGAAGACCTCCTTCTTTGGTGAGGTCATGCCAAGAAAGAGCAGCTGGGCGCCGCTCTCCGCGATGTTCCGCGCGACGGCCTCCTGCTCGGAGTCGTCGAAGTAGCCGTCGCGGTGACCCGCCACCTGGAGCGCGGGGAACCGGACGGCGACCCGGCGCAGCATCTCCTGGAGGACCTCGGGCCGGGCTCCGAGGAAGTACACCGGGATGCCCGCCGTCTCCGCCTCGGCCAGCAGCCGCAGGAACAGGTCGATGCCCGCCACCCGCTCCGGCAGCGGGGCCCGCAGGACGCGGGCGGCCCAGACCACGGCCTGCCCGTCGGCGAGGACCAGGTCGCAGCCCGCCACCGCCCGGGCCAGCCGGGGGTCGCGCCGCATGTTCACCAGCTTGGCCGCGTTGACCACGCCGATCTCCAGCCGGCGGCCCTCGCGCACCGCGGCGAGACAGCGCTCGACGGTCTGGTCCATCGTGAGCGCGTCCACGTCGATCCCGAACAGCGACCGCCGCTCGCTCATGTCCGGCCCCCCAGCCAGGCGTGCAGCATCCAGCCGAGCTCGTACGGACGGCACTCGCGGTCCACGGACAGCGGGCGGTACACCCGGTCCAGCGGTGCGAGCCGCAGCCCCGGCACGGCCCGCGTGGCCAGCCCGCGCACGGCGCGTACGGCCTTCCGCGGGTCGCCCCGGTACACCTTGCGCCAGGTGACGCCCAGGCCGTCGAGGATCAACGGCTCCCGGACGGCCGGGTGGCCGGCCAGCTCCGGTACCTCCGTCATCCAGCGCAGCCCCTCGCGGACGGCCGCCCCGTGGTCGGCGCCGCCGGCCTCGGCCAGGTCGAACAGGGCGGTCGGCGCCATCGCGTGCTGGTGGACGCTGTACACCGGGTAGCCCTCGACGACACCGCCGGTGCGGGCGTCGTAGTGCCACCACCACTGGCCGCCCTCGCCCTGGAGCGCGCAGATCCGGGCCGCGCAGGCGTCGGCCGCGGCGAGTGCCTCGGCGTCACCGGGGCCGGTGGCGTGCGCGCGGGCCAGCGCCTGGAGGGGGTACGTCTGGTCGGCGAAGCAGCTCACGTGCGCCCGGTACCAGGGCAGCAGGCCGGGGCCGGTGGCGTGCGGGAACAGCGGGCTGCCGCCGGTCCGGGACCGCAGCAGCCGGTCGCGGGCCGCCGCCAGGGGCCGTTCCACGTCGGCCGTGTCCCGGGCCGCCGCCAGCGCGGAGAGCACCCAGGCCGCCTCGACGGTGTACTGCGGCCTGGTGCGGTCGTCCAGCGCGTCCAGCCGGGCGAGGGCGTCGGACAGCTTGGGGTGCCCGGTGTCGGCGGCGGCCCAGGCGATGAGCGCCGCGTCACCGAGACCGGTCACCGAGGGCAGGGCCTCCACCAGCAGGCCGGTGAACTCCTGGGCGGTACGCCCCGAGAGCACCGCCCGCTGCCGGTCCTCCGGCAGGAAGCGGACCCCGAGGGCGGTGATGGCCGCGTACCGCGTGCTGATCCCGCGCCGCCTGAGGCGCCAGGAACCGTCCGGGGCGCGCGTCCCGGCCATGGTGAAGGCGAACGCCTCCCCGCCGGGCAACAGCATCGACGGAAGCCCCGACTCCGCCAGGTCGAGCAGCCGCCGGGCGAGCGGAACCAGCGACGGTTCGGCCCGTTCGAGCGCCGCCAGACGTGAAGTGGTCATCTTCTGGACACACCAACCCCCCTGTGGGTCCTGTGCGGAACAGACTGGTGTCCGTCGGGCCGCGACCGGCCGGACGGTGAGAAAAAGCAGACGTCAGACGCCGGCGCGGCAGCCGCTCCCGACCCTGGACAGAGGTGTCCCCCTCACCCCGTAACCCCCCTGGTCACTACTGGCCCGTGTGCTTATTGTGCTCGGTCCGCACACATCGTGCACATGGTATGCCGGTGGTTGTTCGAAGATTCTTGGTTCGCGGGGAACAGCCGAAAACAACCGGTGACGGCGGATTCCTGTAACAGCCGGCGGCCCACGGACCGGCATCCCGCCGCAGGCTCACGGTCCGTCAACTTGCGTTCATTTCAAGGCTGTTCGGTGAGCGCGCCGTCCCGCTCGTCGTACAGCGCCCCCGTCTCGGGGCACTCCCACACGCCCGGGGCGCCCGCGCGCTCCACCAGCCGGACACCGGCCCGGCCCACCCAGCCGATCCGGCGGGCCGGGACCCCCGCCACCAGGGCGAAGTCGGCCACGTCCCGCGTGACCACGGCCCCCGCCGCGACCAGGGCCCACCGGCCGACGCGCACCGGGGCCACACACACCGAGCGGGCGCCCAGCGACGCCCCTTCCTCCACCACGACCGCCACGGCCTCCCAGTCGCCGCCGCGCTTCAGCCGGCCCGTCACGTCCACCGAGCGCGGGAAGTGGTCGTTGGTGAGCACCGCCGCCGGGCCGACGAACACCCCGTCGCCGAGGACCGCGGGCTCGTAGACCAGCGCGTGGTTCTGGAGTTTCACGCGGTCGCCGATCCGCACCCCCGGGCCGACGTACGCACCCCGGCCGACGATGCAGCCGGTGCCGAGCCGCGCGTCCTCCCGGATCTGGGCGAGGTCCCAGACGGTCGACCCGGCACCGACCGTGGCGGACGCGTCGACCTGGGCGGTGGGCTGGACCCTGAAGTTCATCCGGCTGAACCTTTCTTCGGGGTGGTCGCACGGGGCGCGGTCCCACCCGGCACGGTCACCCGGGGCGGCGGCACCGGGGCGGCCACACCCTACTCACGCCGGTGCCGCGCGGGAGGCCGATCACGTCAGCCGGGCCTCCGTCCGGCCGGCGCCCGCCGTCTCCGGCGCTCACGGCTCGTTCGCCCGGCGCGTGCACGGGGCCCGGCAAAACTCCCGTTTCGCGCCCGTCAGTTCGGCGTCGCGTCGCCGGGCTCGGCGACAGCGAGGACGGCCCGGTACAGGTCCGGCCCGCCGGCAACCGGTGTGCGGACGGCAGCCCCCCGGACGGCCGTGGGGTCGTCGAAGGCGTCCAGGCGCAGGCCGCGCGCGCAGAGGTTCACCGGGACGCCGTGCTCCGGCGGGGCCCTCAGTCCGGCCGCCGCGTCCCCGGCGTCCCGGGTGCGGAGCCGGCCACCGCCGGCCCTCGCCGCCCCGAGCCGTCATGTCTCCCTGGTGCCCCGGCTGACGGTACGGGCCCCCTGCGCGGCACCGCCGCCGCGCAGGCCGGCCGCCTCCCGGGCGGCGTCGAGCAGCGCCGGGTCGATGCGGTAGAACGTCGCGGCGGTGCCGCCGAGGACGGCCGCGCGGTCGGCGGGGGAGAGCGGCGCCAGCAGTTCCAGGCAGGCCGCCCAGCCGCGCGCGTAGCCTCCGGCGAGCACGGAGACCGGCCAGTCACCGCCGTACATCAGGCGGCCCGGGCCGAACAGGTCCAGCGCGTCCTCGACGAACGGACGCACCTGCTCCGTCGTCCAGGAGCCGAGGGGACCGGTGGCCGAGTACAGGCCGGAGACCTTGGCGTGGACCTGGGGGTGCCGTGCGGCGGCGCCGATCAGCTCGCGCCATCCGGCCCGCTCGGCCGGTCCGCCGCCGACCGGCGGTTTGCCGAGGTGGTCGACGACGAGCCGCAGGCCGGGATGGCGGGCGGCCAGCTCCGGGACGTGGACCAGCGCCTCCGGGGAGGAGGTGACGTAATCGAAGGGGAGGCCCGCCCCGGCGAGCAGGTCCAGACCACGGGCGACGTCGGGGCGGAGGACCCAGTCCGGGTCGGGGCGCTCGTGGACGAGGGCGCGCACGCCCACCACGTACGGGTTCCGGCGCAGTTCCGCCAGGCGTGTCCGGGCCCGCCCGGGGTCGTCCAGCGGAACCCAGGCGACGACGCCGACGACCTCCGGGTGGGCGGCGGCGACCGCCAGCATGTGGGCGGTGTCCGCGTCGTGGTCGGCGGCCTGCACGAGCACGGCCCCGGTGACCCCGGCGGCGCGCAGCTCGGGGCGGACGTCCGCGAGGCCCATGGCCCGGTCGATCGGGGCCAGGGCGGGGCCCAGCCAGTCGTACGGGGCCCGGGACGGGTCCCAGACGTGCAGGTGGGAGTCGATGACGGTCAGGTCCGCCTCCCTTCGGTGACGGCGGCCGAGGGCGGCTCGGCGCCACGGTGGACAGGGGACGGCCCCGCGGACCGGGGGGAAGGTGCGCGGGGCCGTCCATCACGCTCGCACGGTCGCTCGGGGGGAACGCGGCCGGGCGGGCCTGTTCCACGTATGCCCGCCCGGCTTGCATATATGCGGCTTCACTTCCCTCCGCTTCCCCGGTGTCAGTCCAGGGCGCGGACCTGGAGGTTCCGGAAGCGCACCGGGTTGCCGTGGTCCTGGAGCCGGATCGCCCCGGCGGCGGGCGTCTCGGCCCGGCCGGCGGCGGTGGGTCCGTCGAGGGCCACGTCGTCGTGGATCTTCTTGCCGTTCCAGACGACGGTCACCCGGGCGTCGGAGGTCTTGGCGCCGCTGTCGTCGAAGCGGGCCGCCCGGAAGACGATGTCGTACGTCTGCCAGGTCTCCGGCGCGGTGGCCGCGTTGACGTCCGGTGCCTTCTTCAGATAGATCGCCCCGGCCTCGTTCGTGTCGGACGTGGTGTCGCCGTAGGAGTCGAGGATCTGGAGTTCGTAGCGGTCCTGGAGGTAGATGCCGCTGTTGCCGCGGTCCTGGCCGGTCACCTCCTCGGGCAGCTTCGGCACCCGGAACTCCACGTGCAGCGCGAAGTCCTGGTAGGCGTCCTTGGTGCGGATGTCGCCGCAGCAGACCTCCATCGACCGTTCCGCGGTCAGTGGCCAGGCCGCGGGCCGGCCGTCGGTGTGCTGCCACTGCGCCTGGGAGGCGGCGGTGCCGTCGAAGAGACCGACGCGGGAGCCGCTCGGGCGCACGGTGATCAGATCGAGGTTGACGTGTCCGGTGTCCCCGGTGTCGAAGCGGTAGGAGAGCGCGGTGTGCCCGGCCCGCAGCCGCAGCCGTTCGGTCCGGGTGGACCAGGTGTCCCAGTCACCGGTCGAGGGCAGTTCGGTCTGCCGGACCTTCTCGCCGTCCGCGTACAGGGAGAGGGACTTGGTGCCCCGGAACGGGTCCGGGCCGTTGGAGTAGCGCAGGCTGACGTCATAGGTGCCGGACTTCGGGACCGTCACGTCGAAGGTCGTGGCGGCCCTGCCCTCGGTGGCGTACCGGTCGACGAAGCCGCTGCCCGAGTAGCCGGTGTGGTCGGTGTTCACCCCGGCCGTACCGGTCAGGGCGGCCTCCTCCGCCTCGTACAGGGTGGCGGGGGCGGGCTGCTTGCCGGGCATCGCGTTCAGCGTGTACCAGGCCTCGGTGCTCCACAGCGTCTCGCCGGACGCCGAGTCGAACGGGCGCGGCGAGCGCAGGTGCACCACCCGGCCCGGCTTCAGCCCGTCCAGCAGCAGCCGGACGGTCCGGCCGTCCTTCGCGAGGGTGGCCGAGCGGACGGCGAGGTCCTCCTCGGCGATCTTCGGGCCGCCGTAGTCCGCGGTCGGGGTGTACCGCCACTGCTCGGCCGAGTACCGCTCCGCCAGCCCGGCGGCCGTGTCGTCGGACAGCGGCTGGGTGTAGGTCAGGTCGAAACCGCCCGGTACGGCGCGCATGGACTTGATGTCGAAGGTGTTGCCGCCGTTGGGTGTGAGCTTCTGCAGCCCGAACTTCAGCTTGCCCTCCTGGCCCCAGTTGCCGTCGGCGCCGAGGCCGCCGGCGTAGATCGCCCCGTCGGGACCGAGGCTGATCCGGTTGACGCCCGCCTCCAGGCCCTGGGTGTAGCGGAAGACGGCACCCTGGTACTGGCCCTTCACCTTCTCCAGGTAGGCGCGCTGGAGGCCGCCGTAGGTGACGTCGCCGATCAGCATCTGGCCGGCGTACTGGCCCTTCTTCAACAGCAGCGGGGTGGAGGGGGAGTTGCCGATCTCGTTCTGCGGGAACCACAGCACCGGCTGGGTGACGGGGGAGCCGTCGAACGGGCCGGCGGGTTCGGTGTAGTGGTTGAAGAAGCGGCCCGGTTGGATCTGGACGAGCTTGGACGCGGGGAGCCAGCCGCCCTGGTTGTCGGTGGCGAACAGACCGCCGTCCGGACCCCAGCCGATGCCGTTGGGCGTGCGCAGCCCGCCCGCGACGGGGCTGATCCTCCCGGTCTTCTTGCTCACCTTGTACGTCGCCCCGCGGTTCGGCGCGGGCTGCGGCACGGTGGTGGCGCCGCCGTAGTTGATCGCGACGGAGAGGTTCACGTAGAAGTAGCCGTCGCGGTAGAGCAGGCCGAAGGCGAACTCGTGGAAGTTGCCGCCGTACGGCCAGGTGGCGACCGTGCGGTACGTGTCGGTGACGTCGTCGCCGTCCTCGTCCACCAGCCGGGTCAGCTCGTGCTTCTGGGAGACGTACAGGTCGCCGTCGACGTACTTGACGCCCATCGGCTCCCGCAGCCCGCTCGCCACCTTCTTCACGGTCACCTGGTCCCGGCTGGTGGCCCCGGTGACGTTGTCCAGCAGGTAGACCTCGCCGGCGACCTGCTCGCTGCCGCCCCAGGTGCTGATCGCCAGCCGTCCGTCGGGCAGCCAGTCCATGCCGCTGACCTGCGGTTCGAACCCCTCGGGGCGCAGGTCGGTGAGGGTGAGGTCGGGGCGTACGGAGGTCAGCGGCAGGCCGTCGCCGGGGGTGTCGCCGCTCGCCTCGCACTCCTTGCGGCCCGGCGCCGTCACCCGGACCACGCCCGCGTCGGTGGTCAGTGCCTCGTTCGGTACGACGGTGAAGTCGCCGGCGCCCGGCGGCCGCCACGACAGCCGCAGCTCCTGCCCGCCGCCGCGCTCGAAGTGGTCGATCCGGAACGGGTGCGGACCGGCGGTGAGGTGGACCGTGCCGTCCTTCGGCTCGGCACCGTGCAGCCCGTCGTGGTCGACCACCACGGCGTCGTCGACGGTCAGCCGGGAGCCGTCGTCGCTGGTGAGGCGGAAGACGTAGGAGCCGTCGGCCGGGGCGAGGAGGTAACCGGTCGTCTCGGTGACGAAGTTGTCGGCGAACCCGCCGAAGTCGGCCTCCGTGGACCAGTCGACCGTCGGCATCAGCCGGTCGTGGTTGGGCGTCTGGCCCGGCTTGAGGGTGCACAGCTCGTCCAGCGGCGTCTGCACGTCGAAGACGCGCAGGGTGACGCCGGGCTCCTGGGGAGGGATGTCGGCGGGCGCGGCCGGCACGGCGGGCGCCGCGTACAGACCGCCGGCGAGGAGGCCGGCGGTCAGCAGTACGACGGCCCGTCTGCGGACGCGTGACAGCAGGCGTGGGCGCATAGGTCCTCCGGGGGGTGGGGACCGGACCGTGCCGGATGCGCTCCGGTCATGAGCGGGGTGGCTGCACTTCCGCCGTCAAGGTAGGAGACTTCTGTTTGACATGTCCATACTTTGTCACGGGTGTGTTCAAAGTTGGCCGGGTTCCGGACGTCCGGCGGCGCCGGGCCGTCCGGCGGTGTCGCGCCGGTTCCAGCGGAGCAGCAGCGTCCCGGCCGCGGCGGCCAGCACGGTGAACGCCGCGGGCACGAGATCGTCGGCGAGGCCTCCGCGCCACAGCCGCGCGTTGGTCAGCCAGGCCACGGGCAGATCGAGCAGGAACAGGCCGAGTCCGGTCGGCCAGTAGCGGCGGCGGGACTTCTCCCTGACGCCGGAGACGACGAGGACCGCGGGGACGACGAGCATCAGCAGGGTCATCAGGGCCCGGCTCGGGCGGGGGTCGACATCGCCCCCGCCCGGGATCAGCAGCGCCACGGCGGCCAGGACCAGCCCGAGCACCGCCCGGCCGGTCCCGGGCGGCAGGTCCCTCGGCGGCGCGGGGGCGGGGGAGACGGCCGGCGCCGGTCCCGGGTGACGGGACGGTGCCGGTGCCGCGGCGATACGGCGGGCCGGCGCGTTGACCGGCGCCATCGAACCGTCCAGGCCGTAGACGAACAGGGCGATGCCGTTCTCGTCGGCGTAGGCCAGCGCGGTGGCGGTGTAGCTGCTGCCCGTGAAGAACAGCAGGTCCTTGTCGAAGGCCCGGCCCCGCGCCCCGAACAGGCGCTGCAGCTCGGGCCTGCCCACCGCCGCCCCCTGGTACTTCACCTGCCCCAGGGCCCGCCGCGCGCGCACGTCGACCCCGCCGTCGCTGCCGCCGGGCCGGGCGAGGGCGTCCCGGTACCCCCAGTGGCGCATCCAGGCCGCGGCGTTGTGCTCGGCCTCCTGCCAGGACTGGACCGGGCGCCGGGCCGGGGGCGGGGGCGGGGGCGTTCCGTACGCGGCGGTGTTTTCGCTCATCACAGCCTCGGAGTATCGCCGACGCGGTCCGCAGCGCTGCCGACGGGGGTGAGCCGGGCATCCCGCCGGCCCACCGCGGCCCGGCGACCGCCGGCCACGCGCTACCGCACCAGGCAGGGACGCTTGGCGTCGAACCGCCAGTCGGGCACCAGGTACTGCATGCCGGCCGCGTCGTCGCGGGCGCCGAGGGCCTTGGCCTGGTACAGCTCGTGGGCGCTGAGCAGCCGGTCCATGTCCAGCCGGACCCCGAGGCCGGGGGCGTCGGGCACGGCGATCTCACCGCCGACGATGCGGGGCGGGTCGATGGTGAGCCGCTCCAGGCCCTCCTGCCAGATCCAGTGGGTGTCCAGGGCGTTGTACGCGCCGGGCGCCGCCGCACCGCAGTGGGTGACCATGGCCAGGGAGATGTCGAAGTGGTTGTTGGAGTGGCAACCCCAGGTCAGACCCATCGCGTTGCAGAGCTGGGCGACGCGGACGGAACCCTGCATGGTCCAGAAGTGCGGGTCGGCGAGTGGGATGGAGACCGACTGGAGGGCCAGGGCGTGGGTCAGCTGACGCCAGTCGGTGGCGATCATGTTGGTCGCGGTGGGCAGCCCCGTGGCGCGGCGGAACTCGGCGAGGATCTCCCGCCCCGAGTAGCCGCCCTCCGCGCCGCACGGGTCCTCGGCGTAGGCGAGGGTGCCGGCCAGGGGCGCACACAGCTCGACGGCCTCGCGCAGCGACCAGGCGCCGTTGGGGTCGAGGGTGATCCGGGCCTCGGGGAAACGCTCCTTGAGCGCGCGGACCGCCTTCACTTCCTCGGCGCCCTCCAGCACACCGCCCTTGAGCTTGAAGTCCCGGAAGCCGTACAGCTCATAGGTGGCCTCGGCCTGGCGGACGATCGCCCCGGGGGTGAGCGCCTCCTCGTGGCGGATGCGGTACCAGTCGGCGTCCGCGTCGGGTGCGCGGTGGTACTCGAGGTCGGTGCGGTCCGGGTCGCCGACGTAGAAGAGGTAGCCCAGCACCCGCACGGAGTCGCGCTGCTGCCCGTCGCCGAGCAGGGCCGCGACCGGCACGTCCAGATGCTGGCCGAGGAGGTCCAGCAGGGCCGACTCCACGGCGGTGACGGCGTGCACGGTGGTGCGCAGGTCGAAGGTCTGGGCACCGCGCCCGCCGGCGTCCCGGTCGGCGAATCGGTCGCCGATCTCCCGCAGGACGCGCTTGTAGTCACCGACCTTGGCGCCCACCACCAGGGACGCGGCGTCCCGCAGGGTCTGGGTGATCTTCTCCCCGCCGGGCACCTCACCGAGGCCGGTGCGGCCCTCGGAGTCGGTCAGGACGACGACGTTGCGGGTGAAGTAGGGGCCGTGGGCGCCGGAGAGGTTCAGCTCCATGCAGTCCCGGCCCGCCACGGGGTAGACGGCGAACTCGGTGACGGTCGGCTGGCTGGTGCTCATGCTCTGGTCGGGTTCCTTGTCGTGGTGGAGGGGACGGGGAGAGGCCGTGGCGAACGGCACGGGCGTCACAGGCTCAGGACGTCCAGGGCCCATTCGACGGCCAGCACACCGCCGAGGCCGAGGACGGACAGGACGGTCGTGTAGGTGGTGCGCACCTTGATGGCCTGGACGACGGACAGGTTGAAGTACTCCTTGAACAGCCAGAATCCGGGGTCGTTGACGTGCGAGAAGGCGATGGAGCCGCAGGAGACGGCGAGGACCATCATCTCCGCGTGGGTGCCGCTGCCGGCCAGCAGGGGCAGCACCACCCCGGAGGCCGTGACGACGGCGACCGTCGCCGAGCCGAGCGCGACGCGCAGGATGACGGCGATCAGCCAGGCCAGGACGATGGCGGAGACGGACCAGGAGTGGGTGACGTCCTTGATGTAGTCGGATATGCCGCCCTCGACCAGGACGTTCTTGAAGGCGCCGCCGGCCCCGATGACCAGCAGGATCATCGCCATCGCCTTGGCCGCCGACGTACAGGAGTCGCTCACCTCCGACAGGCTCCGGCCGATCCGCGGACCGAACGCCCAGATCGCCAGGCACAGGGTGAGCAGCAGCGCGGTGGGCGCGGAACCGATGAAGGCGACGGTGTGCAGCAGGGGCGTCTCGCCGGAGGCGGCCATGTCGGTCACCGCGGCACCGGCGATCAGCACGACCGGGAACAGCGCCACGAACAGGGACCAGCCCAGGCCGGGCATCTCCTCGTCGGTGAACTCCCGCTCGCTGACCAGGCCCTGCGGGATGGACGGGTTCATCGCCCTCACGAACGGCAGCCGCGGCCACACCAGTGCCACCAGCGCGCCCACCGGGACCGCGATGAACAGACCGTAGAACAGGGTCAGTCCGACGGAGGCGTGGAAGGTGGCGGCGACGGCGGTGGGGCCGGGGTGCGGCGGCAGGAAGCTGTGCATCGTCGACAGGGAGATGGACATCGGCAGACCGACCCACAGCAGATTCGCGCCGGTCACCCGGACCAGGGTGAACGCGATGGGCACGATGATGATGAAGGCGACCTCGTAGAACATCGTCACGCCGATCAGCATCGAGGTGACGACCATCGCGATCTGCACCCCGCGCGGCCCGAAGGCGTCGAGGAGCTTGCCGGCGATGCGCTGGGCGGCGCCGGAGTCACCCATGACCCGGCCGACCATGGCGCCCAGGCCGATGGTGAGCATGGTGTCCCCGACCTGGCCCCCGATGCCCTCGGAGAGGACGTCCGGGATGTGCGCCACCGGTATTCCCTGCACCAGGGCGACACCGACGGCCACCAGCAGCAGCGCCGCGAAGCCGTTCATCCTCAGTCTGGTCATGAGCAGCAGCAGGATCAGGACACTGATCCCGACTACGACAAGTGGCATGTCAGTTCCCCTTTGAACTGTGGGTGGAGCGGCCGCGCCGGGAACGGGCGGCGCGGCCGGCGGCCCGGAGAGCGCCGCGCCGGGTACGGGCGGACCCGGCTCCCTGGGGTCCGGTCGGCCCCGGGGCCCGGCCCGGCCGGCCGGGAGACATGCCGGCTCAACGGCCGGTCGTCGTCCGCCGCGTCGAGGACCGGACCGGCCCGTGGGGTCTGCCCGGGACCGCGGTCCCGGCGACGTCCTCGGCGGGGCCCGGCTCGTCCGGCCGGTCGCATGCGGACATGGTCGATCTCCTGAACCTGTACCGGAGAGGTGGTTGAGATGACCGTAGAGAGCGTTCCGATGCACGTCTATGTCGAATTTTGTTGCGTGCCATACCTTCCTTGTATGACGAGGCCATGACGCCGATGTGTCCGGAACGCGTCACAGACGCCGCAGCAGCGCCTCCAGCGCGGGGTTGTCGTTGCCGCGCCGCCATACGAGATCCAGCTCGACCGGCCGCGGATCGGGCAGCGTCACCTGCCGGAAGACGATCCCCCCGTACCGCGTCTGCGCGGCGGCCTCGGGGACGAGGGCGATGCCCCAGCCGCCGTTCACCAGGTTCAGGATGGTGTGCACCTGCGTCAGGTACTGGGTGTACACGGGCCGGACCTGTGCCGCCCGGAAGACGCTGATCAGCAGCTCGTAGAAGTAACGGGCCTCGATCGGCGAGTACATCAGGAAGTCCTGGCCGTCCAGGTCCTCGATCCGCACCGGCCCGCTCACCTCGGCCAGCGGGTGCCGGGCGGGCAGCGCGGCCAGCAGCCCCTCGCGCACGATGGGCCGGCAGGCCAGGTCCGGACCGGTGGCCGAGGGCCGGATCAGGCCGAGGTCGAGCGAACCCTGGCCGAGGGCCTTGAGCTGGTCGCGGGTGACGAGTTCCTGGAGGAGGATCTCCACGCCCGGCAGCGCCGCCCGCGCCGTCTGGAGGAGGTCGCCGAGGGCCGAGTAGGCGCTGGCGGCGGTGAAACCGACGGAGAGCGCCCCCGCCTCGCCGGTGGAGACCCGGCGCACCGCGAGCGCGGCGTGCTCGGACTGGCGCAGGATGCGGCGGGCCTCGACCAGGAAGGCCCGTCCGGCGGGGGTGAGCCGCACCGAGCGGTTGGTCCGGTCCAGCAGCTGCACGCCCAGCTCGTTCTCCAGCAGCTGGATCTGCCGGCTCAGCGGCGGCTGGGTCATGTTCAGCCGCTCCGCGGCCCGGGTGAAGTGCAGTTCCTCGGCGACGGTCACGAAGCTCGTCAGCTGGGCAAGAGTGAACACTGATGCTCTCCGGGTATCGCGGTATCCAAAAAGTATGTTGGACGTGAATCATTGGCGACCGTACCGTCACTTGTCGACAGACGGACGGCGGTCGTCCCGGTCCGGGACGACCGCCCGGCCCCGCCCGTCCGGCCCCGCCCGCCACCGCCGTCGCCGCGGTCACCCGCCGCACCGCCGCGGGGCGGCGACGGGCCGCGCACCGCCCGCACTACCCGAGGGAATCGAAGTGGTGACCATGACGCACACCGTCCCGCCCGCGGCACAGCCCGCCGACGCGACCGCACCCGACCGGATCGCCTGGCTGCGGCTGTCCTCGGTGACGCTTCCGCTGGCCACCCCCATCAGCGACGCCAAGGTCCTCACCGGCCGGCAGAAGCCGATGACGGAGGTGGCGCTGCTCTTCGTGGAGCTGGCCACCGAACAGGGCCACGAGGGCATCGGCTTCAGCTACTCCAAGCGGGCCGGCGGACCGGGCCAGTTCGCCCACGCCCGGGAGATCGCCGACGACCTGATCGGCGAGGACCCCAGCGACATCGGCCGGATCTGGACCAAGCTGGTCTGGGCCGGGGCCTCCGTGGGCCGCAGCGGTCTGGCCACCCAGGCGATCGCCGCCTTCGACATCGCCCTGTGGGACCTGAAGGCCAAGCGGGCCGGGCTGCCGCTCGCCAAACTGCTCGGCGCCCATCGCGACTCGGTGCGCTGCTACAACACCTCCGGCGGCTTCCTGCACACCCCCACCGAGCAGGTCCTCGAGAACGCGACCGCCTCCCTGGACGCCGGCATCGGCGGCATCAAGATCAAGGTCGGCCACCCGGACGGCAAGGCCGACCTGGCCCGGCTCACGGCGGTCCGCGAGCACATCGGCGACGACGTGCCGCTGATGGTCGACGCCAACCAGCAGTGGGACCGGCGCACCGCCCAGCGCCTCGGCCGCGCCATGGAGGAGTTCGACCTCGTCTGGATCGAGGAACCCCTCGACGCCTACGACGCCCAGGGCCACGCCGCGCTCGCCGCCTCCCTCGACACCCCGATCGCCACCGGCGAGATGCTGGCCTCCGTCGCCGAGCACATGGAGCTGATCCGGCACGGCGCCTGCGACGTCGTCCAGCCCGACGCGCCGCGCATCGGCGGCATCACCCCGTTCCTCAAGCTCGCGGCCCTCGCCGAACACCACCACCTGCCGCTCGCCCCGCACTTCGCCATGGAGATCCACCTCCATCTGGCGGCGGCCTACCCGATCGAGCCCTGGGTGGAGCACTTCGACTGGCTGGAGCCGCTGTTCAACGAGCGCCAGGAGATCCGCGACGGCCGCATGCTGCTGCCCACCCGCCCCGGACTCGGCTTCACCCTCAGCGACCGGGCCCGCGCCTGGACGGTCGCCACGCACGAGAGCGGCACCCGGCCCTGAACCGCCCGCCCCGGCCGGGCCCGGCCGGCCCCCGCGACCCCGGTGCGGGCGGTGCCGATCCCGGACAGCCGCGCCGCCCGCACCGGCCCGCACCCGGCGGGGCGGCCCGGCCGGCCCCGCGCCGGCCGCACCCGAACCCGCGCCACCACCACCCGACCCGCACTCCAGGAGCACTCCCATGACGTCGTCCTTCACCCCGGCAGAGCTGGGCCGCCGCATCGGCTCCGGGCTGCTGTCCTTCCCCGTCACCCACTTCCGCGACGACCTCTCCTTCGACGAGGACGCCTACCGCGAGCACATCGTCCGCCTCGCCGCGTACGACGTCGGCGGCCTGTTCGCCGCGGGCGGCACCGGCGAGTTCTTCTCCCTCACCCCCGCCGAGGTCGAGCGCGTCGTGACGGCCGCCGCGGGCAGCGCCCCCGAGGGCACGCCGATCCTGGCCCCGGCCGGCTACGGCACCGCCACCGCCGTGGAGTTCGCGACCGCCGCCGAGCGCGCGGGCGCCGACGGCATCCTGCTCTTCCCGCCCTACCTCACCGAGGCGAGCCAGGAGGGCCTGGCCCGCCATGTCGAGGCGGTCTGCCGGGCCACGTCCCTCGGTGTCGTGATCTACAGCCGGGCCAACGCCGTCTACCAGGCCGGCACCGTCGCCCGCCTCGCCGAGAACTGCCCCAACCTCATCGGCTACAAGGACGGCGTCGGCGACATCGACACCGTCACCCGCATCCACGCCCGGCTCGGCGACCGCCTCACCTACATCGGCGGGCTGCCCACGGCGGAGACGTACGCCCTGCCCTACCTCCAGCTCGGCGTGACCACCTACTCGTCCGCCATCTTCAACTTCCTGCCCGAGTTCGCCCTCACCTTCTACCGGGCGGTCCGCGAACTGCGGCAGGCCGACGTGACCCGGATGCTGTCCGACTTCGTGCTGCCGTACACCGAGATCCGCAACCGGCGGGCCGGGTACGCGGTCAGCATCGTCAAGGCCGGCCTGACCGCCACCGGGCACGGCGCCGGCCCGGTGCGCCCGCCGCTGACCGACCTGACCCCGGCGGAACTCGACGAGCTCAAGGCGCTGATCGCCGCGCTGCCCGCCGCCTGAGCCCGCACGGCGGGCCCCCGCGCGGCCGGCCCGTACGGGAACCCCGTACGGGCCGGCCGACCTGACGGGCCGATCGCGGCGGGTGGCCGGATATCCTCCCCGGATGACGCAGCGACCCCCCGTCTCCGACGAACGGCGGCCCGCCAACGACGGCCCGCGGGCCGCCGCCCGCAACCGGACCGCCCTGATCGCCGCCGCCCGGGAGATCTACGCCGAGCAGGGCCTGGACGCCCCGCTGTCCGCCATCGCCCGGCGGGCCGGGGTCGGCCAGGGCGTGCTGTACCGGCACTTCCCGGACCGGGCCGCCGTGGCACTCGCCGTCCTGGACGAGAACGTCCGGCAGATCGAACAGGCCGCGGCGGCGGACGGCGCGGACCTCGCCGGCGTCCTCGGTGTCCTCACCTGGCACCAGACGGAGTCGGCCGCGTTCGTCGGCATCCTGCACACCGACGGCGCGGTCGGCCACCAGCGGGTCCCGGCCTACGCCTCCGGCCTGTCCGAGCGGGTCGGCGGCGCCCTGCGCGGGCTGCTGCCGGACGGCCATCCGCTGGCCGGGCGGCCCGGCGACCTGATGCTCGCCGTCGCGATGGTCTCCGGTGCCGTCACCGGCCCCACCCGCGAGGAGCGCGAACGCCGGGCGCTGGCGGCATGGCGGCTGCTCGGCGTCGAGGTCGGACCGGTGCGGCCCTTCGGGGAGTGAGCGCTCACCCGCCGTTGGACTGCCGGGTTCCCTCGGCCAGCGCCTCGAAGGAGTACAGGTAGCCGCCGGCGGGGCCGCTGACGGTCAGGTACGCCCGGGTCCCGCCGGGGGAGATGGCCACGTTGGTGGCCGACCGGAGCCCCTCGGCGGCGCGGGCGGGCACCTCCACGGTCCCCAGCCGCTCGCCGTACTTGCTGTACACCGCCATCGCGGGCCGGCCGTGCAGGGCCTGGTACAGGTTGCCGTCGGCGTCCACCGCGAGGGAGTCGGTCTGCGCGAGACCGCCGTCGACCCGGATCGCGGTGTGCCGGGAGGCCACGCCGCCCTCGCCGTCCAGCGACAGGTAGGAGATGCGGTTCTCGGTCAGCTCGCTGAACCACAGGCCGCGGTGGTCGGCGTCGAAGGAGATGCCGTTCGGCGCCGCCAGCCCGTCCGCGAGCACGGCCGCCTCCTCGCCGTCCCGGCCGATCCGTACGATCCGGCCGGTGGACTCGCCCTCGGACATGCCCCGTGAGTCGCTGACGTACAGGTCGCCGTCCTGGTCGAAGGCGAGGTCGTCGGGGTTCATCGGGGCGCCGTCGACGGCACCGGAGAAGAAGATGCGCGGGTCCGTGCCGTCCGCGGCCAGGCTGACGATCTCGCCGTGCGAGAAGTCGGTGAGGTAGATCCGGCCGTCGTACGGGCTGAACTGGGCGGAGGCGTACGTCCCCCGGTCGTCGGTGTGGAACGGCTCGGCCGTCTTCCTCCGGACATCGACGCGCAGCACCTTGGGCTCGCCGGCGGGCGCGGTGACGTCGACGACCAGCAGCCGTCCCTTCCCGTCGAAGACCGGGCCCTCCAGCAAGGTCATCCCGGTCTCCTCGTGCACCTCGGTCAGCTTCATGACCTGCTGGGCGCGGATCGTCCGGTCCGCTCCGGCGGCGGGCGCGCCCGCGGTCTGCGTACCGCACCCGGTGAGGACCAGTGCCCCGGCCGCGGCGAGCCCCGCGAGGGGCCGGATCGGCAGTCGTCGCATGCGCATCACTCTTCCTGTCCGAAAGTAAGCGGAAGCTACGGGCACCTCAACCGGACAGCACTGTCCGGTGCTTGTTACGGTAGCGCATGGCTGCTCAAGTCCGGTGACCTCGTGTCCGGTTCACGGACGAGACGGCTCCCTGGCGGCGATGCGAGAGGAACGAGGTCCCCCCACATGACGCATTCCCGGACGTTCACCCCCGAGGCCCTGGCCGCGCTGAGGGAGCGCTACCGGATCGAGCGGGAGCGGCGGGTGCGCCCCGACGGCACCCGGCAGTACCTGTCCGCCGACGCCCGGTTCGGCTACTACGCCGCCGATCCGTACACGGAGACGGCCGGGCGCGACCCGGTGCGCGACCGGGTGGAGGCCGTGGTCGTCGGCGGCGGCTTCGGCGGCATCCTCGCCGGGGCGCGGCTGCGGCAGCGGGGGGTGGAGCGCGTCCGGGTCGTCGAGACGGGCGGCGACTTCGGCGGCACCTGGTACTGGAACCGCTACCCCGGCATCCACTGCGACATCGAGTCGCACGTGTACCTGCCGCTGCTGGACGAGACCGGCTACGTACCGGAGTGGAAGTACGCCCCCGGCGAGGAGATCCGCCGCCACGCGGTGCGCGTCGCGGAGAAGTTCGGCCTCTACGCCGACGCCCTCTTCTCCACCTCGGTCACGGCCCTCACCTGGGACGAGACCGACGGGACCTGGATCGTCGGCACCGACCGGGGCGACGAGTTCCGTGCCACGTACGTGGTGACCGCCACCGGCACCCTCTCCGAGCTGAAACTCCCCGGCATCCCCGGCATCGAGACCTTCCGGGGCCACACCTTCCACACCTCGCGCTGGGACTACGCCTACACCGGCGGCAGTCCCGACGGCGGCCTGACCGGCCTCGCCGACAAGCGGGTCGGCGTGGTCGGCACCGGTGCCACCGGTGTCCAGGTCGTCCCCGTGCTCGCCGAGGACGCCGCACACCTCTACGTCTTCCAGCGCACCCCCTCCACCGTCGACGTCCGTGCCAACCGCCGCACCACCGCCGCCGACGTCGGCGCCGGCCGGCCGGGCTGGGCGAGCGCCCGCCGGGACAACTTCCTGCGCGTCACGAGCGGGGAGGGCGCCGAGGAGGACCTGGTCGCGGACCGGTGGACGGCGTCGGCGGGCCTGCTGGAGAAGCTCCTGCCGAGCTTCCGCCGCCAGGGGGACCGGGCCGCCTTCGAGACGGAGTACGAGATCGCGGACGCCGCCAGGATGAACGAGATCCGCGCCCGCGTCGAGGAGGTCGTGACCGACCCGGAGACGGCGGAGAAGCTCAAGCCCTGGTACCGGTACGCCTGCAAGCGCCCCACCTTCTCCGACCTGTACCTCCAGGCGTTCAACCGGGACAACGTCACCCTGGTCGACACCGCCGACACCCACGGCATCGAGCGGATGACCCAGCGCGGTGTCGTGGTCGGCGGCACCGAGTACGAGCTGGACTGCCTGATCTTCGCCACCGGGTTCTCTGTCGGCGTCTCCGGCGTCCACTCGGGCCGGCTGCCCGTCACCGGCCGCGACGGCGTCCGGCTCCAGGACGCCTGGCGCGCGCACGGGCCGCGCACCCTCCACGGCTTCACCAGCAACGGATTCCCCAACCTGGTCCAGCTCGCCGGCACGCAGAGCGCCAGCAGCGTCAACCACACCCACGTCCTGGACGAACACGCCGTCCACGCCGCCGCGCTGATCGCCGCCGCCCGAGCCCGGGGCGCCGTGATCGAGCCGACCCGGGAGGCCGAGGACGCGTGGCTCGCCGTGTGCGCCGAGGACGCCCCGGACCACGCCTGGTTCCACGCCGAGTGCACCCCCGGCTACTACAACGCCGAGGGGCGCGGGCGGCCCAACGGCCCGACCGCCTACCCGCACGGCGCGGTCGCCTTCCACGACCTGCTGCGGCGCTGGCGCGAGGAGTCCCTGGAGGAGGTGCTCCGCGCGCCGGGTGCCGTCCGGGAGTGACGCCCCGTCACATCATGTCGCGCGCGCCCGCCCTGATCGCCTCCCGGATACGGACGTAGGTGCCGCAGCGGCAGATGTTGCGGATGCCGTCGAGGTCGGCGTCGCCGATCTCGCGGCCCTCCTCCGCGACCCGGCGCACCAGCGCCACCGCCGCCATGATCTGGCCCGGCTGGCAGTAGCCGCACTGGGCCACGTCCTGGTCGAGCCACGCCCGCTGCATGGGGTGCAGGTCCGCGCCGGCGGTCGCCGCGAGGCCCTCGATGGTGGTGATCTCGTCGTCCGGGCCGAGGGCGCCGACCGGCACCGCGCAGGGATTGACGGCCCGGCCGTTGAGGTGGCTGGTACAGGCCTTGCAGACGTTGATGCCGCAGCCGTACTTGGGGCCGGTCACGCCCAGGATGTCGCGCAGGACCCACAGCAGGCGCACGTCATCGTCGACGTCGACGGTGACCTGTTCGCCGTTGAGGCGGAAGGTGTGTTCGGGCACAGCGGGCTCCAAGCGGGTCAGCGGACGTGGTCCAGGCCGTCGGTGGGCGAGGCGGGAACGGGCGGCACCGTCGGTTTCGGCTCGAAGGAGAGCGTGCCGTGGTTGACGGGGAAGCGCGTCGGCATGGTGCCGGTGGCCCGGCCGTAGGCGCAGGCGACGGCCGCCATCGACGCCGCCACCCCCAGCTCCCCGGCCCCGCCCGGCTCCCCGGTGCTGTCCGGCATGACGACGACCCGCAGCTCCGGCGGGGTGTTCCACTGCCGGGTGTAGAAGTAGTTGTCCCAGCTGGCCTCCAGGAAGTGCCCGTCGCGCAGATGCAGGCCGGCGGTGAGGGCCAGCGCGATGCCGTCCATCAGGCAGCCCGCCATCTGGGCCTCCAGCCCGCGCGGGTTGACGGTGAGGCCGACGTCGACGGCGACGACGGCCTTGGTCACCCGGGGGCCGGTGACCGCGTCGCGGACGGTGCGGCCGACCGTCTCCGGGCGGCAGTCGATCTCGACCAGGACCGCGCTGACGGAGTGGTACTCGGAGTGGAAGGCGATGCCCTGCGCCATGCCGTCCGGCATCGCCCTGCCCCAGTTCCCGGTCTCGGCGGCCTTCTCCAGCACGGCCTTGGCGCGGTCGTCCCTGAGGAAGTCGCGCCGGAAGGTGTACGGGTCCTTGCCCATCTTCCCGGCCAGCCGGTCGACGAGGAGTTCCCGGGCGCAGGTGACGTCGGGGGAGTAGACGTTGCGCATGCTGCCGGTGTTGAAGCCCTTGTCGGTCTCGCTCAGCAGCCGGCTGTGGGCGCCGAAGTCGTAGGGCATGTTCTGGGAGAGCTGGAAGAAGGTCTCGGAGAAGCCGATGTCCCCCACCGGCAGCCGCGCCGCCAGGGCCGTGAAGATCTCGCCGAGCCCGTGGCTCAGGTCGGTGGCGACACTGGTGTGCCGCTGCCGGTAACCGAGGACGGTGTTCCCCAGGTACGAGATGCGGACCCGGGAGGTCGCCATCGGGTGGGCGCGGCCCTGGCGGGCGTCGTCGGCGCGGTGCCACATCAGCTTGACCGGCTTGCCCATGGCCCGGGACGCCTCCACGGCCTCCAGCGCCGCGTCGAAGAAGAGCTTGCGGCCGAAGGACCCGCCGCCCTCGGTGACGTGCACGGTGACCGCGCCGAGCGGCAGCCCGAGCTTGGCGGCGATGGCCTCCTTGGCGACGATCGGCGCCTTCAGGCTGGACCAGACCTCGGCCCGGTCGGCGCGTACGTCGGCGATGGCGCAGTTGGGTTCCAGCGCGCTGTTGCCGCGGAAGGCGAAGGTGAACCGGGCCTCCACGCTCGGGGTGAGCGGCGGCAGGCCCAGCGGCAGTTCGGCCGCCTCCAGTTCCTTCAGCACCACCTCGTCGGACTTGCCCTCCGCGGTCCCCGGCCGCCAGGACACCCGCAGCGCGCGCACCGCATCGATGCACTGCCCGAAGGTCTCGGCCCGCACCGCCACCCCGCTGCCGATCACCGCGACGTCGGTGACCCCGGGGAGGGCGCGCACCTCCGCGAGGTTGGCGACCGAGCCCACCCGGCCGTTGATGGTGGGCGGCCGGCACACCATGGTCGGCTTGGCGTCCGGCACGTCCAGGTCCATGGTGAACCGCTTCCGCCCGGTGACGGCGGCCAGCGCGTCGACGCGGCCGTGGGACCGGCCGATGACGGTGAACCGCTCGCGCGGCTTGAGGTCGACGGCCACCCGCTCGGTCCGTACCGCGGCGGCCTTCGCGGCCAGCGCGCCGATCCCGACGCGCCGGCCCGCCGGACCGGTGACGGTACCGTCCTTCAGCGTCAACTCGCTCTCTGGCACGCCCAGTTCGGCGGAGGCGGCGCGCAGCAGACGGCCCCGGGCGACGGCGGCGGCGACGCGGACCGGGACGAAGGTGGAGACGGTGGTGTTGGACGCGCCGGTGAGCTGGTTGAACAGCAGCTCCGGCCGGGCGTCGGCCAGGGTGACCCGCACCCGGTCCACGGGGAGGTCCAGTTCCTCGGCGATCAGCATGGCCGTCGACGTGGTGATGCCCTGGCCCACCTCGGTGCGCGGCAGCGCGAAGGAGACCGAGCCGTCCTCGCCCACCTCCACGGTGATCAGCCCGGAGGTCGGCAGCGCCGCCGCGGTCATCACGTCGTTGAGGTCGACCAGTTCGGTGATCTCCGGGGACGGGATGCCGTCGGCCCGTGCCGCGGGAGCCGGGGCGAGTCCGGCGGCGGTCACCAGGGTGGGGCCGGCCAGGACGTACCCGAGGAACCGCCGTCTGCCGACGGAATGCCCCGCGGGCTCCGGCGGGCTGGTGGGCTCGGCGTCGGTCATCCGGTGCTCCTTCTCGTGCGCGGCCTCGTCGGCCGGGGGCCCGGGGGCGGTCGGCGCCGCCCCCGGGCGTGTGTGCGAGCGGGTCGGTCCGGTGCGGTCAGGACGGGCGGTTGGTGTCCGGGATCTCCAGGTCGATGGGCTGGGCCTCGCCGAGGAACAGCAGCACGAACTTACGGATCGCCTCCTCCACCGTCCAGGCCGCCTCCGGGATCAGCGGCAGCGGGATCAGCCCTTCCCGGAACGCCACCAGCAGCGGCCAGGCGGCGCTGATCAGCGGCTGCCAGAACGGCTCCCTGTCCAGCCCGATGAGGTCCCCGACCCGGTCGCCGACCGTGTACCGGGAGAAGGCGTTGATCAGCGGGCGGGTGAGACCCGCGTCCAGCTCCGCGACGATGTCCAGCAGGACGTCGGTGAGGTTCTGCCCCTCGGGGGTGGCGGCCAGCACCGGGTCCAGGGCCTGCTTGGACTGGGCGTTCGCCTCGTCCCAGGAGGCCGGTATGTACTCGTCGAGGATGCCGAGCAGGTGCGCGGTCACCTGCCACACGTGCAGGAAGCCGTCCGACTCGGTGGTGCTGACCGGGACCCGCCAGTCCTTCAGCTTGCGCATGACAAAGGTGGGCAGGCTGTGCCAGGTGACCATCAGGTCGGCCTGGCTGATCGGGATGGTCTGCCCGCCGCTCGTCTGCGACCAGCCCGGCGACTGCGGCAGCAGGTGCCGTACGGCCGCGTGCACCAGCCGGGTCTTCACGCAGGTCACGATCATCGTGCCCTGGGGCTGGTAGGCGTCCAGGTCGCCGACGTCGTAGCCGAGTTTGGCGGTCTTGGCGATGCGGTCCTTCATGTCCGCGCCGCCCTTGGAGTAGTAGACGGCCCGTGCCTCCCGGGGGATGGCGGTGCTCATCAGGCCGCTGCCCAGTCCGTAGAGGGCGCCGGTGTAGATGCCCTTCTTCTTGGTGAAGTCGACCGCCGCCTTCAGTTTGCGGGTGTCGGCCCAGGCGGGCATCTGCCGGGCGTGTTCCATGAAGTCCCGCAGATCGGCGGGGAGTCCGGCCGGGAGCGGCTGGTCGTTGCGGGTCCACTGCCGCAGCAGGCCGTTCACCTTGGGCACGTCACCGCGGTCGATGACGGCGGCGAGCACCGGGTCGGCCTCGTCGTCCCAGACCCAGTCCGGGTCGACGCCCGCGCCCTTGCCGGCCACCGAGCCGCTCGGCGCCCACGTCCAGGGCCGGGCCTGCGCGGGGGCCGCCGCGCCCAGCGCGCCCAGCGCTCCCAGTGTTCCGCCGGTGATCAGCATTCTGCGCCTGCTGAGTCCGTCCATGTGCGCGTTCCTCCTCGTGGGGTGGCTGTCCGTACCGTGCGGGCGTGGTTCAGGAAGGGCGGTTGGTCTCGGGGAGGGTGATGCTCGTGCCCCGGCCCTTGGTCAGGTAGAAGAGGATGTACTGCCGTACCGCCTCGTCGATCGTCCAGGCCAGCGGCGGCACCAGCGGCAGCGGGATCAGCTTCTCGCGGAAGGCCACCAGCTTCGGCCAGGCCGTGGCGATCGCCCGCTCCCAGAACGGTTCGGCGGGGATGCCGTCCCAGTCGGCGACCCGGTCGCCCACCAGGTACCGGGCGAGCGCGTTGACGAGCGGCCGGTCGATGCCGCCGGGGCTGGTCTGCTCGGCGAGCTGGCCCAGCAGGATGTCGGTCAGCTCGACGCCCTCCGGGGTGGGAGCGAGGACCGGTTCGAGCACCTGACCGTACTGGGCGTCGGCCGCGTCCCAGGTGGCGGGGATGTACTCGTCCCGGATGCCGAGCAGATGCGCGGTCACCTGCCACAGGTGCAGATACGCCTCCGCGTCCGCGGGCGGCACCGGCACCTTCCACTCCCGCAGCCTGCCCATCGTGTAGGTGGGCAGGCTGTGCCAGGTGACGAGCAGGTCCGCCTGGCTGATCGGGACGGTCTGGCCGCCGCTGACCTTCGACCAGCCGGGGGAGCGCGGCAGCAGGTGGCGTACGGCGGCGTGCACCAGCCGGGTCTTGACGGCCTCCACGACGACCTTCCCGTCGGGCCGGTAGGCGTTCAGGTCGCCGACGGCGAAGCCCAGCAGGCTGGTCTTGGCGACCCGGTCCTCCATGTCGGCGCCGCCCTTGGAGTAGTAGACCGACCGCGCCTCCCGGGGGATGGCGGTGCTCAGCATGCCGCCGCCCACCCCGTTGAGCAGGTTGAGGTAGATGCCGCGGCGCTCGTTGAACGCGGCGGCCGTCTCCAGCTTCTTCCGGTCGGCCCACGGGGGCAGTTGCCGCGCCCGCTCCATGTACTCCCGCAGGTCCCCCGGCAGACCCGCGGGCAGCGGCTGGTCGTTGCGGGTCCACTTGACCAGTTCCTCGTTGACCCGGGGCACGTCGCCGCGGTCGATCACGGCGGCGACCAGCGCGTCGACCTCCTCGTCCCACACCCACTCCGGGTCCAGTCCGGCGCCCTCGCCCGCGACCGAACCGCTCGGCGCCCAGGTCCACAGGGACCGGGCGCCGGCCGGCGACGCCATGCCCAGCGCCCCGAAGGCGCCCAGGACGCCGCCCGTCGTCATCATCTTGCGCCTGCTGAGTCCGTCCATCGCCGCTAGCTCCTCCGCGAGCCTTTTTGATACAGAGAGACGATTCAAGGTTCTCTGTATCTTGTGGGGTTTCCAGGGGAGCACAGACGCGGCCCGAACGCCAGAGGTCGCGCAGTGATGGCGGTGCCGGCGGTGACGCGCCCGCCCTCCCGGGCCTTCCACATCTGAAAAACAGATTGCCTGCAACGGAAACATCTGTTGGACAGTGTTCGAGCCGCCGCCCGGGGATGGCCCGTGCGGCGGCACAGTCAACGCGACACGGGACCTGCGCGTGGACTGGGCCGACGACCCCGTGGACCGGCTCGGCGACCTGCTCGGCGTGTGGCTGCCGCAGCACGACGACTACGCGCGGCGCGGACTCGACCCCGCGAGCTCACCCTCGTACGGCGTCCCCGGGGACCCGCGGTGAGCGGCGCGCTCAAAGCCGCGGCGCGGGCCGCGGTCGACCGGCACGCCGAGGAGCTGATCGCGCTGTCCGAGCGGCTGCACGCCGACCCGGAGACCGCCTGGGAGGAGCACCGGGCCGCCGCGTCCGTGCCCGGTCTGCTGGACCGCGCCGGATTCGACGTCACCGCCGCCTACCTGGGCCTGGACACCGCCTTCCACGCCCGGTTCGGCAGCGGCCCGGTACGGATCGCGCTGTGCGCCGAGTACGACGCGCTGCCCGGCCTCGGGCACGCCTGCGGCCACAACCTCATCGCGGCGAGTTCGGTCGGTGCCGCGCTGGGCCTCGCCGCCGTCGCGGACGGCGCCGGACTCACCGTCGAGGTCTACGGCACCCCCGCCGAGGAGGGCGGTGGCGGCAAGATCGAGATGCTCGACCGGGGCGCCTTCACCGGCGTCGACCTCGCCATGATGGTGCACCCGGCGCCGGTCGACGTGGCCGAGGCCCGCCCCTTCGCGGTCAGCCACTCCCGGATCTCCTGCACCGGCAGGTCCGCGCACGCCGCCGCCTACCCGGAGACCGGGATCAACGCCGCCGACGCCTTCACCGTCGCCCAGGTCGCCATCGGCCTGCTGCGCCAGCAGCTCCCGCCTCGGCACGGGTGCACGGCGTGGTGACCCACGCCGGCGACGCCCTCCTGGTGCCCGTGTTCGGCCGGCTCTCCGACCGGGTGGGACGCGAACCGGTGTTCGTCGCGGCGACGACCGCCCTGCTGGTCCTGTCCACCCCCGCCTTCCTGCTGATGCGGACCGGGCTCGCCGGGACCTGGATCGCCGGTCTGCTGCTCGGCGCGATCCTCGCGGCGATCCTCGGCACCTACGCGGTGTGGTCGGCGGAGATCTTCCCCACCCGCACCCGGCAGAGCGGACTGTCGGTGGCGTACAACATCACCGCGGCGCTGTTCGCCGGCACGGTGCCCTACCTGATGACCGTCCTCGTCTCCGCGACCGGTTCCCCCCTGGTGCCCGGCCCGTACCTGATGGTGTTCACCACGGGCGGCCTGGCCGCCGCCCTGACCCTGAAGGAGACCGCGGGCCGCGCGCTGCTGCGCCCCGAGGACGTCGACGGCGTACCCGCCGGGCCCCGCCGGCGGGCCGGCGCCGCATAGGGTACGGCCCGGACACGGTTCACCGCGCGCAAGGGTCTCGCATGACGTCACCGCTGGGGTTCACCCTCGTTCAGCTCCGCTACTTCCTGGTCGCCGCCGAACGCGGCTCCATGACGGAGGCGTCGCAGGAACTGCACATCGCGCAGTCCGCCGTGTCCACGGCCGTCTACCACCTGGAACGCGACCTCCAGGTGCAGCTGTTCATCCGCCGCCGGGGCCGGGGCCTGACCCTGACCCCGGCCGGGGAACGGCTCCGGCAGCAGGCCCGGGACCTGCTGGCCCGCGCCCGCGAGGTCGAGCGGGAGGCCCGGGGCGACGGCGGCAACCTCACCGGGCCGGTCACCGTCGGCTGCTTCGTCACCCTCGCCCCCTACTACCTCCCCCCGCTGTTCAGCGAGTGCACCCGGCGCCACCCCGGCATCCAGATCGACGTGGTGGAGGGGGAGACCGACGACCTGGTCCGCGCCCTGACCGCCGGGCACCTCGACTTCGCCCTCACCTACGGCCTCGGCCTGTCCGCCGAGCCGGAACTGCGGGCCGAGACGATCGCCCTCGCCCCGGCCTACGTCATCGTCCCGGCCGGTCACCCGCTGGCCGGCCGGGACAGCGTGGACCTCGCCGAACTCTCCGCGGAACCCCTGGTCCTGCTCGACCTCCCGCACAGCCGCGACTACTTCCACTCCCTGGTCGCCGCCACCGGCACCGCCCCCGACGTCCGCTACCGCACCCGCAGTTACGAGACCGTCCGCTCCCTGGTGGCCCGCGGCCTCGGTTACTCCGTCCTCAACCAGCGCCCGGTGACGAGCCAGACCTACGGCGGCGGCGAGGTCGCCGAACTCCGGCTCCGGGACGGCGGCCCACCGCTCGAAGTCAAGATCGCCGCCGTGGACGGCATGACCCAGACCGCCCGCGCCCGCGCGGTGATGGACCTGCTGCGGGAGATCGCCGGCCCCTGACCGACGGCTTGCCCGCGCCGATCGCCCCGCCGTGTCGGGGCGCTGTCGGCCTGATCGGTGATCTGTCGGCGTGATCGGTGATCTGTCGGGGGTTTGCCGACGGAGTCCACGACGTTGGAGTCGGCCGGCGCCGGTGCGCACCGGCCACCGGCATCGCAGCGACGATGCACCGTCGATCAGAAAGCACTCCCATGACCACTGACGTCACGATCATCGGCGCCGGGCTCGGCGGCCTCACGCTCGCCCGTGTCCTGCACCTGAACGGCATACCGGTCACCGTCCACGAGGCCGAGCCCTCCCCGGCCGCCCGGGCGCAGGGCGGCATGCTCGACATCCACGAGGACACCGGACAGCCCGCCCTGGCGGCGGCCGGCCTGACCGAGGAGTTCCGTGGTCTGGTCCTGGCCGGCCGCCAGGCCGTCCGCGTCCTCGACACCGACGGGACCGTCCTGTTCGACAAGGCCGACGACGGCACCGGGGGCCGCCCCGAGGTGCAGCGCGGCGAACTGCGGCAGATCCTCCTCGACTCGCTCCCGGCGGGCACCGTCCGGTGGGGCCGCAAGGCCGCCGGCGTCCGCGCGCTCGGCGGTGGCCGCCACGAGGTGACCTTCGCCGACGGCTCCACCCTCGTCACCGGCCTGCTGGTCGGCGCGGACGGCGCCTGGTCACGGGTCCGTCCGCTGCTCTCCGACGCCACCCCCGAGTACACCGGCAAGTCGGTCGTCGAGACCTACCTCTTCGACGCCCCGGTGCGGCATCCGGCCGCCGCCGCCGCGGTGGGCGGCGGCTCGATGATGGCGCTCGCCCCCGGCCGGGAGATCTTCGCCCACCGGGAACGGGACGACACGCTCCACGCCTACCTGGGGCTGGCTGAGCCGCTCGACTGGTTCGACGCCGTCGACTTCACCGACCCGGCCGCGGCCGCCGCCCGGATCGCGAAGGAGTTCGACGGCTGGGCGCCGCAACTCACCGAGCTGATCACCGGCGCCGACTCCGCTCCGGTCCTGCGCCCCCTGTACGCGCTGCCGGCCGGACACCGGTGGGAGCGGGTGCCGGGGGTGACCCTGCTCGGCGACGCCGCCCACCTGCTGCCGCCGAACGGCGAGGGCGCCAACCTCGCCATGCTCGACGGAGCCGAACTCGGCGGGGCGCTCGCCGCGCACCCCGGCGACCCGGAGGCCGCGCTCACCGCGTACGAGGCGGCCCTGTTCCCGCGCAGCGCCCGCGCCGCCACCCTCGGCGGCCCCGACGCCCACGGGACCGACCCCGACAGCGGCACCATCCATGACCTGGTCGCCGCGTTCACCGGGGACGAGTAGCCCACCGCCCGGCCCCGCCCCGCCCTCCGTACCGGCGCGGGGCGGGGCCGGGGGCACCCGGCTCACCAGTTCTTGTACGCCACCTCCCCGAGGCCGCAGAAGGTGCAGCCGGCGCTCAGGAAGTCCTCGGTGCGGCGGAACTCCTCGTCGGCCAGGTGCCATCGCAGCCACGCGGTGATGATGTGCCGGGCGTTGCGCGTGGCGTAGAGGTGGTCGGTGCCATCGAGGACGTTGAACCAGACCGGGACGTCGGTGTTGGCGTAGTCCCGACGCACGTTGGAGGTGGCGAAGTCCTCGTCCCCGCCGATGTAGAGGGCGGGATGGCGCAGGCTGTCCGGCCCGTTGCCGTCGAAGGAGCCGCCGGCCACGTGGACCGTGGTGTCCAGCCGGGGATCGTCCGCCGCGTCGAACGTCCCGATCGAGCCGCGCGAATGGCCCCCGAAGGCCACCTCGGAGAGATCGAGGTCCTGGTACAGCGGGCCGCCGGACCGCGCGTTCTCGTCCTCCAGCCAGTCGAGGGCGTCGACCATGTAGGCACCGCTGCTGGAGGAGACCTCGCTGTAGACGACGAATCCGTGCGACGCCCACAGGCGCAGCATGTCCTCGTAGGCGGCCGGGTCGGACCCCGCGCCCGGCCCCCAGACGAACACCGGGTGGTCCACGCCGTCCCGCCCGGCGTCGGCCGGGTGCACCAGCCACCCGTCGCCGCCCGGCCCGGCGGACCGGTCGACGGCCACCGCGTACGGGCCGGGCGCGGTGACGTCGGAGACCGGGGGCAGTGAACCGGCCGGGGGATCGGCCGGCCCCCCGCCGCCCGCCGCCTCGACCCGTACGTCGTCCACGGTCAGGGTCTCCAGCACACTGTTCGCGGCCAGGGAGAACCGCAGCCGCAGCTGGTGGCCGTCGACCGAGGCCGGCAGCCGGAACGAGGCCGTGCCGGTCGCGTCGCGCGCCACCTCCAGCGCCGTGTACGACCCGCCGTCGACCGAGTAGGCGGCCGTGAAGGTCTCCCCGAGGTCCAGCCCGGACGTCGCCCGGGTGTACGACACCGTCACCTCCCCGTACCCGGCCAGGTCGATCGGCGCGGAGGTCAGGGCCGGGTCGGCAAACAGGGAACCGCTCAGCCGCGCGCCGTAGGCGCCGGTGCCGACGGACCCGGAGGCGGTGAAGGTGCCCAGCCCGTCGGAGAAGTCCTCGCTGTAGACGGGAATGGCGGCGGCAGCGGGGAGCGTGACCGCCCCGGCGGTGCCCGCGGCCAGGACGACGACGGCCGCGGCGGCGGACAGGAGCGGGTGCCGGCGTGTGCGAGACATGGGGAGTTCCCTTCTGGCCGCGCCGGTCGTCCATCCCGGCGCGGGACCGGATCGATTGCCAGGGCGTGCCGGTCCCGGTCACGGCCGGCGAGGGACGCCCCGGGAGGACCCGGCCGATTCAAGCGGCGTCCGGGCCCGCGGCAATCAGGGGAATCACCGGCCGTCGCGGCCCACCCCGCCGGGTCCGGTCGCCCCGCACGCCTCGCCGGGGTCCGCCGCCCGGCACCAGCCCCCCGTGCCGGACGCATCCCGGCGGGTCCGGCCGCTCCGCACGCCTCGCCGGGGTCGGCCGCCCGGCACCAGCCCCCCGTGCCGGACGCATTCCGCCGGGTCCGGTCGCTCCGCACGCCTCGCCGGGGTCCGCCGCCCGGCACCAGCCCCCCCGTGCCGGACGCGTCCCGGCGGGTCCGGCCGCTCCGCACGCCTCGCCGGGTCCGGCCGCCCCGCACCAGACCCCCCCGTGCCGGACGCATTCCGGCGGGTGCGGCGCACCCCCCACCGCTAGCCTGGTCAGCCCCGCCCGTCCCAGCGACCTCCCCGGAGCACACCCCATGAAGATCCACCTCACCAGCGTCTTCGTCGACGACCAGGAGGCGGCGCTGCGCTTCTACACCGACATGCTGGGCTTCGTGACGAAGCACGACGTCCCGATGGGCGCCGACCGGTGGCTGACCGTGGTCTCGCCCGAGGACCCCGACGGCACCGAACTGCTGCTGGAGCCCTCCGGGCACCCCGCGGTGGCGCCGTACAAGGAGGCCCTGGTCCGCGACGGCATCCCGGCCGCGTCCTTCGCCGTGGACGACGTACCGGCGGAGTACCGGCGGCTGCGCGGCCTCGGGGTGCGCTTCACCCAGGAGCCGCTGACGGCCGGGCCGGTCACCACCGCCGTCCTGGACGACACCTGCGGCAACCTGATCCAGCTCATGCACAGCGCGTAGTCCCGCCGGCCGCCCCGGCCACCCGGGGCACCAGCAGCCGGCCGGCCGCCGGCGAGCAGTTCCGCGTGCGTCCCCGTGGCCCGGACCGGGCCAGCGACTCGCGCTCGGAGAAGTCGAGGGACTCCTGGAGCCGTTCGACGGAGATGTTGGAGGCGGCGATGTGCCGGACCTTGCCCGCCCGGACCAGTGCGTCGAGTGCGCCGAGGATCTCCTCGACGGGTACCTCGGGCCGCCCTCCAGCCGCACTACAACCTGGTCTCGCGCGACACCTACGAGGGCGCCCTGCGCGACGTCGCCGAACGGGCCGGCCTGGCCGCCGTGCCGTACTCCGCGCTGGCGTCCGGCTTCCTCACCGGCAAGTACCGCCCCGGCGCCGAGGTGGACAGCGCGCGGGCCGGGCGCGCCGCCCAGCACCTGACGACCGAGCGCGGACAGCGGGTGCCGGCCGCGCTGGACGAGGTCGCCCAGGCGCACGACGCCCCCGTCGCGACGGTCGCCCTGGCCTGGCTCGCCGCCCAGCCCACGGTGACCGCCCCCATCGCCTCGGCCCGCACGGTCGAACAGCTCCCCGCCCTGCTGGGCGTGGCCGGGCTGCGGCTGACCGACGCGGAACTGGCGGACCTGACCAGCGCCTCCGCATGACCCCGCGTACGCCGGTCTCCGGGGGCGCGCGACGGCCGCCGCGCTCCCCTTGTCGTTCGCCGGCGCGGCCGGGTGGGCATCCACTCCGGGAGCCCCACGACCGAGGAGACCGCATGATCCGTACCGGCGAGCAGTACAAGCAGTCCCTCTCTCCCGACCGGCGGATCCGCGTCGACGGCGAACGCGTCACGGACGTCACCGCCCACCCCCAGTTCGCGCCCGCCGTCGGCATCCGCGCCCGCATCCACGACCTCGCGCACGAGGCCGCCACCCGCGACGTCATGTCCTACGCCGACCCGGAGACCGGCGAACGCCACGCCGTCGCGAACAGACCGCCGCTCACCCAGCGGGACTGGCACGACAAGCGCGCCGCCGTCGACACCGTGCTCGACACGGCCCGCGGCGTCGTCACCCGGGTCGGCGACGAGACCGTCGGCGAGATGTGGTCGCTGCGCGACGCCCAGGACGTCCTCGACGGGCTGGACCCCCGCTTCTCCGGCAACATCCGCCGGCACATCGCCCGCACGGTCACCGACGACCTGTTCCACGTCTCCGCCGACACCGACCCCAAGGGCGACCGCTCCAGACGCCCCCAGGACCAGGACCCGGACATGCTGCTGCGCGTGGTCCGCGAGACCGGCCGCGGCATCGTGGTGCGCGGCGCCAAGTACGAGACCGCCGCGGCCTACGCGAACCAGGCGTTCGTCAAACCCGCCGTCGCCGACTGGGGCGGCACCGAACGCTCCGACTACGCCGTCGGGTTCATCTGCGACATGAACGCCGAGGGCCTGACCTTCCTCTGCCGCACCGGGTTCGCCGGACGCGGCAGCGCCGAGGACTACCCCCTGTCCCACCGCGTCGACGAGATCGACACCCTGGTGGTCTTCGACGACGTCGAGATCCCCTGGGAGGACGTGCTCTTCTACCGCGACACCCGGGCCGCCGCCCTGCTCCGCACCACCCTGCACCGCTACTCGGCGCTGCCCTTCACCCACCGCACCCTGCGCCTGGCGGACCTCATGATCGGCGCCGCGCTGTGGAACGTACGGCAGACCGGCCTGGAGAACCTCCAGGGCGTACGGGAGAAACTGGCCCGGCTCGCCTGCTGGCGCGAGGGCATCAACGCCCACCTCACCGCGGCCATAGCCCTGGGCACCCGGTCACCCGGCGGGCTGTGCATGCCGGACCAGTCCCTGCTGTACTCCGGACGCGTCCTGGCGTCCGCGCAGCTGCCCGAGATGATGCACCTGGCGCGGGAGCTGTGCGGCGGCCAGGTCTGCGTCACCCCGGACGCGGCGGCCTTCGCCGACCCCGAGACCGGCGGCTGGCTGCGGAAGTTCTACTCGGTCAACGACACCTGGCTGGCCGACGACCGGCGCCGGCTCCTCGCCTTCGCCCGCGACCTGCTCAACTCCGACTACGCCGGGCACCGCCTCACCTTCCAGCTCTTCGCCCAGGGACCGCCCTTCGCCCACCTCTCGGCCGTCTACCACGCCTTCGACTGGGAGGGCCCGCTCGACCTGGTCCGCGACGCGGCCGGCCTCTCCGACCGGGTACGGGGGACCGGCCGGCCCGCGTGACCGGCGTCCGCCAAGGGGTGTGGATCGACTTCGCGGGGAGGCCCCGGCGCGCACGCGGCACGGAACGGACACCGCGGCTGCGTGAGGGAGACGGCGAGGGGGACCACCCGCTCCTCGCCACTCTCAACGTATAGCGCACCGGGGGGCTTGCGGCAAGGCCCCCGTCGTCCCGCACAATGACCGGCCTGAGCCCGTGACCTGCGAGAACGGCAGCCGCCGCATGCGTGTGCGATGGTCGATGACCAGGACGGCGGGCACGAACGCTCGATCCGCACCACCTACCGACGGAGCTGACCCGACCGTGAAACCGCTGACCGCCGGCGTGTTCGACCTCCCCGAACGCCTCGCCGCCAAGGCCGATCCGGCGCTGATCGAGGGCGACGAGCGGCACTTCGCGGCGCTCGCGCACTGCCTGGAACGGACGATCGCGGACCTGTCCGACCGGCTCGCCGCCGCCCGCAAGGCCCCCGGCGGCCTAGGCCGGGAGGCCATGGACCGGGACACGGAGATCCACCGGCTCACCGCCCGCCTGCGCACCCTGAGCCGCTTCGGCCTCGATCTCTGCCTCGGCCACATGGCCGGCGCGGACGGCTCCGAGCCGGTGTACATCGGCCGGCTCGGCCTCACCGACGACACGGGCCGCCGGCTGCTGCTCGACTGGCGTTCCCCCGCCGCCGAACCGTTCTTCGGAGCCACCCACGCCCAGCCCATGGGGCTGGCCAGCCGCCGCCGCTACCGCTGGACCGACGGGCGGATCACCGACTACTGGGACGAGGTGTTCACCCCGGACGGCTTCGCCGGACACGCCGCGCTCGACGACCAGTCCGCCTTCATCGCCAGCCTGGGCGGCACCCGCACCGAGCGGATGCGGGACGTCCTCGGCACCATCCAGGCCGACCAGGACGCCGTCATCCGCGCCGGCTCGCGCGGCACCCTCGTCGTCGACGGGGGGCCGGGCACCGGCAAGACCGTCGTGGCCCTGCACCGCTCCGCCTACCTCCTCCACTCCGACCCGCGCCTCGGGCACCGCAGGGGCGGCGTGCTGTTCGTCGGCCCGCACCGGCCCTACCTCTCCTACGTCGCCGACGTCCTGCCCAGCCTCGGCGAGGAGGGCGTGCAGACCTGCGTCCTGCGGGACCTGGTCGCCGAGGGCGCCGGCGCCGGCGTCGAGACCGACCCGGAGGCGGCCCGGCTGAAGTCCTCCGCGGACCTGGTGAAGGCGATCGAGACGGCCGTCAGGTTCTACGAGGAACCCCCCACCGAGGGCATGACGGTCACCACCCCCTGGAACGACATTCCGCTCACCGCCGGGGACTGGGCCGCGGCGTTCGACGCGGCGGAACCCGGCACCCCGCACAACGAGGCCCGCGCCCAGGTCTGGGAGGAACTGCTCACCCTCCTGGAGGACAAGCACGACGGCGACGCCCCGCCCGAGCAGCTGCGCAGGGCGCTGACGCGGAACCGGGAGCTGCGCACCGCCTTCGACCGCTCCTGGCCCCTGCTGGAGGCCGCCGACCTCGTCGGGGACCTGTGGACCGTCCCCGCGTACCTGCGGCTGTGCGCCCCCTGGCTCGGCCCGGACGACGTACGCCGCCTCCAGCGCGCCGACGCCCACGCCTGGACGGTGTCCGACCTGCCGCTGCTGGACGCGGCCCGGCACCGGCTCGGCGACCCGGAGACGGCCCGCCGCGCCCAGCGGCAGCGGGCCGCCCTCGCCGCGCAGCGCGCTCGCATGGACCAGGTCGTGGACAACCTGATCGCGGCGGTGGCCGACTCCGGGGCCGACGGCGACGAGGGGGAGGGCCTGGTGCGGATGCTGCGCGGCGAGGACGCGCGGGTCAGCCTGGTCGACGAGTCCGAGCTGGCCGTCGCCGACCCGGACCTGCTGGCCGGACCGTTCGCGCACGTCGTGGTGGACGAGGCCCAGGAGCTGACCGACGCCGAGTGGCAGATGCTGCTGCTGCGCTGCCCGTCGCGCAGCTTCACCGTCGTCGGGGACCGCGCCCAGGCCCGGCACGGCTTCACCGAGTCCTGGCAGGAACGCCTCGCCCGGGTCGGCCTGGACCGGGTCCGCCTCGCCTCCCTCACCATCAACTACCGCACCCCGGCGGAGATCATGGCGGAGGCCGAGCCGGTCATCCGGGCCGCGCTGCCGGACGCCAACGTGCCCACCTCGGTGCGCACCGGCGGCGTCCCCGTGATCCACGGTTCCACCGCCGACCTGGACACGGTCCTCGGCACCTGGCTCGCCGACCACCAGGAGGGGACCGCCTGCGTCATCGGCGCCCCCGCGTTCCGGGCCACGCCCCGCGTCCGGTCGCTCACGCCCGAGCTGGCCAAGGGGCTGGAGTTCGACCTGGTCGTCCTCGTCGACCCGGACGGCTTCGGCGCCGGGGTGCGAGGAGCCGTCGACCGCTATGTCGCCATGACCCGCGCCACCCGGCAGCTGGTGGTCCTCACCGGCCCGTGACGGGCTCCCGGACCCCGTCCGGGGCATGACCGGACGGGACGGGAACTATCGTAGGGGCGACAAGTGTTCTGGTCGCGCGGGATGCGACGGTGTTCCGCGCTCCACGGGGGAGTCGGACGGCGGTGGCGCAATGGGTGAGGTCGAGGTCGAACCGGGCGGGGTGGCCGGTGGGCGAACGCTGTCCGGGGACGGTGCGGGCAACGGCGGACGGGGGTGGCCGGAGAGCGGGGCACGACGTCTGTCGGTGACGTTCGAACCCGGCACGTTCCGGGTCGCGGACGCCCGGCACCTCGCGGTCCGGTACCTGGCCGCGTCCCTGGACGACCGGGCCGAGCCGTGGCCGGACCGGGTCGTGGAGGCCACCCAGCTGGTCGTCAGCGAGCTGGTCACCAACGCCGTCAAGTACGGATCGGGCCCCGTACGGCTCTCCCTGGCCGTCGCCGACGGCATGCTGTCGGTCACCGTGCGGGACGGATCGGCCACGCTGCCGGCGCAGCGGCCGGCCGATCCGGGCCGCGTCGGACAGCACGGCCTGGAGATCGTCGCGGCGCTGAGCGAGGAGCTCGACGTCCGCCGCGAACCCTTCGGCAAACGGGTCACCGCGCGGATCGCGCTGCGCTGAGCCGCCGGTGAAGGGGTCAGGAAAGCGGCCGCAGGCGCGCGTCCCGGTCGCCGTACCAGTCCAGGCACAGGGTGGTGGCGTCGTCCCGCAGCCGGCCCCGGCAGGCGTCCTGCACGGCCCCGACCAGGACCCGGACCGCCTCCCTCGGGTGCAGCTCGGCGGAGGCGCGGACGAGGGCGGGCAGGTCCACGCCGGAGGCGCTGCGCTCCTGCATGCCGTCGGTGAGCAGGACCAGTCGGTCCCCGGGTCTGAGCGTCAGCTCCTGCACCTGGTGCTCGATCGGGGAGGCCACCCCGAAGGGCAGGTTCGCGGTGAGCGCCAGCTCCCGTACGGTGCCGTCGCGCAGCAGCAGCGGGCGCGGATGACCGGCGTTGACCAGGCGGACCTCGCCGGTGGCGAGGCAGACCCGCAGCAGCTGGCCGGTGGCCAGGCCGCGGTTGTGCTGGAGCAGGGCCCGATGGGCGCGCCGGGCCTGCTCCGCGAGGTCGCACCCGGCGCGGCGGGCGCCGCGCAGCGCCCCGAGCAGCAGTGTGGCCAGCAACGCCGAGTCGGTGTCGTGGCCCATGGCGTCGGTGATGGACAGGTGCAGCACGTCCCGGTCGAGGGCGTAGTCGTAGGTGTCGCCCCCGATGTCGTCGGCCGGTACCAGGCCGCCGGCTATGGCGAACTGAGGGGCCTCGCAGGCCGGGGCGGACGGCAGCAGCTGGTGCTGGATCTCGGCCGCCAGGCTGGTCGGCGTGGTGCGCCGGTTGACGTGGTAGAGGTCGGTGAAGCGCCGGTCGGTGACGATGATGTAGGCCAGCGCGTGGGCCGCCTCACCGACCTCGCGCAGCACCGTCGGGTGGTCGTGCGGGAGGGTCACCTCCAGGACGCCCACGCAGTCCCCGCGGTTGGTGACCGGCGCGATCACCCGGTGGCCGCCCGCGCCGTCCCGTTCGACATGCCGGCGCTGGGACCGCAGCACCTGCTCGTAGACGCTGCCGCGCAGCGCGGTCCGCAGCGCGCGGCCGGTGTCCGCACCGTCGTCACCGGTGGTGAGCCGTACCAGTTCCTCCTCGATCAGGTCGACACAGAGGAACGACACGTCGCCGGCCGCGAACCGCTTGCGGAGATTGCGCGCGACGACATCGACGGACTCCACCGGTGAGGCGTCCTCGGCGTCGGCGAGCAGGTTTCCCAACTCCAGGGTGTTGCCGTCCACGCTTCTCTCCCTCCGTCCGGACACCCATCTGCCCGGTGACGGCCCGCACATGCCCAGGGCGGTCCGGGCGGGTGGCGGGCGCGGGGGAGGAGCACGGCCGCCATTCGATCAACGGGCGGACGGCCCATGGCGTTTGTGGCGGGGCGCGGGCCCGGCGGAATGCTGCTGCACCAGCAGCAGAGCAAGGAGCAGGGGTCCGGCGGTGCACAGCGTGAAGAGCATGCGTCACCTCTCGCTCGGCTGACCTGCCTGAGGTGTACCCGGGTCCGCGTCACACCAACGGCCCACGACCGGTCACCACCCGCACGAGGGTCTCCCGCGTGCCCCCCTTGACGCGCAGGCCCCGTGGACGGCCCGTCTCGCGAAGCGGCGGCGACGGTGATCAACCCCGGCGGGTGCCGGGACATCGGGATCACCGTCGCCGCCGGGAGCCGCGCGCAGCAGGAGGAGGGCGGGTGCCGGGACACGTGGGGTACGGCCGGTCAGCGCCCCTTCCCGGGGTGCTCCACGCAATCGACGTAACGCCATGCGGACATCACTACCAGGGGATCGACATCAGCACCGGGCATCGGTGGGCCGTCGTGCCGGGTGCGGTCACGCGGAGCGCTGCTCGGCCTTCTCGGACGGCGCCTCGTCCGTGGCCGCCGCGGCCTGGGCGGCCTCCGACACGGTGTAGAAGACGGACGTGCCCTGCTTGGTGCGCTGCACCTGGTTGCGGGCCACCAGGTTCTCCAGGGTGTTGCGCACCACGGTGGTCTTGACCGGCCGGTCGGCGTGGGCCTCACCCAGCGCGGCGGCCACCTCGGCGGCGGAACGCGGCTCCTTCTGCTCGGCCAGCACCCCGCGGATCAGCTCGCCCAGCGTCGGACCCGCGGCCTTCTTCGCCGCCGGCCCGGCCGCCGCCTTCCCGGCCGCCGGCGCCTTCTTGGCGGCCTTCCCCGGCTTCCCGGCCTTCGCCGCCTTCTCGGCGCTCGCGGTGCTCCCGGTGTCCTTGGCCTTCTCGGCGGTCTCCGTCCCGCGCCGCCGCGGCGCGGCCTTCGCCGCCCGGGTCCGCTTGCCGGCGGTGGCGGGCGCGGGCTTCTTGCGCGGCGCCGGCACGGCCGCGGTGTCCGCGGCGGTGTCCCCGGCCGGTGCCTGCGTGGAGCCCAGCGCCTGCCGGATGTTGACGAGCACACTGTGGTCGCGCTGGAGCGCGGCGAGCCGCTCCTGCAGGGAGGCGATCTCCGCGCTCAGGCGCTCCTGCTCCTGTGCGTTGCGCTCCAGGTCACCGGTCACCTGCGCGGCGTACTGCGTGGCCAGTTCGGTGGCGGTGGTCGTTGTCTCCGACATGGTCGGTCACTCTCCTCGATGCTGACGAGTCGTCGTCGGCGGCGGGCAACAGCCGGGTGCCGGCTGACGGCGGACGGCCCGCCCCACCGCATTCGGCGGCGGACGGGCCCTGACTGCTGCGCATGCCCTGAAGTGGAGATACTACGTACAAGTGGTGCCACTTGTTCCTCTCGGGTCGTTTTCTGCTCCGCGACGAGTGACTGACACACCATCAGGTGACGGTCACGGGATGCCGTACGACCGCGTCGAACAGATATCCCTGAGTGTTGTGCGCGGTGGTGTCCGGCTGGGTGCGGCCGGCGGCGTCGGTGGCGCGGGCCGCCAGGGTGTACGCGCCGGGTGACCGGGGCCGCCAGTCGGCCGACCAGCGGACCCAGCCGCCCCGGCGGGGTGCGTCGTGCAGCCGGGCCGGCCACCAGTGGGCGCCGCCGTCGGCGCTCACCTCGACCCGGACGACACCGGCCGCGCCGGACCAGGAACGGCCGGTGAGACGGTGGGTGGTGTCCCGCGCCAGCCCGGCGTTCCACTCCAGTTCCCAGGCGCTCTTGACCGTCTGCCGGGTCAACGGGGCACTGCCGCCCACCGGGTGGGCGTCGCCGAACAGCCGGTAGAAATCGGTGTTCCACGGCGAGTACAGGGGCTGGGCCGACACCTGGATGTCGCCGACCCACTTGACGGAGGAGACGCCGATCCACGAGGGCACCAGGACCCGCACCGGGTGTCCGTGGTCGGGCGGGAGCGGCTCACCGTTCATCTCGTAGGCGAGCAGCACGTCGTCGAGGGCCTTGGCCAGCGGCAGCGGGCGCCGGACCCGGCCGAGGTTCGTGCCGTCGGCGGTGACGTAGTCCGCGTCCAGGCCGCGCGGCATGACGTCGACGGCCCGCCGGCCGAGGCCCGCCCGGCGCAGGACGTCGGCGAGGCGGACACCCCGCCAGCGGGCGGCGCCGATGGCGCCGAGTGTCCAGGCGGTGCCGCTGACGGCCTGGCCCTGCTGGGTGGTGAACAGGCTGCGGCCGTTGCCGGCGCACTCCACGAACGCGTCCCGGGTGACGGCCGGGAACCGCTTGAGGTCGTCGAGGGTGAACTCGACGGAACCGCCGTGGTCGAGTCCGTCGCCCCACACGGTGAGGGTCCAGCCGCTGGCGTCCAGGACGGGCGTGGCCGTGTGGTTGCGCACGAAGAACCGCTCGTTGGGGGTGTGGTAGCCGGTCTCCGCGAGGGAGGCGAACCGGGTCTCGGCGTTGGTGCCGCGGACGGTGAACCACGCCTCGGGCAGGGGCTTGACGATGCCGGGGGCGGTGGCCGCTGCGGCCGGACCGGCCCCGGCCGACGGAACGGCGAACGGGGCGGCGCCGGCGACCCCCGCCGCCCCGAGCAGCCGCAGCAGGGTGCGCCGGGGGACCCCCTCGGCGTGAGCCCGCCCGGACAGCCACTGGCTCAGTCTGCGCCGGTCGTAGGAGGCTTCGGAGGGGTGGGTGACAGGTGCCGGTGGGGAGGTGCGCACGGTACTGCCTTTCGTCGGGGCCTCATGGGGACCGTGGTGTCACAGGGAGGAGGAGCCGGCCGTGGGCAGGCAGTCCTGCCGCGTGTTCTCGCCCAGGGCGCGCAGCAGGGCGCGGGCCACGGCGTCGTTCTGCCGGAAGCCCGGGGCGTTGGTGCGGGGGCGGGCGAAGGCGGCGACGGCACGGCTGTTGGTGGGGGCGCCGAGGGCGATCCGGCGGGGGTGGGGGCCGCCGAGGAGCGGGTCGATGACATGGGCGTCGGCGGGGGAGACGCTGAGCAGGCCGGAGCGGTGGGTGTGGTCGGGGTCGGCGACCACCTCCTCGGCGAGTTCACCGGCCCGGTGCAGCCGGCGCAGCAACGGGTCCTCGGTGCGGTCGAGGGCGTGCCGGGGCAGGTACGCCTCGATGAGGGCGGTGGCGTGCACGGTGTGGCCGGGCACCGTGGGACTGGTGGCGGTGAAGGTGCCGCGGGCCTCGTCGGTGCCGATCCGCAGGTCCGCGCCGAGGAACCGGACGATCCCGGCCCGGGACAGGGCGAGGAGCTGCCGCAGCCGGAACCCGGGCGGCCCGGAGGCGAGGAAGCTGAAGAAGCCGTGCCACCAGCCGTCGATGCCCTCGGCGACCGAGCGGGCGGTCAGCCGCCCCGAGGCGACCAGGGCGGGGAGCTGGCCGTAGACGGAGAGCAGGGCGAGGAACGCGCCGAGGTCCGCGCTGTGCTCCGGGTCCTCGCGGCGGGCCACGTCCTGGGCGATGTGCTCGCGCAGGTGTTCCTGGAAGGCGTCCGGAGCCGGGAAGGTGACGCCGGTCAGCGGCCGGTCCAGGGCGTCGAGGTCGAGCCGGTCCGCCGGGTCGGGGACGGACGCGGCGACCAGGTCGGCCATGCCGGGGGAGTACCAGTCGAGCCGGTCGTAGGCGGCCTCGAAGGCGGACCAGGACCGCGTGGTGCGCTCGGGGTGGGCGTGGAACAGCTCGTGGTAGTGGCCGAAGCCGATCTCCTTGGCCATCAGCGGCCACACGTCGCGCCGCAGGTCCAGCGGGCGGTCCCCGGCGAGCAGCGCGCCGATCGCCTCGGGACCGAAGTGGCGGGGCAGCGGCGGACGGGGACCTTGGAGCCGGTACCCCGTCTTGGAGTGGTACGGCACACCGCGCCGCGACCCGACGTGCAGGACCGGCTCCCGGCCGGACGGCAGGTAGGTGAGGGTGCCGTCCGGCTCGGTCCGGTAGGAGCCGCCGCGGCCCTCGGTGAGCAGCACCGTCAGGTCCACGAAGGCCAGGCCGAAGCCGCGCAGCACGACGTGCTCACCGGGACGGGGTCCGGACAGGTCGGCGTCGGCGGAGAAGGCGGGCGGGAGGTAGAACCGGGAGTGGCGGCGGGCGAAGGCGGCCAGGGCGCGGTGCTCGGCGGCGGGCACGGCCGTGCCCAGGTGGCCCTGGGCGAGGACCACCAGGTCGGCGGTGAGCGGGGTGGCGCGGCCGGCCAGGTGGACGTGCTGCGGGCCGTCCGCCGGGCCGGTGACGGAGGTCGCGGTGGTGCGGTGCCAGGTGACGGTGACGGACGGCGGCAGCGCGGCCAGCGCGGCGCGGAACACCCAGTCCAGGTAGGCGCTCTGGACCCGCCGGGTGGGGAAGTCGGTGGGGGCCAGGGCGCGGAGTTCACCGAGCACCTCGGGGTCGGCGGGGGCGGTCACGGGCGCCTCCTGGGCGGGCGGCGTCCCGGGCCCCCGGCCGGCGAACCGGGCGGCCCACTCGGCCAGCGAGGGGCCCGGCCGCACCGGCCCCTCGATGACGGAGGACTCGTCGGTGAACATGGTCACGTCCTCGGCCATGGAGTTCATCCGCAGCAGCGGTGACTGCTCCTGCCGCCAGATCCGGCCCGGCCCCGGCGGGTGCGGATCGATCAGGTGGATGTGCAACTCGCGCTCTCGGGGCCAGAGTTCACCGGTGTTGGCGGCGATGCGCTCCAGCAGCCCGGTGGCGCGCGGTCCGGCGCCGACGACGGCCAGCACCGCGGGGGAGGTCACGTCGTTCACCGGTCACCGCCGGTCGCGGGCCGGGCGTCGGCGGCCGTGGCGGCGCCGAGCCGGACGCGCAGGGCGCCCAGCCGGGCCCGCAGCCGCTGCACCGGGGTCGGCGGCAGGGAGCGGGCGGCGCCGCGCGCGTAGTGCCGCTCGACGTAGAACTGCCCGACGCCGAGCACGGTGGTGACGGCGATGTACCACAGGGTGGCCACCATCAGCAGCGGGATCACCTGGTAGGTCTGGTTGTAGACCAGCTGCACCGAGAACAGCAGGTCGTGCACGGCCAGCACACTGACGATGCTGGTGCCCTTCAGGGTGCCGATCAGCATGTTCCCGGCGGTCGGCACGATCGACCGCATCGCCTGCGGGATCACGATCCGGCGCAGCGTCCGGCGCCGGCTCAGGCCCAGCGCCTGCGCGGCCTCGGTCTGCCCGGCGTCCACCGACAGGATGCCGCCGCGCACCACCTCGGCGGCGTACGCGGACTCGTGCAGGGTGAGGCCGACCACCGCGGTGAGGGTGGGCCCGAACAGGTTCACCGTCTTGACGGTGACGAACTCCGGGCCGAACGGGATGCCGAGACCGAGCGTCGGGTACAGGGCGCCGATGTTGAACCAGAACAGCAGCTGCACCAGCAGCGGGGTGGACCGGAAGATCCATATGAAGCCCCAGCTCAGCGTCCGCAGCACCGGGTTGGCCGACAGGCGCAGCACCGCCAGCAGCGTGCCCAGCAGGAAGCCGAGCGCCATCACCGCGGCGGTCAGCCAGAGGGTGAGCAGCAGCCCGTCGAGCACGGCCGCGGTGGTGAAGTAGCGGCCCACCACGTCCCACTGGAACGCGTCGTTGCGGACGACGGAGTTGAGCACCATCGCGAGGACCAGCAGGGCCACGACGGCGGCCGCCCAGCGGCCGGCGTGCCGGCGCGGCACGATGCGCGGCAGCTCGGAGCCGGGCGGGCCCGGCGCGCGGACGGGACGGGCGGCGCCGGCCGAGAGGCCGGTGACGGCGGTGGGATCGGTGACGGCGGAGGAGTCGGTGACGTCGGACGGTGTGGCCATCGGGAGGCTCTCCGGGGGAGGGGTGCGCGGGCGTGGGTGCCCTCCCGGCGCCCATCGGTCCGGGCACGGCACGGACGCCGTACCGGACGACGGTGCGGCCGGGGGCCGGTGTCATCACGCTCACCGCGTCCCTCAACGCGGCCGGAGGGCGCCGTACGGGACGGAGCCGATCCGCCTCGATCGTATGTGCCCATGGCCGGGAGGTGTCAACAGCGCTTCCCCTGCTCCGCGGTGGCCGCGGGGCGAGGAGACCGCGACCGCGAGCAGGGCGGGTCCCGCTATCCGGTCACCGCTTGACGCGCCGCGAGAAGTCCTGCTCAATTGGTCGCATGAACGCCCAGCAGCGCTTGGTCTCGCGTGACCACATCGACTTCGGTCGAGTGTGGTCCGCGGCGTGTCGCGGCTGACTCGGCGGCGGGCCGTCTGACCGGCCCTTCCCTCCCTCGGTGACCCCGTCGCGGGCCGAGCGACCCCTTCACGCGGACGCGTTCCGCCGCCCTTCCACGCTTCCCCGCCCTCCGGCGTCATCACGTCCTTCGGGACCGGCCGCGGACACCGGCCGTCCCTGACACACCTTCACCTTCACCTTCCCCTGCACCGGCGGCTGCCGGGCGGCGCCCGTGCGCGCGCGTCCGGCGGCCGGCCCCTGCGAAAGGCCTTTGCCATGCCCGTGGAATTTCTCGGCATTGCCGCCACCAACGACGGCTCGGAGACCACCTCGCGCTCCGGCGCCTCCTTCGACAAGGAGTACACGCTCCGGCTCGCCCGCGCCCATGAGGACCACGGCTGGGACCGGGTGCTGTTCGCCTACGGCTCCGGCTCACCGGACCCGGCACCGGCCGCCGCGTACATCGCCGCCCGGCTTGAGCGGCTGCAGATCCTCCTCGCGCACCGGCCCAACGTGTCGTACCCGACCTTCGCCGCGAAGACCTTCGCCACCCTCGACCGGATCAGCGAGGGACGGCTCACCGTCCACTTCATCACCGGCGGCAACGACCGTGAACAGGGCCGCGAGGGCGACACCCTCACCAAGGACGAGCGCTACGCCCGTACCCGGGAGTACATCCGCATCGTCAAGAAGATCTGGACCACCCACGAGCCCTTCGACCACGAGGGCGAGCACTACCGCTTCCACGACTTCGTCAGCGACGTCTTCCCGGTCCAGCAGCCCCGCCCGGACGTGTCCTTCGGCGGTTCCTCACCCGCCGCGTACGCCGCCGGCGGCGCCGAGGCGGACATCTACTGCCTGTGGGGCGAGCCGCTGGCGAGGACCGCCGAGCAGATCGAGGCCGTCAAGGCCGCGGCCAGGGCCGCCGGCCGCACCGACGTCCCCCGCATCCAGGTGGCCTTCCGCCCGATCATCGCCCCCACCGAGGAACTCGCCTGGGAGAAGGCGCACCGCACGGTCGGCGCGATCAAGGCGCGCAAGGCCAAGGGCGAGCCCGTCACCAGGCGCCACAACGGGCAGACGGCCCCGCAGAACACCGGGTCCCAGCGGCTGATCGCCATCGCCGAGGCCGGCGAGCGCTACGACCGCGCCCTGTGGACCCCGACCGCCGCCGCCACCGGGGGCGCGGGCAACTCCAACGCCCTGGTCGGCACCCCGGAGACCGTCGCGCAGGCCCTCCTGGACTACTACGACCTCGGCGTCGACATCCTCTCCGCCCGCGGCTACGACCTGCTCGACGACGCGATCGACTTCGGCCGGTACGTCATCCCGATCGTCCGTGAGGAGGTCGCCAAGCGCGACGCCGCACGGGCGGACCGCGGCCGGCAGGCCCTCGCGGCGGTGCGCGGATGACGTCCGCCACCGAGCTGACGGTCATCCGGGTACCGGTCTCCGACCCGAGAGTACGGCCCCTGCTGCGCGAACTCGGCGACGAGTACTCCCGCCGCTACGGCAAGGACGCCCACGCCGAACTGGCCCGCTACCCGGACGAGGAGTTCACCGCGTCCCACGGCGGCGTCCTGCTGCTCCTCCTGGAGGCCGGCACCCCCGTGGCGGGCGGAGCCTTCCGCCGCCACGATCCGCACACCGCCGAGCTGAAACGCATCTGGACACACTCCGCCCACCGCAGGCGCGGCCTGGCCCGCCGGGTCGTCGCCGCGCTGGAGGCCGAGGCCCGGTCCCGCGGCTACCGGCGGGTCTACCTGACCACCGGCCCCCGCCAGCCCGAGGCCCGCGGCCTCTACCTCGCCACCGGCTACACCCCGTTGTTCGACACCGCCGCCGACCCCGAGACCATCGGGCCGCTGGCGTTCGAGAAGGACCTGACGCACGTGAAGGAGAACACTCCGTGACGCCCACCGCGGCCCGGGTGCGCCCGCGCCTCGCCGCCGCCCTCGTCCTGCTGCCCCTGCTGGCGCTGACCGCCTGCGGCTCCGGCGGCTCCGGCACCACCCCGGCGGGCGCGCAGTCACCCGCGCCGGCCGACGACCCGGTCGCCGCCGTCCGCAAGGTCGACTCGGCCGCCGCCCTGCTGCCGGCGGACGTCCGCCGGGCGGGCACCCTGCGTGTCGGCAGTGCCGTCGGCGCCCCGCCCTCCGCCTACTACCCCGGCGGCTCCGGCAAGCAGCCCGAGGGCCAGGACATCGACCTCACCGACGCCGTCGCCAAGGTCCTCGGCATCGAGGTGCGGCGCCAGGACGCCTCCTTCGAGACCATCCTGCCCGCCCTTCAGAGCGGCAAGTACGACGTCGGCACCGGCAACTTCGGCGTCACCGCCGAGCGCCTGAAGACCATCGACTTCGTCACCTACATCGACGACGGCCAGGGCTTCGCGGTGAAGAAGGGCAGCACCACGCTGAAGAAGAAGGTCACCGACCTCACCCAGCTGTGCGGCCTGGTCATCGGCACCAACGCCGGCACCACCTTCGAGACCACCCTCACCGCGCAGAAGCACGTGTGCGCCGACGCCGGGAAGAAGCCCTACGACGTCAAGGTCTACTCGGAGAACGGAGCCGCCCTCACCGCGCTCCAGCAGGGCCGGATCGACGTCGTCATGTCGACCATCAACGGCCTGCGGTACCAGGCCGCCCAGCCCGCCGCGGGCACCGCCTTCCTCGGCGAGTACCACCGCCTCGACGTCGGCTTCGCCTTCAAGAAGGGCTCCCCGCTCACCAAGGCGTTCCGGGCTGCCGTGAACGAGCTGATCGAGGACGGCACCTACGCCCGCATCCTGAAGAAGTGGGGCACCTCCGCCTCCGCGATCGACACCTCGCGGATCAATCCGCCCGAGCACACCTGAGCCGAGCAGGAAACCCGTCATGCGACTCATCACCGGCCCCGCCGCCCCACCGGGCGCCGCCGCCGAGACACCGCCGGCCCCCGCCGACCCGGCGACGCTCAAGGTCGTCCCCGCCCGTCACCCCGCCCGGTGGGCGGCGGCCGTCGCCGTGGCCGTGCTGCTCGCCCAGTTCGGGCACGGCCTCGCCACCAACCCCGTCTGGGAATGGGGCGTCTTCGCCGACTACGTCCTGTCCGAGACCATCGTCCACGCCGTCTGGGTCACCCTCCAGCTCACCGCGTACGCCACCGTCCTCGGCTTCCTGCTGGGCACTGTCCTCGCGTTCATGCGGCTGTCCCGCAGCCCGCTGCTGTCCACGGCGGCCTGGACGTACATCTGGGTCTTCCGGTCCATCCCGATGATCGTCCAGCTGGTGTTCTGGTTCAACCTGAGCGCCCTGTACGAGCGGCTCGGCCTCGGCGTCCCCTTCGGGCCGGTCCTCTGGTCCGTCGACAGCGACAGCCTCATCGGGACCATCGGCGCCGCCGTCATCGGACTCTCCCTGCACCAGGCCGCCTACGCCGCCGAGATCGTCCGCGGCGGTGTCGTCTCCGTCGACCAGGGCCAGTCGGAGGCCGCGGCGGCCCTGGGCCTCCCGCGGCTGCGGCAGATCCGCCGGATCGTGCTCCCGCAGGCCATGCGGGCCATCCTGCCCACCGCCGGCAACGAGATCACCGGCCTGCTCAAGGGCACCTCGGTGGTCTACGTCATGGCCATCGGCGAACTCTTCTACCAGGTCCAGGTCGTCTACGGCCGCAACGGCCGGGTCATCCCGCTGCTGCTGGTGGCCACCGCCTGGTACGTGGTCCTGACCTCCGTGCTGTCGGTCGTCCAGTACTACGTCGAGCGGCACTTCGCCCGCGGCGCCGACCGGACCCCGCCGCCCACCCCCCTCCAGCGCCTCCGGCGCGCCGTCCGCTCCCTGCGCGCGGCGGCGGCCCGGCGCGAGGAACCCGTCGTACCCCTGAGCCTCCTGGGAGAGAAACGATGACCGAGGTCAGCGAGGTCATGGTGGACGTGCGCGGCGTCCACAAGAGCTTCGGCCCCCTGGACGTGCTGCGCGGCGTAGACCTGCAGGTCCGCACCGGGCAGGTCACCGTCGTCCTCGGCCCCTCCGGCTCGGGCAAGTCCACACTGCTGCGCACCATCAACCACCTGGAGAAGGTCGACCGCGGCTGGATCAGCGTCGACGGCGAACTCATCGGCTACCGCCGCTCCGGGAAGACCCTGCACGAACTGAAGGAGAAGGACGTCCTCAAGCAGCGCACCCACATCGGGTTCGTCTTCCAGGACTTCAACCTCTTCCCGCACCTGACCGTCCTGGAGAACCTGGTCGAGGCGCCCGTCGCCGCGCTGCGCCGCCCCCGCGCGGAGGCCGAACGCACCGCGCACCGGCTGCTGGACCGCGTCGGACTCGCCGACAAGGCCGCCGCGTATCCGCGCCAGCTCTCCGGCGGCCAGCAGCAGCGCGTCGCCATCGCCCGCGCGCTCGCCCTGGAACCGAAGGTACTGCTCTTCGACGAGCCCACCTCCGCGCTCGACCCCGAACTGGTCGGGGAGGTCCTCGACGTCATCAAGGACCTGGCCGGCACCGGCACCACCATGATCGTGGTCACCCATGAGATCGGCTTCGCCCGCGAGGTCGCCGACACCGTGGTGTTCATGGACGCCGGTGTCGTCGTCGAACAGGGCCCGCCCGCCGCCGTACTGGACACCCCGCGCCACGAGCGCACCCGCGCCTTCCTCGCCAAGGTCCTCTGACCCTCCCCGCCCCACCCATCCCCAGGAGAACCACCGTGCCCGCCCTCGCCCGCAGCACCGCCACCACCGCCGGACTCGCCCTGGTCCTCCTCCTCGCCGGCTGCTCGAACCCCTCCGACGGCGGCACCACCGAGGTCGCCGACGCCTCGGGGGCCAAGACGAAGATCAACCTGAGCGCCGACCAGAGACGGATCACCACGGCGAAGGTCGAATCCATAGCCGCCGAACTGCCCGCCGCCGTACGCGAGAGGGGCACCCTGGAGACCGTCGCCTCCTCCAGTTCCTCCGCTCCGCTGAACTTCTACGCCACCGACAACAAGACCGTCATCGGCGTCGAGACCGACATCGCCCACCTGGTCGGCGACGTCCTCGGCCTGGAGATCCGCATCCACCCGGTCTCCTGGGAGAACATCTTCGTCGGCCTCGACAGCGCCAAGTACGACGTGGGGTTCAGCAACATCACCGTCACCGAGGAGCGCAAGGAGAAGTACGACTTCGCCACCTACCGCGAGGACAACCTCGGCTTCGAGGCGAAGAAGGGCAGCGGCCTGAAGGTCGACGGCCCCGAGGACGTGGCCGGGCTGACCGTCGCCGTGAGCAGCGGCACCAACCAGGAGAAGCTGCTCATCGAGTGGTCCGAGGAGAACGAGAAGGCCGGCCGGAAGCCGGTCGACATCAAGTACTACCAGAGCGACAGCGACACCTACCTCGCCCTGCGCTCCGGCCGCATCGACCTCTACCTCGGGCCCAATCCGACCGCCGCCTACCACGCGGCCACCACCGGACAGACGGAGGTCGTCGGCACCTACTCCGGCGCCGGCGCGCACCTCCAGGGGCTCATCGCCGCCACCACCAAGAAGGACAGCGGACTGGTCCGGCCGCTCGCCGACGCGCTCGACGAGGTCATCGAGAACGGCACGTACGGCAAGGTGCTCGCCCGCTGGGGCCTGTCCGACGAGGCCGTCCGCACGTCCGAGATCAACCCGCCCGGCCTGCCGAAGACCGGTGAGTGAGCGGCTGAGCACCACGGCGGGACCCGGCGGAGGCGGAACCGTCCGCCGGGTCCCGCCCCGCCGCCGGGAGGCGCCTTCGAGCAGGTGGCGCGTTTTCTCTATTATCCCTACCGGATTTATAGGAAACTGTTGACCGGGGGTGGTCCGGGTGCGCAGGATGGAACACATGTCCCGCACGCAGCAGCTGCTCGTCCGCCGCCGGCACGTCGACTTCTGTCGTGTCACCGGCGCTGCCTGCCGTCGCCCGTAGGACGACCGCGCCGTCACCCTCCCCCCTCGCTCGCCCCCTCCCGGCCGTTCCCGATCCGGCCGCCCGGCGCCCTGTCAAGGAACCCGTCATGACCAGCCCCTTGCCGTCCGAGACCCCTCCGCCCGGCCCCGCCGAACCCGGCTCCCGCCACCTGCGGCTCGTCCCGCAGGAGCTGCCCGGCGCCCCGGGGGGCGAGGCACCCGAGCCGCTCGTCGGCTACCTCGTGTACGTCCCGGAAGGCACCGATCCCGCCCGGCTGTTCGCGCCGGACGGACCCCGGCCGCTCATCCGGCCCCTCACCCCCGTGCCGGACTCCACCGGCGGCGCGGGAGCGGACGGGGACGACCTGCGCATCGACACCGTGCGCCGGGTCGCGGAACTGGACGGGCGCGCACTGGACCTGACGTACCTGGAGTTCGAGCTGCTCGCCCACCTCGTCGCCCATCCCGACCGGGTGCTCTCCCGGGAGTCGCTGATCGGCAGCGTCTGGGGGTACGGCCACATCGGCGACGGCCGCACCGTCGACGTGCACATCGCCCGGGTGCGGGCCAAGCTCGGCCGCGCCCACCGGCAGCGGATCGTCACCGTCCGCCGGGTGGGCTACAAGTACACCCCCGGCCGGCGGCCGTGTACCGGCCCGGTCACCCGCGGACAGTCCTGAGGAGGAACGTGACGACGACCGCCCCCCTCCCGCCGCGGACCGGGACCCCGGACCGCGCCCACTGGCTGCGCGTCGCCCGCGAGGTGGCCGACGACCTGGCGACCGACGCCCTCACCCGTGACCAGGCCGGCAAGCCCCCGTTCGACGAGGTCGCCCGGCTGCGCGAGGCCGGACTGCTGACCCTGCTGGTCCCCGCCCCGCACGGCGGGGGAGGGGCGGACTGGGCCACGGCCCACGCCGTCGTCCGGGACATCGCCGCCGCCGACGGCGCCATCGGCCAACTCCTCGGCGGACACTACGTCCTGTCCTGGACGGCCCGCTTCTTCGCCGGACCCGCCCTGGCCGACCAGGTGGCCCGGCGCTCCGCCGCCGGCCAGTGGTGCTGGGGCGGCGGCTTCGCCGCCCACGAACCGCCGCTGCGGCTCACCCCCCGCGCCGCGGGCGGCTACCTGCTGAACGGGCGTCAGGGCAGCGTCGGAGGCGCCCGGGTCGCCGACCGGCTGGCCGTCCGCGCCGCCCGGTCCGACACCGGCGAACCGCTCGCCGTCCTCGTCGACCCGGCCCACCCCGGCGTGACGAGCGGCGACGACGGGGACGCCTTCGGCCAGCGGCTCTCCGGCGGCGGCAGCGTCGAGTTCGACGCCGTACCGGTCGCGGAGGACGCCGTCCTCGGATCGCTCTCCGCCGACGAGGGCGCCCTGCCGCCGTTCGCCGGGCTGGCCGCCGCCACCGCGCGGCTGGTCTCCGCCCAGCTCTGCCTCGGCATCGCCGAGGGCGTCCTCGCCGAGGCCCGCGAATACACCATGACCCGCGAGTACAGCAGAGCCGCCGAGTACGCCCGGGCCGGCGAGGGCGCCTGGACCGGCGCGCTCACCGCGCACCACGCGCCGGCCGGTGTACCGGCCTGGCAGGACGGGCTCGCCCGCGACCCGCACGTCCTCGTCACCTACGGCGAACTCACCGTCGAGGCCCGCGCCGCCTCCGCCCTCGCCGACCAGGCGGTGGCCGCCCTCGACGACGGACTGGCCCGCGGCGAGGACCTCACCGACGACGAGTGCGCCGAGGTCTCCGTGCTCGCCGCCGCCGCCGAAGCCGCCGCCGCGCGCGCCGTCCACGACATCACCACCCGCACCCTGGACGTCATCGGCCCCGGCGCCGCCTCCTCCCGCCACGGCTTCGACCGCTTCTGGCGCAACGCGCGCACCCACACCCTCCACCACCCCGTCGCCCACGGCCTGCGGGAGGTCGGGGACTACTTCCTCAGCGGCTCCCACCCGCCGTTCGCCCTCCCCGCCTGACCGGCACCGACCTCCCGACGCACTCCGGGTCCGCGCCGACGCCGCCGCGCGCCCGTAACCCACCGGAACCGTCCCCAGGGAGAAGAATGCCCGCCACGCCTGAGCCAGCCGTGCCGTCCCTGCCGCCGTTCCGGGGCCGTATCGGCCGTGATCCCCGCAGCGGTCACTACGCCGTGCCCCGCCGCTACCGCCTGCACCTGTCGCTCTCCTGCCCGCACTGTCTGGGCATCGCCGTCACCCACAGCCTGCTCGGCCTCGCCGATGTCCTCCCGGTCACCCTGCTGCCCGCCGTGCCCGACCGCCCCGACGGCGGCCACACCGCCCTGCTCCCCCTGTACGAGGCCAGCTCCCACCGCCACCCGGGGCCCGCCGCCGCACCCGTGCTCAGCGACGACTGGACCGGCCGGATCGTCAGCACCCACACCCCCGACATCCTGCGCGACCTGGCCCGGCAGTTCGGCCCGTACGGCCGCGGCGGCGCCGACCTGTTCCCGCCCGGCGCGGAGGCGGAGACCGACGCCGTACGCCGCCTGTGCGAGCACGGCGTCAACGAGGCCGCCCAGAGCGCCGGCCGGACCGGCGCGGGCCGCGAGGAGGCCCTGGCCGCCCTGCTCCGCGTCCTCGGCTCCCTGGAGTGGCGGCTCACCTCGGCGCCGTACCTCCTCGGTGACACGATCACCGTCGCCGACGTGGAGCTGTGGGTGACCCTGGTCCGGCTCGACACCGTGCACCGCCGCCATCTGGACGCCGCCGCCGTGGAGGGGATCGCCGGCCATCCGCGGCTGTGGGACTACGCCCGGCGCCTGGCCGCCCACCCCGCCTTCGGCCCGCACCTGGACCTCGACGGCATCGCCCGCCGGCACGACGCGCACTGCCGGGGACCGGAGGCGGCCGGCGCGGCGCTGCGCATCCTCGACTGGGGCGTGCCCGTCGTCGCCCAGACGGTCTGAGCGCACGGGCACACGACGAAGGCACCGGCCGCGGACGGCCGGTGCCTTCGTCGTGCCGGTGGCGTCAGCGGCTGACCAGCAGCCCCCGGCCGCGCAGCACGCGCCGCTCCAGCGGACTGAAGACCAGCAGGTCGACGGCGATCCCCACCACCAGGATCAGCAGAATGGCGAGGAACACCTGCGCCATGCTGGAGTTGTTGCGCCCGTTCTCCAGCAATTGCCCCAGGCCGATGCCCAGATCGGGTGAGGACGCGATGATCTCGGCGGCCATCAGCGACCGCCAGGAGAACGCCCAGCCCTGCTTCAGCCCCGCCAGGTAACCGGGCAGCGCGGCCGGCATCACGATGTGCCGGGCACCCCGCAGCCCCGTCGCGCCCAGCGTCCGGCCCGCCCGCAGATACAGCGGCGGGATCTGGTCCACGCCGGCCACCAGGCCGTTGGCGATCGACGGCACGGCACCCAGCAGGATCACCGCGTACATCATCCGGTCGTTCAGCCCCAGCCAGATCACCGCGGGCGGCACCCACGCCACCGACGGCAGGGACTGCAGCCCGGACAGGATCGGCCCGATCGCCGCCCGGACGAACCGCACCCGGGCCACCAGCAGACCGAGCGGAGTGCCGATGACCAGCGCCAGCAGGAAACCGAGCAGACCCCGCGAGACGGAGGTCCAGATGTAGTCCAGCAGCGTGCCCTGCAACCACGCCTCGGACACCTCGTCCCACACCGCGGACGGCGCGGGCAGTTTGTAGTCGGGCGCGACCTCGGCCCAGACCAGGACCTGCCAGACCACCAGGACCAGGACGACGGCGGTGACCGGCGGCAGGACCTTGCGCAGCAGGACCTCGCGCAGCGGCGTCCGGCCGGTCTGCACCGTGTCCAGCGCGTCCAGCCCGGCCTCCAGGCCCGCCAGGTCCTGCGACGCCTCGGCGTGGCGCGCCGCGGGATCGGTGTCAGTGCCGGCCATGACGGCGGATCTCCCTCCGTAGTTCCTCGGTGATCTCGGCGGACAGCTCGGCGACCGCGCTGTCCTCCAGCCGACGCGGCTGCGGGATGCCGACCGTCCACTCGCGGGCGATCCGCCCCGGCCGGGACGACAGCAGCACCACCCGCTGGGCCAGCCGGACCGCCTCGCGCACGTTGTGCGTGACGAACAGCACCGACAGGCCGGTCTCCCGCCAGATCCGGGTCAGTTCGTCGTGCAGCACGTCCCGGGTGATGGCGTCCAGCGCCGCGAACGGCTCGTCCATCAGCAGCAGCCGGCTGTCCTGCGCCAGCGCCCGCGCCAGCGCGACGCGCTGGCGCATGCCGCCGGACAGTTCGTGCACCCGCTTGCCGTGCGCGCCCCGCAGCCGGACGAGGTCGAGCAGCCGCTCCGCCTCCGGCCGGCGCTCCGGCTTGGCCACCCCGCGCAGCCGCAGCGCGAGTTCGATGTTCTGGCCGGCCGTCAGCCACGGGAACAGGGCGTGTTCCTGGAACATCAGGGCGGGCCTGCCGTCCGTGCTGATCGTGCCGGCGGACGGCCGGTCCAGGCCCGCCACCAGGTTGAGCAGCGTGGACTTGCCGCACCCGGAGGCCCCCAGCAGGGTGACGAACTCACCCGGCGCGACATCGAGCGTGATGTCGTCCAGGACGAGCTGGTCCCCGCCGGACGCCCCCGGCGAGGGGAAGGACTTCGAGACATGGGCGACCCGGGCGGCGGGCGCCGCCGCCCCGGTGTCCTCAGCGGCCTCGGCGGTCGCGGTGGCCATGGCCGTCACCTCCTTGGGAACGTCCGGCGTACCGGGTGGGAGCCGTACGGCGTCCGGTCGTGGTCACTCGGTGCCGAGTCCGGCGTCGTCGACCTCGGCCGCGCCCTCGGCCTTGAGGACCTTGTTGAGCGGCGCCAGGTCGTAGATGCCCTTCAGGTCCGGCTGCTCCAGCAGCCCGGCCTTGACCGCGTGCTCCGCCTCGGAGTCGAGGGTCGAGGCCAGCGGGTCGTCCAGGAACGTGATGGACTTCCAGGCCGGGTCGAGCACCTCGGCCGGCAGGGCCTTGCCGGACAGCTTCTTCAGCGCCTCGTTGGCGGACGCCTTCGCCGCGTCGGGGTTGGCGTTGATCCACTTGTTGGTCTTCACCGAGCCGCGCAGCACCGCCTCGACGACGTCCGGGTGCTCCTCGAGGAACTTCTGCGACACGATGATGTTGGTGATCACGAACTTCTTGTCCGGCCACAGGTCGGACTCGTCCAGCAGTACCTTCGCGCCGTCGGCGACCAGCTTGGAGGCGGTCGGCTCCGGCACCCAGGCGCCGTCGATGGAGCCGGACTTGTAGGCGTCCGGGGTCACCTTGTTGTCCGAGCGGACCACGGAGACGTCGCCCTTGCCGCTCTCCGCGTCGACCTTCCAGCCCTGCTCCGCGATCCAGTTGAGGAAGGCGACGTCCTGGGTGTTGCCGAGCTGCGGGGTGGCTATCTTCTTGCCCTTGAGGTCGTCCTTGGACTTGATCTTGTCCGGGTTGACGACGAGCTTGACCCCGCCGGAGGCCGAACCGCCGATGATGCGCAGGTTCTTGCCGTCCGCCTTGGTGTAACCGTTGATGGCGGGGGAGGGGCCGATCCAGCCGATGTCGATGGACCCGGAGTTCAGCGCCTCGATCTCGGAGGGACCCGCGTTGAACGTCGACGACTTGATCGTGGTCCCGCCCAGCTCCTTCTGGAACAGGCCCTCCTCGACGCCCACCAGCGCGGTGGCGTGGGTGAGGTTCGGGAAGTAACCGATGCGCACCTCGTCGGCGGAGAGCTTCTCGGCACCCGCGGCGACCTCGCTCTTCTGGTCGTCGTCGCTGGATTCGGAGCCGTAGCCGCAGGCCGTCAGCAGCAGGGGGAGGGCCGCCAGGGCGGCGAGGGTGCGCAGGGTGGTGAACGGTCTGGCGGCAGACACGGAGGTGTCCTTTCGGAGAATGGGTGTGCGGCACGTCGGGACGGCACGCGCGGGGACGTCCGGAACGGGACGGCGATGCGGACGCCGTCCCGCTCTGCTTCTGGCTCTTCCGGTGGCCCGGTCCGGGCACGGCTTCTCAGACGGTGCGACAGACGGCGCTGGAGGTGCGGACGAGATCGATGTGCCGGCGGGAGGTGAGCAGGGGCAGCGACCGGCCTGCGCGGCTGAGCGTTCGCATGGTCACCCCTCGATCCCTAGTTTTCCCACCGGGTTGATAGGGATCGTGGCAGAAGGTGACGGCTACCCCAAGGGGTTGTTCATATAATGGGCAGCGGCGTATCGCTATGTGGGACGCGGTCGCGTCAGGGATTGGCCCAGGCGCCCGGGGTGTCGGTCAACGCCGCGACATCGGCGGGGAGCTGGGCGGACGCGACATCGGCGAGGGAGACCCCGTCGAGGATCTCCCGGACATTGGACCGGAGTGCGATCCACAGGGGCAGCAGCGACTGGGCGGGCCCGCGGTACGACAGTTCCGGCGGGCGGACACCGCGGACGGAGACGAGCGGGCCGTCCACGACCCGGATCACGTCCGCGATGGAGATGGCCTCGGCGGGCTTGGCCAGCCGGTAGCCGCCGTTGCCGCCGCGCTGGCTGGTCACGAGCCCGCCGCGGCGCATGTCGCTGAGGATGCCCTCCAGGAACTTGTGCGGAATGTCCTGGGCGTCGGCGATGGCCTCGGCCTTCACCGGCCCGTCATCCCCCGACGCGACGAGTTGCAGCGCGGCACGTACCGCGTAGTCCGCCCTGGCTGAGATCCGCATAGCCGCATTATTCCGTACGGCCGTCCCGCTTCCCCCACCGCCGCCCGGCCGCACGGCGACGGCGGCGGGGGAGGCCCGTCAGCCCTCCCGGCGGCGCAGCGCCAGCCACAGCAGCAGCGTGGCGGCACCCGCGCCGGCCAGCAGCAGCCCCCGGTGGTCGCGCGCCGCGCGAGCCGGACCGGCGGCCTTCTCGCGCACCGGCTCGGGGACCTTCTCCTGCCACATCCGGTCGGCCCCGGACGCCACGGCGCGGGCCCCTCCGGCGGCCTGCGCGGCGGCCTGCGCGGCCTTCTCGCGCACCGGCTCGGGCAGCTTCCCCCGCACCTGCTGCGCGACCTCGGCCGCCTTGCCCTTGGCCTGCCCGGCCACCGCGGCGGCCTGCTCCTTGGCCTGCGCGGCCTTCGCGGCGGCCTGTTCCCTGGCCTGCCCGGCGGCGGCCGCCGCCCGCTCCTTGGCCTGCGCGGTCACCGCCGCGGCCTGTTCCTTCGCCTGGTCCGCCTTCTCCTGGGCCCGTGCCTTGACGTCGGTCTTCGCGGCCAGTGCCTCGACCGTCTCGCCCAGTTCCCGGCGGGTGTGCTCGACCTGCTCGCGCAGTTCCTCGGGGCTCTGCGCGGTCGGTTCGTCGTGCGGTGGCTGGGTCATCGGTGTGCGCTCCCCTTGATCTCGGCCACATCGGCCTTGACGTTCTCGATGGTCTGCTGCGGTGTCGGCGGCGATGCCTTGCCGACCTGCTTCTTGCCGGTCAGGGCCATCACCGCGGCGATCACGCCGAGCACCGCGGTCACGATCAGCCCCGCCGCCCACACGGGCAGCGGTACCGCCAGTGCGGCGATCGCGGTGGCCACCAGCGCCTGGAGCATCAGGAAGCCCACCAGGCCGGCGCCCCCGAACAGGCCGCCGCCCTTGCCGTAGCGCTTGCCCTTCTCCTTCATCTCGGCCTGCGCCAGCCTCAGCTCGCCGCGCACCAGCTCGGTCAGCTGCTGCGAGGCGCGCTGCACCAGCTCGCCCACCGGCTCCTGCCCCGGACCCTGTCCGTCCGTCCTGGCGGAGTGCGGCCGTGTAGTCGCCACGGTGATCATCTCCCGTCCCGTTTCGCCGCAGGCCGGGCCCGCTCGGCGCGGGCCCGGTCTCCCTGAGCGCGCGAGTACCCACGACGGCGCGGATCAGGACACCCTGGATGTCTTTGCACCGGTCGTTCACACCATGCGCCCCACACGTCCCCGGTGACCGCCCCGCGCCGCACGCCGGCCGTCTCAGGCGGCGTCCGCCCGCCGGGAGGCGGCGGCCGGGCGGCGGTGCCGGCGCCCGGCCGCCGTGCCGCCGATCAGCCGCAGGTGCCGGCGGCGCCCGTGCCGCGCGGGCGACGGCGCGGACGGCCGCCCGAACAACCGGTCCTCCAGCCGGTCCATCCCGTAGAGCAGAAGCCCCAGGAGCGGCAGCAGCAGAACGGCGACGACGATCATCAAGGCCCCCTCGGCACCGGCGGTACTCGTCCGGGTGCCCGCCGGACGCGCCTCGAGCGTCGGCGCGGGGTGAAGGTTCGATGACCGGCCGGTGACGTCCCGCGCGGTATCCGGTTTGCCCGGGGGACCGGCCGTCGGGTTGGCTTGGGGCCCGTGACCGCTTCCCGGGCCGTGCAGGCCCTGCTGCGCCCGGACCGCTATCCGCGCTCCTCGCGCTACGACCCCCGCTGGCTGCTCGACCTCGACATGGGGCCGAACCCGCTGTGGCTGCTGGAGGACCTCGCCCCTGACCTCGGCCTGCGCCCCGGCATGAGGGTCCTCGACCTCGGTTCGGGCAAGGGCGCGACCTCGGTCTTCCTGGCCCGTGAGTACGGCGCCCGGGTCGTGGCCGCCGACTGGTGGACCGATCCCCGGACCGCGGCGGACGTCTTCGCCGGGGCGGGCGTCGGGGACCGGGTGGAGGCGGTGCGGGCCGAGGCGCACACCCTGCCCTTCGAGGACGAGGCATTCGACGCGATAGTCAGCATCGACGCGTTCGAGTACTTCGGCACCGCGGACGGCTACCTGCCGTACCTCGTCAGGTTCCTGCGTCCCGGCGGGCGGCTCGGTATCGCCACGCCCGGCATGACCCGGGAGGTACGAGACCTCGGGGCGGTCCCCGCCCACATCGAGCGGGTGGTCGGCTGGGAGGCCATGGCGTGGCACACGGCCGAGTGGTGGCGTTTCCAGTGGGCGACCACCGGCCTGGTGACGGTGACCTCCGCCCGTCTGCAGCCGGACGGCTGGCGGGACTGGCTGCTGTGGGCGCGGGCGGGCGCCGAGCACCGCGGGGAGGAGTCCGGGGCCGCCGACCGGGCGGTGCTCGACATGCTCACCCAGGACGGCGGGGCGTTCCTCTCCTTCGCGCTGGTGGCCGCCACGAAGAATTCCTGACCCCGCCGGCCCGCCCGGCACATGCCGACCGCCCCGCGCGCGGGTAGCGTCCAAGGGTGGGGGAGCCGTACAGGCGCCGGGCTCGCCCGAGAGACCCGGCGGGACGGGAAAGGACGAGGGCCGCCCTTGACTGGATCACTCCTTCCCGGTGCGGCCGGGGCCGGCGGTACCCGGTGACCGGCGACGACGCCCGGGCCGCCGGGCTCCGCGCCCTGGACGCCGCCTTCGCGGAGACCGCGCGCGGCATCGGCGCCTCCGTGGGCGCCCTGTTCCTGCGGGCGCCGAAGGAGCCGGTGCTCCGGCTGGACGTCCTGTACGGCGCGCCGGCCGAGTTCGCCGCGCCCTGGGCCCGGGTGCCGCTCGCCGCCCCCGCGCCGGTGGCGGACGCCGCCCGCGACGAGCGGATGGTGTGGCTCGGCAGCCATGAACACGTCGCACGGTCCTACCCGCGCACCGCCGTCGCCCTGCCCTACCCGATGGCGCTGGCCGCGGCGCCCGTCACCGGAGCCAGGCCGTGGGGCGCGCTGCTGCTGATGTGGCCGGCGTCCCGGCCGCCGCACATGTCCGCCCGGGAACGCGGGCACATCACCGCCGGCTGCCGGCGGCTCGCCCGGCTGGTCGAGGAGGCCGCGGGGGAGGACGCCCTGCCACCCCCCGACGCCCCGCTCCGGGTCGTACCGACCGGCCGGGAGCGGACGGGCGCGGGCCCCGACCTGGCCGCCGCGGACTTCGCCGAGCGGCTCCCCGGCGGCAGCTGCGCCGTCGACCTGTCCGGACGCTTCACCTACCTCAGCGCCGGCGCCTGCGACCTGCTCGGCCGCGACGCCGGCGACCTGCTGGGCACCCTGCCCTGGCAGTCCCTGCGCTGGCTCGACGACCCCGTCTGCGAGGACCGCTACCGCGCCGCCGTCCTCAGCCGGCAGCCGGTCGCCTTCACCGCGCTGCGCCCGCCCGACCGCCGGCTGGACTTCCACCTCTACCCGGACGCCAGCGGCATCAGCGTCCGCATCGTGCCCAGCGGCACCGAGCCGCCGCCCCGCCGGGACCGGGCGCCCGCCCCGCCGGCCCGCGCCGGGCGGCTGTACCAGCTCACCCACCTGGCCGTCGCGCTGGCCGAGGCCGTCGGGGTGCAGGACGTCATGGACCTGGTCGCCGACCAGGTGCTGCCCGCCTTCGGCGCCCAGGGCATGATCCTCTCCGCCGCCGAGGCCGGCCGGCTGCGCATCATCGGAACCCGCGGCTACGGTCCCGAGGCCGTCGAGCGCCTCGACGCGCTCCCCGTGGACAGCACCCTCACGCCCGCCGGACGCACCCTGCGCACCGGGATACCGGCCTTCTTCGGCCGCCCGGAGGAACTGCGCCGCTTCTACCCCGACGCCCCGGTGATCAGCGGCAAACAGGCCTGGGCCTTCCTCCCCCTGATCCTCTCCGGCCGCGCCGTCGGCTGCTGCCTCCTGTCCTACGAGCGGCCCCACGGCTTCCCGGCCGAGGAACGCGCCGTCCTCACCGCCCTGGCCGGTCTCATCGCCCAGGCCCTCGACCGGGCCCGCCTGTACGACACCAAGCTCGACCTGGCCCACAGCCTCCAGCAGGCGCTCCTCCCGAGGACCCTGCCCGCCGTGCCGGGCCTGCGGGTCGCCGCCCGCTACCTGCCCGCCACCCGGGGCATGGACATCGGCGGGGACTTCTACGACCTGATCCGGCTCGGTGACGGCGCCGCGGCGGCGGTCATCGGCGACGTCCAGGGGCACAACGCGGCGGCCGCGGCGCTGATGGGGCAGGTCCGCACCGCGGTGCACGCGAACGCCTCCCGAGGCACCCCGCCGGAGCAGGTGCTGACCAGCACCAACCGGCTGCTCACCGACCTCGGTTCCGACCTGTTCACCAGCTGTCTGTACGCGCACCTGGATCTCGTCCGGGGCCGGGCGGTCCTGGCCACCGCCGGCCATCCCCCGCCCCTGGTGCGGCTGCCCGGCGGTGAGACGCGGCCCGTCGAGATGTCGCCCGGCCCGCTGCTCGGCATCGACCCGGGCGCCGGTTATCCGCACCGCGAACTGCCGCTCGTCCCCGGGATGACGCTGCTCTTCTACACCGACGGCCTGGTCGAGCGCCCGGGGGCCGACCTCGACGACGCCATCGCCGGGCTCGCCCGGCACTTCGCCCGTGCCGGTGACCGCGACCTCGACGGACTGATCGACGACCTGCTGGCCGAGGCCGACCCGGCCGGCCCCCGCACCGACGACGTGGCGCTCCTGGCGCTGCGGCTCGGTCCGGGCGACGGGGCCTGACGGGGCCCTCAGACCTTGGGGGCGCGCCGCTCGTCGTGACGGGCCAGGAGGGACAGGAGCGCGGCCACGGTCAGACCGGCCTCCGCCTCGGCGGGGTGCCGCAGGGGGATGCCCGACTCGACCCGGTAGACGTTCGACCGTCCCTGGCGGGTGTGGGACAGGTAGCCGTCCTCCTCCAGATCCGAAATGATCTTGTGGACGGCGCGCTCGGTGAGCCGGCAGTGCGCGGCGATGTCGCGCACGCGCGTGCTCGGATCGTCGGCGATCACCGCCAGGACGCGCGCGTGATTGGTCAGAAACGTCCAGCCGCTGTGTGGCTCCGGTACTCCACCCATGATCCCCGAGTATGACGTCTTTTTCATGCATCAGTACATAGGAACTTTATTTCAGGTATCGGTTGACAGGTCACCGTGCCCGAGACGATCCTTGTCCGGACGGAACCGGCGGCTGCCCGGCGGAGCGGCCCGGTCCGTGCGGCAGCACCTCGAAAGGACGACCTGTGCCATGACTCCGCGACCGTTCTCCGCGGTGCGCTCCTCCACGCCCGACGGCGTCACGGTAGTGACGCTGCGCGGTGACATCGACCGGGACGCCGGCGCCGAGGTGCGCCAGGCCCTGCTGCCGTCCGGCGAGCCCGCGCCGTTCACGGTCGTCGACCTGTCCTCGGTCTCCTTCATGGACAGCGCCGGTGTCAACGCGCTGATCCAGGCGCACCGCGCGACCGGCTCCCGCGACGGCTGGATACGGCTGGCGGCGTGCTCGCCCGCCATCTCGCGGATACTGGCCATCATCGGCGTCGACGGGCTCATCCGCTCCTACCCCACCGTGCGGGACGCCATCGCCGGCTGACCCGGGGGCGGTGCCGGGCGGTCATCCGAGGACGAACGGCAGCCGGCCGGCCAGCGCGCCGAGCCGGGTCCGCTCCGCGCCGGACGGCGCGCGCCGCCCGGTGCCGATGCGCAGGGCGTCGGAGTCGGGGAGCGCGGCGGGGAAGGGCGTACCGGCGATCCGTTCCAGCAGTTCGCGGGAGCGCGCGAGCCCCGCCGCGGGCGGTCCCGGCACCTGGGGGAGGCCGGCGACGAGGTCGAGGTGGTGCAGTGTCCACTCCAGTACGTAGGCCGTGAGGTACTCGCCCGTCGTCAGCACCTCGCCGCGGGTCCCGACGGTGCGGCCGGGGTCTGCCGCGTCCGCGGCGCGGCCCGCGGCGGAGCCCAGGTCGTCGAGGTGGAAGCGGAGGAGAGCGGGGTCCTGGTACGCGGCGGCCAGCCGGACCGTCAGCGCGTCGAGCGGGTCGTCCCCGGCCGGCGGCGTCCCGCTGACCTCCCAGTAGGTCACCGCGTCCCGGGTGGGCGCGGCGGTCACCGGCGTCGCGAGGGTGATCAGCACGTCCTGGGCGTCGATGACCAGGTGGCACACCAGGTCCCGGACGAGCCAGCCCGCGCATCCGGACGGACGGGCGAAGTCCTCGTCGGCCAGCCCGGCGACCGCCGCGCGCAGCGCCGCCCACGAACGGCAGAAGAGATCCACGGCGGCACGGTAGTGCGCGCCGCGCCGGGCGGACAACCACGCGGGTCCGGTCGCCGGGCCCCCACCGGACCGGTCGGCCGGGCCCTCACCGGGCCGGACGCCGGATCGTGCCCGGCCGGACATCGGGTCGGCCCCCGGCCGGGCGCCGGTCTCCCGCGGCGTGCGCGTGTGCTCGCGGGGGTCACGGGCGCGCGGGTGTGGCGCCCCGTGCTTCCACGCGCCCCGCCGCCGCACACCGTTCACCCGCCGGGCGGACCTCCCGGCCGTGTCCATTGGCCATGATCACTGGGCGGCACCGTCGCCGCGCCACCCGGCGAAGCCACCCAGGAGAGAGGACACCGCCATGGAACAGGCCGAGACCCCCACGACCGGAGGGCTGCGGACCGACGAGGACGCCTACCACGACGCGTTCCTGCGCTTCCTGGCAGGCAGCGACGAGAAAGCGGTCACCCACGCCTACCTCGACGAGGTGGTGGCCGGACTGCCCGCCCGGCGGGTCTTCCTCGACGTGGGCCCCGCCGACGGCACGACCACCCGCCACGTCGGCCGGTCCTTCCGGCACACCGTGTGCGTCGAGCCCAGCGCGCCCATGCGCCGCGCCCTCGCCCGCACCTGTCCCGACGCGCTCGTCCTGCCCGACCCGGTGCTCGACGCCGACCCCGGGACCAACGTCGATCTCGCCCTGCTCTCCCACGTGCTGTACTACCTGCCCCGCGAGGACTGGGCGAAGACCGTCCGGCACGTCCTGCGGTGGGTCGAGCCGGGCGGCACCCTGCTGGTCGTCCTCCAGTCCCCGGAGAACGCGTGCATGCGGATGGTCCGCCACTTCACCGGCGCCCGCTTCGACCTGGCGGAGCTGGCGGACGAACTCACCGCGGCCCCGGACGGACCGCCCGGTGACGTCCGGCTGGAGTCGATCCCCGCCCACTACCGCAGCGACGACCTGGCGGAGACGGTCGCCGTCGCCGACTTCTTCCTCAGCGTCCCCGACGGCCACCGCACCGCCGGCGGCACGCCGCCCACCCGCGACGCCGTGACCGCGTACGCCCTGCGGCACTTCCGGACCGAGGGGACCGGTTACCGCGTCGACCACGACCAGGACGTCCTGCGCGTCGTCCGGCCCGCCGCGTGAACCGGTCCCGGCCGGGCGGGCGGGACCGGCCGGTTCGGCCGGCGCGGCGCGCGCGTACGGGCCAGGCGTCGAGGGGCAGAAAAGACTGCCCGGACCCGGACCCGGCCCCGCCGCCGCTCCCCGGACCGGACAGCGGCCCCCGGCTCGACGCGCCCCGCGCCCCGCGACACGGCTCCTCCCGCGGGGGCGGGCGGCTGAGGTCCCGCTCCGCCTGCCGCAAAACTCGCTTGCCCCGGCAGCGGAAGCGTGCCAGCGTGGGACCGTCCTGTCGTCGAGGCACCGGAGCGGACATGCTCATCCAGAACGTTCACCCGACCTCGCGGCCCACCCGGGCCGCCTCGCTCGCGAACGTTCCGGAGTGCCCGCATGCCCACGCAAGTCACCGCCCGCGCCCTCTCGACGTCGTACCGCGGCCGTCTCGTCCTTGACTCCCTCACCTGTGCCCACGCCGCCGGCGAACGCGCCGGCGTGGTGGGGAGGAACAGCTCGGGGAAGAGCAGCCCGCTGCGGCTGCCCGCCGGCGGTGAGGTCGTCCTCCGGGCCGGAGGCGGCGTCGGCCACCTCCCGCAGGAGGGCCGGCTCCCGCTCCACCACACCCTCGACCACGCCCTGCGCGCCCTGGAGAGCCGGACGCGGGCGCTCGAAACCGCCCTGCCCGCGGGCGAGGACACCGCGCTCACCGAGTACGGCGAGCTGCTGACCGCCTTCGGACCGCGCGGCGGCTACCAGGCCGAGGCCCGCGTCGACCGTGCCCCGCACGGCCTCGGCCCCGCCGGACCGCCCCGCGACCGCCGGACCGGCACCCGCTCCGGCGGCGAACAGGTCCGGCCGCGCCTGGCCGGCGTCCTCGCCGCGGCCCCCGAGGCCCCTTTCCCGGACGAGCCGATGAACCACCCCCACGCCGCCGCGCCGACCTGGCTGGAGGACCACCTCCGCACCCGGCGCGGCACCACCGTCGTCGTCTCCCACGACCGCGCCTTCCTCGAACGCGTCGCCACCACCCTCCTGGGCGTCGACGCCGACCGCCGCGCCGTCGCCCGCCACGGCTGCGGCTACGCAGGCCACCTCGCCGAGAAGGCGGCGGTTCGCGGACGGCGGGCCCGCGCACGCGACCGCAGGCAGGCCGAGGACGCCGCGTCGCGGGAGGGCGCCGCCACCACCGCCCTATGGGCCACCGGCCCCGCCGTGGACGGCCGGCCGTCTCCCGTCGACCTCACCTCGGAGGCCGGCCGGTACCCGCTGGTCACCGGGGAGATCGGCACCGGCGAGGGCACCCTGGTGAGGGCCTTGGCCGGCCGGCTCGCGCCCCACGGCGGCCGGGCGGTCCGCCGCGGCAGTACCGGACACCCGCCGCAGGACCCCGTCCCCGGCCGGCCCGGCACGACCGTCCCCGGGACCTGCCCCCGCACCCTGGAGGAACACGCCGAACGGCTCCTCGCCCTCGGCCCGTCCATCCGCGGCCTTCCTCGCCGCCCGCGTCAGCGACCTCTCACCCGCCCTCGCCGAGGAAGTGGAGGCGGCCCTGACCGGCTGCTCCCGCCCCTCGTCCCCGTCTCGCACGACCGCCGGCCGAGCGAGCGACGGCAGGGCGACCGTCTCACCCTGCCGGACCGGGACCGCGGTCCCGTACCGTCCGGGTGACCCCACCGAGCCACCGTCCGCCCACCGAAACCGAGGAGGCAGTACATGACCGACACCCCCGAAACCCCCGAAACTCCTGAGACCGAGAAGGAGACCGTGGACAGCGAGACCAAGCGCAAGTTCCAGGAGGCCCTGCAGCGCAAGGCCGGTGTCAGCAGGTCCCAGCAGGCCCATCAGGACGGCCGGCTGAAGGCCAAGGGCACGGGCGGCCCCAAGGGCCAGAGCCGCAACTTCCGCCGCAAATCCGGCTGACCCCCGCCCGGCCGCCGCGGTCCGCGGCACGCGACCGCGGCGGCCGGCACCGCCGCTCCCACGAACGACGGCACCCCTCTCGTCCCCGGGAGCGGGCACCCGCCCGCACCACCACGCCCGTTCGCCGCGCGTCACGCGCCGGGCCGCCCCGTCACCGGCTGCCCGCCCTGCCGGCCCGGGGCGGGTACGCGGACGATCGCGCTGTGCCGCCCGCGGAGATCGCCATGCCACGGGCCACGGCCGCGTCGGTCCTCGACGCCGGCCCCTCGACGAGGCCGCCGGTGCCGTGGCCCGCCGGATCACCGCCCGCCGGGCGACGGCACCCGGTCCCGCGTCCTGACGACGGCGTCGTCGGCCGCGCGGAGGACCAGGGTCCGGGGCAGATTCCCACCGCCCTGCCCGGAGGCGTCCGCGCCGCCGCCCCCGGGGCTACGGCGTCAGCACGATGCGACCGAGGACCTCGCCGGCGTCCATCGCCCGGTGCGCCCGTACCGCCTGGTCCAGGGGCAATACGTCGTGCACCACCGTGCGCAGGGTGCCCTCGGCCGCGGCGGCGAACTGTTCGGCGCGCACGGCCTGCCGGTCCGCCACGGGCACCGTCGCGGCGCTGAAGGTGGCGAACGTCAGCGACTTCTGGAAGGCCGCCATCATGACCGCGCCCAGCTCCGCGGGCGGTGGCCCGCCGACCGCGCCGACGGCCACCAGCCGGCCGTTCGGCCGGAGACGGCTCAGGAAGGAGGGGACGTCCGCGCCGGTGACGACGTCGAGGATGACGTCGTATCCGGCGTCGTCGGCCTCGACGCCCGCGCCGGACCGGTCCAGCACCCGGGTGGCCCCCAGTTCACGCAGCCGCGCGCCCCGCGCGGCGGAGGACGTGGTGACCGCGACCGCCGAGGCCCCGCCCCGGGCGGCGAGCTGGACCGCCGTGATGCCGAGACTGCCCGCCGCGCCCCGGACCAGCACCGCGTCGCCGGGGGCGAACCGCGCGTGCGCCAGGCCGAAGTGCGCCACCACCGAGGCACTGCCGAGCGTCACCGCGTCCACGGCGGACAGCCCCGCCGGCAACGGGAGGATCTCCGCGACGGGCGCGAGCGCGTGCTCCGCGTACCCGCCGCCCGCACCGGTGGACGCCCAGACCCGCCGCCCGGCCCAGGCGGGGTCCACGCCCTCGCCCACGGCGGTCACCGTGCCCGCCACCTCCCCGCCCGGGACATGGCCCGCCCGGAACCCGTGGGCGGCCAGGGCGCCGCTGCGGATCAGCGTGTCGACCCCGCCCACGCCGATCGCCTCGGAGCTGATCCGTACCTGACCGGCGGCGGGGACCGGGAGCGGCAGTTCGACGACCGCCAACCCCTCCGGACCCCCGAACGCCTGTACCGCCACTGCCTTCAACGCCGCCTCCTCATTCCGGGCACGGTGCCCGTCCGCTCCCGGACGTTAACCGGACGCCCCCGTCCGCCTCGTTAAAGTGAGAGCGGTGACCGACCGTTTGCCTCACCCGCCGCGCTCCGGCGCCGCGGACGACACCCTGCGCTCCGACGCGGCCGGCAACCGGGACCGCATCCTCGACGCGGCCCGCGCGCTGTTCGTCTCACGGGGACCGGACGTGCCGATGCGGGAGATCGCCCGGCACGCGGGGGTCGGCCCCGCGACCCTCTACCGCCGCTTCCCGACCAAGCGGGACCTGGTCGCCGAGGCCCTCGCGGACCGGATGCGGGCCTGCCGGGACATCGCCGAGGAGGGCCTCGCCGACCCCGACCCGTGGCGCGGCTTCCGCCGCGTGATCGAGCGGATCTGCGCCCTGCACGCACGCGACCGGGGCCTCACCGAGGCGTTCGTCGCGGGCTTCCCCGACGCACTGGACCTCGCCGCGGGGCGGGCGGAGACCCTGCGGACGATCGCCGAACTGGCCCGCCGCGCCAAGGACTCCGGGGACCTGCGCCCGGACTTCGTCCTGGCGGACCTCATCCTCGTGCTCATGGCCAACAAGGGCATCCAGGCGCCCACACCGGCCGCCCGGGCAGCCGCCTCCCGCCGTTTCGCCGCCTACGTCGTCCAGGCGTTCCGCGCCTCCCCCGACCACACCCCCCTGCCGCCGGTGGCCGGGCCCCTCTAGATCCGCCCCAGGACCGGCGGGCCGACCAGCCGGCGGACCTGTCCCCGGAGCCGCGCCGCACGGTGCGGGCGGTCGCTTCCGGCCGGGAGTGACCGGGCCGGCCGGCCGACCGGCCGCCGGGGCGGAGTACGTAGGACTCCTCGTCCGTCGCGGCGCCGGACGTCGTCGAACCGCCGGCGTGGAGGGGAACGTGCCTACGGCGGGCGGGGGAGCGGCGTCGTGCCGGGCGCGGCTCGGCAGGCACGCCGATCCCTTCCGGCACCGCGCGTCTCACGCGTAACGGGGGCGGGCAGCACCCAGCCGGGGATCTCCACCGGACAGTTCGAGGAAACCCCTCCGGTCGCCGTGGCACCCGCATAGCGTGCGACGAACGTCCGGGCCCCCGCCGCGCTAGGAGACCGCAGATGTCCGGTGACAGCTCGGAGCCGCACCCGGCCCGGCAGCCGTACGGGGCCCGCCCGGCCTCCTGGTCCGGGTACCACCGCGCGCTGCGCGTCCTGCGCCGCGCCTGCCGGTGGCGGCGCCGGGCCGCCACGTTCGCCGCGCTCGGCTACTTCGCCGTCTTCCTGACCCTCACCGTCGAGGCGCCCGCCCTCATGTCCCGCCCCGCGCCCGGCGGCCTGCCCACAGGGGTGCTGCTGGCCCTCGTCCAGGTGCCCGTCACCTGGGCCGCCGTCATCCTGTTCGAGTACCTGTCCGGGCGGTACGTCGACCCCCTGGCGCGCAGCGTCGGCGGGTACGCCCGGCCGGGCGACGGCGACCGGGAGCCGCCGAGATGACCGACCTCGGCGGCTCCGCCCACTCCTGGTCCCTCGTCGCCTTCTGCAGCGTCGTCACCCTCACCCTGCTGCTGTGCGTGCTCACCGGCCCCGACCGCGACGACCTGGAGGAGTTCTACACCGGCTACCGCTCGCTGTCGCCGCTGCGCAACGGCCTGGCCGTCGCCGGCGACTACATCTCCGCCGCCACCGTGCTCACCATCGGCGGGGTCATCGCCCTGTGCGGCTACGACGGTGTCGTCCTCGCCCTGAGCACCCTGCTCTCCCTGCTGCTGCTGATGGTCCTGCTCGCCGAACCCCTGCACAACACCGGCCGGTTCACCATGGGCGACGCGCTGGGCCGGCGGATGCCGGGACGGGCCGTGCGGATCACGGCCTGCGCGGTGACCGTGCTGTCGCTGGTGCCGATGATGACCGTCCAACTGGCCGGCGTGGGGCAGTTGCTGGCGTACATCCTGGGCTTCTCCGACAGTGCCATGAAGACCGGGTGCGTCATCGGCGCCGGAACCCTGATGATCGCCTACGCGGCGCTGGGCGGGATGAAGGGCACCGCGCTGATCCAGATCCTCAAGACGGTCATCCTGCTGGGCTCCGGGCTGGTGGTCGCCGTACTCCTCCTGCACGCCTTCGGCTGGCACCCCGGGACGATGGTCGACACCGCCGCGCGGCGCAGCGGCGCCGGGGAGGCGTTCCTGCGGTACGGGCTCCAGTTCGCGGACGGGCCGCACCCCGCCGCGGACATGATCAGCACCCAGGTCGCCATCGTGCTGGGCGGCGCCTGCCTCCCGCACGTCACCATGCGCATGTACACCGCCGGAAGCGCCCGGCAGGTGCGGCGCACCATGTCCTGGGCGGTGTCGTCGGTGGCCCTGTTCATGCTGCTCATCACGGTCATCGCCATCGGCGCCACCGCCCTGGTCGGCCGGGCCGGCATCACCGCCGCCGACCCGCGCGGGAGCACGGCCTACCTGCTGGGCGCGCGGGCCGCGTTCGGCCCCGACGTGTCCCGTGTCGAGAGCCTGCTGTTCAGCGCGGTCACCACCGCCGTCTTCCTCACCCTGCTCGCGTCCGTCGCCGGGATGACCCTCGCCTGCGCCAACTCCCTCGCGCACGACGTCGTCGCCTCCCGCCGGGCGGGGCTGCCGCCCGCCCGGGAGACGACCCTGGCCCGGATCTCCGCGCTGATCATCGGCGTACCGGTGGTGGTGCTGGCCGCCCTCGCCCAGCACCGCAGCCTCCAGCCGCTCGCCACCCTGTCCTTCTGCGTGGGCGCCTCCGCCATCGCCCCCGCCCTGGTGTACACGCTGTTCTGGCGCCGCTTCGGCCGGGCCGGCCTGCTGGCCACGCTGATCGGCGGCTCGGTCGCCACCCTGGTGCTGATGTCGGGCACCCGGCTGGTCTCCGGGTCACCGACCGCCGCCTTCCCCGAGGCCGACTTCGCCTGGTTCCCCTTCACCACGACCGCCCTGGTCTCCGTGCCTGTGGGCTTCGCCTGCGGCTGGCTGGCCACCCTGGCCGGCGGAGGCCGCGCCGCCCGCCGCGAATGCGACCGGTACGCCTCCCTCGAACCCCTCGTCCTCGCCGGGCCCCCACGCCGGGGACCCGGCTGGAGCCCGGGGGACGGACGGCCGTGACGGGGGTGACGCGCGCAACCCGGACCCGGCCGGCACGGTCGCCGGCCGGCAGGCGGCTACGCGGTCGCCGGGGCGGCCCTGAGCAGCAGCGCCGTCAGTTCCGCCGGCATCGTGACCATGCAGTCGTGGCCGGTGGGCAGCTCCCACACCACCGCCGGGTCGCCGTTGGGCTGGACGGCGGGGACGGGGCGGCGGGCGAAGCCTTCCGGTACCCCGGTCACGCAGTGCACATGGGCCTGCGGGATCGTGAGCGCGGCCGGGTTGTCCAGCCGGACGGGCTGCTGGAGGCAACGCACCGGATGATCGCTCGCCATCGACCGCAGCCACGCGATGTCGTCCGGGTCGGTGACCCCGAACAGCCCCGCGGGCGGCGGCAGTTCGGGCAGCGGCGGGACGCGCCAGCCGTCCCCCGAGGTCCGCGCCAGGTCGATCAGGTGCTGGGAGACGGGCATGACGTCGACGGCCGTCTCACCGTCCCGCGGCACCATCGCGTCGACGTACACCAGGTGCGCGATCCGCTCCGGGACCCGGTGGGCCACCGACGAGACGACCAGCCCGGCGTAGCTGTGCCCCACGAGGACGACCTCGGTGAGGTCCTCCGCGAGGATCAGTCCGACGATGTCGTCCACGTGCGTGTCGAGGCCCACCTCGGGGCCGAGGAGACGCGCCTTGTCTCCGTACCCGGTCAGCGACGGCGCGAGGACCCGGTGCCCGGCCTCGGCCAGCAGCGGGACCACCCGGTCCCAGCACCGTCCGCTGTGCCAGGCACCGTGTACGAGCAGATAGGTCGACATGAACGCGCTCCTTGCTGTGTCTCCCGGAGGGCCGGGCGGCCCGCGGCCACGCTGCCGCCACGCCGCGGCCCGCACCAGGTCCCCCGTGATCCTGGGGGTGACAGGACCAGGCAGCGTCCCGCGGGGCCGCCCTACAGTGGACCGATGACCGACGAACCGAACCCGCTCGGCGCCTATGTGCGCGCCCGGCGCGAGCAGGTCACCCCCGAGGAGGCCGGCCTCACCCCGGTGGGGACGCGGCGCGTGCCGGGACTGCGCCGGGAGGAGGTCGCGATGCTCGCCGGCATCAGCGCCGACTACTACCTGCGGCTGGAGCAGGGCCGGGACCGCAACCCCTCGGTACAGGTCCTGGAGTCGCTCGCCCGGGTTCTCCGGCTGGACGCCGCCGCGACGGCCTACCTGCTGCGGCTCGGCACGCCCCGCCCCCGCCGCCGGCCCGCCCCCGGCCGCCCGCGGTCGGTCCCGGCGGGCATCGCCCAGCTCGTCACCACGCTCGCCCTGCCCGCCGTGGTGGAGGACCGCGCCTTCGACGTCCTCGCCGTCAACCCCCTCGCGACGGCTCTGTCCCCGCGCCTGGTGGCCGGCGCCAACCGGCTGTGGGACCTCTTCCGGGACCCCGCCGAGCAGGACCTCTACCCCGACTGGGAGGCGGCCACCGAGGGAGCCGTCGCCGTCTTCCGGGAGTCGGCCGACACCGGCGACCCCCGCACCCGGGACCTCATCGGTCAGCTCCTGCGCACCGACCCCCGCTTCGGCCGGCTCTGGGCCCGCCACGACGTCCGCACGTGCGAAGGCGCCCCCATCCGCTTCGCCCATCCCCAGGTCGGAGAACTCACCCTCAACAGGGAGAAACTCGACATCGGCGGTACGGACGGACAGGTGCTCCTCGTCCACCACCCGGTCCCCGGCACCGACAGCGCCGACAAGCTGGCGCTGCTCGCCTCGATCGCGCGGACCCCGGCGGGCGCCGGCCCGAGGATCTAGCCGGCGTCAGCCGAGGACCTCGGCCCAGTGGCGGGGGAGCGCGGTGGTGTGGGCTCGGGGGACGTCGGCGACGACGGCGCACCGCACGGTGTCCGGGGTGCGGGTGAACGACAGGTACACCAGCCGCTGGCTGTCGTCGCCGAGGTACAGGAACAGCGAGGCCCCGGCCAGCCGGCCCCCGAAGCAGGTGAACGACTCCGGGAAGTGCACGCTGCTCACGGCGAACGGGTAGATCCGGGGGTTCACCACGGTCCGCAGGGCCCGCACCCCGGGCGCCAGGGGCCGGGGCAGCTCCAGCAGCGCGCGCAGGGCGTCCCGGCGCCGCGAGTGCCGTACGGCGTCCGTCCGCCGGCGCACCTCGGCCACCGCGGCCGGCAGCGGGCCGGCGGTGACGGGGAGGTGCAGCCGGTGGAAGACGACGTGGTTGCCCGGCCGGTGCCGTTCCGCCGGGCGGCGGGTGGACATGGAGATCAGCGTCCGGGCGGCCGGCGGCGCGGCCGGCAGCCCCTGTTCCGCGCTCCAGGACCGCAGGGCGAGGGCCAGCGCGGCGAGGGCGACGTCGTTGACGCTGGTCCCGTGGGTGTCCGCGAGGGCGCGCAGCCGGGCCAGGGGGACGTCTCCGTACGCCCACCGCGCGCCGGGACCCCGCGCGGCGGAGTGCCGCATGGCCTGCCAGGGCGGGCCGGGACGGAGCACGGGCGCGGCGGCCTCCCGGGCGGCGAGCAGGCCCGCGCGGACCCCGGCCCGGCCGGCGGCGTACAGCGGCGGCCCGTCGGCCGGCGTGTCCGCGAGCAGCCCGAGGACACTGTGGGCGGCGCCGACACCGTCGAGCAGGGCGTGGTGCACCCGGAAGCAGACGCGGTGACCCCCGCGCGGGGACGGCCGGGTCAGCAGCCAGCAGTCCCACGGCGGGTGCTCCCCGCCGGGCAGCTCCCGCGTCAGCAGCGCCTCGCAGACGGCGTGCAGCGCCCGCGCCCCCTCGGGGACGTGCCGGTGGCGGACGTGCACGCCGGGATCGAGCGCGGCGGCGCGCACGGGCCAGTGCCGGGCCCGCTTCCCGGGCAGCAGACGCGTCAGCGCGGGCAGCGCGGCCGCCCGGTCGACGATCCGCCGCGTCAGCTCCGTCGTCGACGGCGGGCGCCCGTCGAAGTCGAGGAAGAACCCGGCGACGGGCGCCTCACGCATCGAGAGAAAAGTACGGTCGGTCGCACTGATGGAGTACACGTTCCGGCAACGACGCCGGGGCCGCGCGGGTCACGAGGCGCCGCACCCCCGCCCCGCGCCCTGCCCGGACCCGGTGCTCACCTCACCGCCCCGCCGTCCTCACCGCCCCGCCGTTCCCGCCGCCCTCACCGTGTCCGCTCGGCCGGCGACCTGACGCCGGAGAGGGTCTCCCGCGCCCTTGCGCAGTTCCCCCAGCCGGTAGGCGATGATGTCCGGCTCCCGCTCGGTGCGGCCCGCCATCGCCGCGGTGAGGCCGCTCGGGCCCGGTCCGGGGCGGACCGACTGGCGCAGCCGGGTGCCCGCCTCCGCGGCCTGAAGGGCGAGGCTCCGGACCGCCATGGCCCGCTCCGGGTCGCGGACGGGCGGACCGTATCGGCCGTCCGCGTCCGTCACCGCCCAGGTGAACGCGCGGGGCGCGGCCGGCTCGGTCACCTGGCAGACGGTGCGCCACTCGCCGAGCACCGCGTGCCGGTGGTGCCCCTCGAAGCGCGCGCCGACCGAGGGCCCGTCCGCGCCGTCGAGCCAGGCCACGCGCCGCAGCTCCGGGCCGGGCCGGGCCGGCAGCCCGATGCCGGCCACCGGCTCCCGGACCCGCTCCGGCGCGGCCTCCACGAGGATGTCGCAGTGCGTACGGGGTGCGTCGGTGATACGCGTGTCGTCCCTTCCGGTGTCGGCGGGGGAACATCATGTACGTCCCGTCCGGTCCGCGCAGCGGCCCGTCCGGAGCCGTGGTCCGTCAACTCCTGGGCGGCTGCTGGAGCATGGCCAGGGTGAGGACCCCGCCCCCGATGCCCCAGCCGCCGTCGGCGACCTCCTCGACCAGTACCAGGGTGGTGGCGCGGGCCCGTTCACCGTAGAGGTCGACGAAGAGTTCGGTGGCGCGGGTGATGATCCGCCGCTTCTCCTCCTCGTCCAGGGAACCGGCGGGGACCTTGAAGCTGGCGAACGGCATGGCTGTTCTCCTCACGTGCTGCACGAGACGGCTGTGGGTGTTCCGGAACCGAGCCTGACCCCCGGTGCCCGCGCCGGCCAGGGCGCTCCGCACCCTGGGGTCGGCGTCCCCTGGCTCGGCGGACCGGACGGGCGGGATGATGGCGGGGTGAACCACGCGGAACTGGGTGCCTACCTGAAGTCCCGGCGCGGCCGGGTCCGGCCCGCCGACGTCGGCCTGACCGCCGGCACCCGGCGCCGGGTGCCGGGGCTGCGGCGCGAGGAGGTCGCCCACCTCGCCGGGCTCTCCGCCGACTACTACACAGAGCTGGAACGCGGACGCGGAGCCCAGCCCTCCGCGCAGGTACTGGCCGCCCTGGCCAGGGCGCTGCGGCTGGACGGCGACGCGCGCGACCACCTCTTCCACCTCGCCGACCGGCCGGTGCCGCCCGCCGCGCTCGGCCCGGACGCGCACGTCCCGCCCGCGCTGCTCGGCCTGCTCGACCGGCTCACCACCACCCCCGCCCAGATCATCACCGATCTGCACGAGACCCTGGTCCAGAACCCCCTGGCGGCCGCGCTCGTCGGCCCGCCCCCGGCGGTGCGCGGGCTCGCGGCCGGTCTCGTGTACCGCTGGTTCACCGACCCGGAGGCCCGCGCCCTCTACCCGGCCGAGGACCACCCGCATCACTCACGGGTCTTCGTCGCCGACCTCCAGGCCGTCGCCGCCCGGCGCGGCCGGGACCCCCGGGTCCGCCGGACCGTCGCCGAACTGCGCCGCCGCAGCGCGGAGTTCACCGCGCTCTGGGACACCCACGACGTGGGCCTGCGGCGCGCCGACCACAAGCGCATCGTCCACCCCGTCCTCGGCGTCATCGACCTGGACTGCCACAGCCTGTTCAGCGAGGACGGCTGCCGGCGGCTGCTGTGGTTCACCGCGCCGCCCGGCAGCGCGGCCGCCGGACAGCTCGACCTGCTCTCCGTCATCGGCGTCCAGGACCTGGCCGCGCCGGCCGGCGCGGACCGCCGTACCGACGTCTGAGGAAGCCGCCCGGTGGCCGTCACTCACGCGGCAGCGCGAGCCGGGAGAGCGCGGCGGTCGCCAGCAGCAGCGCACCGACGACGAGCAGCCCGAGCCGCATCCCGGACAGTGAGAACCCGCCGCCCGGCTCCGCCAGCAGACCGCCGAACAGGGCGACGGCGAGCGCGCCGCCCGTCTGCCGCAGGGCGTTCAGCAGCCCCGAAGCGGTTCCGGCGCGGTCCCCCGGGACGGCGTCCATCAACAGCGCGGTCAGCGCGGGCACCGTGAGCGCGCCGCCGACGCTCAACGGCACCAGCAGTACGAGCACCAGCCACAGCGGGGTGTCCGTGCCCAGTGGCAGCAGGGCCGCCATCGCCCCGACGAAGACCACCTGCCCGGCCACGATCACCGGGCGCCGCCCGACCCGCTCCGCCAGCCGCGGCGAGACCAGGTTCACGGCCGTCACCAGCACCGACATCGGGACGAACATCAGCCCCGCGGCGATCCCGGACATGCCCCGCACTTGCTGGTAGTACAGCCCGAGGAGGAAGATCCCGCCGTAGAAGGCGGCGTTGAGGGCGAAACCGACCGCCAGTGGCACGGCCACCCGGCGGTCGCCCAGCAGCTCCAGCGGCACCATGGGCCGGCGCTGCCGGCGCTCCACCGCGACGAACGCCCACCCGGCGGCGACGGCGAGCCCCGCGGACGCCAGGACGGGCAGGCTCGTCCAGCCGCGGTGCCCGCCCTCGATCATCGTGAACGCCAGCCCGGCCAGCGCCGCGACGGCGGTGAGCTGACCGGCGCGGTCCAGCGCGGCCGGCCGCCGCGGCGAGGCCGCGACCCGCACCAGCAGACCCAGGATGACGACGCCGACCGGCAGGTTCAGCAGGAACACCGCCCGCCAGCCCGCCGAGTCGGTGAGCAGCCCGCCGAGCACCGGTCCCGCCGCCATCGCCACCGACCCGCCGACCGTCCACAGGGCGATGGCCCGGGCCCGCGCCCGCGCGTCGTCGTAGGCGTGCCGGATCAGCGCCAGCGACGCCGGCATCACCAGTGCCGCCGCCGCGCCCTGCGCCCCACGCGCGCCGATCAGGACCGTGATGTCCGGCGAGAGCGCACAGGCGAGGGAGGCGAGCGTGAACAGGGCCACGCCCAGTACGTAGGCGCGGCGGGCGCCGATCCGGTCGGCCAGGGCGCCCGCCGAGATCATCAGCGCCGCGAACGTCAGGGTGTACGCGTCCACCACCCACTGAAGGCCGGTCATCGCGCCGCCGAGCGACTCCTGGACGGCGGGCAGAGCGATGTTCACCGCCGAGACGTCGATGGTGATCACGCTGAACCCGAGCAGCGAGGCGACCAGGGCGGGACCGCCCCGCGGCACCGGGCCGGCCGTGGTGCGTGGTGGCCCACCGGTGCCGTCGTGGCACACGGGCGGTGACGGGAATCCCGCGCGGCCGTGGGCGGCGGTGGGGGAGGAGGGACGGTGAACGGGCACGGCGGAACTCCTGGGCAGCGAGGGGACGTGACGGCCAGGGGACAGGACAGGACAGGACGGGCGGGCGGGCCGGCCGCCGGGCCGCGGTCCGGTGTCACGCACCCCCTGGGCCCCGGCGGCCGGGCCGCCCGCTCCGGGCACCACTGTCCACCGCCGCGTCTCCGCCCGGGAGACCGCGCCGTACCGGGGTGCCGTGTTCCAGGCAGTGACACGGCCCCTCACCCGCCCCACCCGCCTGCCACAATGTCCGGATGGCTACAGCAGCGGACGCGCGGGGCACCGAACTCGGCCGATACCTCAAGGCTCGCCGGGCCCAGGTACGCCCCGAGGACGTCGGGCTCCCGGCCGGCGCGGGCCTGCGCCGCACCCCCGGCCTGCGCCGGGAGGAACTCGCCGCGCTCGCCGGAGTCAGCGTCGACTACTACATCCGGCTGGAGCGCGGCCGGGAGACCAACCCGTCCCCGGCCGTCGTGGACGCCCTCGGTCGTGCCCTGCGGCTGCGCGGTGACGCCTACGAACGCCTCCACGAACTCGCGGAACTGGCCTCCGGCCGCAACTCCGACCTGCCCGCCTGCTCGGACCACACCGTCCGCGACTCCGTGCTGCGCATGCTGGAGTCGGTCCGTCCGATGCCCGCCTACGTGGTGAACCGCTTCAACCGCGTCCTGGCCGCCAACCCGCCCGCGCGCCGCCTGCTGCCCGGCCTGTGGGACTGGCCCGAGGAGCGGCGCAACCTGACCCGCTACCTCTTCCTGCACCCGGTCGGCCGCACCCTGTACGAACCGTGGAAGGAGACGGTCGCCTCCTCGGTCGCGCACCTGCGCGCCGTCGCCGGCGCCGACCCGGACTCCCCGGAGCTGACCGCCCTCGTCGGCGAACTCGCGGTCAAGTCACCGGAGTTCGCCCGGCTCTGGGAGCGGTACGACGTCTGCGAGCGCGGCGGCGGGCAGAAGAACTTCCGGCACCCGCAGGCCGGCCCGCTGACCCTGACGTACGAGGTCATGCGGCTGGCCCGGACCGGCGGTCAGCGCATGGTCGTCTACCAGGCCGCGCCCGGCACCCCGGACGAGGCGGCCGTCCTGGGACTGGACGCCGCCGGGGAGCGCCAATCTCAGAGCCTTCTGAGTTCGCGGGGCTAGCGTCCCGTGCATGGTGCGCGATTACCTGATCATCGGGGCCGGACCGGCCGGACTGCAGCTCGCCGCGGCGCTCGAACGCGACGGACGTGACTACGCCGTCCTGGAACGGGGCAGGGGCCCGGGGACCTTCTTCACCCGCTTCCCCCGGCATCGGCAGCTCATCTCCATCAACAAGGTGCACACCGGGTACCGCGACCCGGAGCTGCGCCTGCGGATGGACTGGAACTCGCTGCTGAGCGACGACCCGGAGCTGCTGTTCACCCGGTACAGCGACGACTACTTCCCCCGCGCCGACGACCTGGTGCGCTATCTCGCCGATTACGCCGAACGCACCGGCGTGCGCGCCGAGTACGGCGCGGAGGTCGTCCGCGTCTCCCGCCCGGACGGCGTCTTCACCGTCGAGGCCGCCGACGGCCGGACCTGGCGGGCCCGGCGGCTGATCGTCGCCACCGGCGTCTCCCGGCTCAACGTCCCCCCGATCCCCGGCATCGAACTCGCCGAACGCTACGACGACTTCGACACCGACCCGGCCTCCTTCACCGATCAGCGGGTGCTGGTCATCGGCAAGGGCAACTCGGCCTTCGAGACAGCCGAGTCCCTCATGGCGAAGGCCGCCGTCATCCACGTGGCGGGCCCGCACTCGCTGAGGATGGCCTGGCAGACCCATTTCGTCGGCCATCTGCGGGCGGTCAACAACAACTTCCTCGACAGCTACCAGCTCAAGTCGCAGAACGCCGTCCTGGACGGCACCGTCGAAAGCGTGGAGAAGGCCGCGGACGGCGGCTACCGGGTGGTGTTCCGCTACGCCCGTACCACGGAGCGGCTGCGCGAACTGCGCTACGACCGGATCATCCTGGCCGCCGGCTTCCGCTTCGACGCGAGCGTCTTCGACGACACCTGCCGTCCCGCGCTCGTGATCGACGACCGGTTCCCCGAACAGACCGCCGCCTACGAGTCGGTGAACGTACCGGACCTGTACTTCGCGGGCACCCTCACCCAGCAGCGGGACTTCAAGAAGTCCACCAACGGCTTCATCCACGGCTTCCGCTACGGCGTGCGGGCCCTGCACCGCATCCTCGACGCCCGCTACCACGACACCCCCTGGCCCGCCCGGCCGCTGCCCGCCGCGCCGGAGGCGATCGCGGACGCCGTCGTCGAGCGGGTCAACCGCTCCTCCGGGCTGTGGCAGCAGTTCGGGTTCCTCGGTGACGTGGTCGGCGTCGACGGGGACCGGGCCGTGTACCAGGAGGAGGTCCCGCTGGACCTGGTCACCGGCGGCGGCCTCGGCCCCGCCGCGCACCGGTTCGTCGTGGACCTGGAGTACGGGCCGGGACACGCCGACGTCGACCCGTTCGACATCAGCGTCCCCCGGGTCGCGGAGAACGACGCCGAGCACGCCGGTGACTCCGTCTACCTGCACCCCGTGGTCCGCCACTACCGCGACGGCGTCCTCGATGGCACCCACCACCTGGCGGAGAACCTGGAGAACGACTGGGACATCCCGGCCGTCCACCAGCAGCCGCTCACCGCGTTCGTGAAGGCCTGCCTTGACTGAGCCGTTCCCCGGGGCCGTCCTGGACCTCCTCGGCGCGGCGGGCGACCGCGTGGTCTTCGAGCACCTCGGCAGGGAGGTCACCGGCGCCGCGCTCCTCGCGGACGTACGGCGGGTGACGCACGGCCTGCGGCGGCGCGGTGTCCGCCCCGGTGACGGCGTCGCGCTGCTGCTCGGCGTCAGCCCCGAGGCGTTCGCCGCCGTCGTCGCCGCCCACACCGTCGGCGCCCGCGTCGTCGGCGTCCGGCCGGGGCTGACCGGGCCGCAGCGCGCCCACCTCCTCGCCGACGTCCCCCACCGGATCACCGACCGGCCGGACGACACCCCGGACACCTCGCCGTCCGCAACCGTGCTCCCCCTCGCGGAGCTGCTGGCGGCCCCGGACGACGGCGTACGGCCCCGGGTCACCGCCCGCCCCGACGACATCGCCCGGCTCATCCACACCAGCGGCAGCACCGGTCTCCCCAAGGCGTGCGCCCAGACCTACGCGGCGATGACCGCGGCCTGGGCGCTGCGACCGGACGCCTGGCCGCCCGCGGTCCGCGAACTCGCCGCCCGCCTGGACCGGTTCCTGGTCTTCGGCACCCTGGCCAGCCAGGTGATGATGGAGTACGGGCTGCTCACCCTCGCCGCCGGCGGCATCCTGGTCACCGCCGACCCGCCCGTCTTCCCCGACGCCCTCGTCCGGCACCGGGCGACCGCCGGCGTCATCACCGTCGCGCGGCTGACCAGGCTGGTGGCGGCCCAGCGGGAGTCCCCCGTGGACCTCGGCTCGCTGCGCGCGCTGATGGTCTCCGGTTCCCCGCCCGGACCGGCGCGGCTGCGGGAGGCCGCCGAGGTGCTCGGCCCGGTCGTCTTCCACGGCTACGGCCAGACCGAGACCGGCATGATCTCCATGGCCACCCCCGCCGACGAGCCGGGTTCCCTGGGCGTCCCGCCCGTCGAGCTGGAGGTGCGCGGCCCCGGGGGCCGCCCCGTCCCGCCCGGCACCGACGGCGAACTGTACGTCCGCACCCCGTCGCAGAGCTGCGGCTACTGGTGCGAACCCGGCCTGACGGCCGAGGTGTTCACCCCCGACGGCTGGGTCCGCACCCGCGACCTCGGCCATCTCGACGGCGCGGGGCGGCTGTGGCTCACCGGACGCGCCCGGGACGTGGTCATCGTCAACGCCAACGTGTACTACACCGGCCCCGTCGAGCGGCTGCTCGGCACTCACCCGGCGGTGGCGGAGGCGTACGTCACCGCCGTCCCCGACGACAGCACCGGGGAAGCGGTGCACGCCTTCGTGGTGCCCGCCGCCGGCCGCGTCCCCGTCCTCGCGGAACTGCGCGCCCTGGTGACGGACCGGCTCGGTGAGGCGTGCGCGCCGGCCCGGCTCACCCTCATCGACGAGGTGCCGCTCACCCCGGCCGGGAAACCCGACAAACGACGCCTGGCCGTCGGGAACTGAGCGGACGAAAGGCCCGGCCCCCTCGGGGCCGGTCCTTTTCCCAGTGGCTTCCGGCCGTCACTTCCCAGTGGCTTCGGTGCGTGTTTCCGATTCCCCGGTGGTCGTTGGGCCTGTATGGCTGTCGTGACGAACCTGGATCGGGGGCACAGGGGCACCGGGTCCCGAGACGCCACCGGTGAACGGATGACGACCGGTCTCGCTCATGAGCCGGGCCGCGAGATCACCGAGCTGACCGCAGCGACACGGTCGGCCAGGTCGCCGGCAGGGATGTCGATGAGCTCGAAGCCGAACGCCCGGTAGCTCTGTTCGTGGACCTTCTCGAACACCAGCGACTCCTGGAAGCTGATCCGACGGGCACTGGTGGGCTCACAGAATCCCAGATTGCGGACGAAGAGCACCTGCCGCTCGTAGATCTTCTCGGCGGTGATCCGCTCGATCTCCGCCGACAGCGCACGGGATACCGGCCGCCCCAGGTAGTTCGCGAGGGCGTGTGTACAGACCGGCGACCGGTCGAACACCTGGACAGATTTCGTGGCGGAGGCTCTCAACTGCCGTTGCTTCTGCAGATCGACGACCTCATCGATGAAGGAGGCCCGTGTCCACGGCTCGCCCTCGCCCTGAGCCTGCGCTCGTGCGATGACCGCGGTCGCGGCCTCCTCGACGACCTCGTAGCCGTGCTCCGCCAGGCACCGCAGGATCGATGTCTTGCCCGCGCCTGGCGTGCCGGTGAGAACGTACCGTCGCATGCTCGGATGCCTTTCGTGCGTGGTGAGACAGGCCCGCTGGTACCCGACAGGCCGCGTGCGGAGGCATCGGACCGGCGGAGCCCTGGGGGATTGGAGGTGGTGGGGCAGGGCGGAGAGGGGCTCTCGAACGGCTCACCTGCCGGAGATGCCCGTATGCCCGAGGCGTCGAGCGAAGCCGGCCACAGCCAGGTTGCTCAACGTCACGCCGGCTTTCAGTACAGCCTGCCGACGGTGCTCGCGGCAAGTACCCCTCGGCGATCAAGCCGCCGCAAGGAGCCTGGGCCCGCCGGCTGGGGAATCACAGGGCGGGCATCATCCAGGCGAGCGACCCTTCGACGACCCGGCGGCGGGGCGGCACGACGAGGCCGCAGGCGTCCTTGGGGCGGCTGACCGGCTTGACGGTGAGGTTGAGGTGCTGTTCTGCCCACTCGACTAGCTCGCCGGTTGCGGGTGGGGCGCCGGGTCGTCATGGTGACGAGGGTCCGGTTCAGTTGGGCTTCGGAGTGCCGGAGCAACCGGCTCATGGTCGCGTGCGTTGGCGACGGGCGTTCACGCACCAGCCGATCGTCCGCTCGGCTTTCCAGCGGCGGGGCAGGACGACGAAGCCCTTCACGCCCTTGGGCCGGGAGACGGTGCGCGGGGTGAGCCGGAGGCGGTCGCGGGCCCGGCCGACGAGGTCGCCGGCGTGGCCGCGGTCGGCCCAGACGATGTCCGGGATGTCCGCGAGGCGTTCGGCCATGGCGTTTCCGTAACGGCGTCCCGTGACGCCCGCCGCTGGCGGCAGGCCCGGACCCGGCAGCGGTCCGAGCAGTGAACCGGCGCCCTCGGCCGCTCCACCCCCATGGTCCACGGCCGCCCGCGAACCGGGCCGTCTCCGGAGACAAGCACCGCTCGTCTCCGGAGACAAGCACCGCTCGTCTCCGGAGCCGAGGCGTGTGCCGCGTCCCCACGCGCGACGTCGCATCTCAAGCTCAGGCCGCCACGACCGGTGCCGGGTCGGGCCGGTCGTCCCGCTCGCCGCGGCTCCGCTCCCACCGGTCGATCAGGGCCAGCAGCGGCGTCGCCATCACGGTGGTGACGATGGCGACCACCACCAGCGCGCTGAACATCGCCTGCGTCACGATGCCCGCCGCCAGCCCCAGGTTGAGCGCGATCAGCTGCATCAGGCCCCGCGCGTTCATCAGCGCCCCCACCCGCAGCGCCACCCGGTTCGGCTCACCGGCGGCCCGGGCCGCCAGCCAGCACGCGCCGAACTTCCCGGCGATCGCCACCACGACGCACCCGGCGGTGAACAGCAGCACCGGCCCCGAACCCAGGAGGGTGAAGTCGGTGTTCAGCCCGGAGTAGGTGAAGAACAGCGGCAGGAACAGCCGGCCCACCGGCTCCAGCGTCTCCACGGACCGGTCCAGCTGCCGCGAGCGCGGGAAGACCAGACCGAGGCTGAACGCGCCGAACACCGCGTACAGGCCGATCTCGTCGGCGTACCAGGCCACCAGGAACAGCACGCCGACCAGCACCAGCAGCAGGTTCTCCGGTGTCGCCCGCTCGGCCAGCAGCACGGTGCGCCCGCGCAGCCGGACCACCACCGCCAGGATCGCGATGAGCCCGAAACCGCCGCCGACGGCCAGCGACACCAGCCCGGCGCTGCCGCCCGCGATGCTGAACACCCCGGCGAGCAGGATCCAGGCCACCGCGTCGTCGACGGCGCCGGCCCCCAGCGACAGCGAACCGTACCGGGTGCCCGCCAGGTTCCGCTCGGCGATGATCCGCGCCAGCATCGGGAACGCTGTCACCGCCAGCGCCACGCCGACGAACAGCGCGGACACGGTCAGGGAGATGTCCGGGGCCATCGCGCCGGTGCGTTCGCCGACGGCCACGATCAGCAGCACGCCCAGCACCACCGGCACCACCACCCCGGCGGCCGAGACCAGCCCGGCCGGGCGGGCCACCCCGCGCAGCCGGTCGACCCGGAAGTCCCAGCCGACGTGGAACATGAACGCGACGAGGCCGATCTGCCCCACCACGTAGAGCACGGGCCGCAGGTCCTGCGGGAAGAGCCCGGACTCCACACCGGGCAGCAGCGCGCCCAGCACCGAGGGGCCGAGGACCACGCCGGCCAGCATCTCGCCGACGACGGGCGGCTGTCCGACCAGGGCCAGCAGCCGGCTCACCGCCCGGCACGCGACCAGGATGACCACGACGGCGAGGAAGAACGCGGGGGCCAGATCCGTGGCGCTCATCTGCCTTTTCCTTCCGGGTGGGCGACCGGGCAGCGCCCGGCCGGGGGATGCTCCTCGAAATAGCGGGTCGCCAGGCGCAGCCGCCGGGCGTGGAGAACCATCACCGTGCCGAGGACCAGTTGCCGCACCCCGCGGGTGACGTCCTCGACCCCGTCGCGCAGCCGGACGAACCGGCGCAGCAGCGCCAGGCGCGGCCCGGTGGCCAGGCCGCGCGGGATCAGCAGACAGGGGGCGCGGTGCGGGTTGGACCGGGTGTGCGAGGCGGTGGAGTCCAGCCGGTAGCGGCGCAGTACCTCCCGGACCGCGGCCCGCAGCACCAGCGGCGACAGCCGCCACGCCGGGCACGGGCGGTTGGCCGCCACACCGAACGGGATGTGGTGGGCGTCCTTCGCGGACAGCGCCCGCCACCGGTCCGGGTCGAACACCTCGGGCCGGTCGTACCCCGTGGCGTGGTAGTCGGGATAGCTGAAGCACACCACGGACCCGGCCGGCAGCACCGTCTCCTCGTCGAGCGGGACCTCCCCGGTGGTGATGCGGTGCGCGATGCCGAACAGCGGGTACAGCCGCATCGTCTCGTCCAGTACGTTGCCGAGGAACCGGTCGTCACCGGGGTCCGCCCACAGCCGCTCCTGCACCTCGGGGTGGCGGGCCAGCGCCAGCAGGACGTGCGCGGTCGCCTCGGAGAGCTGGACCACGGCCGTGTTGAAGAACGTGCCCTGGAGGTAGTGCACCTGCTCGGGCAGCGAGAGCGAGGCCGGCAGCCGGTGCGGCACGTCCCCGGCCGCGACCCGCTCCCGCAGGTACGCCGTCAGCCGCGCCCGGCGCCGCGGATGCCGCAGCCCCGTGCACTTCAGAGCGTTGATCACATCGCCGGCGTGCGCGGTGATCAGGTCCCGGGCGGGCGCGGGGCAGGGCTCCTCGAAGACCAGCTCGTAGGCGAACTCCGCCCACGCGGGCATCACCAGGTCCCGCAGCCGTACCAGGCTGATCCGGTCATCCGGCACGGCGTCCAGTGCGCGGCCGACCGCGCCGCCGGCCGCCGCCGCGAGGGCCGCCGACCCGCCGGCCAGGATGCGCCGCGTCACCGCGGCCACCTCCTCGTACCGCTCGCCGGGCTCCAGATGCTCCTGGTGCACCTCCGGGCCCGGCGCCAGCCAGTACCAGAACAGGTCGGACAGGCCCGCCCCGGCACTGCGGCCGTCCGCCGCCGGGTGGGCGTAGACCCGCTCGAACACCTCCGGTCCGTGCGCGGCGTCCGGCAGGGTCACCGCGCGGTCGCCGTTGACCTTCTCGAAGATGCGCCCCCGCAGCGTCACCACGCTCCGCGGCAGCCACCAGCCCCGCGTCACCGGGCCGTTCACCACGTACCGCCCTTCCGGACGACCATGTCCCGCGTCAGGTCGCTGTTCCGCCGTCCTCCGCACAGCGCGAGGGTGTGGTCGTACTCGTCGCGCAGTGCCGCCAGCACGCGCCGCACCCCCGCCTCGCCCTCGGCGGCCAGCCCCCACACCGCCGGACGTCCCACGCCGACGGCGCGCGCGCCCAGCGCCAGCGCCACGGCGACGTCGCTGCCCCGGCGCACCCCGCCGTCCAGCAGCACCGGCACCCGGCCCGCGACGGCGTCCGCGACCGCGGGCAGGCAGTCCAGCGCCGCCGGTACGGCGTCCGACTGCCGGCCGCCGTGGTTGGAGACGAGCACCCCGGCCGCGCCGTGCTCGACGGCGAGCCGGGCGTCCGCCGGGTGCAGGATTCCCTTGAGCAGCACCGGCAGCGCGGTCCGCCGGACCAGGTCGTCGACGTCCGCCCAGGACACCGCCGGGGACATCGGGATGTCGGTGAGCGCGCCGGGCGGGGCGCCGGGCAGGTCCCGCATGTTCTCCGCGGCGTGGCCGGGAGGCAGATCGGTGAAGCCGTTGCGCAGGTCCCGGGTGTGCCGGCCGAACACGGGGGAGTCGACGGTCACCACCAGCGCCGTGCAGCCCGCCTCCTCGGCCCGCCGCACCAGGGCGCGGGTGGCCTCCCGGCGCGGGTGCGCGGTGAGCTGGAACCAGACGGCCGCCTCCCGGTCCCGGCTCCGGGCCGCCGCGACGACCTCCGCGACGGGGGTGGTCGACGCGGTCCCGGTCACCAGGACCGCGCCCTCGGCCGCGGCGGCCCGCGCCGTGGCCGGCTCCCCGCCGGGATGCAGCAGCCGGTGGAACGCGGTCGGCGCCACGAACACCGGGGACGCGCCGGGCGCGCCCGGCAGGTCCGCGGCGGTGTCCCGCCGCTCGCCGCCGCACAGCACCCTCGGCAGCAGCGCGTACCGGTCGAAGGCCCGCTCGTTGTCGGCGACGACGCGTTCCTCGCCGGCCCCGCCCGCCACGTAGTCGTAGTGGACGGGGTCCAGTGACCGCCGCGCCTTCTCGTGCAGGTCGCGCAGGTTCACGGGGTCACCGGGGCGGCGGAGGAGGCGTGGGCGGCCAGGAAGGCGCGCAGCGGGGCGCGGTGGAAGCGCTCGCTGTCCCACTCGTTCTCCAGGTTCTCCGCGAGGTGGTACTCGGCGACGAACGCGCCGTCCCGGTACCAGCGCACGACCGGATGCAGATAGCGGCCGTCCAGTCCCGCCGTGTCCTGCTGGGACTTGCGGCCGGCGGTCACGTCGAAGGGGTCGACGCGGTCGTGGCCCTCCCCGTACTCCAGGGTGATCACCGCGTGCCCCGCCACCTCCCCGAACTCCCCGGCGGCCACCCCGTCCGGCACATGGCCGACCGGGACCTCCTCGGCGTAGCGCCAGCCACCGTCCGGGGCGCGCAGCAGCAGGTCGCCGAGGACGCCGAACTGCTGCCACAGCGCGGAGGACCGGTTGACCCGGGTGATGACCGCGTCGACCGCCCGCTCCGGATCGGCGCCCAGCCCGGTCACCGGCCACGGCTCGCCGTCGTAGCGCTGCCGCAGGGTGCGGTGCAGGGCGCGGACGGTGTAGCGGAAGCCGTGGATGAAGCCGGTGGTGGCCTTCTTGAAGTCCCGGCCCTGCATCAGCGTCCCGGCGAAGTACAGACCGGGCACGTTGACCGACTCGCCGGCGGCGGTCAGCGCCGGGAAGCGGCCGTTCACCGTCAGCTCCGGCACGCAGCTCTCGTCGAAGAGGGAGGTGTCGACGCGGAAGCCGGTGGCGACGATCACCCGGTCGTAGCGGATCTCCTTGACGACGTCGTCGGCCCGTTCGAAGGCGACCGGCACCCGGAAGCCGTCCTCGGCCTTGCGGATCGCCAGCACCCGGCCGTCCAGGAGCGCGTTCTGCGACTTGAGCTGGTAGCTGTCGAGGAAGTTGTTGTTGACCGCCCGCAGATGGCCGACGTAGTGCGTCCGCCAGGCCATCGGCAGCGAACCGGAGCCGACGACGTGGATGACCGCCGCGTTCTCCATCAGGCCGTCGGCCGTCTCGAAGGCCGAGTTGCCCCGCCCGATGATCAGCACCCGCTGGTCGGTGAAGGACTCCGGGTCGGGGTCGAACGAGTCGTACCGTTCGGCCAGTTCGATGCCCGGGAGGTCCGGGACGTTGGGCAGCGAGACCCCGGTGGCGGCCACCACGCGCCGGGCCCGCCAGGTCCGGCCGTCGGCGGCCTCGACCGTGAAGACACCGCCGGCGTCCCGGGAGACCCGTTCCACGGCCGTGTCGTAGTGGGCGCGCACCCCGGTGCGGGCGGCGAAGTCCGACAGGTAGCGGAGCATGTCGTCGGCCGGCGGGAAGTAGCGGCGGCTGTACCGGGTGAACAGCAGCTCCGGATCGTCGCTCAGCAGCGAGTTCCAGTCCATCCGCAGCCGCAGTTCCGGATCGTCGTATCCGGTGTGCACCTTGTTGGTCGAGATGAGGGTGCGGTGCCGGGGGAACCGCTCGAAGAACGCGCCGGGAACGCCGCCGCGCTCCAGGACCACGTAGTCCGCACCGTCACGTTCCAGGGCGGCGGCGAGTTGCAGTCCCGCGGGCCCCGCTCCGATGATCAGGTAGTCGTGCGCCATGGCCCGGAAACTATCCACCGGAACTCAGAGGGCTCTGAGATTCCCCGCCTACGTTCTACGACCGTGCCCACCCTCACCGACTCCGTCGCCCTCACCGGCCCCCTGGATACCGCCGCCCTGCGCCGCGCGGCGACGCCGCTCACCGTCACCGTGGACGCCGCCGTCCGGGCCCGCGTCGAGCGCGGCCGGCGTCTCTTCCGCACCCTGCGCGAGGACGGCCCGGTCTACGGCGCCACCACCGGCTTCGGCGCCCTCCTCGGCTACGCGGGCCGCGCCGACGACGCCGACCAGTGCGACAACACCCTCGCCCACCTCGGCGCCGGACAGGGCCCGGACCTGCCCGAGGAGATCACCCGCGCCGCGCTGCTGCTGCGCACCTGGTCCCTGGCGCAGGGGCACTCCGGGGTCTCGGCCGAGGTCGTCGACCGGCTCGCCGCGATGTTCGCCACCACCTTCGCCCCCGCCGTCCCCCGCTACGGTTCCGTCGGCGCCAGCGGCGACCTCATCCCGCTCGCCTACGCCACCCAGGCGCTGCGCGGCCGGGGCCACGCCTACCTGGACGGCCGCCGCCTGCCCGCCGCCGACGCGCTCACCGCCGCCGGGCTGACCCCGCTCACCCTGGACGGCCGCGACGCGCTCGCCCTCGTCAACGGCACCTCCGTCACCACCGCCGCGCTCGCCCTGGCCCGCGACACCGTCCGCGCCGCCCACCGCGCCCTCACCACGCTCACCTGCCTGCTCACCGACCTCCTCGGCTGCGACCCCGGCTTCCTCGACGCGGAGCTGCTGCGCGCCTACGGCCACCCCGGCGCCGCCGCCGTCGGCACCCGCATGCGGCACACCCTCACCGGCGTCACCCCCTCGGGCACCCGGCCCCTCCAGGAGCCGTACAGCATCCGCTGCGCCCCGCAGCTGCTCGGCGCCGCCGAGGACGCCCTGGCGTACGTCGACGGGGTGGTCGCCGCCGACCTCGGCGGCATCAGCGACAACCCGCTGTTCTTCGCGGGGGACGCCGGGGGCGCCGGAGACACGGTGACGGGCAAGGCGGTGCACGGCGGGAACTTCTTCGGGCAGCCCGCCGCCTTCGCCGCCGACCTGCTCGCCTCCGTCACCGCCCAGCTCGGCAACCTCGCCGAACGCCAGCTGGACCTGCTGGTGGACCCGGCCCGCAACGGCGGCCTGCCGCCCATGCTCACCACCACCCCCGGCGTCCAGCACGGCCTCCAGGGCGTCCAGCTCGCCACCACCGCCTTCGTCGCGGAGATCCGCCGCAACACCACCCCGGCCTCCGCCCAGAGCCTGCCGACCAACCTCCACAACCAGGACGTCGTCCCCTTCGGCACCCAGGCCGCGCTGCGCTCCTACGACATGGCCGGCCTGCTCGGCCTGCTCGCCGGGTCGCTCGCCCTCGGCCTGCGCCAGGCCGCCCACGCCGGCGCCCGCCGGCCCACCGCGCCCCGCTGCGCCGCCCTGCTGGACGCGCTCGCGGCACGCATCCCCCCGGTGGAACCGGACCGTCCGCTGGACGCCGACGTACGCGCCGCCGCCCGGCTGCTGCTCACCTACGAGCTGCCGTGACGGGCACGGACCCGGCCGGGGCGGGCGGCGGGGGAGCGCACTCCGGCAACCGGATGGTGAACCGGGCGCCGTGCCCCGGCCGGCCCGCCGCGGTGACCGTGCCGCCGTGGCCCGTGACGACCTCCCGCAGCAGCGCGAGACCCAGCCCGTACCGCCCGCCCTCCCCGGCCCGGTGGAACCGCTCGAACAGCCGCTCCGCCTCGGCCGGTTCGAAACCCGGCCCGGTGTCCGCCACCGTCAGCTCGACCGCCGCGCCCGAGCGGGTCAGCGCCACCTCGATCCGCCCGCCCGGAGGGGTGTGGCTGATCGCGTTGGACAGCAGCTCGCCCACCGCCCGGCGCAGCGCCGACTCGATCCCGCCGACGTACAGCGTGCGGCGCGCCCCGCCCACCGTCACGGTCAGGCCACGGTCCCCGATCCGCTCCGCCTCCTCGGCGACCACCGACCGGGCCAGCGCCGTCAGATCGACCGGCGTCCGCTCGGCCGGCCGCGCCGGGTCCGCGGTCAGGCTCGCGGAGAGCAGCAGGTCGTCCAGGACCGCGCCGAGCCGCCCCACCGAACCGACCAGCCGGACCAGCCCGTCGCGGTGCTCCGCGGGCAGCCCGGCGGCCCGCGCCTGCCGGGACAGCACCTGCGCGCGGGTGTACACCTGGGTGACCGGGGTGCGCAGCTCGTGACTGGCGTCCGTGACGAACCGGCGCTGCCGGGTGAGCGCCTCGGCCAGCGGCGCCACCGACAGCCGGCCGAGGACCGTGCCCGTGACGGCCGCCGCGACCAGACCCACCAGTTCCGCGACGCCCAGCGCGTACCAGAGGTGCCGGCGGTCGGCGAGCTGGAAGCGCATGTCGAACACCGCCTGCACCACGTCCCCGTCCGCCCGGACCTGACTGCGCACCAGGTAGACCGTGCCGGCCCGGTGCACCACGCGCTCCACCGCGTCACCGGTCCGCCGCACCCGGTCCAGGTCGGCGCGGACCGGGAAGCCGTCCGGTGCGTTGGCGAGCGGGGTGGCGCCGGCCGCGTACAGCCAGGTGCACACCGGGGGGCTCGACAGGTCGCCGCGCGAGGCGCCGTAGCGCAGCTCCCGCCACACCTGGGCGCTCTGCGCCCGCGTCATCACCGTGTCCGCGACGAGACCGACCACCACCATCAGCAGCGTGATGATCGCCCCGGTGATCACGGCGATCCGCAGCCGCGCCAGCCGCACCTCCGTCCGCTCCGCGAACTGCGAGAACCTCACAGCGCTCCCAGCCGGTAGCCGAGCCCGCGGACCGTGCGCACCACCTGCCGGCCCAGTTTGCGGCGCAGGTAGTAGACGTAGGTGTCGACGATGGACGAGGCGGGCGCCTCCTGGAACACCATCCGGCGCAGCTCCGTGCGCGAGTACACCGTGTCGGGCCGGGAGGCCAGCGCCCACAGCAGCGCGAACTCCCGGGCGGCGAGGGCGATCCGCTCCCCGTCGGGCAGCTCGACCTCGCGGGGGCCGACGTACAGCCGGCCGGCGCCGATCCGCAGGACGTCGGTGACGTCGAGGGCGCGCCGGCACAGCGCCCGCAGCCGGGCGGAGAGTTCGTCGAGGTCGAACGGTTTGACCAGGTAGTCGTCGGCGCCGGCGTCCAGGCCGTCGACCCGGTCGTTGACGGTGCCCATCGCCGTCAGCAGCAGCACCGGCGTGCGCACCGCGCGCGAGCGCAGCCGGGCCAGCAGGTCCAGGCCGTCCAGCACCGGCAGCCGCCGGTCCAGCACCAGCACGTCGTACTGCCGGGTGAGGCCGAGGTGCAGGCCGCGCTGGCCGTCGGTGGCGGCGTCCACCCGGTACCCGTCGTCGCGCAGCACCTCGGAGAGCATGCCGATCAGCTCGCGGTCGTCCTCGACCAGCAGCAGCCGGCCGGGGTCCCGTCCTTGCCCGTGTGCCACCGTGCGGCTCCTCTCGCCCCCGCCTCGAACGTCAACGCCCCCACGCGCCACGGGAGTTCCGGGACGCGCCACGATGCGGCCGAACGGAGATTCGATCGGCACGATCAAGCTAGCGCGTAGCCGCGCGCGGAGGGAGAGGCCGGGAACTCCTGTCCGTAATCCGCGCCCCGGGCGGCACGCCGCCCCTGCGCCGCCCGCGCGCCCGCCGGTCCCGCGCCGCGCCGGCCCGACCGGTGGTGGCCGGAAACCACCGCGACGGGCCGGGGCCCGCCCGTGCGACGCGGCTCCGACGGCCGCGCTGCCCTCCTCACCCCGCGCGGCGGAAGCGGAACACGGCGGCGTCGAGGTCGCCGCGCAGCCCGGTGCGCAGACCGTGGTGGAGCAGGACCGGCGCCCGGTGGGCACGGCCGGTGTCCTGGCAGACGTACACCCCGCCCGGGTCCAGGCCGCGCAGCCGCACCGGCGCCGGTTCCGCGCCGAAGGACTGGGCCCGCAGCCACGCCAGCACCACGACCTCGTCGCCCAGGCTGTACTGGACCGCGCTCGGCCCGTCGCCGTCCGGCGGCAGCAGCCGGTGCAGCCGGCCGCGCTGCACCACCGGCCGTACCTCCTTGTACCGGCCGATCCACCCGGCCGCCTCCGCGAGTTCGGCCTCGCTCCACCGGGTGAGGTCCCCGCCGATCCCGAGGACCCCGGCCATCGCGCTGACGAACCGGAACCGCAGGGAGCTGACCCGGCCGTTCATCTGCTCGTTGGGGCTGTCCGTCACCCAGGCCGCCATCACCCGCGCCGGATGCACCTGGCCGAAACCGTGCTGGATGGCCAGCCGGTCCGCCGGATCGGTGTTGTCCGAGGTCCACACCTGGTCGGTACGGGAGAGGATGCCCAGGTCGATCCGGCCGCCGCCGCCCGAGCAGGACTCGAAGGCGACCCCGGGATGAGCGGCCCGCAGCCGGTCCAGGATGCCGTACAGCGCCTCCACGTGCTCGGTCCACAGCCGCTCCGGGAACGCCTCGCCCGGCCAGCCGGGGTCGGTGAAGGACCGGTTGAAGTCCCACTTCACGTAGTCGATCGGCGCCGACTCCAGCAGCCGGCGCACCTGCTCCTCGACGAAGGCGGCGACCTCGGGGCGGGCGAGGTTGAGCACCAACTGGTTGCGGAACAGGGTTGGTTCCCGGCCGGGCACGTGCTGCACCCACTCCGGGTGTGCCCGGTACAGATCGCTGTCCGGGTTGACTATCTCGGGCTCCACCCAGATGCCGAACCGCATGCCCAGCGCGCGCACCGCACGGGCCAGCGGTGCCAGGCCGCGCGGGAAGCGGTCCGGGTTCGGGGTCCAGTCGCCGAGCCCGGCCCGGTCGCTGGTGCGCCGCCCGAACCAGCCGTCGTCCACGACGAACAGCTCGACGCCGAGGGCGGCGGCCCGGCGGGCCAGTGCGAGCTGCCGCTCCTCGTCCACCTCGAACCAGGTCGCCTCCCACGAGTTGTACAGCACCGGCCGGTCCTCGGCCGCCGACGGGACGACGTGCGCCAGCTGCCAGGCGTGCCAGGCGGCGCTGGCCCCGCCGAACCCCCCGTCGGACCGCAACCCGGCCAGCACGGGGGTGGTACGGGACTCACCGGGGCCGAGCAGCAGCAGCCCGGTGTCGTCGTGCCCCCAGCCGCCGGTCACCTGGACCGCGCCGTCGGGCAGCCGCCGGGTGGCCAGCCGCCAGCTCCCGGACCAGGCCAGGGCGCAGCCGTACACCTCGCCGTGCTCCTCGGTGGCGGTGCCGTCGGCGTCCAGGGCGACCCACGGCAGATGCGTGTGCCCGGTGTGGCCGCGGCGGCTGCCGATGGTGTGGGCGCCGTAGGACAGCGGCACCCGCACCAGACGGCTCTCCGCGCCCCAGCGGCCGTGCAGATGGGACAGCCGCCAGGACGCGCGGACCGGCAGCGTCCAGGTCGCGGAGTCGGCGCGCGGCACCTCCAGGGGTGTGTCCGGTGAGGTGTTGGCGACGGTGACCCAGCGCTCCACGACGTCGTGGCCCTCGCGCACCCGGTAGTGCAGGGTGAGGTCCAGGCAGGTCAGCGGATCGGCGAAACCGAGGCGCAGTTCGCCGCCGGTCACCTCGACGCGGACGTACGACCACCGGGTGCCGCGGACGCCGGGCGAGCGGACGATCAGCGCCGGCTCGGCGAACCGCGCGCCGCCCTCCACCGGGTACTCCTCGTGACCGTCCAGCCGGGACTCGAACGACCACTGGGGCAAGGGGAGTCCGGCCAGCTCCGCCAGGTCCGCGAGGGTGATCCGCGGCCCCCAGTGCAGGTGCAGCAGATGGTCCTCGTCGTCCAGCCGCAGCGCGTAGGAACTGGTCGGGCCGGACAGCAGCCAGCTGCGGCCGTCGGCTCCGGTCTCGATCATCGGGGCTCCCCTTCGGTGGGTGGCGGGGGCGCGCGGCCCGGTGCGGTCCGGCGCGCCTCAAGTGTCCGTGACGATCACGGCGGCCGGGCGGCACCTTAAGGGCGGCGATCTTGGGCAGGCGGAGTGAAGTGATCTTCGTCGTCGCCCTGTGGAAGGGAGCGCAATGACCGTACCCACGCGCCCTGTTCGTCGCGCGGACCGCGAGCGCCGCTTCGACCTGCGCGCGACCGCCCTGTTCTTCCTCTTCCTCGCGGTGCTCCTCTGCGCCCTGGCCTTCCTGGTCCGCACCCTCACCCGGACCGCCGGACAGCGGCCCGTGTGGGCCCTCTCGCTCCTTCTGGTGACGGCCGCGACCGTCTGGCTCTGCCGCTCCCGGCGCCGCCGCCGCGCCGCCGCCGGGTACGCGCGCCGCGCCACCCTGGCCCTGGAGGAGGCGGCCGAACGGGCCTCCGACAGCCTCGGCGAACTCGGCACGCCCGAACGGACGGTGGAGTACGCGGCAGTGCCCGCGCCCGCCGTCGACACCGTGCGGCTGGGGGAAGCACCCGAGGAGTACGTCGAACTGGACCCCGACGACTTCGAACACGCCGTGGCCGGCCTCTGCGCCCGCGACGAGTGCCGGTCGGTGGAAGTGGTCGGCGGCGCCGGTGACCTGGGCGCCGACGTCATAGCGGTCACCTCCGACGGGCGGCGGGTCGTCGTCCAGTGCAAGCGCTACGGCGACGGCCACCGGGTCGGCTCCCAGGACCTCCAGCGCTTCGGCGGGACCTGCTTCACCGTCCACGAGGCCGACGTCGCGGTCCTGGTCACCACCAGCGACTTCACCGCGCCCGCCCTGGAGTACGCCCGGCAGTGCGGCATAGTCTGCGTCGACGGCGAGGCCCTGACCGCCTGGCACGACCGCACCGGGCCCGCGCCCTGGGCGCTCACCGGATGACCCCACCCCCCTCCGCCCCTGTCCGGGTTTCCGGTCCCGACCGCCCGATGGGATGAACAGCCCGCACACGCGTTACCGGCGGCCCGGCCCGGCCGGTTGAACAGACGCGCGCGACGCGTCGGGACGACGGCCAGGGACGAAGCACCGCGGTGTCGGCCGCGGGCGGAACGGTACGGTGACAGTGACCACGACAGAGCGGACGGCCGGGTTCGCCCCCCGGGACCGCGCGGACGCCATCGACGGGTTCGCCTGCCCCGCCACCCGGCTGCTGCTCGCCGGCGACGGCCTCACCACCACTTCCCTGGAAGCCTGGGCGAGAGCCCCGCTGCGCATCGGGACCCTGGAGTGCCGGGTGCGCGGCGGCCGGGACGCACCGGTCGCCCCGGCCGCGGCGGTGCTCGGCGACCGGGACCGCTTCCTGGTCCGCGGCAGCACCCTGGCCGACCCGGCCGGAACGGTGTGGTCGGCCAACGACGTCGTCGCCCGCCTGGACCTGGACGAGCGGATCAACGCCTGCCTGCGGGGCACCGCCGCCCTGGGACCCGCGCTGCACCGGGCGGGTGTCCGCGGCCGGCGCTCCCTGCTCGCCGTCGGCCGGACACCGTGGCCGCTCGCCCCGGCACCGGTCGCCGCGGCCTACCGCGTCTGCCTGCTGCGGCACGGCACGGAACCCCTCGCCGTGGTCCGGGAGATCTTCAACCCCGCCCTGATCGACCCGCGCCCGCTGACCGGGGGAGCCCGGTGAGCCGCCGGCTGACCGCGCAGGTCGGCATCGTCGGCGCGGGCCCGGCGGGGCTGGTCGCGGCCTGTGTGCTCGGCCGGGCCGGGATCGACGTCCTGCTGCTGGAGAAGGAATCCCGGGCGGAGATCGAGGGACGGGCCAGGGCCGGCCTGGTGGAACACCGCGTCGTGGAGTACCTGACGGACCGCGGCCTGGCCGACGGCATGCTGGCGGACGGGGTCCGCCACGGCTGGTGCGACATGGTCTGCGAGGGCCGGCGCCGGCGGATCGACTACGCCGCCCTGTCCGGCGGCTTCGCCCACCGGGTGTACCCCCAGCAGGCGCTGGTGCGCGATCTCGTCGCCCGCGCGGAGGCGGCCGGCTCCCCGCCCCGCTTCGGTCACGCGGTGCGCGCCGTCACCGACGTCCGGGACCGGCCGCGCCTGGTCGCAGACGGCCTGGAGGCCGTCTGCGACTACGTGCTCTGCTGCGACGGCCCCGCCTCCCTCGCCGAGGACCTGGCCCCCGGCACGGCACGGGGCTTCCGCTACCCCTACGACTGGCTCACCGCCCTGGTCCGCGTCGACCGCCCCGTCGAGGGCGTGGTGTACGCGGTCCACGCGGACGGCTTCGCCGGGCTGATGCCGCGCACCGGCCACCGTGCCCGCCTCTACCTCCAGGTGCCGTGCGAGGACCGGGCCGAGTACTGGGACGCCGAGCGCGTCCGGGCGGCGTTCCGGACCCGGACCGGCGCCGTGGCCGACGGACTGCCCGCCGTCGGCGAGATCCTCCAGTCCGGGGTGCTGCGCATGCGCGGCATGGTCCGCGACCGGCCGCGGGTGGGCCGGGTCCTGCTCGCCGGGGACGCCGCCCACGTACTGACCCCCAGCGGGGCGAAGGGGCTGAACCTCGCCGTGGCCGACGCCGCCGACGCGGCCCACGCCCTCGTCTCCCTCCTCCGCGACGGCAGTCCCACCGCCCTGGCCGGATATGTCCGGCGGCGGGTCACCGAGGCGTGGCAGGTGCAGGAGTTCTCCGACCGGCTGCTCACCCTGCTGCACCTGCCCGAGGGCGCCGGAGCCGACCCCCGTTTCCTGCTGCGGCTGCGGCGCGAGCGCATGCGCCACCTCGGCCGGCCGGGGCCGCGCGCGGCGGCCTTCGCGCACTGGTACGCCGGGTCCGGCCGGGACGCCGATCCGCGCGGCCCGCTCACGCCGGGTCCGGGCGACTGACCGGACGGGCCGAGTTTTCGGCCAGAAGGGACAGAACGGAACGCTCGCCATCCCCTGTATGCCACACTGACCCGAGGCCCGCCGCGCATCCCCCGTCGCGGCGGGCCGTCTTCCTGCCCGGCCGGCGGTCAACCGCTCCGTCGTGGGCCCGCGTCCCCGGGCGGCCGGCCCGCCTCACGCCGCCTTGTCCCAGCCGGCGGGGAGGTCCTCCTCGTCCGGCGGGCGCCGCGCGGCCTTCTCACGGGCGCGCAGGACGGCCCAGGCGAGGGCGGAGGCGCCGGTGAGGTACCAGGGCAGCGGCCACACGGCGGGCCACCACGGTGTTCCGGGGGCGAGGACGAGATCGGCGGCTGCGGAGGCCATGGCGGCGGCGAGGCTCCAGCACAGGGCGCGACCGGCCCATCGGACGGCGAGGGCGAGCCGGCGCGGGGCGCGGGAACGGCGGCGGGTGGAACCGGAACAGGGCGCGCGTCCGCCCACTGCGTTCATCGGGAACGTCCTTCACAGCCAGGGAGGTTGCCGCGGGCTGGGGGACCACGCATGCGGAACGGGGAAAGTGTGCCTGCCCGGGCGCCGTATCCACAGACGCCCCACATGGCCACCAAGTCCTCTGAGACAACTTCTCCGGCCGGTCCCCGCCCGCCGTGACCGGCGCTGACGGCTGGGGAGCGCCGTCCGGGCGGGGAGCGGGCGGGCTCAAAAGTGGCCGGAAAGAGACGGTCGCTGACCTGGCATTCCGTGAAAAGGGCCAGGTCAGAAGGTTTCGGTCAGGGTATCTGCCGGACCGGGCGGCGGAATCGTCCGTTCCCCCTGCTCGGCGCGGTGGTTCGGGTGCCTACGCCCCGGTTTGGCGGAGGGAAGCGGCGGGGCTGATTCCGGCCCGCATGAAACGCTTACGGGTGCCTTGAGACGCAGTCGTGAGCGTCATGCCATGGGGGCCGTGTCGCGAAGCCCGGTGCGCGCCCGGTCTGGCAGGATGCGCCACCGCCACCGCCACCGCCACCGCCACCGCCACCGCCACCGCCACCGCCACCGCCACCGCCGCCGTGACCGCCGCCGTCACCGTGACCGCCGCCGCCACCGCCGCAGTCACCGCAGTCACCGCCACCAGCCGACAGGAGGCCCGTCGTATGGTCCAGCGAGACCCCGTCCCGCCGTCCGGCCCCCGTGCCGTCCTCGTCCCGCCCTGCCCCCTGGGCGCGTTGTGGGCGGTGCGGCATGGGGAGAGCACGGCGAACGCCGCCTTCGCCGAGGCCGAGCGCTCCGGCCGGGCAGCCCGGCCGGTGCCCGGACGCGACCGTGACGTCCCGCTGACCGCCACCGGCGCCGCCCAGGCCCGGGCGCTGGGCCGCTGGCTGGCCGACCGGGAGCCGGCCACCGGGCCGGACCTGGTGGTGTGCTCGCCCTACCGTCGCGCCCGGCAGACCTGGGACGGCATGGCCGACACCGCCGCCGGGGCCCGCGGGGCGTCGCTGCCGGTGCTGGTCGACGAACGGCTGCGGGACCGCGAGACGGGCGTCCACGAACTCTGGCCCCCCGCCCTGCTGCGGGAGCGGGCCCCCGAGGAGGCGGCGCGCCGGGAGCGGGTGGGGGAGTGGTGGTACCGGCCGCCCGGCGGCGAGGCCCTGACCGATGTGGCGGTGCGGGTGGGCCAGTTCGTCACCGACCTCGGGGCCGCGGCCCCCGGCCGCCGGGTCCTGCTGGTGGCGCACGACGCGGTGGTCGTCGCCCTGCGCCAGGTGCTGGCCGGGATCGGGGCGGAGGCGCCGGACCGGGTGCCGCCCGTGCCGAACGCCTCCGTCTCGCACTGGCGCGACGACGGGCACGGCCGGCTCCGGCTCGCCGTGTGGGGCGGCACGGACCACCTCGGCCCCGCCCGTCCCCCCGCGCCGGACGGAGGCTGACGCCCCCGCCGCCCGGCGTCGGGCGTCAGCCGAGGCCCAGGGCGTCCATGGCGTGCTCGGCCATCCGCCGCTCCCCGAGGGCGTTGGGGTGGACGGGCACGAGGCTGTCGCCGAAGAGCAGCGGCTCGATCCACCGGGTGCCGCGCGCCGCGCACGCGTCGTGCCCCTCGGAGACCCGCGCGAAGTCCACGAAGACGGCACCCGTCTCCTCGGCGGCGCGCCGCACGGCCGCGTTGAGCCGCGCCTGGATGCCGCGGAGGTAGGGCACGTCCCCCTGGGCGACGGGCAACTTGACGAAACAGGACGGGTCGGCGGCGGCCGGCATGATCCAGGGATAGCCGAGCGCCGCCACCGTCGCGCCGGGAGCCTCGGCCCGGACGGCGTTCAGGGCCGCCTTCAGCGCCGGGTAGGTGTTCGCCTCGATCTCGTCCTCGAACCGGCTGCCGTACCGGTCCTTGCAGGGGCTGCCCTTCCCGCCGCTGAGCAGGCCCGCGGTACCGCAGGAGGTGACCGCGTTGATGAAGGTGCCGTTGTCGTTGCCGCCGATCGTCAGCGTCACCAGATCGGTGCCGGCGCCGAGGGCGTCCACCTGAGGGGCGACACCCGGGTACTGGGCCTGCGTGAAGTGCGAGGTCTGCGCGGCTCCGCAGGTCACGTCCGTGAGCCGGGCGCCCGTCGCCGAGGCGATGACATGGGGGTAGTTGGCGGTGGAGCGCAGACAGAGCAGATTGCTCGGGTCCACGGGCAGGACCCCCGATCCGGCACTGTAACTGTCGCCCAGGGCCACGTAGTCGAGCGGTTCGGCGGCGTGCGCGGCGGCACCGGTGAAGCTCAGCGCCAGGGCACCGGCCACGGCTGCTGTCGAGGCCATGACACGTCTCAGGGCGTGCTTCGGCATGGGCTGATCCCTCTTCTCGGGTGGACGGCGGCTTTTCCGGACGGACGGCGGCTTCTCGATCGGGCGACGGTCTCCGGCAATCGGGCGGCGCGCTTCCCGGGGCGGGTCGCGGCTGGCCGCGGCGCACCGAACAGCGCGTTTACCTACAGGTAACACCGATAAGTAATGTGCGGCCGGTGAGACGCCGAGTCAACAGGGGTGACCGGACCAGTCGTCGCCGTGGTCTCCTCAACTCGCCGTTCACACGGCCGACCGCATGGCGCCACAGCGTCATGCCCATGAAGGAACTCCACGGAAGATCCGTGTCGTTGAGCCGCCGCGGCTGCTGGCCGTGCCATGGCGACCGCCCTCACCGCGTCCGCGGCCCGGTCGCCGACGCCGCTCCCGCCCACCCGCCGGCCCCGGCCGCGTCACCCTGACGGTCACGGCAGGCGGCCGGACCGCCTCCACGGCCGTCGGGCTGACCTCGTGACAGCGCCGCCCCGGGCACCGCGGTGACGCGCCGGGCACCGCGGTGACCCCGGGCCGCTCAGGGCGCCGTCCACTTCTGCGCGGAGTTCCCCGAACACCAGGCGATCTGCAACGGCGTCCCGTCCGCGGTGGCCGCGTTCGCCACGTCCAGGCACTTGTCGGCGGCGACGTTGACGATGTCGTTGCCGCCGGAGTAGCGCCACTGCGTCACATCGGTGGAGTCGCAGGACGCCATCACCACCGGCGTGCCGTCCTGGGTGGAGCGGCCGGCCAGGGACAGGCAGCGCCCGCCCTTGCGCAGCGTCCCGTCCGAGGCGAACTGCCAGTCCTGGTCACCGCCCCCGTCACAGCCGTACAACTGCAGCGAGCTGCCCACCAGTTGGATGCACCGGCCGATGAACGGGTCGTACAGGCCGGAGATCCGGCCGACCGGCCGGGAGAAGTCCTGGGTCCGCTTGGCGGTGCTCGTGGTGTCCGTGCTCTTCTCCGAGTCCCCGGAGCCGGACTCGGCGGAGTCCGCGGACTTCTTCCCGTCGTCGTCCGTGTCCGGGCGCGCGGTCACGGTGACCGGCGCGGCCGGCCGCACCACGGCCGCTCCCTCCTCGCCCTTCTCTCCGCCCGTGTCCGCGGCCTTCTCCTTCTCCTTCTCCTTCTCCTCCTTCTCGTCCTTCTCCTTCGAGGGCGTGGGGGAGGGGGTGGGGGACGGGGCCGAGGAGGAACCGGCCGGGACGGCGGTGTCGCCGGCGGGGAGCGAGTCGCCCGCCGAGGCGGTCGTCACCTCCTCGTCCCGGTCCAGGACACCGCTCGCCGTGAGCGCCGCGGAGAGGGTGACCGTCGCCGACACCGCCGCCGTCCAGCCCAGCGTCACCCAGACCCGGCGACCGGGCAGCAGCCCGTGCGGGGCCCGTGCGGGCCGGCGGCGGAAGGTGTCGGCGAAGGACTGCGCGGCGGGACCGGCCGGCGCGGTGGCTTCCTTCGGCCGCTGGTGCGGTGCGGACATGGTGTCGGTGCTCCCGTGAAGAGGATCGGTCACAGCAGGTCCTGCTCGTCCAGCTGCATCAGCTGGGCGGAGTCGGGATCGGTCAGCTCGGCCACCCGCATCGCCTGACGCTCCGTCATCGCCTGGAAGAGCTGGCGGGCGGTACGGCCGTTGCCGAACTGCGCGCCGCGCGGCAGGGTCTCGACGTACGAGGCCAGGGCGCGGCGGGCGGCGTCGGTCAGCTCGTAGCGGTGGCGCTGCGCGTGGTGCTCCACGATGCTGACCAGTTCCGCCGAACTGTAGTCGGCGAACAGCAGGGTGCGGCTGAAACGGGAGGACAGGCCCGGGTTGGACGCCACGAAGCGTTCCATGTCGCCGGGGTACCCGGCCGCGATGACCACGACCTCGTCGCGGTGGTCCTCCATCAGCTTCACCAGCGTGGCGACGGCCTCGGTCCCGAAGTCGTTGGCGGCCCCGGCCGGCACCAGGGCATAGGCCTCGTCGATGAACAGCACCCCGCCCCGGGCCCGGTGGAACGCCTCCGTGGTCTTCGGCCCGGTGTGGCCGACGTACTCGCCGACCAGCGCGCTGCGGTCCACCTCGACCAGATGGCCCCGGGCCAGCAGCCCCAGCGCCTTGAGCAGCCGGCCGTACAGCCGGGCCACGGTGGTCTTGCCGGTGCCCGGATTGCCCGCGAAGACCAGATGCCTGCTGAGCGGGGGCGCGGGCAGCCCCGCCTGCTCCCGCAGCCGGACCGTCTGCATCAGCTTGACCATGCCGCTGACGTCGCGCTTCACCCCGTCCAGGCCCACCAGCTCGTCCAGTTCGGCGAGCAGGTCCTCCAGCGTCTCCGGCTCCGGCTCGGGTTCGCCCTGCTGCCACAGGTCGGCCGCCCCGTCCCCGGGGCCCTCCGCCGAGGGGGCGCCCCCGCGTGCGCCGCCGGTCCCCGGCCCGGGCGCGGCCGGCGGGCCCGCGCGATCGGACAGCGCCGGCAGCACCGCCGTACGCACCCGTACGGCGGCGCAGTCCTCGAAGACCGGCTCGGCGCCGTCCGCGAGACCCACGTCCTGGCCGCAGTCGAAGACCCGGCACCCCCGGAAGCGGACCTCGGCGCCCTTGCCGACGTGCACGGCGGGGAACGCCGAACCGGACAGGTCGCAGTGGTCGAAGGAGCCGGTCACCGCCTCCCCGACCAGGATGCCGTTCTTGCCGCAGTCCGCCACCCGCAGCGCGCGGACCTCGGCCGCGGCACCCCGCTCCAGCACGATCCCGCTCCCGGCCGCGCCCGACACCGTGCCGCCCGTCAGGGTCAGCCGGCCCCCGGCGTCCACGGCCACCCCCGCGCCGCCCGCCCCGGTCACCCGTACGTCGGTGAGCACGGCGGCGCTGTCCGGCCCCAGCTCCACCCCGCTGCGCCGCTGGCCGGCCAGGGTGCAGCCGCGCAGTTCGGACGGCTCCTCGGTGACGGACCGGACGCGTACCCCGGTCTCCGCGCCGCGCAGCCGCAACCCGGTGACGACCAGCCGGGCCGCCTCCTCGGCGTGCAGCCCGCACAGTCCCGGCTCCGTCACGGCCGTGTCCGCCACCTCCGCCGTCGCGGACCCGGCGACGGCCACCCCGTGCTCGCGCGCGCCGTACAGCCGGCCGCCCTCGACCGTGCCGTACGCATGGCCGCCCAGCCAGATGCCGCAGGCCCCCGCGTCCGCCACCAGCGACCCGGCGACCAGCACCCGGGCCGACCCGGCGGCCCGCACGCCGTGCCCGCCGGGACGCTCCACCCGGCAGTCCCGGACCACCGCCCGCGCCCGGTCCTCCGCCTCCACCCCGGGCCCGCCCGCCGCGGTGATCCGGCAGTCGGTGAGGGTGCCCCGGGCACCGTGCCCGAGCCGCATCCCCGACCGGGCCGCGTCCTCGATCCGGCAGTCGGTCAGCGCGGCCTCCGCCTCGTCCTCCACCAGCACCCCGTGCCGCCCCGCGCCGCGCACCACGCACTCCCGGGCCAGCAGCCGCGACGCCCCCTTGGCCCGCACCCCGGACCCCGAGGTCCCCGACACCCGCAGCCGCTCGGCGAGCAGCGCCGCCTGCCCGGAGAGCACCACGCCGATGCCGTCGACCTCGTCGACGACCGTGTCCACGGCCCGTGTCCGGGCGTCCCCGACCAGGTGCAGCGCGGTGCCCCGGGCGCCGCTGAGCCGGGTGCCGTCCAGCACCAGCACCCCGCCGCCGTCCACCGGGTCGGCCAGCTCCGCCGCGAGCGTGCCGTCCACCGTCAGCGCGGTGTTGGCGACGGCCGAGGTGCCCGCCGCCGAGCCCAGCACCTCCACCCGGCCGCCGGTCAGCGCGCAGCGCTCGACGAGCAGCCCCGCCGCGTCCTCCACCCGCACCAGCGTCCCCGCCGCGTCGTCCCCGGCCAGCGTCAGGTCGCGCAGCACACAGCCGGGCGCGGTCACCGTCACCACCGGCCCGGCGGACGGCCGCAGCCGCACCGTCCCGGCGCCCGCCTCCGGCTCGATGACGACCCGCCGGGTCAGCGCCAGCGACTCGGTGTACGTGCCCGGCGCCACGGTGACCGTCGCCCCGGCGGGCGCCGCGGCGAGCGCCGCCGCGATGGTGCGGTGGGCGCCCCGCCCCTTGGCGGCGACTCTGAGGTCGGTCACTGCGTACCCCCGGTGGGCTCACCGCTCTGCCCGGACCCCTGGTAATAGCCGGGGTTGATCGACATGGTCAGAGCCTTGGACAGGAACAGGTTGGCGAAGAGCTTGTCGACGAGCTTGCCCAGCCCGGCGACGACGAAGATGTCGAAGAAGCCCTGGCGGTGGTACCAGCGCCCGGCCAGGTTCTGGGTGAGCGCGGTGCGGGCCATGCCGAGACTGACCGCGCCGGCCACCCCGCCCGCGATACCGATGGCACCCGCCAGCAGCGCGTCCGTGCCGTGCAGGTGGACGACGTTGCCCTCCGAGTCCTTCACCCCGAAGATCGCGGCGGTCGCCGCGCCGCCGATGAAACCGGACACCGACCCGCTGACCAGGCCCGCCGTGAAGTCGTAGGTGCCCGAACGCCAGCGGGTCACCTTCTCGTTGCCGCCGAACTCGCCCGACCAGGTGTCGTCGTTGGGCCGCCGGTGGTACGGGTGGCCCTGGTCGACGTGGCTCAGTCCCGTCTTCCACGGGCCGCCCCGGTAGGCGGCGAAGTGCCCAGCGGAGAAACCGCCCTTGACACCGGCGCTCACGGTCGCGCCGAACGCCGCCTTGCCCACGTCGGTCCAGCCGAAGGAGGTGCCGGTGGCGGCGGCCACGATGCCGTACACGGCCAGGTTCATACCGAAGTCGAGCAGCCACTCCTGGAGCACGTCGACGGCGACGGCCCGCGCGGCCCGGTTGACGAACGGCGTGTAGGTGGAGACGCCGGCCGCGGTGTGGCCCCACTCCCACCGGTTCGGCTCGCGCCACATGCGGCTGAAGCCCCGGTACTCGGCGAACGCCCCGGTGAAGTTGGTCTCGCGTCCGATCAGCGACGTACGGCCGAAGGTGTCGGTGTGCCACACGTACCCGGCGATGCTGCGCTCGTCGATGAGCGTGGTGCCGTCGCCGGCGAAGCGGCGCCACTGCTTGTGCCAGTCCTCGCTCTCCAGGAAGGTGCCGTCCGGCAGGCGGACCTTCCGGCCGAGTTCGACGCCGTTCTCGTACTCCTTCCAGGTGTGCGCGTGGAACGCGTCGCCGGGGGACTGCGTGTACTCGCGGACGCGGTGCGGGGAGTCCGCGAAGTGCGGGGTGCCGGCCGGGCGGGCCGGGATCTCCTGCACGAGCCGGTTGCCGAGACTGGTGACCCGGTCCTCGAACCGCGCCCCGGACCGCCAGTCGGGCAGCGCGTTGCCCTGCCCGTCGAACCACTGGCGGACCCGGTCGCCGGGGCCCGTGCCGAACTCCTTGACGGCTCCGTCGGCGCCCGTCTTGTTCCAGTGCCAGGCGCGGTTGCCGTCCGGTCCCCGCCAGGCGTCCACGGTGGTGCCGTCCGCGAGCAGCCGGTGGTCGCGGACGAGGGCGCCGGTGGCGTCGAAGTCCTGGAACGACTCCCGGTCCCAGCCCCACGGCGTGACCTCGCCGCGGTGCTCGTTGAGCTTGCGGACGCCGCTGTTGCCCAGGTTGTCGGTCCAGCGGACGTTCCCGTCCAGCATCCGCAGCGACGTGACCTCCACCGGGTTCCCGCCGGCCGGGTCGGGCCAGGTGTCCTTGCGGGCGACGACCATCCCCTGGTGGTCGTAGCGGGTCCAGTCGCCCGCGCCGAGGTGGCCGGTGCGGCCCGGTGCGCCGGGCGCCGGACGGAAGTCGACGACCGAGCCGTCGGCGAACCCGACCCGGACGACCCGCCACTGCTTGCCCGCGTTCGGGCTGTACCAGTCGCCGTCGGCGAGGTCGTCGGTGACCCGTTCCTGCCAGCGGACCGCCGGCAGGTCGTTGCCGAACCCGCCGGGCAGCGGGGCGAAGTCGCCCTGACGGTACGTCCGGTGGCCTTGCGGCTTGCCCTCGCCCTGCGACCACGGCAGATAACCGTCCTGCCGGTGCGCCCCGGCCGGCAGGGGTACGTCGCCGACGGTGACGGTGTCGCCGCCGAGCAGCTTCCGGGTCTCCCGTACGACGTCCCCGGCGCGGGTCACGTCGGTGACGGTGTTGAGGGTGGCGAACCGGATGCCGTGCGTGGTGGTGGCCCCGTCCGCCGACGTCTGCGTCCAGCTGTGGGTGTGCAGCCGGCTGTCCCGGGCCAGCCAGGGCACCCGGTCGAGGTGCGCGGCCCGGTACTCGCCGCTCGCCAGCCAGCGGAAGGCGACCGGCGGGCGCTGCTCGGCGAACCGGTGGGTGACGAGGAAGCCGCCGTCCTTGAGGGTCTGGCCGCGGCCGTTCTCCTTGCCGTGCGGCGACCACGACGTGTAGTCCCGCTTCGGGACGCCGTCCGCGCCGATCTCCGTCTGGTGGTAGCGGCGCACATCGTGCACGGACCAGGTGAAGCGGCCGAACTTCTCGTGCATCACGACCCGCTCCCCGGTGACCGGGTGGACCATGGTGTCGGTGTAGCCGCGGCCCGGGCCCCACTGCCGGGTGCCCTGCGCGACCTGCTTGAAGTCGGCGTCGAACCGTGTCCACGAGGTCGGCCCGGCGAAGCTCTGGGTGAGCGGCCGGTTGTCCAGCCGGGCCAGGACGTGGCCGCCGTCCGGGTTCTCCTGGAAATGCCGCACCCGCGTGCTGAGGCTGCCCGAGCCGGTGACGTCGAACCAGCTCCGGCCGCTCTCGCCCCAGTGCCGGGTGCCCGAGCGCAGCACCCCGCCGGCCGCGTCGAACTCGGTCCACACCCCGCGCTGGTTGAACGCGCCGAACGTGCCGACCCCGGCCCGGGAGTGATAGGCGTCCACCGTGTGCCCGCCGGGCAGCGGCCGGCGTTCCATGACCTCGACGCCGGAGTGGCTGACCAGCCGCACCCGGCCGTTGCCGACGCCCTTGGGGTCCACGGTCCCGCCGTCGTACCACTTGCGCGCCCCCGCGCCCGGCACGGGCGTGCCGTCGGCGCCCAGCCGGACCCGTGTCCAGCTGGGCTTGACGGTCCCGTCGTCGAGGTGGCTGACGAGCAGGTACTCGTTCGGCTTGACGGTGCCGCGGTCGATGACGTTGATCCGCTGCTCGGTGAGCCGGCCCCGCCCGTCGTAGATCTTGTACTCGCCCGAGTGCGGCCCGGTGCCCCGTACGTCGACGCGGTAATGGCCCTCGGCGGTGCGGCCGAACCGCACGTCCGGGGAGCCCGGCACGGGGCGCAGGTCGCCGTCGAGCAGGGCGTGCGTGTCGGTCCGTACGAAGCGGGTGCCGACCCCGTCGGAGAGCTGCACGGCGTCGAACGCGTGGCCCCCCCGCGGATCGGCGGCGCGGAACAGGTGCTGCCCCTCGCCGGGCGGGGTGAGGGTGTAGCGGTGGGCGCCGTCCGGGCCGAACATCCGGATCTCGCCGCCGGCCCCGGTGACATGGTGGCCGCCGCCCGGCACCCCGGTCACCGTGGACCCGTCGACCCGGGTCAGCCGGGCGTCCATCAGCTCCAGGTTGCCGCCGCGCTGCACATGGACCGCCTCGCCCGTGCCGAGGCGGGTGGCGGTCAGCTCGGTGGAGCCGTCACCGGCCCGGTGCAGCCGCACGGTCCCGGCGCCGGTGTCGGTGACCACCAAACGGCCGTCGCCGCGGGCGCTGATCGTGGTGTGCGGCACGCCCGTGCCGTCGCCCGCCCGCACCAGCGGCGCCCCGCCGCCGTCCGGCACGTGGGCGAAGTACGGCGTGTCCCGCAGGGGGATGACGGTGTGGGTGTGGGCGCCGTCGGCGTTGACGATGACGTGGGTGTCGCCGTGTTGGATGCGGTGGGCGCCGTGGGGTTGGGGGGTGATGGTGGCGTGGGGGAGGGTGGGGGTGCCGTCGGGGGTGAGGTGGAGGGTGTGGCCGGTGAGGGGGCCGCCTTGGATGGTGAGGAGGTCGTGGGTGTGGTGGCCGGCGGGGTCGTGGACGCGGGTGCGGTGGGGGTTGGGGGTGGGGATGTGGAGGGTGTTGTCGGGGTTGAGGGTGAGGGGTCCGCGGTCGGTGCCGTGGGCGTCGACGCGGGTGGGGGGCCGGTGGTCGGTGGGGCGGAGGACGTATTCGTCGGTGCCGCGCAGGGGGATGACGGTGTGGGTGTGGGCGCCGTCGGCGTTGACGATGACGTGGGTGTCGCCGTGTTGGATGCGGTGGGCGCCGTGGGGTTGGGGGGTGATGGTGGCGTGGGGGAGGGTGGGGGTGCCGTCGGGGGTGAGGTGGAGGGTGTGGCCGGTGAGGGGGCCGCCTTGGATGGTGAGGAGGTCGTGGGTGTGGTGGCCGGCGGGGTCGTGGACGCGGGTGCGGTGGGGGTTGGGGGTGGGGATGTGGAGGGTGTTGTCGGGGTTGAGGGTGAGGGGTCCGCGGTCGGTGCCGTGGGCGTCGACGCGGGTGGGGGGCCGGTGGTCGGTGGGGCGGAGGACGTATTCGTCGGTGCCGCGCAGGGGGACGACGGTGTGGGTGTGGGCGCCCGTGGGGCTCACCACCACGTGGGACGAGCCGTACTCGACGCGGAAACCGCCCCCCGTCTGCACGTGCGCCGTCGCCCCGGGTGATGCCACCGGGGTGCCGTCCGCGTCCGTGAAGCGCAGGCTGCGGCCGTCGCGGCCGGGCAGCGCGTGGAGCCGGCCGCCCGTCCCGTCCTCGATCCGCAGCGCCGACCGGGTCGGCAGCCCCGTCGCCGGGTCGTAGAGCTGGAAACCGCTGCCCGTCGGCATCCGCAGCTCCGGCCCGGTGAAACCGGGTCGTCCCGCCGGGGCCGGACCGCCGGCGGACGGCACCTGCCGCACCGCGTTGCCGTGCAGCAGGTCGACGGCGACCGTGGTGCCCCGGAACTCCCCGCCCGCCAGCGTGATCAGACGCTCGTCGGAGACCGGCCGCAGCCCGTCGCCGTCCCGCACCAGGTCGATACTGCGGACCTCCGCCGCGCCGACCCGCTGGTCGAGGTGGACCAGGTCGCCGCCGCCCGGCCCCTGACCCGCCCGTACGGTGACCGTCGGCAGACCCCCGGAGCCCGCGGAGCCGTGCGGCACCGCGACGGCCTCGGTGACGCTGCCCGGCGTCTCGCCGAACCGCACCTGGACCCGGGCGGCACCGCCCAGCCCCGGCACGTCCAGGACACGTGGCGGCGGGGGAGCGGGGGCGGCGGCGGGCGCGGCCGGCGCGGCCCCGGAACCGCTCGGCATCGCCGCCATCTCCAGGTCCGTGTCCCGGCCGCCCGGCGGGATCACCTGCATGTCCCCGAGCCGCTGGTAGTCGGGCGCCCGGAGGGCGAAGCTCCAGCGGTGCGTCGAGCCGTCGGGCATGGCGCGCTCGACCTGGAGGACGTCCTGCCCGTTCAGCTCGACGTGCCGGGCGGACACCCCGTCGACGCCGTGCGGGTTGGCCGCCACCGTGACGTGCGCGCGCTCGGCTCCGCCGCCCGGCCGTACGTCGATCCGCACGCCGCGCAGCAGGTCGTCGATCTCGGAGAAGGTGTGCTGGAGGTTGAGCTGCACCCCGTTCATCATGCGCACCTCGACGGTCCGCAGGGCGAGCGCCGACAGGTCGATCCGGCCCAGCCCGGGCAGGTCCGCGACGAGCGAGCCGTGACCCGGTCCGCCGAGCGCCTTCGAGGGGGCGGGGACGGGCGGCGGGGCGGCGTGGGAGACGGGCACGACAGGCACCGGGACCTGCCCGGTACCGGCGCCGGCGAGCGGCACGGGCGTGCGGCCGCCCGCGCCGGCCTCCGGGGTGACCGGGTGGCCGGGGCGCGGAGCAGCGGGGGCCACCGACGCGTCCGGGCCACCGGGCCGGCCGGCGGCGGGAACACCGACCTGGCCGGTGCCCTCTCCGGCCCGCCCGGCGGCGGGCACGTCCACCCGCGCGGCGGACCCCGCCGAGGCGTCCCCGGCCCGTCCGGCCGCCGGTACGTCGACCCGTGCGACGGACGGTCCCGTCAGATCCCCGGTACGGCCCACCGAGGCCACGTCCACCCGCCCGACCGCCGGTACCGGCACGTCCCCGGCCCGTCCGGCCGCCGGTACGTCCACCCGGGGGGCGGAGGGCGCCGGCACGTCCCCCGCGCGGCCCACCGAGGGCACGTCGACGCGGGCCACGGCCGGCGCGGTGAGGTCCGTACCCCGGCCGAGCGAAGGGAGGTTCACCTGGGAGACGGACGGTACGTCGGCCCGGCCGGCGCCGTGCACCGACGGCAGGTCCGTCACGCGGGCGCCGGTACCCGGCGCGTCCAGCCGCGCTGTCGCCGTACCGCCGGCCGACGCGCCCAGCGGAGGCACCTCGACGCGTGAGGCCGGCGGTGCCGTGAGGTCGCCGGTCCGGCCGAGCGCGGGGACATCGGCCCGCGCGACGTCCGACGCCGCGATGTCTCCGGCCCGGCCCACGGAGGGCACGTCGACCCGGCTCACCGCAGACGCCGACACGTCCCCCGCGCGGCCCACGGACGGTACGTCCACCCGCCCGACCGCCGGTACCGACACGTCCCCGGCCCGCCCGATCGCCGGCACCTCCACCCGCGCCACGGACGGCCCCGACACGTCCCCGGCCCGCCCCACGGAGGGCACGTCCACCCGCCCGACCGCCGGTACCGACACGTCCCCCGCGCGGCCCACCGAGGGCACGTCGACGCGGGCCACGGTCGGCGCGGTGAGGTCCGTACCCCGGCCGAGCGAGGGGAGGTTCACCTGGGAGACGGACGGTACGTCGACCCGGCCGGCACCGTGCACCGCCGGCAGGTCCGTCACCCGCGCCCCCGCCCCCGGAGCGTCCAGCCGCGCGATCGCCGGGCCGTCCGCCAGCGCGCCCAGCGAGGGCACGTTGACATACCCCACCGACACCGCGTCCATCTGCGTCGGCGCGGGCATGTGCACCTGGCCCGGAGCCGGCGCGCTCAGGCTGCCCGGCGCCGGCACGTGCACCGCGTTCAGGCCGCCGACGGCCGACTGGTCGATCCGGGTCACCCCGTTCCCGCCGAGGTGCGGCACACCGATGTTCCGCACGCCCACCGCGCCGATGTCCCCGCCGACCGCCGGCACGTGCAGCCCGTTCAGGTGCGGTACCGACACCGACGACATCGGGCCCAGCGTCGGGATGTGCGCCATGCCCGCGCCGCCGGGACCCGCCACGGACGGCACGTCCACGATCCTCGCCCCGGCACCCGGTGCGGACAGGTCCACCGAGGAGCCCAGCCCCCGGAAACCGCTGACGCCGACCGACCCCATCGAGTCGGCCAGGGAGATCGGCGGCAGCCCCCGCAGCCCCACCCCCAGCCCGCCCCCGGCCGTCTCCGGCGAGAACCGCCCCAGGCCGGCGTGCGGCAGCGTGCCCAGGTCGGCCGTGGGCCGCGTCAGCGACAGACCGTGCGCCACGCCCCCGCTGATCCGGCTGCCCGTGGCGAGGACCTGCCCGCCGGCGAACACCCCGTAGCGGTACAGCCCGAAGACACCCCGGTCGATGAATCCGACCCGGAACGCGACGGTCAGACCGAGCCCGATCTCGTCGGCGGCCACCGGCAGGAACAGCCGCAGGCTGTTGAACCCGCGCACCCCGTTGACCAGGCCGCTGCCCAGCGACGCCCCGACCGACCGGATGCCGTTGAGCCCGCCGAGCACCGACCGCACCGCGAAGAAACTCTTCGCGCCCATCAGATTGATCACCGTCAGGTCCACGGCGGCCGGGACGAAACGGAAGGCACTCCCGGCGAACGGCACACCCCCGAAGGTGAAGCCCTTCGGCCCCGGCATGGCCCTCAGTCCCGCCGCGAACCTCAGCCCGTCGATGCCCTTCAGCCCGTTCAGCCAGGAACCGCTCGCCCGGAACACGTCGTCCAGCCCCAGCGACAGCCGAGTGAACAGACCGAACGCGTTGGGACCGCCGAGGAGCAGGTTGCGCGTCCCGTTGAAGGCCGTCGAACCGAGCCCCTTCAGCCCCTTCCACAGGTCACCGAGGCGGATGCCCTTCGTGGTCGGCGCGATCACCCCGATGATCGACAGCACCAGTTCGGTGATGCTCGCCTTGCCCTGCGAGAAGTCGATCGCCGTCTTGATGAGCAGCGCCACGTTCAGCCCGATCGCGAACAGCGCCAGCGGACCGCCGACGATCATCGCCGGGATCACCAGGATCAGCGCCAGCCAGCCCAGCGCCTTCCAGAACTCCTCGCACTCGTCGATCGGCGAGGCGATGCTGTACGCCGCCTCCCGCAGCGCCGACGCCGCCGTGCCCGCCGCCGACTGCAGCTCGTCCCCGGCGTCCTCGGCGATCGCCTTCTGCGCCTCGCGGCCCGCCTCGTCGTCCTCCGCCAAGGCCGCCGCCGCGCTCAGCGCCTCGTCGGCGACCCGCTGCTGCTCCCGCATCACCCCGACATAGGTGCGCAGCGCCGCCTGGACGTCCTTGTGCGCCTGCCGGAACGTCGACACGTAGTGCCGCAGATCCTTGTCGATCACCTTGCGCAGCGCGTCCGCCGTCTTGCCGACGAACACCCCGTCGGTGGTGTTCAGGATCGATGTCAGACCCTCGTCGATGGTGTCGGCCAGGGAGACCAGCGACTCCTGGGAGGTGATGACCGCGTCGATCCGGTCGGGATCTCCGGGCGTCGGGTCACCGCCCAGCCCGAGCGCGCTCCAGTCGGTGGGACGGGCCATCGGGGCCGCTCTCCTTCCGCGTCCGTCGCAGCCGGGCCACTGCTGCCCCAACCACGCACCGGGGTGGGGAAAAGGTTCAATCGACCGGGAGGAAAAAGGATTGAACCTTTCCGGGCCCCTGGTGCGTGGAGTGGGCGACAGGCGTGCCGGGACGGACCGGGCTCTGGATGCGACCGGGAGGCGTGGTGCCCGACTTCTCCATCGACTACGGGGCCCTGCACATCGTGCAGGGCAAAATGCGGGAACTGGCCGACGCCGCCGACTCCGGCGGTGCCACCGGCACGTTCAAGGAGGTCGGCGAGGCGAGCAGCTCCGAACGCAAGGCACTCTTCGGCAGCTCCGACCTCTCCTACGCCTTCAACCTGTTCTACTCCTACTCGACCTCCCGCACGAAGGACGCCAAGGACGGGCTCGGACAGCTCGCCGACACCTTCTCCGGCGTCGCCGACACCTTCTTCAACGCCGATGCCCAACTGGCTTCCGCCGCGGGCCTGATGAGCCAGAGCCTGGGCCTGGACGACTGGCGCAACCAGAAGGAGGCGTACGACGCCTGGCAGGAGGACAAGACCGCCTGGGACGCCTACCTGGAGAAGATCGGCGCGAGCGAGTACTTCGAGCAGCACCCCGACGCGAACATCGGGGACGTCTGCCGGGCGGACGGCGCCCCCTCCTTCTGCGAGGCGTGGCTCGCCGACGACGACGCCCCCGACGACCCCGGCGAACCGCCCGCCGAACCGGCCGACACCCCGCCCACCTCGTACACGTACGAGGACGAACAGGGCAAGGTCTCCGTCGAGGTCGAACTGGACGACGACTACAACGTGATGAAGGAGACCGCCACCATCACCACGCCGGACGGCCAGTCCTACACCTCCGTCACCACCTACGACTCCGCGCCCCGGATCATCACCCCGGACGGCGGCGAACCGTTCGACGCCCGCGACTACACGATGGTGACGACGTTCGGCGACGGGACGAAGACGACCACCGAGGTCGTCATCGAGGACGACGGTTCCGGCACCATGACCACCACCGACGCGGACGGCAAGGTCACCACCGTCACGCGCTCCGGACCCGACGAGGAATGGCCCGAACCCCCCGAAGAGTCCGACGACTAGATCCCCACCACCCCACCGGAAAGGACCCTCCCATGGCCGCCAACATCAGCATGTCCTACGCCGAGATCGAGCGCGTCTCCAACCTCCTGGACACCAGCGTCGACAGCACCCTGGTGCCCCGCATGGACGAGGCCAAGACCGAGGTCGACAACCTCCTCGACACTTCGCTGGTGCTCACCCAGTCCAGCCCCGCCCTGCAGACCCAGTACGAGAAGTTCACCACCTCCCTCAAGGACGCCACCGACTCCATCAAGGGCTACGCCGAGCAGTTCCGCAAGATCATGGAGTCGGTTAAGGAGATGGACCAGGACATCGCCGACAAGGTCAACAGCAGCGGCCAGTAACCCCCGCCGCCCCCCTCACCGGCCCGACGACCCCAGGAGACCGCCACCATGGCCACCACGCCCGATGTCCTCTTCGACTACGACGAGATCGCCCGCGTCGCCACCACCATGGGCACCAAGCTCACCGACATCTCCAACGAACTGACCAACCTGGAGACCACCGTCAGCGCCCTCCTCCAGGACGGCCTGGTCTTCGAGAAGGCCAGCCCCGCGCTGCAGAACGCCTACAACGACTTCAGCAACCAGATGAAGACCTCCGCGAAGAACATCCAGGAGTACGCCAACACCTTCAACGACATCGCCCAGTCCATCGCCGAGTCCGACCAGACCATCGCCACCGACATCCAGAGCGCGGCGAACAAGACCGACTGAGCCCCCCCGCGCGGTATCCACGGCAGAGCCCCGCCGCCCGGCCGGACCGGACGACGGGGCTCGCGCACACCCGCGCGGGCAAGGGCCTGTCGTTCGGATCACGCCGGTGAGCGGGGCCTGGTGCGCGCACCTGCCGCGTTGTCGTCACTCGCCGGCGCTCCGCGTCGACTCCCTCCTCCGCCTTGCCTCCGCACGCACCAGGCCCCGCTCACCGGCGCGAGGAAGGCGCAGCCGATTCCCCGCGACCTGATCCGAACGACAGGCCCTACCCGCCGAGCACCGTCAGCGGCACCTGCACGGTGATCGCCGTTCCCGACTCGCCCGCCGTCCAGCCCCGGCCCGTCACCAGCGGCGTCCGCACCTGTTCCGCGGAGATCCGCACCCCGATCAGGTCCCCCTCGCCGATGCTCTTCGGACCCAGCAGCACCCCGCGCCGCGACCGCCGCGCCATCCCGACCCAGCCGAGCGAGCTCATCGACTCCGCCAGCCCCGCCAGCAGCAGCCCCTGGCCGTGGTCCCGGCCCGAGGACGCCACCTGCCGCAGCACCTTGTCCGCCCGGCAGTTCAACAGCAGATCGGCGTCGTCGACCACCACGACCACCGGCCGGCCCGCCACCTCCTCCAACGCCCGTGACACCGCCTCGGCCGACGGGTCCGGATCACTGATCACCCGCGCCAGGTCGTGCGCCGCGAGCTGTCGCAGCTGCGAGTCGCGGGGCGTGAGCACCACCAGCGCGGTCCCGCCGAGCAACAGCGACACGCACATCGAGGCCAGCGTCGTACTGCGGCCCGTGCGCGGCGGACCGGCCACCACGAACGAGCCGCCGCTCGCCGCGAAGTCGAAGCCGATCGGCTCGCCCGCGTCACCGCCCACCCCCAGCAGCGCCCACAGCGGACGCCGCCGCTCGGCCGGCACCAGGTCCATCGCCTCCTGGAAGCCGATCATCCCCGGCAGTTCCTCGATCCGGAACGGACGCCGGCCCGGCGCCACGGACGCGTCCCGCGCGGTGGTGCGCCGGCCGATCTCCCGTACCGCGTCCGCCTGGTCGGCGCCCTCCTCCGCGGGCAGCAGCGCGATCTGCGCCTCGATCCGCTCCGGTGCCAGCCAGCCCCGCCCCGGCGGAATGTGCGCGGGCACCTTGTGCCGGGTCAGCCCCGCGATGTTGTAGTCGCTCGGATCGGCCTGCTTCAGCAGCAGCCGGCGGTCGTTGTGCGCCGCCAGACGGCCGCCCAGCAGGACCCGCTCGGAGGTGGCGATGACATGGATGCCCGCCGCCGCGCCCTCCCGCAGCAGCCGGACCACCTCGGAGTAGACCCGGCCGCCGTCGTAGTCGTCGAGCAGCGCGCCGAGCGCGTCCCAGCCGTCGATGAGCAGCAGCAGCCGGGCCGGCCTGCGGTCCTTCGACAGCTTGGTCCGCAGATCGGCGAGGTCGGCACAGCCGTGCTGCGCGATCAACCGCTGACGGGACGTCAGCTCGCCGTTGAGGCGGGCGATCAGCCGCTCCAGCCGCTCGGTGTCGTGCCGGGACACCACCGCGCCGCAGTGCGGCAGCGACTCCAGCACACCCAGCCCGCCTCCGGCGGCGTCGATGCCGTAGACGTGCAGATCGGCGCTGGAGATCGCGAGCGCGGCGGATCCCGCCACCGTCCGCAGCACCTGGGTACGCCCCGACCGCGGCGAGCCGATCACGTACAGGTGTCCGAAGGAGGCGAAGTCGATGGTGCCGAGCCGCTGCTGCTGGAGCTGGGGGATGTCCAGCAGGGCGTACGGCACCGGCGGCAGCGCGCCCGGCGGGGCGGGCGGCACCGGCGGCAGGTCCTCCGCGCGGACCCGTTCCGCCAGCGGCTCCAGCCAGGGGCTGGGCTGCGGGGTGAAGTCCGGCAGGCTCCCGGCGGCCCGGCCGATCGTCTCCACCAGCGCGCGCAGGTCGGTCAGCGGCTCCTCACCGGAGAGCGGCTCCGGCTCCTCGTCCTCGGCCTCGGGCAGATCAGCGGGCCGGCCCAGCCGGCTCCAGGTCAGCTCCATGCCGCGCACCGGCCGCGCGGACGCGGGCCCGGCGGCCGGCGCCTCCCCCCGCTCGGCCCCCACCCACGCCGTCTGGAACGGCGTCGGCGCGTCCGACCCGCGCCGGATCAGCGCCCGCCCGGGACTGGACGGCGAGATGCTCACCGCGTCCGGGGCGTTGATGATGTCCTGGCTCTCCGCCCGGTCCGTCACCCGCAGCGCGATCCGCAGATTGGTGTTGGCGCGGATCTCGTTGCTCACCGAACCGCCCGGCCGCTGGGTGGCCAGGACCAGGTGCAGGCCGAGCGAACGCCCCCGCTGCGCCAGGCTGATCAGCCCCGGCACGAAGTCCGGCAGCTCCCGCACCAGTGTGGCGAACTCGTCGATGACCAGCACCAGACGCGGCAGCGGCGCCAGCCGCGGATCCCGGACCCGCTTGGCCCGGTACTCGGCATGGTCCTTCGCCTCCACCTCGGCCAGCACCCGCTCCCGGCGCTTCAGCTCGGCGTCCAGCGAGGCCAGCGCCCGCTCCACCAGATGGCCGTCCAGGTCGGTGATCATCCCGAGGGTGTGCGGCAGATCGGCGCACTCCCGGAACGCGCTGCCGCCCTTGTAGTCGACCAGCACGAAGGTCAGCTCGTCGGGCCGGTTCGCGGCGGCCAGCGACGCGATCATCGTCTGCAGCAGCTCCGACTTGCCGGACCCCGTCGTCCCGCCGATCAGCCCGTGCGGCCCGTCCCGCACCAGGTCGAGGCGGAGCGGCCCCTCGTACCCCGCGCCCAGCACGAACGCCGTGGACGCCGGGCGGCGTGCCCACGCCGCGACCAGCGCCGCCGCGTCCGGCGGTTCCTGCCCGAGCAGCGGCAGCAGCCGCACGTCGGAGGGCAGCCCCGAGTCGCTGTCCACGGTCACGTCCCGCACCGGCGCCAGCGCCCGCGCCACCTCCTCGCACCAGCCGGCCTCCACCAGATCGGCCCGTACGTCCGCCACCTCGGGCACCCCCGAGGTGCGCACGGTCAGCCGGTTGCCCTCGGCGAGCACCACCGCCGTGCACTCCTCCGGCAGCAGCCGCTCCCGCTCGTCCACGCACAGGCCGAACACCCGCACCCCGGGCCCCTGGGTGAGGACCTGCACCATCCCCGGTACGTCCCGCAGCCGCCGCGCCCCGTCCAGGACGACCAGCACGTCCGGTTCGCGCAGCAGGGTCTGGCCGAGCGCCGAGGTGCCCCGGGCGGTGACCCGGGCCTGGATGTCGGCGACCAGCTCGTTGACCCGGTGCGCGGTGCTCTCCGGGTCGTTGCCGATGGCGACCGGGCCGCCGGGCCGGCCGGTCGCCAGGTGCGGCAGCCAGCGCACCCAGTCCCACGCCCCGGCGTGCTCCTCACCGGTCAGGACGACGATCCTGAGGTCACGCGGACTGTGCAGCACCGCCGCCTGCGCCACCGCCCAGCAGGCCAGCGCCCGCGGGGCGCCGCCCGGCCCGGCGATCCCCGCGACACCCAGGTCGGTCATCTCCAGGCCGTAGGGCACGTCCGCGAGCCGCCAGTGCACCTGGCGGTGGTTGTTCTCCCGGGCGTGGTCGTCGATCCGTTTCAGCGACGGCCGGGTCACCGTGCCCAGCCGCACCGTCAGATGGTCGGGATCGCGCCGCCGGCGCTGCCACAGCAGACTGCCCGGCCCGGTCGCGGTGAGCAGCACCGTCGCCGGATCGGGAAAGGTGACGCCCCGCAGCTCCCGCTCGTCGAGGGTGGCCTCGCGCACCTCCCGCTCCAGCGCCGCCCGCCGCAGCCGGTACAGCCGGAGCGCCTCCTCCTGCTGCTTGCGGCCCGAGCGGCGGCCGGTCAGCCAGTTGCCGATCGCCATCATCGGGGTGAAGAAGATGAAGACGACGAAGTAGAACGTCCGGAACAGGCTCATCATGACCAGGCCCATGACGAGCGGGGTCATCATCATGATGAACGGGAACGGCCGGTTCTTCCTTTCGCCGGGCGGCCCCTGCATCCGGATCGACTCGGTGTCCAGGTGCGGGGCGATCCGCGGCGGCCGGTTGTACTCCACGGCGAACCCGTCGGCGGAGGTGTTGACCGCCGCGTCCGCCTCGAACGGGTCGGCCAGCCGCAGCAGATGGTCGCCCAGCGCGAGGTCGGCGTACCACGGCCACTCCTCGGACCCGTCGTCCGGCGCCGGCCGCTCACCGGCCGGCGGCAGCGGCGGCCGGGCGGGCAGCCCGTCGGGGCCGGGCGGCGCGGGCTCCGGGGTGTGGCCGCCGGGGCCGCCGTCCACCGGACCGGCCGGTTCCTCGGTGGTGAGCGGGGTGCCGGTCTCCGGGTCCACCGGCGGGGGCGGCGTGAGACTGCGCAGGCCGTTGCGGTCCGGGTCGGCGCCCGGGGGCAGCCGGAAGGCGACCGTCCCGTCCACGGACACGGTCACCCACACCCCGCGCTCCGGGGCGCCGCCGCCCTCCAGGCGCAGCGCGCAGCCCCGGTCGGTGCCGATCTCGTGGCTGCCCGGCCCCAGTCGCCAGCTGCGGCCCGCGCCCGGCCCGCCCGCGTGCCGGACCTCCACCAGGACCGGGTCGCCGGCCGGGGGCTGCCAGGCCCGGCTCGCGGACCGCTCGGGCACGGGCGTACCGAGCCCGACGACCGCCCCGGCGCGGATGCCGGCGGCACCGACCCCGAGGTCGGGGTTGACCGGCCGCTCACCGAGGTAGAGGTGGCGCGAGCCGAGCGCGGCACCGAGTTCGGCGACGGTGGCGCCCTCGGGCAGGTCCAGCAGGTGGTCCGTGCGCCGGGCGGCGGCGTCGACGGTGGTGAGGGTCAGTTTCACGTGGCGGTCCGTTCCGTGGCCGGGGCCGGCTCCGAGCGGCGGGGGAGGGAAGGGGCGGCGGACGCGGCCGGCGCGCCGGCGACACCGGCCGGCTCCGGCACCGGACGCGCCCGCTCCGCGGCGGCCGTCTCCTCCTCCGTCTCGACCAGGTCGGAGTCCTCGACCAGATCGGCGGCGGCGGACCGCGCGGACGGGGCGGGCGGCAGCACCGGCGGCAGCGCGTCCAGGGCGCGGGCCACGGCCCGGCCCAGCGCGTCGCAGCGGGGCAGCAGCGGCGTACCGGTGACGGCGACCCGGCCGTACCGGTCGGTGAGCAGCCGGCGGGTGTAACCGCGGGCCTCGCCCAGCACCAGCACCCGCAGCACCGGGTCCTCACCCGGCGGCTCGGCCAGTTCCGGCGGCAGCGGGTCGGGCAGCCCGGTCGCCACCAGCACCGGCGTCACCCCGAACCGGCGCGGGGTGTCCCGGGCGGTCCGGTACGCGGTCCGCACCGGCGGACCCGGATGGTCGCGGTGCACCCCCTCGGCGACGGTGACATGACCCCGCGGCAGCCGCACGTCCAACTGGGCGGACAGCGCCTGGAGCAGCGCCCGCGACGCCCGGTCGTCGCCGTCCACGCACAGCACCGGCGGCCCCGCCGCCAGGTCGAGGAAGACACACATCGGCTCCCCCGCGTGCTGCTGCGCGCCGAGCGCCACCACCACGGGCCGCGTCCCGCCCGGGCGCACGGTGACCGTCGGCAGCCCGGCCCGGCCGGCCGTCCACGGGCCGGGCGCGTCAGGACCGGCCAGCAGCACCGCGACCGAACCCGCCCCGACCAGCACCGCGTACGGCCGTCCGCCCGCCCCGTCGGCCGCCGCCAGGGCGCGCTCCGCGTCCCGCCAGGTGGCCGGGTCCCGCAGCCGCCGGGTGAGCAGCCGCAGCGTCCGCCGGTGCGCCCGCCAGGAGCGCACCGGCGCGGCGAACGCGGCCGCCGTCAGCGCGAACTCCCGCCGCAGCCGCGCCGCCCACGCCCCCCAGCCGCCCCACCGCATCGCCCACAGCCGCAGCAGTACGAAGACCAGCACCACCAGGCCCACGACGCCGAGCCAGCGGAAGACGGCGTCACTGTGCTGGCGGAACCAGACGAAAGGATCGGTGTTCCTCATCGCTCCCCGTCCCTCACGCGGCCGGAATCTCGCGCCGCATGGCCTCCAGCGCATAGTGGTTGCGCGACTTCACGGTCCCCTGCGGCACGCCGATGACGCGGGCCGCCTCCGCCCGGCTGCGGTCGTGCAGATGGATCTGGCACAGCACCTCGCGGTGCTCCGGCGACAGCCGGTCCAGGGCCTGGCGGACCAGCTGACGCTCCACCACCGTGTCGGCCAGATCGGTCGTGGTACGGGGATGGTGGGGCAGGTCCTCCGGGAGGATGCCCACGGGTATCGCGCGATCGCGCCGCCGGGCGTCGATGGCGAGGTTGCGGGCCACCCGGTACAGCCATGCCTGGAGCCGCTGATCGCCGTGCCGGTCGAGATCGTCGCCGGTCAGCCAGGCCCGCAGCATGGTCTCCTGGACGATGTCCTCCGCCCGGTGGGAGTCACCGGACGCGTACCGGTGCACATAGCGCAACAGCCGTGCGCGATGACGTTCCGCGGCGGGGGAGGCGGCACGGGCATCCACTGGAACATGGCGCATGTTCTGCTCCAAGACGCACTCGGGTGTGACGGTGGGGGACGGTGAAGCGTTGTGCGTCACACGTTAGGCACGTCTTATCACTTACGGATCAGTCACTTTTCTCGAATACGCCGCGAAAAGGGCAGAGTCACCTCAGAGAAAGCTCAGAACTTAATATTCCGTGGTCTCCGAGCGGCCTGACGGCGAAACACCCTCGCCGCGCAGGCCCCCTGACACCGCGTCGGCGCCGGCCCCCGCCCGGTAGGACTGCGGCGCGATCCCCGTCATCCTGCGGAAGACCCGCGTGAAGTGCGAGCGGTCGCGGAACCCCACCGCGCGCGCCACGCTCTGCACACTGTCCTCGCTCGTCCGCAGCCGCTCGGCCGCCCGCCGCACCCGCAGCCGGGTCAGGTACTCCCACATCGTCAGGCCGTAGCGCCGCTGGAACAGCCGGCCGAGATGGTCCTCGCTGACCCCGGCGGCCTGCGCGACCTGCCAGCGCGAGACGGGCCGGCGGTAGTGCTCGTAGAGGTAGACCAGCGCCTCGTCCAGCACGGCCCGCACCCGCGGCGGCACCCCGCCGTCCCCGCGGTCCAGCTCCCGCACCAGCGCCGCCGCCTCGTGCGGCGCGAACACCTCCAGATCCAGCAGGAGCAGCGCCGGATGCGGCCGGGCCCGCCGCGCGTCCGCCGCCGTGAACCCCTCGTGACCGGCGACCACCGCGGGACACGGCGCCCGGCCGGTCCCGCTGTGCAGCCGCTCCACCACGTCCAGACCGTCCAGATCGGCCAGCGAGGACTCCAGCACCACCAGCCGGGGCGTCTCCTCCGCGACCAGCGCGAGCACGGTCGCCGCGTCCGCCACCACCCGCGTGGGCCGCCCGGGCAGCGCCGCCTCGGCGATCCGCCGCAGCTCCTCCCGGGACTCCTGCGACCGGCCCGCCACCACCACCGGCTCGGCCAGCCCGCTCGGCCGCAGTGCCCGCAGCGCGTCCCCCAGATCGGTGCCGTACGCGCCGAACAGCACGAACGGAGTGTGCCGCAGGGCGGGATGGTCGTGCAGCCGCTGCACCAGCCGCCACTCCTTGGCACGGTCCGGCGCCGCCTCCCACACCACCGCCCCCGGCCGGCCCTCCCGCGACGACGGTACGACGTCGTGGTCCCCGTCGGCGGGGCAGACCCGCACCGGATGCCGCTCGGCCGACCGCCGTACGTCCTCGGCGGGCCCGCCCGCCGCGACCACCAGCAGCGGTCCGGCGCCGGGCGGCGGCCGGTGCGCCTGCCCGTCCGGCGACGGCAGCGGCAGCTCCAGGACGTACCCGCCGTCGTCCGGCCGCAGCGCCCCGCCGTGCATCATGGCCAGCCGCCGCGCCATGGCCAGCCCCACGTCGAACCCGGGCCGCTCACCGGCCGGGCCGGTCCCGGCACCCGGCACGGCGACGACCACCCGCACCCCGGACGGCGACCAGTCCGCGGACACCTCCACCGCGGCGCCCCGGGCCCGGTCCGCGGCGGCCGTCAGGACCCCGGCGAGGATCTGCCGCACCCGCGCCGGATCGGCCGGCACCGACGGCAGCCGGTCCGGCAGCGCCACCGACCAGCGCACCCCCGCAGCGCCCAGCCGGCCGGCCGCGGCCTCGGCACAGGCCTCCCGCAGCAGCGGCAGCGGATCGACCAGCCGCCGGGTCAGCACCAGGTCCCCGGCCTCGGACCGCGCGAGGTCCAGCAGGTCCCCGCCGAGCTGCAACAGCCGTACGGCGTCCCGCCGCACCCGCGCCAAGGCCGCCGCCGGGTCGTCGCCGTCCCGCGCGAGCAGCGCCCGCAGCGGACCCCGCAGCTCGGCGACGACATGCGTCAGCAGCCGGGTCTGGAACCGGTGCGCCTGCTCCGCCGCGTCCCGCGCCCGGCGCACCTCGTCGAAGAGCCCGATGCCCTTCAGCGCGGCGCTGATCTGATCGCCCAGCTCCCGGTAGAGCGCCCCGTCCTGATCGGCCCCGGCCCCGCCGGCGCTCGCGTCGAACACCGCGAGCCCCAGCTGCTGTTCGCCGATGTGCAGCGGCTCCAGCACCAGCCGGGAGCGCCGGCCGCCGGGCAGCAGGGCGTCCGGCAGCAGCAGCGCGGCCGAGAACGGCGGACTGTCCAGCATCCCGCCGTGCCCGAGCCGCCCCGCCTCGGCCCGGGTGAGCAGGGGCCGCGCCGTCCCGCGCACCGGCGCCGCCCCGTCCTGCCCGTACAGCACGATCCGGCAGGCCGGCACGCCCGGCCGGGCGAGGTGCCGTTCCAGGACGTCCGACAGCCCGTCGAGGTCGACCACCGTCGTCAGCGCGGTGCCGAACTCCCGCAGCCGCCGCGCCCGCTGGCCCTGTGTCCAGCGCCCGTACTCGAGCAGCGCCCGGGACCGCTCCGCGACCAGCAGCCGGGCCCGCCCGAACAGCGCCTCCGCGGGTCCGCGCAGCTCCACCGGCAGGGTGTCGACGACACCGAGCCGTACCCGCTCCAGCGCCTGGTGCCAGCGCTCCGCCTCGGCCGGACCCCGGACCCGTCCGCGCAGCAGCCGCTCCACCAGCGGCAGGAAACCCGCCCCGTCCTCCTCGCCCTCCCCGTCGTCCGCCCGCGCCGCCCCCGCCGGCCGTGGCGGGCCGGGCGACAGGTCGGCGTGGAAGGCCTCCCCGAGCCGGGCCGCCGCGCCCGGCACCAGCGCCTCCAGCGCCGCCCAGCCCCGGGGTTCCTCGGCCGGGCCGGCCGCCGCCCGGGGCCGCACCGCGTACCGGGGCGCCGGGTAGCGGCACCCGCAGGAGCGGCGCGGTACGAGGGTGGCCGGGATCGTCGTACGGTCCGGTGGCCGGGAGCCCCGCAGCCGGGCCACCAGCGTGTCGACGGCCAGCGCGCCCAGTTCCGCGAAGGGCAGCGCCACCGAGGTCAGCGGCGGATCGCCCAGCCGGGCCTCCGGCGAGTCGTTGAAACCGACCACGGCCACGTCCTGCGGCACCCGCACCCCGCGCTCCGCGAGCAGCCGCAGCGCGTCCGCCGCCAGGACGTCGCTGCCCGCGAGCACCGCGTCGAAGTCCACCCCCGGCTTCAGTCCCCGCGCGTCCAGCAGCACCCGCATCGCCGAGGCCCCGCCCCCGGCGTCGAAGTCCACCGCGGCGCACACATGGGTGCTCTCCAGTCCGATCCCGTGGTGGCGCAGCGCGTCCACGTAGGCGCGGTACCGCTCCTCGGAGACCGGGTTGGCGACCGGACCGCGGATGCACGCGGGGCGCCGGCAGCCGTGCCGGGCGACGAGATGACCGACCAGGGTGCGCATGCCCGCGTGGCTGTCCACGGAGAGCACGTCCGCCTGGTCGCCGAGCGGCTGGTTGAGGCTGACCACCGGCAGGTGCGCCAGCCGCCGCAGCAGGCTCCTGGCCCGCGCCCCCGAGGACGGCAGCCCGATCGCCGAACTCCAGCAGACGACCCCGTCCAGCCGGGCCGGGCCGACCAGTTCGTACAGCGCGCCGCGGGGCGCGCCACCGCGCAGCTCGCCGCCGGGGAAGCAGACCAGACCGACCTCGTTGCGGTCGGCGGCGGCGCGGACACCGGACCACAGGGTCGCGCCGACACCGAGATGGATGTTGGCGGTCAGCAGCCCGATGGTGAGCGGCCGGCGCGGGCCGCCGTCCGCCCTGTCGTGCGGGTCAGCGGCCATCGGCGCTCCCCTCGGTCGGCCCCGGGCTGCGGGGCGGGCTGGAGAACCTAGACGAGGCGGCCGTACCCGGCAAGACACGGGACCGGACAGGACGCGAGGGGCCGGGGGGACGCCGGACGGGACCGGTGGCGCGGGCGGCCACCGGTCCCGTCCGGGCGCGCGGGGCGCCTGAGGGAGGGTCAGATCTTGCCGACTCCCGCCCCGGCGGTCACCGTCGCCTTCACGGACGACGCCGACTGCGCGGTGTAGCTGTACGGGATGGACGCCACGCTGCCACCGGTCTGGCCCGTCCCGGAGCCGACGAAGTAGTTGTTCCTCGCCACCAGCGACCCCTCGTCGGAGGAGCCCTCACCGAGGTGGTACGGGTCCTCGGTGTTCTCGAAGTAGTTGCCCTCCACCAGGACACCGGCGTTCTCGGTGGAGGCGACACCGTAGGAGCCGATGTCGCTGAAGTAGTTGTTCAGCACGTGCACCGGGTTGCCGAAGCGGACCCGCGGGTTGCGCTGGTTGGTGCCGTCGAACCAGTTGTTGACGTAGGTCACCTTCAGCTTGCCGGTGTCCTCCGAGGCGTTGTCGTCGGAGTGGCCCAGCAGCATGTTCTTGTCCTGGTCGTGGGTGCGGTTCCAGGACACGGTGATGTTGGTGGAGGCCCGCTTGATGTCCACCGCGCCGTCGTAGGCGTCGGAGATGTCGTTGTGGTCGATCCAGACGTTGGTCGAGTACTGCACGTTGATCGCGTCGTCGTTCGACCCGGTGAACGTCAGGTTCTGGATGATGACGTTGTTCGCGTTGGCGACGTTGAGGCCGCTCCCGGTGATCTTCCCGGAGGTGCCGACGCCGACGATGGTCTTGTTCGACGCCACCTTCGTCATCGAGGACAGCGCGATCGTGCCGTTGACCCGCACGGTCTGGGCGCTGCCGCTCTGCACGGCGCTGATGAAGGCGGAGGCGGTGGAGACGGTGACCGTGCCGCCGCCGGCCCCGCCGGTGGTGGCGGCGCCGAAACCGACCGGACCCGCAGCGGCCGCCGCGAGCGGCTCGGCGGGGGCGGAACCGCTCGCCGTGCCGGTGGCGGTGACGGCCATGACGACAGCCGTCGCCGTCGCCGCGGCCAGGGTGAACCGTGCGCTCGTCCTGCGCATGTGGAACTCCGTCCGTGGGGGATTTCTTCGGGGAGGGGACGTGCTGTGGGGGTGCACCACCGAAGCCTCTTGGCCGGCTCTTGCCGAGGCTCACTGCGAGCGTAGGGAGCCGGGTGTGGACTATGACGCGCCCTGTGTGGACTATCGCGTTCCGCGGGGGGACGGCGGCGGCCGGTCCCGGCTCCGCGGGGGAACCGGGGCCGGGCGGGTCAGGAGCCGATGAAGTCCGTGGTCCCGCCCAGGACGACCGCGTCGGCCAGGTACCCGATGCGGGTCTGGCAGAGCACGTCGTTGTCGGTCGCCCCGCTCAGCCGGGTGCTGGTGTACGGGACGATGATGCCGTCGCACGCCGGGTACCAGGTGGCGTACGCGGTGCTGCCGGGCGTCTCGTCCCCCGACGTGATCTGCGCTGTGAACGACGACCCCGGGTACATCTGCTGACAGGTGGGCAGCTCAGGCAGGCCCCGTCGTACGTCGTGCCGTGGTTGGCGCCGGCGACCGAGGCGAGGTGGCTGACGCTGCTGTGCCCGCCGAGCACCTTCAGGTAGTACTGGCTGACCAGCCCGCCCATCGAGTGGTGGACGATGGCGACCTTGCTCGCCCCGGTGCGGGCCTTCACGGTGTCGACGCAGGAGGCCAGGCCCTGGGCGTTGGTGACGTTGTCGCCGTACGAGTCGTACGCGTAGGCGAACAGGTGGGAGCCGGACCGGCCGTTGAGGCGGAAGACGCTCATGGCGGTGACCCAGTCGGAGGCGTTGCCGGCGCGGCCGTGCACGAAGACGACCTGGATGCTGGTCGACAGCGGCCGGGCGGCGGCCTCGGCGGACCGGGCGGCGGCCGGCGGCGGGGTCGGCCGTGCCGGCCGCCGAGGCCGAGGAGGACAGGGTGAACGCGGCGGTGGCGGTCACCAGGAGGCCGGGGAGACGGCGGGGAGAGCGACGACGCATGGACCCTCCTGACGGGGATGCGGGTGCCTGACCCGGCCCAGCGTCGTGGCGCGACGGCGCGGTGCCATCGGCACGATCACCGGTGAGCGCGGTGCCGTACGCCCCTCTCCGTGCGGCGTCTACTCCGGTGCGGGGCGGGCCTGCCGGTCCAGCGCCTCGGCCAGGGTGAGACCGGCGTCGTCCTTGCTGTCGTGCCAGCGCTCCAGCGTCGTCGCCGCCGCGCGCAGCAGTTCGGGCGGCAGCCCCGCCGCTTCGAGGGTGTCGGCGATCTCGTCCATCTCCGGACCCCACCGCCAGGCACGCGCCGCGGCCGAGGGCACGTGCTCCGCGTCGGCCAGGTACGTGTCCGAGCGGCTCCGCGCGACGTCGAGCAGCTCCCCGTCGACGCCGTGCTCCCGGGCCAGCGCGTGGGAGAGGCCGACCAGGACCCGGCTGACCTTCTGGAAACCGGCGTAGGCGAGCTTCAGCGACGACGCCTGCCCGATCCGCGGCCCCAGCACCCGCGCCTGTACGGCGGTGCCGTCGAAGAGCCGGGCCACCTCCTCGGCCTGGAGCCGCGGACCCGACAGGTACAGGAAGGGGGTGCTGCCACCGACCGGCGGGGCGCCGATCACCCCGCCGTCCACGACGGTCGCCGGCGGGCCGAACAGCCCCGCGATCCGCTCGGCGCGCTGCGGGCTGACCGCGTTCGCCTCGACGTAGACACCGGCGAAACCGTGTCCGGCGACGGACCGGGCCACGTCCTCGGCGGCGGCGGGCGGACACAGGCTGATCAGGACGTCGGCCCGGCCGGTCAGCTCCCGCAGGGTCGGTACGGCCGTCAGGCCGGACCGCTCGGCCCGGCGCGCGCTGGCCGGACCGCGTCCCTCCGCGCACCACAGCACGGCGGCGGCGCGGTCCGCCGCGCAGGCGGCGACGGCGGCGCCCATGCTGCCGGGGTGGAGGATGCCTACGACGGGCCGCTGGGACATGGGCTACTCCGGTGAGTGGGCGAGCAGATGGGCGACGGCCTCGGGGACGTCGTCGACGCTGTGGTGCGGCGCGTGCAGCCCCTCCGGCCACGGGCGGCCCCGCACCCAGATGGCGGTCAGGCCGGCCGCCGTGCCGCCGGCGATGTCGGTCTCCGGGTTGTCGCCGGTCATCCAGTCCCCGGCGGACAGCTGGGTGCCGCAGCGGGCCGCCGCCAGCTCGAACAGCCGCGCGTCCGGTTTGCGGACGTCGATGTCGCCGGAGGCGGCGATGCCGTCGATCAGGTCGGCGAGCCCGGTGGCCCGCACCTTGGCGCGCTGGATGTCACTGGCCCCGTTGGTGGCCACGCCGATGCTCCAGCCGGCCTCCTTGAGCCGGGCCAGGCTCTCCAGGACCTCGGGGCGGCAGCTGACGGCGGCCGCCATCCGGTCGACGTAGACCCGCCACAGGTGGCCGGGGTCCTCGGCGACGCCGAAACGGGCCCGCAGCCGGACGAAGTCGTCGCGGTCGGCGGTGTCGGCCAGTTCGGTCCGCAGCCACTCCTCGATGTCGGGCCCGTAGGCGTGGTCGTGGACGAGGTCGGATATGGCGTCCGTGACCGCGGCACGGCGGTCGACCAGGGTGCCGTCCAGGTCGAAGAGGGCGAGGCGCATGGGGACGACCTTAACCGCAGCCCCGCGCTGCTCGTCCGGACGCCGGTGGCGCGGTGCGGTGGCCCCGCGCGTCCCGGCCGGCCGTCCGGACGGTCCCGGTCCACGTGGCACCGGGGCCGGCCGGGCGGTCAGCCACCGGTGGCGAGGCCCGCGGCGAACGCGGCCAGCACCCCCACGGGCTGGAGCGAGGCCCGGTTGAACACCGCCAGGGCGACCGGCGGCCGGGGCCGGCGCAGCAGGGCCAGCGCCGGACCGACCGAGGTCACCGCGGCGACCAGCAGCGTGCCGGCCAGCCCCACCGTGCCGAAGGAACGCAGTGCCACCCAGGCCAGGGCACAGCTCGCCGCGCCGGCCAGGAGCAGGAAACCGCAGGCGACGGCGGCGGCGGTCCGGGGACCGTGGACGACGGGCAGGGTCCGCACCCCGAGGTGGCGGTCCTCGTCGAGGTCGGCGAGGTCGTTGGGGATGTTGCGCCCGCCGATCTCCCACGCCGCCATCCACACCAGGAGCAGGCCGAGCCGCGGGGCGTCGACGGCGGTGGACACCGTGAACCAGCCGACGGCGGCGCCGACCGCGACCATCACGCCGCTGACCAGGAACTTGACCGAGGTCACGGTGGCCAGCCGGCAGTAGAGGACCTGGAGGCAGGCGGCCACGGCGAACAGGGCGACGCACACCCACCCGAGCAGCGCGGTGATGACCAGCGCGACCAGGCCCAGGGTGGCGATGTAGGTGAGGGCGGCCCGCCGGGAGACCCTGCCCAGGGCGAGGGGGTGCCGTCCGCCGACGCCGTCGAGGTCGGCGCCCTCGTAGGGCCGTACATGGGCGAACCGCCGCCGGTCCAGGTCGACGTCGAGGACGTCGTTGACGGCGAACGCCGCGAAGAAGCCCGCGAACGCGGCGACGGTGGCCGCCGCCAGCCGGACCGGCGGGGGGTGGTCGGCGGCGAGGAGCGCGGCGGTCAGCGGCTGGGCGACGCTCAGGGACGCCTGGGTGCCACGGGAGAGCGCGAAGAACGCCTTGACCGGTGCGGCGGCGAGGCTCATGGGAGAAGTCCAGGGGAGGGGGGCGGGGGAGGAGTGCCGTCGGCGGTGCACCTGTCGCGAGTGTCGCCGTCCGCGTCCCGCCGGTCGTGCGGGCCGTCGTCGGCGGTCTGCCGGTCGTGCGGGCAGCCGGTGGCGGTCTGCCGGTCGTGCGGGCCGGCATCGGCCGACCGCCGGCCGTGGGCGCCGTCGTCGGCCGTCCGCCGGCCGTCGGCGTCCCGGGTGGCCACCGCCACCAGATACCCGGGCGGGACGAAACGCGTGCGCACCGTCACGGCCGCCGCACCGGCACCGGCCAGGGCGTGCAGCGCCGGCGCGCCGTAGAGCCTGCGCAGACTGATCAGCCCGTCGTGGACGTGCGGTCGGCCGCCGGTCAGCCAGAGCAGCGGCGCGACCGCGAGGTAGGCGGGATGCCGCCAGCCGTCGATGATCAGCAGCTGCCGCGCGACGCGGGTGCCCTCGCCCAGCAGCGCCACGACGCCCGGCGGGGACAGATGGTGCAGGGACATGGTCAGCACGGCGACGTCGAAGGCGCCGTCCGGGGCGTCGATCGCCGTCGCGTCCAGCACCACGGGCGTCACCCGGGGGTGCGCGCCCAGCGGACCGCGCCGCAGTGCCCCGACCACGCCGGGGTCGACGTCGCTCACGGTGACCCGGGCGGTGGGGTGCCGGTCGACGAGGCGCCGCGCGAGCCCGCCCAGTCCCGCCCCGAGTTCGAGGATCTCCGGCGTGGCGACCCCGCGGACCTGCTGGAGGGTCAGCCGGCAGAAGGAGCGGTAGCCGAGCGTCAGACGCTGGAAACGGTCCAGCCCGCGCAGCACCCGCCGCCCCTCGTCCGGGGTGTCGGGCCGGTCGAGGTATTCCATGCGGCTGGTCTCGAACCAGCGGTCCCAGCGGGGCGCGTCAGGGCCGCCGCGAGGCATTTCGGCGATCATCGGACTCCGGGTGAGGTGCGGACCGGGCCGCGGCCGTCGGTCACGGCGCGCGGCGTTCGCCGTCGACAACGACCGGCCCCCGCCTCCGGTAGCGGGCACGACGGGATCGCCCCGCCCTCTCCCGAAAGTCCCCTCTCCCGGAGTCCCCGCTGCCGGCACCGCCGCCGCACGACGACCGGCCCGCCGCCGCACGACGACCGGCCCGCCGCCGCACGACGACCGGCCCGGCGCCGAGGGCGCCGGGCCGGTCGGTCGTCCGCGCGGGATCAGTCGGTGCCGGACTCCATCGCGGCACGGTCCAGCATCTCGTCCTCGGCCGAGACCTCGCCACGCGAGGCGATGGCCTCGGCGCCGCCCTCCGGCATGGTGCCGATCAGACCGGTCGCGGCGGCCTGGGCCGCGCCGATGGCCGGGCTGGCCGTACCGATCAGACCGATGCCCGCGTACTGCTCCAGCTTGGCGCGGGAGTCGGCGATGTCCAGGTTGCGCATGGTGAGCTGGCCGATCCGGTCCACCGGGCCGAACGCCGAGTCCTCGGTACGCTCCATGGACAGCTTGTCCGGGTGGTAGCTGAACGCCGGGCCCGTGGTGTCGAGGATCGAGTAGTCCTCACCGCGCCGCAGCCGCAGGGTGACCTCGCCGGTGACGGCCGCGCCGACCCAGCGCTGGAGCGACTCGCGCACCATCAGCGCCTGCGGGTCCAGCCAGCGGCCCTCGTACATCAGCCGGCCGAGGCGCCGTCCCTCGGTGTGGTAGTGGGCGAGGGTGTCCTCGTTGTGGATGGCGTTGACCAGCCGCTCGTAGGCCGCGTGCAGCAGCGCCATGCCCGGTGCCTCGTAGATGCCGCGGCTCTTGGCCTCGATGATCCGGTTCTCGATCTGGTCCGACATGCCCAGGCCGTGCCGCCCGCCGATGGCGTTGGCCTCCATCACCAGGTCGACGGCGGAGGCGAACTCCTTGCCGTTGACCGTCACCGGGCGGCCCTGCTCGAAGCCGATCGTCACGTCCTCGGTGGCGATCTCGACCTCGGGGTCCCAGAACCGCACGCCCATGATCGGCTCGACGGTCTCCACCCCGGTGTCGAGGTGCTCCAGGGTCTTCGCCTCGTGGGTGGCGCCCCAGATGTTGGCGTCGGTGGAGTACGCCTTCTCCGTGCTGTCCCGGTAGGGCAGGCCGTGGGCCTGGAGCCACTCCGACATCTCCTTGCGGCCGCCCAGCTCGGTCACGAAGTCCGCGTCCAGCCAGGGCTTGTAGATCCGCAGGTTGGGGTTGGCGAGCAGACCGTAGCGGTAGAACCGCTCGATGTCGTTGCCCTTGAAGGTCGACCCGTCGCCCCAGATCTGGACGTCGTCCTCCAGCATCGCCCGCACCAGCAGCGTGCCCGTGACGGCCCGGCCGAGCGGCGTGGTGTTGAAGTACGCCCGCCCGCCCGAGCGGATGTGGAACGCCCCGCACGCGAGCGCGGCCAGGCCCTCCTCGACGAGCGCCGCCCGGCAGTCGACCAGACGCGCGACCTCGGCGCCGTAGCTCTTGGCCCGGCCCGGCACCGAGGCGATGTCGGGCTCGTCGTACTGGCCGATGTCGGCGGTGTAGGTGCACGGGACGGCGCCCTTGTCACGCATCCAGGCGACCGCGACCGAGGTGTCGAGTCCGCCGGAGAAGGCGATGCCGACGCGCTCGCCGGTGGGAAGGGAAGTGAGGACCTTGGACATGGATAAAGTATGCAGGACAATGTATGAACATGCAAAGTCGCGCTGTTCGCGGCCGTGAGCCCCGGAGCACCGGCTTCGACGGTCCGCGGACAGCCCGCGTCCTCATGATGCGTCCCTGGGCCCTGCCGGTGTCCCTGGTGCTGTGCGGCGCGGCCGTCGCGGCGTCCCCGTTCCGCGCGGGGGAGCCCGTACCGGGGGCGGCCGTCCTGCTGGCGTTCCTGCCGCTCGCCGCGGTCGCGTCCCCGCTGGTCCTCCCGCGGTCGTCCGGCCTGGCGCAGGCCCGGCGCCGCAGCGCGGCCGACGGCCGGCCGATCGTCTTCTGGCGGCCCGGCTGCGTGTACTGCCTGCGGCTGCGCGCCCGGCTGGGCCGTGACGCGCGCCGGCCGCACCGGGTGGACATCTGGCGCGACCCGGAGGGCGCCGCCGCGGTACGGGAGGCCGATGGCGGCGACGAGACGGTGCCGACGGTCCTGGCGGACGGCAGGGCCCGCACCGACCCCGGCCCCGCGTGGGTGCGGGCGCTCTCGCCTCGCGCCTGACCGCCGGGCGCCGCCTACCGCCGCCGCGCACTGCCTCTGGGTACCGCTGCCGCGCACTGCTTCCGTCCGGCGCGGCGGACGGCCGGACGGACGGAAGCAGGCCGGTCCCCTTCGGTCGTTCCTCAGCACAAGGGGGCCGTGCGGCCTTCCAGACCGGAAGGTGTGACGCCGGGGGAGGCGCCCGCCCTCCATGGTGCGCCATCCCGCCCGCGCCGCGACGAGAAGTACGGCCCGGCCACCGAAAGTGTTCATTCCGCCCGAACCACCGCGTCCGGCGGGCGACTTGAGGTATCGGGGCCGGTGGAAGGGACGGTTCCGGAGTCCGTCACCGGTCCATTGTTCCGCAAGGGCGTGACCACGTTGAGCGTGACGGGTCCGGCGCACCATGCTGTCATGCACTCCCTCGGGGCGCCTCAGCACCGCCCCCGGAGCGCATTCCCTCCAGACCCCTCTTCACCTCCCAGGGAAGGTGCGATGAGAAGCAGGCAGGTGATGACCGTGGCCGTCCTGGCGGCGGTCCTCGCGTGGAGCACGGTGATGACCGTGCTGGGGCAACTCGCGGCCGTAGGCGCCCTGTTGCCCTCGCTCGGACTCCTGATCCAGCAGATCGTCTCGGCGTTCGGCACGCCCGGGACCCGGCCCGGCACGCCGGCCACCGCGCCGGCGACGGCGACCGTGCCGGCCGGCAGTGAGGAGCCGACACGGTGAAGCCGTCCCAGACACCGGACCGGTCCGAGGGCGACCCTCCCGGACGCCGGGGCCGCCCGCCGGAGCCGATCTGCGAGACGGCCGGCGCCGCCCACCGGAGCTGGCTGGAGCCGGTCCGCAGCCGTCTCGAGGCCAGCGGCCTCACCCTCGACGACCTCGTGAGCCGCTCCGGTTACTCCAAGACCCGGCTCTCCGAACTCCTGCGGGGCAAGGGCTACTACCCGGGCTGGGAGATCACCTACAGCGTGGTCCGGGCCCTGGACATCCCCGTCGGCCCGCTGCGCCGGCTGTGGACGGCGGCGGCGGTGGAGGCCAGGAAGGACACCGCCTGGATCAGGAGCCGGATCCTCGACGTCCAGCCGCCCGGCCCGGAGCACCAGCCCGTCGCGCACCTGGGGCTGACCCAGGCCATGTGGCGGCCCTACACCGCCTACGCGCAGGCGTTCCTCCAGACCGAACGCCGCGCCCGGCAGGTGGTCGCCGAGACCTTCGACATCCTCTGGCTCACCTGGGACGAGGCCACCGGCAGCCCCGACACCCCCCGCCACGCCTGGCAGCTGCTGCGCTCCCGGGTGCTCGCCCGCGCCCCCCGGCGCCCCGACGGGCGCCCCGACCTGCGGGCGGCGGCGTTCTCCACCGCCGTCCTCGCCGACCTCCCCGACCTCGCCGACCGCCTGGCCCGCGTCGACGTCCTCGCGCGCTTCTTCGACGCCATCGCGGGGCTGCCGCCGGACCAGATGGACGTCATCGTCCTGCGCTACCTGTGCGCCACCGACCCGGACGCCGTACCGGGTGTCGTCGGCCTGTCCCCGGCCGTCACCCACACCCTGGACCACCACGCCCGAGGGGCACTGGACCGGCTCCGCCCCGACTTCGACACCCAGGAGTGATCCCCCCGCCATGAGCACCGTCGACGACCTCCTCGCCCAGTCGCTGCTGCTGCACCGGCCCCAGGTCCCGTCCGACACCGTCCCCCACGACGACCTGGCCTACGCCGGCCTCGGCCTCGACGACCTGCCGCCCGGGGACGGCCACGGCACCGCCGCCGACGACGACGCCGCACAGAGCCTCGCCGCCCTGTGCGAGACGGTCGTCGCCCGCTGCACCCCCGACCAGCTCGCCGACTTCCTCACCGACCAGGTCCCCCAGCCGCGCGCCGCGTGGATCCTGGGCTGCGTCCTGCAGCTCGCCGGTGCCGAGGACGGCGCCCGGTTCTGGTGGCAGTACGCCGCCGGCGCCGACGACGCCCCCGCCTCCTACTGCCTGCACCTGCAGCACCTGGCCCGCGGCGACACCCACGCCGCCGCCCTGTGGGGCGCCCAGGCCGGCGCCCGGGCCGCGCAGGACCCCGGCGCGGGTCCGGGTGACGACGACACTCCCGCGTACCGCCTGGTCACCGCCGACACCAGCATCTCCACGGTGCTGCGGGTCCTCAGCGGGCTGAGCCACGCGGTACCGCGGCGGCACACCCCCGAGGCCCGGGCGGTCATCGAGTTCGTGGCCGCGGCCGTCGCCATCGGCTACGACCACCACCCCGACCTGGAGATCCCCATGCCGGGCACGGGCTTCGCCGAACAACTCCAGATCATCGTCGCGGCGGCGTCCGCCCTGCACGACCGCGCCCTCGCCGTACGGCCGGACACCGGCGGGACGCTGCCCAACCGGCCCCCGCTGAAGCGGGCCACCGGACCCGCCCCCGCCCGGGACCGGACCCGGGGACCCGACCGGCTGCTGGTGGAGGTCACCACCGCCGACCACGAACCCGCCTCCGCCCACGTCTTCTTCAAGGAGGCGGTGGCCGTCTGCTGGGAGGCGGCCACCACCGCCGGCAGCGCCGACGGACGCGGTACCCGCATGGCCTACTACCTCAACCGCTTCCGCACCCGGGCCGCCCGCGCCCTGTCGCCCACCGCCTCCGCCACCGGCGCGGGTGCCCCGGCGGGCGCGAGCGCGGGGCAGCACCCCCACGCCTGAGGACCACCGCGCGCGGCTCGACCGGTCCGTCCCCGGCCGCCAACTCCCCCCGCCACAAGGGCAGCTGACCGTCCCCGGCACGGTACGCGGGGTGCCGGCCCGCCGGGTACGGCACCCGGTTCCGCACGGCGGGGAACGGGACGGCCGGCCGCCGGAGGGCGCCAGGCCGGGGGAATCACCCGGTCACCGGCCCGGCGGGCGGGCAGGAGGACGGCGGCACCACCGGGACGGCCGCCCCGCACACCCACCCCGGCGGCACGACACGGCGGGCCCGGGTCGGGGCCGACACCGGACGGATGGGTACCGTGACCCAGCGCACCCCGAAAGGACCACCACGCCGTGAACCATCTCTTCCTGCCGGTCGACGCGCCCGTGGACGCCGCTCTGCGTGGCTTCGCGCTGGCCCACCCCGGCCTAGTGAGCCTCCACGAGGACCCCCTCTACGTCACCGCCCGCGACCGCCACCCCGGACGCCGCGTGGGCCTGCTGTCCGGAGGCGGCTCCGGACACGAGCCCCTGCACGCCGGATTCGTCGGACGCGGCATGCTGGACGCCGCCGTCCCGGGCCGGGTCTTCGCCTCCCCGCACAACCGCCAGGTCTACGAGGCATCCCGTGCCGTCGCCGGCGGGGACGGCGTCCTGCACGTCGTCAAGAACTACACCGGCGACCGCATCAACTTCGGCATCGCCGCCGAGCGCCTGCGCGCCGACGGCATCCCCGTGCGCCGCGTCCTGGTCGACGACGACCTGGCCACCGACGACGCCGAGACCGCCACCGGCCGCCGTGGCACCGGCGCCACCGTCGTCGTGGAGAAACTCCTCGGCGGCGCGGCCGACGCCGGCCTGGGCCTGGACGAACTGGCCGAGGCCGGCGCCGCGTTCGCGGCGGCCTCGCGCAGCATCGCGGTCGCCGCCCGCGCCCAGACCGCTCCGGGCCGGGGCGGCGAGGCGTTCGCGCTGGCCGACGGGGAGATCGAGTACGGCGTCGGCATCCACGGCGAGCGCGCCGCCCGCACCGTGCCCCGCCCGGACTTCGCCGACCTCGTCGACCGCATGACCCAGCAGGTCCTGGACGGCCTGCCCGACCCCGAGGACGCCGTCCTGCTGCTGGTCAACGGCCTCGGCGCGACCACCCTGCTGGAGCTGTACGCCATCCACGACCGGGTCCGCCACCAGCTCGACAAACGCGGTGTCCGCGTCGCCGGCCAGCTCGTCGGCACCTTCGTGCCCGCCCTCGACATGAGCGGTTTCTCGGTGACGGTGACCGCGCTCCGGGAGAACTGGCTCGACTGGTGGCACGCCCCCGCCCTGACCCCCGCCTTCCCCCTCTCGGAGACCGCCCGATGACCGTGACCGTCGACCAGGAAAAGGTCCTGCGTATCTACGCGGAGGCCGCCCGCACCGCCCACGACCGGCTGACCGCGCTCGACCAGCTCTCCGGCGACGGCGACTTCGGCGACAACCTGTGCGCCGGGCTCGACGGTGTCGAGGCCCGTCTCGACGAGGGCTTCGACCAGGTGCCCTTCACGGTCGCGGCCCAGGTCTTCCTGGACGAGGTCGGCGGCACCAGCGGTCCCCTGATGGGCCTGCTGTTCCAGGAGATGGGCCGGGCCCTGGCCGCGCACGGCGACGGCCCGGAGGGCTGGGCGGCCGGCGTGCGCGAGGGACTGGCCGCCATCCAGCGCGTCGGCGAGGCCGAGCCCGGTGACCGCACCCTGGTCGACGCGCTGGTCCCCGCCCGCGACGCCCTCGACGCGGGCTCGGGCTTCGCGGACACCGCCCGCGCCTCCCTCGCCGGGGCCCGGGCCACCGCGGACATCAAGGCCCGCCGGGGCCGCGCCTCCTACCTCGGTGAACGCGCCCTCGGCGCTCCCGACCCCGGCGCGATCGGCGTCGCCCTGCTCTTCTGGTCCCTGGCACGGGCCGCCGAACCGGACACCGACCTGGGACCCGTCACCGCCGTACTGGACGACCCGGCCGCCGGCTGAGCGGCCCGCGTCCCGGCCCCGGCGCGCGCCGGGGCCGGAACCGGCGGAATACCCCAGGGGGGTATACGGTTGGAGTGGGTAAGACCCTCTTGGTGAGCCACACCGGACGGAAACGGGGACGCCGCTCATGGACCACAGCACACACCAGCACCACTCCGGCACCGCACACCAGCACCGTCCCTCCGCCCCCGCCTCATGGGCCGCGGCGGCGAAGGCCACCCTGCACTGCCTGACCGGATGCGCCGTCGGCGAGATCCTCGGCATGGTCATCGGCACCGCCCTGGCCTGGGGCAACGTCTCCACGATGGTGCTCGCCATCGCCCTGGCCTTCGTGTTCGGCTACTCCTTCACCCTCCTCGGGGTGCGCCGCGCCGGCCTGGACCTGCGGACCGCCGTCAAGGTCGCCCTCGCCGCCGACACGGTCTCGATCGCCGTGATGGAACTGGTCGACAACGGCATCATCGCCCTGGTCCCCGGCGCCATGGACGCCCACCTGGCCGACCGGCTCTTCTGGACCTCGCTCCTGGGCGGCTTCGCCGTCGCCTTCCTGCTCACCACCCCGGTCAACAAGTGGATGATCAGCCGCGGCAAGGGGCACGCGGTCGCCCACACCTACCACTGACGTCACACGCCGCCCGTCACGCGTCGTACGCGCGACGGGCGGCCGCCCGGGGCCGGCGTACCGCAATGAGCACGACCGGGCAGTCCGGTGAGCTTCCGGATGAGCACTCCCCGGCGGCACTCTGGCCGCCGCGACGGCACGTCAGGGCAGGGCCGGGGGCACCGCGGTGACCCCCGTCCCGCACGCCCGCGCGCCGCCGGACACCACCGCCCCGGAACGCACCGGACGCGGCGGTGTCGACGTACCTGAGACGCCAGAGGAGTACCCGTGCACCTTTCCGACGCTGCCCACGCGTCCCCCGCGGCCGGCGGGACGGCCCGTCCCGACCGTTCGCGCATCCCGGTGACCGTCCACGCCCTGGACCCGGTCTCCCGGGCCGGCCTGCGCAGCCAGCTGCGCGAGCACCCGGTGCTCGACGTCACCGAGGTCCCCCCGCCGGGCTCCGGCGCGGTGGCGGTGCTGGTTGTCGAGACACTGGACGAGGTGGCGTACGCGAGGCTGCGCAAGGTGGTGCGCGGCGAGGGCGCCCGTTCCGTGCTGGTGGTGGGCACCCTGCGCGAGCACGAACTGCTCGACGTGGTGGAGTGCGGCGTCGGCGCCGTGGTGTGGCGTCACGAGGCGACGGCGGGCCGGCTGCTGCAGGCCGTTCTCGCGGCCTCCCGCGGCGACGGCCACCTGCCCGGCGACCTGCTGAGCCGGCTCATGGACCAGGCCGGCACCCTGCACCGCGGCGCCGCCGGCCGCCCCGACGCCGTGCCCGCCGGGCTCACCTCCCGCGAGGCCGACGTGCTGCGCCTGCTCGCCGAGGGGATGGAGACCCGCGAGGTCGCGGCGGAACTGGCGTACTCGGAACGCACCGTCAAGACCGTGCTGCAGGGCCTCACGATGCGACTGCACCTGCGCAACCGCACCCACGCGGTGGCCCACGCCCTGCGCGAGGGCCTGATCTGACGCCGGCCCGCCCGCCCGCCGTTCCCGCCCGCGCACCACCGCCTCCCGGGTCACCGCCCGACCGTCGCGGGCGGGAACTCCCCGGCGGTCACCTGGCCGGCCTCGTCCTGGTCCTTGACCCGGCCCGCGTGCAGGGCCGCGAAGAGCGCGGCGTCGGCCGTGCCGGTCGCCCGGAGCCCGAGGGCCCGCTGGCAGGAGGCGACGCGCTGGGCGAAACCGTCGTCGGCGGTGGCGCTCGCCCGGTCCGCCGCGCTCCTGAGGTAACCGATGTCCGCCCGGACACGGGCCTCCAGCGCCTTCACGTCGGCGGCGTCGTACTGCACGTTGTCCGCCCACAGCAGGACGCTGTCCAGCCAGACGACGTCGGGGTTCTCGTCTCCCGGCCGGACCGCGGAGGTGTCGGTGCCGAAGTGCGCCATCAGCAGCGCGGTCATCGTGGACCGGCCCAGGCTGCCCGCGCCGTCCGTGGCGGCCGTGACCCCGCCGTACCGGGCGTCACCGGCCTTCTGGAAGCAGGCGATCGCCGCCACGGTCGCCGCGTCCATGACGCCGTCGCGCACGGAGCCGGTGAGCCGGCACGGGTCCGAGGCGTTCGCGGTCTTCATCCGGACCTGGGCGAACTGGACGAACAGGTTGGGCCCGTCCCCGGCCCGGAACGGCAGCGGGCCACGGGCGGCCTCCCGCCCACCCGCCCCCGGCGCGGCGGCCGGGCCCCCGGACCCGCCCGACGACGCGCCGTTCGACCCGGCGCCCGGGTCCGGGCCCGCCGCGGCCCCGCCGCCCTCCCCCCGGCCGCCGTCCCCGGTGGTGCCCGGCACCTCGGCCGGGCCGGCCGACGGCGCCTTCGCACCGGCGGGACCGGGCGCGGACGGCTCGGGCGCGGGCGGCAGGCCGGCGGCGGCCTCGTCGGTCCGCTCCGTCGCCAGGGTGCGGACCTGCGGCTGGTACCCGATCCACAGCATGACGAAGGCGAGCGTGAGCGCCACGGTCACCCCGAGGCAGGCGGCGAGCCGGCGGGGCAGCAGGCCGAGCTGGACGAACACGCCGTCCACCGGGTGTGCCTCGGTACCGGCGCGGTGGACGTGCAGGGTGTAGGGCCGTTCCTCCTTCGCCCCGGACCAGATGATGTCGCGGGGCTTGAGCACCACCCGCACGAACGTGGCGCGGCCGGGTTCGATGCGCACGCCTGCGGGGCTCAGCTCGTGGTGGAGGCGGTCGCCGGTGTCGGAGCCGGTGAGCGACGCGGTCAGCGCGGTGTTGCCGAGGTTGTCGACGGCCAGCCGGGGCCGGCCGCGGAACCGGCCCCGGACGGTGGGCGGCACGAGCTCGGCCCGCAGCTCGGTGAAGGGCGTGACGGTGAGGGCGCCCTCGGCGACGGTCACCGCCCCCTGCCGCACGGCCGGGGTGATCCGTACCGCGTACGGGTGCGGACCCGCGGCCGCCTCCGGGCCGCGCGGCGGGGCGAAGGCCAGCGCCACGGTCCCGGTGGTCCCGGGATACAGCCGCAGCGCCGGCGGCTCCACCGTGGTCCACGGCGCGAGGTCGCCGACCGGTTCGAAACGGTACTCGTCGACGATGTCGCCGGTGTTGCGCAGCCGAAGCCGCACCGTCACGTCGGCGCCGGGGTCGACGGTGGCGGCAGCGGGTTCGAGAGAGGTCCAGAGGCTCACCGGGCGACAGTAGGAAAGGCACCGGCGGCCTGTCAGCGTCCGCGGGGGCGGGGCGCACCGCCCGTCCGTGCGGTACCGCCCGCGCGCCAGGGCGAAGGGCGCGCGGGCGGTGCCGCTCAGCCGAGCGCGTCCAGTCCCCGCTCCCGCTCCCACAGCGCGTCGCACACCAGGGCGGTGCCCCGCGCGAGGTGGCGGCGGTAGGTGCTGAACGGCAGCCCGAGGCGCTGCGCGGCACTCTGCTGGGTCCGCACCCGCTGGAAGTACGTCGTGTAGAGCGCCTGGTACGCCTTGTCCTGACCGGGCTCGCTCCTGAGCCCCTCCACGGACTCGGCCAGCAGCGAGCGCAGCAGATCGGCCGGGCCGGCCTCGCTGTGGCGGGCCCGGTCACCGACCAGCCGGCTGCGCAGCAGCGGGTTCCCCTCCAGTCCGCCCGGGTCGAGGACAGAGCGCAGCGCGTCACGGACCGCGGCCCGGAACTCCGCACCGTCCAGCGCGACGACGGGCACGTCCGCCGCTCCGGCCGGCGGACCGGCGTGCAGCGCGCCCGGCTGGGTGCGGTCGAACCAGATCTCCAGCGGCGTGACCCGCCAGTCGCAGCCGTACGTGGTGAAGACCCGGCCGTTGTCCCAGTCGGTCTCGGCGACCCGCCGGTGTCCCAGGTGGTGCATCAGCCCGTCCCAGAGGGCGGCGTCCGGCGACACGATGAACGACCACGCGAGGTCACGGGAGCGGATCCAGTCGCGGCAGATCCGCAGCTGCATCAGGTGCCCCACCGTCGAGATGCCGCCGTAGTCGGCCGGGTAGACCATGAACCGGGACATCAGCAGGTGCTGGCCGGGGCGGAGCGGAGCGGTGGCGGCCACGTGCCGCCAGGCCGCCGCCGCTACCGGGTCCTCCTCGGCACCCTCCCCGGGGACGGTCAGCCGCAGCCAGGTCATGAAGGCGACGAGTTCCCCGGTCCGCGCGGACCGGTAGGCCCAGAACCCCTCGGGATGCAGCCGGAGCCAGTGGGCGACGAGACGGGCCGAGCGCTCGCCCTCCGTCCCGGCGGTCATCCGCACCGCGGTGTCGTGGTCCTCGGGCCGCAGCGGCGCCTCGTACACGTCGCCCTCGCGGGTGATGCCGGTGAAGTACGGCCCCATGGGCCCGTAGCGCTTGAGGTGGGTCAGCGCCCGGATGGCGGCCATGGCTTCCTCCTCCGGGGCGCTGCGGGCCCGCTGGAGGAGGTGGTGGCCCACCAGGCGGTGCATCCGCTCGTACCCCTGGGCGTCCCGCCAGCGCAGGTCCCGGTCGATGACCTCGGCGGCGGTCTCGTGCAGGAACAGCCCGTGCCGCCCCAGTTCGGCGTACGGCAGCCCGCGCAGCCAGGAGAACATCCGGGCGGCGTGCTCCTCGCCGACCACCGAGCGCAGCAGGCCCTCGGTGGTGACGAGGGTGTGGGCCGCGGTCTCCAGGGCCAGCCGTTCGGGTCCGGCGGGCAGTTCGCCGACCAGCGAGGTGAGCAGGGCGGTGACCACGTCGGGCGTCGGGGACCAGTCACCGGCCGTCGGCGGCTCGGCGAGCGCGACGCTGGCGGCGAGACCGAGGGCCAGGGGATGCCCGCCGGCGAAGGCGAACACGGCGTCCCGCAGATGCTCCGGGACACCGCGCCGTTCCAGCAGGGTCCGGGCGTCGTCCCGGCCGAGCGCGGCGAGCGGCAGGACCTCCAGGATGCCCTGCCAGGCGACGTCGTGCGCCCAGTGCGGGGCCGGCGCGAGCCGGCTGGCCAGCACCACGGTGGAGCCCGCGGGCAGTTCGGGCAGGAAGGTCTCCCGCAGCCAGTCCTCCAGGCCCTGGCAGTGCTCGAAGGCGTCGACGAGCAGGACCGCCGGTTCGGCCCCGGTGGCCGCGTCGGCCTCCAGCGCGAACCCGGTGGGGGAGGGGTCGATACGACGGCCGTCGACCCGTACCACCCGCCGGCCGGCCGCCGACGCCTCGTCCGCGCACCGTCTGAGCAGGGCGGACTTGCCCACTCCGCCCGGACCGTGGACGTACAGCACGGACGGCGCGTCGGGGCCCGCCGCCAGGGCCGCGCGGAACCGGGCCAGTTCATGTGAGCGACCGATGAAAGCCTGCTCACGGGCGGCGGACAGACGGGTGGACAGCCGCGGACTTCCGGGACGCATGATCGGCAATCTAACAGCAGCCCGTGCGGGTGATGATCACACGGTCCCGGGCGGCACCGAGGACGGTTTGGGGCCGGTCCGCAGGGCGCCGGCGACGAGGTCTTCGAGGACCTCGCGGGGAACCCGGCCCCCGTGCACCAGCCGGTCGAGGACGAGCCCGTCGACGCAGATGAGCAAGGTACGGGTGCGGCTCTCGACGTCGGGGACACCGTGCCGGGCGAGGAACCGGCGGACCGTGTCGCGGGCGGCGTTCTCCCGGGGCACGAGGATCTCGCGCAGCTCCGGGGCGCGGACGCTCTCGATGGTGCAGGCGTAACGGGCCAGTGAGCGGCGCCGCCCTTCGCCGGTGAGCCGCCGGCGGCTGAGCCGCGCCAGGGCGTCGACCAGGTCGTCGGCGGTCCGCAACGGCGGGAGCCGCTCGGCCGCCGCCCGCAGCTCGCTCTGGTCGAGGTGGACGAGGCGGGTGACGAGCGCGGTGAGCAGCGCGGCCCGGGTGCGGAAGTACGCCGACGTGGTGCCGGGCGGCAGGGCCGCGGCGCGGTCGACCGCGCGGTGGGTCAGGCCGCGCATCCCTTCGTCGGCGAGTACGCCGAGAGCCGCGTCCGCGAGGAGGGTGCGTCGGTCGGGAGCCATGACCCCTTTCTACACCTGTAGACCGCCGCGTAGGATCACTCTTCTACATCTGTAGAAGAGTGAGGGGTTCGCCATGGGTGACAGGGCAGTGATCGTCGGAGGAGGCATCGGCGGACTGGCCGCCGCGATCGGACTCCACCGCACCGGCTGGGAGGTGACGGTCGTCGAGCGCACGACCGTGCTCGACGACGCCGGGGCGGCCATCTCGCTGGCCGCCAACGGCCTCAGGGCCCTGGACGAACTCGGCGTCGGCGAAGCGGTGCGGGCGGCCGCGCGCGGCCAGTACGCCGGCGGCACCCGGACACCCGGCGGCACCTGGCTGACGCGCATGGACGGGCGGGCGCTGGAGGCGGCGGTCGGGGCGCCGATCATGGGTGTCCCGCGCGCGGAGCTGCACCATCTGCTCCGCGCGGCCCTGCCCGCAGATGCCCTGCTGACCGCGACCGAGGCCGGCCCGGTCCGTGCCACCGGCACCGGAAGGGTCCAGGTCGAGCTGGCCGAGGGGACGCTGGAGGCCGACCTGGTGGTGGCGGCCGACGGCGTCGGCAGCAGGACGCGCGGCCGGCTCTTCCCCGCTCACCCCGGCCCGGTGTACAGCGGCTCGACGGTGCTGCGGGCCATCACCGACCGCCCGGTCGACGGATGCGGTGACTTCGAACTGACCTGGGGGCGGGGCGCGGAGTTCGGGCACATCGGCCTGCGGGACGGCCGGGCCGAGTGGCACGCCGTCCTCACCGTCCCCGAGGGGACGCGCTTCCCGGACCCGCTGGCCGAACTGCGCCGACGGTTCCACGGCTGGCACGCCCCGGTCCCCGCGCTGCTGGACGCGACCCGCCCCGCGGCCGTCCTCCACCACGATGTCCGGGAACTGCGCACACCGCTGCCCTCGTACGCCGTCGGCCGCGTCGCCCTGCTCGGCGACGCGGCCCACGCGATGACCCCCAACCTCGGCCAGGGCGCCTGCCAGGCCCTGGAGGACGCGGTCGTGCTGGCCGCCGCGCTCGCCGGCGGGCCCACCGTCGAGGCCGCCCTCACCCGGTACGACGCCGAGCGCCGGCCCCGCAGCCAGGCCGTGGCCCGCGCCGCCCGCCGGGCGGGACGCATGGGCCACCAGCTCTGCCACCCCCTGGCCGTCGCCGCCCGCGACACGGCCATGCGGCTGGCACCCTCCGGCGCCACCCTGCGCATGATCCTGCGCCACCACGACTGGCGGCCCCCGAAACCGGGGCGGACGCCGGGCGCTCGCCAGCCGTCCGGCGACCGCTGGAAAGGTGCCGCGACATAGCGTCACTCCTCTGTCCGGCCGCGCGGAGACGTACCGCGCGCAGACGGCCGACCGGACCAGGACGGAAGCATGCCGGCAGGGATCCCACCCACCGGGAAGCCTTCGAACCCCGGTTCCCCGCCCGGACCCCGGGCCCCTCACACGGACCGCGACCGGGCGGTGGACGTGCTGCGCGTCGCGGCCGGTGACGGCCTGCTCACCGCCGACGAGCTGGACGAGCGTCTGGAAGTCGCGCTCTCCGCACGGTCCCTCAGCGAACCGGCCGAACTCACCGCCGATCCGCCGGCCACCGCGCACGGCGCCACCGCGAAGGCCACGGACACCGTCCGGATCGAGCAGGCGTTCAGCGGCGCGGTCGAGCGATCGGGCCGCTGGACCCTGCCGCGGCGACTGGAACTCGCGGTGACGTGGTGCGACGCGACACCCGGCCACGCCGAGGCCGTGATCACCCACGACACCCTGCGGATCGACGTGGCCATGGCGGGAGAGACCCTGACGCTGATCACGCGACCGGGCATCGAGACCGACATCGACGGCCTGATCCCGGTCCACTGCGGGCTCCGGCACCGCCACGCGCGGACGGCCCCGGACGCCCCCGCCGAGCTGCGGGTGGACGTGGTCGGCCAGAAGACCCACGGCGAGGTGGTGGTGCGGCCCACGCGTCGGACATTCGGACGGTGGCCGCTGCGCAGGCCCGCCTCCGCGGACTGGGCGACGCCCGGGACACCACGCGCGGAGAGCGTTCCGTGTCGCGATGCGACCGTTCTGCCCCGCTCTGTACGGCGCGTCAGGCGTGTGCGCGAGCCCTCGAATAGGCACTCTGCGCGCCCTACCGGTTCCGCTGAGTGACAGAAATGATGAGCACACCGCACCCGAACCAGGTGATCCGCGGTTCCCCCTGCGTCCCGGCTGGGCGGACCGGCGGCGGAAGGAGTCCACGGTGTTGCTTCTCATTTCCCCGGACGGTGTCGAGGAGGCCCTCGACTGCGCCAAGGCGGCGGACCATCTCGACATCGTCGACGTCAAGAAGCCCGACGAGGGCTCCCTCGGCGCGAACTTCCCCTGGGTCATCCGGGAGATCCGCGACGCGGTACCGGCGGACAAGCCGGTCTCCGCCACCGTGGGGGACGTCCCGTACAAGCCCGGCACGGTGGCGCAGGCCGCGCTCGGCGCGGTCGTCTCGGGCGCCACGTACATCAAGGTCGGCCTCTACGGCTGTACGACGCCCGGCCAGGGCGTCGAGGTCATGCGCGCGGTCGTCCGGGCCGTGAAGGACCACCGCCCCGAAGCGCTCGTCGTCGCCTCCGGCTACGCCGACGCCCACCGGATCGGCTGCGTCAACCCGCTCGCCCTGCCCGACATAGCCGCCCGTTCCGGCGCCGACGCCGCCATGCTCGACACCGCGATCAAGGACGGGTCGCGGCTGTTCGACCACGTACCGCCGGACGCCTGTGCCGAGTTCGTCCGGCGCGCCCACGCCGCCGGTCTGCTCGCGGCCCTCGCCGGCAGCGTCAAACAGGACGACCTCGGCCCGCTGACCCGTATCGGCACCGACATCGTCGGAGTGCGCGGAGCGGTCTGCGAGGGCGGCGACCGCAACGCCGGACGCATCCGCCCGCACCTGGTGGCCGCCTTCCGGGCGGAGATGCGCCGGCGGGCCCACGAGCACGCGGCCGGCGCCACCACGGTGAGCTGACCGCCGGCATGCTCACCTCCGCACCCGACCACCTCCCCGGGCGCCGGGCCGCGCGCCTCACCGTCGTCGACCCGGCCACCGGGGAGGTCTTCGGCGAAGTCCCCGACCAGCGGCCGGACATACTGGACGCCGTCATCGGACGGTCCCACCGGGCCTGGCTCGGCTGGCGCGCGGATCCCGCGGCCCGCGCCGCCGCGCTGCACGCCGCGGCCGGTGCCGTGGAGGCGGCCGGCGACGACCTCGCCCGGCTGCTCACCCGGGAGCAGGGCAAGCCCCTGGCCGAGTCGCACGCCGAGATCGCCCGCACGGCGGCCCGGCTGCGCTACTTCGCCGGCCTGGCTCCCAGGACCCGGCGGATCAGCGACGGCCGGCCCGGGCACAGCGAGGTCCGCTGGCGTCCCCTCGGACCCGTCGCCGCGATCGTGCCGTGGAACTTCCCGATCCAGCTCGCGGCGGCGAAGTTCGCGCCCGCGCTCGCGGCGGGCAACACCGTGGTCCTCAAGCCGTCCCCCTTCACCCCGCTCGCCACCCGGCTGCTCGGGTCCGTCCTCGCCGGCGCCCTGCCCGAGGACGTCCTGACCGTCGTCACCGGCCGTGAACCGCTCGGCGCGCGGCTGGCCGCCCACCCCGGCATCCGCCACGTCACCTTCACCGGCTCGGTGCCCACCGGACGGGCGGTCGCCGAAGCGGCGGCGGCCCCGCTCGCCCGGGTCACCCTGGAACTCGGCGGCAACGACGCCGCCGTCCTGCTGGACGACGTGGACGTGGACGGGATCGCGGACCGGCTGTTCTGGGCCGCCTTCCGCAACTGCGGGCAGGTCTGCATGGCGGTCAAACGTGTCTACGCCCCGGCCCGGCTCCACGCCCGGGTCGTCGAAGCCCTCGCCGAGCGCGCCCGGACCGTCACCGTCGGACCCGGCCTCGACCCGGAAACCCGGCTGGGACCCGTCAACAACGCCCCCCAGCTGGCCCGGGTCGAGCGGCTCGTCCGGCGGGCCCTCGCGGACGGCGCCAGGGCGGCGGCCGGCGGCCACCGGCCGGCCGGACCGGGCCACTTCTTCGCCCCCACCGTCCTCACCGACGTCCCGCCCGACAGCCCGGTGGTGACCGAGGAGCAGTTCGGACCGGTCCTGCCGGTACTGCCGTACCGGAGCCTCGACGAGGCCGTCGAGGCCGCCAACGGCACCGCGTTCGGACTGGGCGGCTCCGTGTGGAGCGGCGACCCCGACCGGGCCGAGGCGGTGGCCGACCGGCTCGAATGCGGCACGGCCTGGATCAACCACCACGCCGAACTGTCCCTCGCCCAGCCCTTCGCGGGTACCAAGGACAGCGGCGTCGGCGTGGCCGGCGGACCTTGGGGGCTGTACGGCAATCTGCGCCCGTTCGTCGTCCACCGCCCGCGGGAGGTGTGACGGTTGAGATTCCGGGCGGCCGTACTGCGCTCGTACGAGAAGCCGTTCACGGTCGAGGAGGTGGCCCTGCGGACGGACCCCGCCCCCGGCGAGATCCTGGTCGAGATCGCCGGCTGCGGGATGTGCCGGACCGATCTCGCGGTCCGGCGATCGGCCGGCCGCAGCCCGCTGCCCGCGGTGCTGGGCCACGAGGGGGCCGGGGTCGTGGTGCGCGCGGGCGGCGGCCCGGACACCGCCGTCGGCGTCGGGGACCACGTCGTACTGAGCTTCGACTCCTGCGGGCACTGCGACAACTGCCGCGGCGCGGCCCCCGCCTACTGCGACTCCTTCGCCTCCCTCAACCTGTTCGGCGGACGAGCGGAGGACCCGCCGCGGCTCACCGACGCCGCCGGGGGAGCGCTGGCCCCCCGCTGGTTCGGCCAGTCCTCCTTCGCCGAGTACGCCCTCGTCCCGGCGCGCAACGCCGTCCGGGTCGACCCGGCGCTGCCCCTCCACCTGCTCGGGCCGCTCGGCTGCGGCTTCCTCACCGGCGCCGGAGCCGTGCTGAACACCTTCGCCGCCGGCCCGGGCGACACCCTCGTCGTCCTCGGCGCGGGAGCCGTGGGCCTGGCCGCGGTGATGGCGGCCACCGCCGCCGGGGCGCTGACCGTGGCCGTCGACCGGCATCCCGGGCGGCTGGCCCTGGCCGAACGGTTCGGGGCGACCCCGCTGCCCGCCACCACGGCGGGACTGGCCGAGCGGGTCCGGCGGCTCACCGGCGGCGGAGCGCGGTACGCGCTCGACACCACCGCATCCGCCCCGCTCGTCAACGACGCGCTGCGGGCCCTGCGCCCCACCGGCAGCCTCGGCCTGGTGGCACGGCTGCACACCGCGCTGCCGCTCGAACCGGGCACGCTCGACCGGGGCCGGAGCATCCGCCACCTCTGCGAGGGGGATGCCGTCCCCAGCCTGCTGATCCCGCTGCTCATCCGGCTCTGGCAGGCCGGCCGCTTCCCCTTCGACCAGCTCGTCCGTACCTACCCGCTGGCCGACATCAACGAGGCCGAGCGCGACTGCGACGCCGGCCGCGTCGTCAAGCCCGTGCTGCTGCCCGCCGGCCGAAGCCGGTGAGCCGGGCACACGGCACCGCGCACCCCCGTCCGACGAGCAGCCGGCTCGCGGTTCCCACTTTCGCCCACGGAGGAGACATGACCGGTACGGCGCCGCAGCACACGGACGTGGAAGGCGTGGACGGAGGCGTCGGCCTGACCGCCCTCCTGGTCGCCGCGGCACGGGCGATCGAGACCCACCGCGACGACACCCTGGTCCAGGACCCCTACGCCGAACACTTCGTCCGCGCCGCCCCGGCCTGCGAGGACTGGCCGGTGCGCCTGGAGCAGGTCCCGGACGGGGACGCCGACCCGCTGTGGGGGCGGTTCGCCCGCTACTTCGGCCTGCGCACCAGGGTCCTCGACGACTTCCTGCTCCGGGCGGTCCGGACGGGCGCCCGGCAGGTGGTGCTGCTGGGCGCGGGTCTGGACACGCGTGCCTTCCGGCTGGACTGGCCGTCGGGCCGCGCGGTGTTCGAGATCGACCGGGCGGGCGTGCTGGCGTTCAAGCACCGGGTGCTCACGGACCTGACGGCCACTCCGAGGGCGGAGCGCGTCCCCGTGCCGGTCGACCTGCGCGCGGACTGGGCCGGCGCGCTGGCCACCGCCGGCTTCGACCCGTCCGTACCGAGCGTCTGGCTGGCGGAGGGACTCCTCTTCTACCTGCCGGGCCCGGCCGAGACGTACCTCATCGACACGGTCGACGGGCTGACCACCCAGGGCAGCGCGCTGGCCTTCGAGGCCAAGCTGGAGAAGGACCTGCTGGTGTACCGCGACAGCGCGATCTACACGGCGACGCGGGAGCGGATCGGCATCGACCTGCTCCACCTCTTCGACAAGGGGCCACGCCCCGACTCCGCGGGCGCCCTCGCCGCCAAGGGCTGGTCCACGTCGATGCACACCCCCTTCGACTTCACCGAACGGCACCGGCGCGGCCCCCTCCCCGAGCCGAACGACGCCCTGGAGGGGAACCGGTGGGTGTTCGCGCACAAGCCCCGGCCCTGACGTCCGGACCGGGGCCGGGGGGTGGGTCCCGCCGCGGACCCCGCCCCCCGGGACATCGCTGACGGACCGTGTCAGAGTGCCCGGGCTGCCACCAGCTGGTCGCCCGGGATTCCGGCCAGGTCCGGCGCGTAGTAGTCCTTGATGCCGGCGGACCACGTGGCCACGGTGACGCGGTCCTCGGAGTCCGGGCCGAAGGCGTCGAACAGGGCGTGGACGTTCGCCTCCTCGAAACCGATCGCCGTCATCAGCGACACGAAGAGGGGGCGTTCGATCAGGCCGTCCCCGTCGGGATCGCCGAGGGCGGAGAGCGCCTCGGCGAACTCGGCGATCGTGTCACCGAAACGCGCGGGATCGAGTACGAAGGGACGGAACTCGTCCACGGTGATCACGCCGTCGCCGTCGGCGTCCAGTTCGGCGGCCAGCGTCGTCCAGTAGCGGCGGAACGCGGCCCGGAGGGCGTCCTTGGCGCCGTCGTCCGACGCGGCCGCCGCCTCCAGCACGCGGCCCGTCATCAGGTCGAAGTCGTCGGAGTCGATGACTCCGTTGCCATTGGCGTCGAAGAGGGAGAAGACCAGCTCGACCCGCTTGGCGGCCTCAGTGCGCATGCCCATCACCTGTTCTTCCGCGATCCGTGGAAAGCTCGGCCCGGCGCGTGCCGCGGCCATGCTCCATACAACCGCCGTGAAGAGGCACAAGCTCCCGAACTCCGTTTCTGGTGACAAAAACAATGATAGATGATCACATGTGACAATACGGACGCCGCGTGCGTGCGGGAATCGGGCTGCCGCGACCGCCCGCGCGCCGGCGGCCTGCCGCGTCCGGTGACGCGGCAGGCCGCTCGGGGCGGATCCGGCCGGCCGGCGGCCGTCAGGAGCGGCGGGTCACCCGGTCGTGGTGGTCCGGCTCTCCTTGAGCTTGGCGCAGTTGGAGCCGGTGACGTTGACGGTGACGTTGCCGATGCTGCCGCCCCAGTCCACGCAGTGGGCCTTGCCGTAGACGTAGGTGGGGCCCGCGTACGAGGTGTACCGCCCGTAGTCCTCGTCGTACGCCTCGGTGTCCGGTACGTAGATCCACGCGGACATGTCCGTCGCGGTGCCCGGAGTGCTGCGGATGGTCGCCACGCAGTTCTTGCCGTTGGCGGCGTTGTAGGTGAGGTAGACGGTGCCGCGCGAACCGACGGCGGCCGAGTTGACGGTCTTGTAGCCGCTGCCGCAGACCTTCTCGGCGGTGGTGTTGGGCGCCGCGGACGCGGGTGCGGCGAGCGCGGTGGCACTGCCCAGGGCCAGGGCCGCCACGGCGGTGACGGACAGGACGGGTCGGGTGATGCGCATATTTCCCCCTTGCGGTCGTAGGAGCTGTTTGCTCCTGTCTGGTGGGACGACGGACAGAGGGGAATGGTTGTGCTCCGGATGCTCCGTTCCTGTGGATCCGTGCCGTGCGAGGCGGGCGTTCGAAAGGAACCGGCCAGGACACCGTCCGCCTGGCCCTGTTGACGGTCCGAGCCCGTTCCGGCACCGTCGGAGGCTCCGCCCCCTTCCTGCTCGTGGGAGACACCATGCTCAGACGTGCGTTCCGTACCCTTCTCTCGATTGTCATGATCGCTTCACTCACGGGCCTCGGTGTCACGCTCACCACCGGCACCGCACACGCCGACGACTGTTACACCTTCCCCCGCACGCTGAGCCAGGGCAGCAGCGGCGAGGACGTCCGCCAGTTGCAGATCAGGGTGGCCGGCTATCCCGGATACGGGTCCGTCCTGGCGATCGACGGGCAGTTCGGGGCCGGCACCAAGGCCGCCGTGACCCGTTTCCAGCAGGCGTACGGGCTCGGGGCGGACGGCGTCGCGGGACCGGCGACCTTCAGCAAGATCTACGCCCTCCAGGACAGCGACTGCACGCCGGCCCACTTCACCTACGCGGAGATGAACCGCTGCAACTCCGACTGGTCCGGCGGGGCCGTCTCCGCCGCGGCGGCCCGTGCCAACGCGCTGCAGCAGATGTGGAAGCTGGAGGCGCTGCGGCACGCGCTCGGCGACCGTCCGCTGACCACCAGCAGCGGCTTCCGCTCCTACTCCTGCAACAACGCCGTCGGCGGGGCCGCCGGCAGCAACCACCTGTACGGACGCGGAATCGACCTGGTCGGCTCACCGTCCTTCTGCGAGATCGTCAGACAGGCCCGCAACCACGGCTTCAACGAGATCCTCGGTCCGGGCTACCCGGGCCACAGCGACCACGCCCACCTGGGCAGCCAGAGCTCCCGCTTCTGGTCCGCCTCCTCCTGCGGAATCTGAGCCGCACCACGGCAGGACGGCCCCGGCCCCGGCCCCGGCCCCGGCCGCGGACGGGGCCTTCGGGGGTCAGAAGGTCAGCGACCAGCGGTCGAGATAGCCGGGTTCGGTAAGGAAGATGCCGGGAGTGTTGTCGGTGACCCGCAGTGTCCACGTCCCGTTCGCGGGCAGCGCCGAGGCGTCGACGGTGAAGGTGGCGTGCAGCTCACTGCCGGTGTCCCAGACGAAGTCCTTCACCATCAGCGCGGTTCCGTCCTCGGCGACCAGCTCGATGATCTGCCCGCCGATGAAGTCGTGGACGAGGTCCACGGTCACCTTCAGGTCGTCCGGTGCCGCTCCGTCCCGTCCGGTGACCGTCAGAGGTGACGTGACGGACCGCCAGTTCGGGATGTCGAACCGGTCCGGGTTGACGAAGTGATCGCCGCCCGACGCCAGCACCGTCCACCGGTAGGCGAGCCGCCGTGTCTCGGCTGCGGAGTTGGTGACGGTCACCTCGACGGAGTACTCACCCGCCCGGATGGGTGTGCCGGTGATACGGCCGTCGGCGGCACCGATGCCGAGGCCGTCCGGGAGACCCGTGGCCGCGTACGTCAGCGCGCCCGGCCGGGTCGAGGTCGCCGTGATCGTCCGGTCGACCGGCTGGCCCACGGCGGCGTCGCGGGACGGCGGAGCGTCGACGGCGATGTGGCTGACGTAGCGGGGGCCTACGTCGACGGCGGCCCACGCGTTGCCGACCGCCTCGTAGGCGTCGCTGGTGGTGCCGAAGAGGTCGGCGGCGGCGCGCAGGGTGGCCACTCGCGCTCCGGCGTAGTCGGTGGTGCTGGTCATGTAGCGGGTGAGTGCCCGGTACCAGACGTTCGTGGCGTTGTGCAGACCGATGCCCGCCACCGGGAGCCCGTCGTGGGTGGGACTGCTGTAGGTGACGCCGTTGACCGTCCTGCTGCCGCTGCCCTCGGCCAGCAGGTAGAAGAAGTGGTTGCCGACGCCCGAGCTGAAGTGCGGGTCCAGCTTCCGGGTCCCGGCCGTCCAGTAATCCTGTGAGGTGCCCTTGGCGGAGGCGTCCTTGGAGGGCTCGTCCATGTACCGCAGAGGCTTCCCGGTGCCCCGGACGTCGGCCAGCTCGCCGATCATGTAGTCCGGCACGTCCCGCGCACCGGCGGCGAAGAACTCGACGGCGGTTCCCATGATGTCGCTCGTGGCCTCGTTCAGCCCGCCGGACTCCCCGGTGTAGATCAGGCCGGCGGTGTGCGCGGTGACGCCGTGGGTCATCTCGTGCGCGGCGATGTCCAGTTCGGTCAGCGGCCGCTGGTCGTTCATGCCGTCGCCGTAGGTCATGCAGAAGCAGAGGTCGTCCCAGAAGGCGTTGGCGTAGGCGTCGCCGAAGTGCACCCGGGAGGTCGCGCCCACCCCGTCGTCGGCTATGCCGTTGCGTCCGAAGCGGTCGTGGTAGAAGTCCCAGGTGCGCTGGGCGCCCCAGGCCGCGTCGACGGCCGCCGTCTGGGGGCTCGCGGCGGTGCCGTCGCCCCACCGGTCGTCGGGGTCCGTCAGCAGTACGGGGCTGCCGTCGCCCACGTCGTAGGTGCGGTGGCCGCCCCGCTGGGGGTCGGACAGTTCGTACGCGTCCCCCTTGCGGGTCGTGGCCAGGGGCACCGGCCCGCTGTACTGGCTGATGCCCTCGCCCGCCTGGATCTCGTCCCAGGAGGCGAGCCGTCCGCCGGTCGACGCGTCGGTCAGGACGTGCAACCGACTCGGTGTGCCGTCTTCCCGGGTGCCTTCGACAACGTTGTCCCACGCCAGGCGAGGCGTCCCCGCCGCCGCCCAGACGACGCGGCGCGACCGCGTCCGGTCCGTCTCGCCGCCACCGAGGCGGGAGGCGGCCCAGGACCGTGCCCGCTGTCCCGCGTCGGCCGAGGAGATCTCGGCCCGGGTCGAGGGGGAGCCCAGGTCACGACGGGCGTTCCAGGTCACCGAGTGCTCCGACGGGCCGTCGTGGACGACGAGGTCACCGCCGATGACGGGCAGTCCCCGGTAGGTGCGCTCGTAGCGGGTGTGCACCGTTCCGTCGGCGTCCTCGACGACGTCCTTGGGCTGGAGCACCTCGTCGGCGCCCAGGCCGGCCGCGCGGGCGGTCTCCTCGCGACGGTCACCGGCCTGTTCGAGCAGGCGGTGCCGTTGCTGCCCGGTCAGCGGCACGGACTCGGCGGCGGGGTCGGGGACGGCTCTGAGAAGCCGTGGGACCGGCGGGCGCGGGGGGCCGTCGCCGGCTGCGCGAGCCGGTACCGCGGCGGCCGACAGGACCAGGGACGCGGAGGCCGCGACCCAGAGGAACACGGACGCCGGCCGCCGGCGCGCGGCGCGCGTCCCGGATCTTCCGGGTCTTTCGGATTCCTCGTGAGGTGCGGGAGGCGACAGCTTCGCCACGGAACAGCTCCTCTCATCGGACATGCCGGACCACGCCGAACGGCACGGGCGACGGCGTCCGAAGGGAAGTCGGGGGAGTGCGCCGACGGTTCGGCACACGTCGATGATCGCAGCGCGGTCGTCGGGCTGTCATCACTGCGGAGATCACTGTCCGGAAAGCGGTCGCCCTGCTCCGGGCGGGCGACTCTTCCCCGTACGGCCACCACTTGCGCCTTTACACAGCGGCAACAGCCCGCTAACCAGCGTCTTTGGCTGTATCTCGTCCTCGCGTACGTCCGGCCCCGGCGTCCTCCCACGGCACAGGTCAGGGGTGGAAGCGCCACCGGCCCTCGGAAAGGACGTCCACCTCGCCGTCCCGGACGCGAACGGCCGTCTCGTCGTCGATGAAGTAGATCGGGAAGTCCGCCCGTGCGGCGATGCGGTCGGCCCAGGTGTCGCCCCGCTCGGGGAAGTCCGGCGAGTACAGATGGGGCTTGAGGTACCAGTCGAAGAGGCCGAACGGCGGCTCCAGGGTCGCCTCGCCGAGCACACGCAGGTCCTCGGTGTCTCCGATGACGTCGGCGGAGTTCCCGGTGAGATGACGGCTGAAGATCATGGAGCCGGCGCTGAAACCCACGTAGACCCGGTCCTCCAGCGCCTTCAGGAAGCCGTCGGCCAGGCCGTTGCCGGTGATGCTGCGAGCGAGATGGTAGTGGTTGCCGCCGCCGACGTAGACGACGTCGGCGTGCAGCAGCCGGTCGAGCACCATCCTCCGGGGCAGGCCGTTCAGTTCCAGGACGTCGAACTCCCGCCAGCCGAGGCCGTGCAGCCGGTTCATGTCGGTGAGGAACCACCCGTGGTCCCCGGGCTCGGCGACCGAAGCCGTGGGCACGTACACGACGTTCGCCGACCCGAACGGCTTGCCCAGCATGTCCCGCAGCGCGTCCCGCAGTGTGTCGTTGCGCAGGCCACCGGCGGTCAACAGAAAGTTCATCGGGCGAGCCAAGCATGGTTGCCGTATGCGCGCAACGAACGCGCGACCAGCGAAGACGAACGCGGCCGGCAGGCCGCGCAAGCGGCACTCGCGTCTTCACCTGCCGGGGTCAGAAGGGCGTCAGGAGGAGGAACTCGTGCGGCGTGTTCAACCGTGTTGCGGTAATCGCTGTCCTCGTACCCGTCCACCCGTCCCATGGAACGCGCCACCGCATGGGTGACGCCCCCGCCGTGCTGGTCGCGCCGAAGACACCGCACCGCCCCGCCGCGGTCAGGCGCGCTCGTACACACGCACCCAGTCCGTCAGCATGCGGACCGGAAACGTGGTGGACGAGGGGACGGGGCCGGGCCAGGTGCCGCCGACGGCCAGGTTGAGCAGCAGGTAGAAGTCCTGGTCGAAAACCCACTCCCGTCCGGCGCCGTGGGACGCGCGCAGATCGGTGTGGTACTCGTGACCGTCGACGGACCAGGCGATCCGGTCCTCGTCCCACTCCACGCCGTACGTGTGGAAGGCGTCGGAGAAGCGCTTACCGTCCGGGAGGGTACGGCTGCCGCCGATTCCCTCGTCCCCGTAGCCAGGTCCGTGGACGGTTCCGTAGACGGTGTCCGGTTCGCCGCCCACTACCTCCATGACGTCGATCTCCCCGTTCCCGGGCCAGGACGTGGTGTCGTCGTCGCCCATCATCCAGAACGCGGGGAGGAAGGGGCCGGCGCCGGGAACCCTGACGCGAGCCTCGATCTTCCCGTAGGTCTGGGAGAACGTGCCCTTCGTCGTCAGCCGGGCCGAGGTGATGTCGCAGGTGCCGTGCGGGCAGTCGGCCATGCCCGGCAGTTCCTCCCGGCGCGCGGTGATGACGAGGTGACCGTCACCGTCGGTGGCCGCGTTGCCGGTTCTGTCGGTGTAGTACTGCCACTCCTCGTTGCCCCACTGGGGTTCCCCGCCCGTGTCGTGGACCCATTTGGCGGGGTCGGGAGCCTCGCCCGCCGCTCCGGAGAATTCGTCGGCCCATGTCAGCCGCCAGCCGTCCGGCGCTGCCCGCGTACCGCCGGACGGCGAGGCGGAGCAGGAGGAGAGCAGCAGCCCGGTGAGCAGGACACCGACAGCCAGACGAGCCGGGGTGCGCTGACGACCGGGGACAACACGCATACGGAGAACTCCTTGCGGGGCATGGGAGGACGGACCCACGGGGCGAACGGCCACGGGGCCGCGGCCATCGGGCGGTACGGCGCCGCGGGCCGGCCCGGCACGTCCGGGAGCCTCCCTCGCGCACCGCTGGGCCCGGCGCCGTCGGTGACAGCCTGACACGGCGTCGATGGCAACCGCCCAGCGCCCCCGGCTCCGTGGCGGGACACCGCGTGCACCGGTACCCCACCGTCCACGAGGTCGTCATCGTCGACCGGCAGCCGACTCGTCGCTGTCGGCCGACCGGTCACCGGCAACCGCGACGACTGCACGGCATGCGAGCACTCCGGGGCGAGGACGCCGCCGGCCGCGCCACCGTGACGGCGGCTACCGCGGCACCGGCCTTGTCATCCCGCACCGCCGCCGCGAACCCGGCCGGGCCGGCCCCGGACCGGAAAGAAGAACACAACGCCTGTCACCGCGGAATCCGCGCTCACGTCGAGCACGCCTCCGCCCGCACGAAGTCTCGGGAGACCTTTCGCGGTTGTCGTCTCAAAGACGAAGGCGTCCCCCACACGCTGCGCGGCACTTCCCGCTTCACGATCTCGTCCTCGCCGGATGACCGGGAAACAAAGCTTCACCGGGGAGCGCGAGCCGCTTGAGGGTGCTGTCGCCGAGCATGCCGCGACCCTCGTGACACCCCGGAGGTCGCGGGGACCGATTGCAGGCGAACTCCCCATCAGCATCATTTTGAGCAAGCAAGAGATTAACTGCGGTCCGTACTCGGTAGCTTCCCCTGGTCACGTGATCTTCACCTGGTAAGGAGGTGCACCGATGAAGCTTCTCTTCTCCCTGCGCAACCGCGTCGCAGCCCGCAAGAGCCTCAAGGCGAACGCCTGGTACCTCTGGTACTGAGCCGACCCGTACGGGCGCAGGCCGCCGGGCCAGCCGCGAGGACGGCCCGGCGGCACCAGCCTCACCTCAGGACGCCCCAGGAGGCCGGTGAAGGGGGGCGCCCATCCGCAGCCCAGCCCGATCGCCCCGCCGGAGGACACATGCCGTCATCAGGGACGGTGCGCCCGCGCACCACCGAGCTTGCCCCGCGCCTCGCCGCCCTCCTGGACGACCACCTCGGACAGGACGTCTTCCGGCTGGAACCCGACACCGTCGGAGTCGCCGGACCCGACATCATGGACCGTGTCCTCGCCGCGCGCCGCGCCACGGAGACCGAACGCCCCACCTTCAAACCACTGCACGGCCGTTCCATCACGAAGGCCGAGGCGTCCTCGGTCACCCGCACCGTCGGCAACGATGTCCGTGAGGCCCTGCGCCGGCCCCGGCAGGGCACCGTGGACCTGTCGGGCTCCTGGCCACTGACCGGACACCTCTTTCTGCGCGACCTCATCCTCGGCCGGGATCCCCGACGGCTGCGCGTCCTGATGAGCCGCACCCTGGAACTGACCCCCAAACTCACCTGGTCGGTCATCGCCGCGGGCGCGGCGCTCCCCGGCTGGCCCCGCCCCGCCGAGCACCTGACCGGCCTCGGCAACCGTGCCGCTGCGGCCAAGGGTTACCAGGACCGTCGCTACGCCATGGGCATCTACCGGAGAGCAGCGGCACCGGTGTGCTTCACCGTCTCCACCCTGGTGGCCGATGCCCTGTGGCTGGGCGCTCCCTTCGCCGACGGCGTCCCCAACCGCCACATCATCCACGAATCACTGCGCCTGCTGCCGCCGTCCTGGAACATCCTGCGCAATGCCTCGCCGGAGTATCCCGTCATCGATGCCCGCATCGGCGCGAAGGACGACGTTCTGCTTCTGCCGCTGCTGTCCCACCGCGACCCCGCCCTGTGGGACGATCCCGACAGCTTCCGCCCCGAACGGTGGGACCACCTCGACCCCGAGGCAACTCCTGGCTATCTGCCCTTCGGGCACTCCTCCGAGCGCTGTTGGGGACGGCACATGGTCATGCCGCTCGCCGAACTGCTCCTGGACCTGATCCGCGAGTGCGGACTCGTCGTCGATCCGCACCAGCGCGTCGCCAAGGTGCCACTGCTCGGTCTGCTGGGTGTGGACGGCATACGACTCACCCGGCCGTCGTGACCCCATCACGACACGGCTGCCGATCATGACGCGCGACGAGATATCCGTGGGCGCCCTCGGAGCCGCCGACGGGTCCTCGGGCAGGTGCGCGGAGGGCCAACAGGGGGAAATGCGGGAAGTTCGCATCCCGGCAGCGCCGGAATAGTTAATATCGCCTGAACCTCGACGGGGGAGGGAACTGTGGCAGGCGCATCCGATGATCATTCCACTGCGAAGCTGTGGACACTGGTCGGCGGAATCGCATCCGTGCTGTCGATCCTGGCCTGGCTCGGCGTGAGCAACGCGGCGGAGTTGAAGAACCTGTTGGCCGACTCGCCCCCACCCAGTTCCAGCTCGGCCCCGTACGTGTCTTCACCGGCCGTCCACATCTCAGATGACCCGGAGACCACCGAGGAGAGCGCTGACGATCCCGATCCCGATCCCGATTCCGAACCGTCGACCCCCACCCCGGATCCCACCGAGGAGTCGTTCGAAGCCGTTTCGGCCGGCGACTGCCTGGCGGTCTACGACACCGGCCGCGGGGGCACCACCAGTATCGCCTGGAGCGCAGCCGTTCCGCCGGACCCCGTGTCCTGCGCCGACGAACAGGCGCAGGTCCAGGTGACCGCCACCGACACGGCCTGCCCCACCGGCCAAGGGAAGTCGTACTGGAGCTACCGGTCCGCCACCACGGGCGACACCACGAAGCTCTGCCTCACCCGCATTTACCACGCCGCCTACTGCCTGCTCGGCCAGCAGTCCGGCAACTTGATCTCACTCGGTCTGATGACGGCCGTGGACTGCCGACGCGAGCCGGTGCCCGCCCCGTACAACCAGATCATGCGGATCACAGGCGTCTACCGCGCCCCGGCGGGCGCCAACGCGAACAACTGCCTTCAGACGGCAGGGGACCGGACACGCTACTGGGCAGCGGTGGTGGACGACGGCGCCACACTGCTGTGCACCACGATCTACGAGGGCAACTGACCGGCGACTCGGATCCGCGACGACAACCAACGCGCCACGGTCGAGAGCCCGGGGTCTGTCTTGTGAGGACGGAAGCGCTTCGACCACTTCCCGCCCCGCAGGTGTTCAAGGGCTTCCCGACACTGTCGGCCCTCGGCCGGGCCGTGGCCGCTCCGGCAAGCGGAGCGATCACCGTGGCCTCGCTGCCCCGTTGGCTCCGGCGTGGTGCCGCCGCCGTCGCCCGGCAGGCAACCAGCACCTCAAGGTGCCGCCCGCTCGACTGCGCCCCCTGAGTCCGGACGCCCCGGTGGAATCGGAGGAACTGGTCGACCGGCTCGTGGGCGAGAACCCCGCCCAGCGGCCGGACACCGCCGATGAGGCTCTATGACCTCATCGCAGACATCAGCGACCGCTGCCTCGGTGACACGGCGCCCATCCGTGACGCTGCGCCCAGCCGCGGGGCCGACAGCGTGTCCGGCATCCGGCTCCGCTCGGACGAAGCCACCGGCGGCGCGGTCATCCCCCTGCGTACGACCGCCCACGGGAACTGTGCTGTCTGCGCCACCACAGGAGACGAGACGAGGGCGGTGGACTGCGCCGTCCGAGCGGAGGGGAGGGCATGGAGCACCCGGAAACCCGTACGGCACCGCGCACGCCGCCGACCAGCGATCCACCACACGGTATTCGGCCAGGTCCGATGGCTTTGTGCCATTCCCCGGAAACCCGCCTCCGGCATCACCGAGACGCCACTACACAAGAGGTCGACGGCAGCATCCAGTCGTCCGTGGGGAGGCCGGGGCGGGCGGTCGGTGACCATCACCGTGGCGGTCCTGCTCGTAGTCGTCGTCGGCCGGCGGCTGCGGCGGCGTACGGGGGCCCGCGGCCGGTTCGACGAGAAGCTGACAGGAACCCGGCGGCGCACCGCGGACCACGGACCCGGGGAGCGGGGGAGTGATGGCGGCACGGCGTCGGCGTCGGCGCTTGAGAACGCAGACCCGCAAGCGGTTGTGGGTCTGGGCCGTGGTGGCGGCGGTGGCCACCGTGGTGTGGGTCGCCGCGAACTGGTCGACGGTGTGGCCCGTCCTGGTGACGGTGCTCGCCGTGGCCATGCTGGGCGGGGCCGGCTGGGCGCTGCTGCGTGCGCACCGCCAGGCGGTCGGCCGGGACCGGGCGTGGCGGGCGCAGGAGGAGGCACGGGCCCGCGAGTTGTCCATGGCCCAGGTCGACGCCTTGACGTGGCAGGAGTTCGAGACGTATGTCGCTCAGTTGTGCCGCCGGGACGGCTGCAGAGAGGTCGTCGTCAGCGGCAGGAGCGGGGACCTGGGCGCGGACGTCGTCGGCTACCTGGCCGACGGACGCAAGCTGGTCATCCAGTGCAAGAAGTACGCGGCGCATCGGAGTGTGTCCTCGCAGGACATGCAGAAGTTCGTCGGCACCGCCCGTCTTGAGCACGGCGCGGACGTCGCCCTGTTCGTCACCACCTGCCGCGCGTTCACGAGAGACGCGCTGGGCCTGGCGCTGCGCCAGGACATCGTGGCCCTGCACCGCGATCTGCTGGGCTCCTGGGTCAAGGGCGCTCACCTGGAGAGTCTGATCCCGCTGAACGGCAGCGGCGACGGCACCAGGCGGCGCCCCGGCTGACGGGCGGCAGGGCCCGGCGGGAGGTCAGCCGGGCCCTGCCTCCCGCCGTACGCCCTCGAACCGCTGGAACGGTCATCCTCGGGGGCGGGAGAAGACCAGCGGCTGACCTGTTGGCCGTGCCGCCTTGCGGAGCCGTGTCCGCAGGCCGCGCCAAGGGCTTCATCGGCGCCCACGACATGAGCACCGGGATCTCCCAGTGGCCGCCCGGCTTCGGGCTGCGGAGGCCGCGGTTCCCTGCATCGGGGACGGCTCATGAGCGCGGTCGGCCACCCCCTGCACCGGGGGGCGGCCTGCCCGTCCCGTACATCACGCCTCGGACGGCAGAGATCGTGACGAGCGCGCCGCTCACGATCCGGCGCGGGCGCCTCGGCCAGGAGACGGAGGCCGCTTCGACCGGCACGACGACGTGCTGTGGGCCCGCGTCCGTCACGCCCGCGGCGACGGGCGGCCGGACTTCCCGGCCCGCACGCGTTCCGGCGGCGGCGGGCCGTCCTCGACGACCTCTGCCGGATCTACGCCCGCCCCGCCCGTGCCGGCGGCCGACGGCTGTTCCTCCTCGGTGCCCGCGAGGTGGGTACGCCGACAGCTTCGGCCCTCCGCCGGCCGCGCCGGGAGGCCCCCGGTCACGCCGGCCGCGACGGTCCCGAGACGATCTCACGCCGGCCGGGGTGGTCCCAGCACCGCCTCCCGGAACCGGGACGGTGCCGCCCCGCCATCGGGGGACTCCGTCTCCAGCACCCACAGCTCGTTGCGGCCGGCCCGCAGCACCGGACCGGGCACGTGCAGCGAGGTCTGCGGCCCCGCCGACCAGTAGCGGCCGAGGCAGAACCCGTTGAGCCAGGCGAAGCCCCGCCCCGCGCCCGGCAGCTCCAGCACGGCGTCCCCGGTGGCCGGCACGTCGAGGACGCCCCGGTAGAGGCCGGTGCCGGCCGCCGGTGCCGGCCGGTAGGGCAGTCCGGCGACGGCCTCGGCGTTGTCGAAGGCGTCCAGGCGCAGGCCGCGCGCGGTCACACCGTGCAGGTACTGCCGCTCGTGGAGGATGCCGCCGGTCAGGCCCTTGGGCTCGCCCAGCCGGGGGCCGTAGTTGACGCGGCCGAGGGACTCCACCCAGATCTCGATCTCGGCCGGCCCCGGCACGTCGGTGCCCGGCTCGACCGGTACCCCGTCCGCGAACAGCCGGATCACGTCCCGTGCGCCGGGAAGGGTGAGCGGCAGCGGCGGGCGCGGACCGGGGACCCGGGCCCGGTAGCGGACCACGCCCCGGTCGACGTCCAGCTCCTCGAAGGTCGGGGGGGAGCCGAAGACGCGCTCCGGGCCGCCGAGGAGATCGGTCACCTCGTCCAGCGGCACCCAGGAGTCCAGCGCGGCCGTGACGGGCGCGGGAAGTACCGGCGGCGGGGCGGGCAGGGCGGGCGGCGGGGTCTCGGCGAACTCGGCCAGCACCTCACGGAAACGCCAGAATTTCTCGGTGGGCCGGCCCGCCTCGTCGATCGGGGCGTCGTAGTCGTAGGAGGTCACCGTCGGCTGGAAGGCCCCGTCGTGGAGGTCGCCGGTCCGGTTGGCGCCGGCCCAGCCGCCGAAGCTGGTGCCGCCGTGTGCCATGTAGAGGTTCACCGAGGCGCCCTGCTCCAGCAGGGCCCGCAGTTCGGCCGCCGCGTCCCCGGCGTCCCGTACGACGGGCCGGTCGCCCCAGTGCGCGAACCAGCCGCACCAGAATTCCATGCACATCAGCGGACCCGTCGGCCGGTGCCGGCGCAGGGCGGCGAAGGCACCGGCGGCGTCCGAGCCGAAGTTGACGGTGGCCAGCACCCCGGGCAGGGAACCGCCGGTGAGCATGTGGTCCTCCGGCCCGTCGGAGGTGAACAACGGCACCGTCACGCCCGACTCCCGCAGCAGCGCGGCGAGCCGGCGCAGGTACGCGGCGTCGGAGCCGTAACTGCCGTATTCGTTCTCCACCTGCACCATCAGGACGGGGCCGCCCCGGTCCGCCTGCCGCTGCACGACCTGGGGGAGCAGCCGGGCGAACCAGCGCCGTACCGGCTCCAGGTACTCCGGGTCCCTGGTGCGGAGCCGGCCGCCCACGGCGCCGGTCAGCCAGTGCGGCAGGCCGCCGTTCTCCCACTCGGCGCAGATGTACGGGCCCGGCCGGACGATCGCCCACAGACCCGCCGCCCGCGCCGCGTCCAGGAAACGGCCCAGCGCCTCCGGGTCCCGGTAACGGCCGGGTGACGGCTCGTGCAGGTTCCACGGGACGTACGTCTCCACGCAGTTCAGGCCCATCGCGCGGAGCATGCCGAGCCGGTGCGGCCACTGCTCCTCGTGGACCCGGAAGTAGTGCAGGGCGCCGGAGAGCAGCCGCACCGGCCGCCCGGCCAGCTCGAAGCCGGCGTCGGTCACGGCGAAGGCGGGCGTGGGTGATGCGTTCATCGGGACGGGTCCTTAGCTGTGCGTACAGGTGGTTCAGTCGACGTCCGAGTAGGCGGTGCCCACCCGCAGCCTGTCGATCCGGTTGACCACGGCGCTCTCCGGGGTGTCCCGGTCGTAGACGCCCCACTTGGGTTCGTTGGCGCTGTCCCAGGTACGGGCCGCGTACCGGGTGGTGCCGTCGGCGAAGGTCTGCCGGACGCCGTCGGCGTACAGCTCGACCCAGCCGGACGCCGCCGACTCCGAGGTGCGGATGCCGAGCGCGTACCGCTTCCACTGGCCTGCCGCGACCGACGCCGACCAGATGAGGTGCCAGGTGGCGTCGGTGTCGACGTGGAAAAGCCGCGCCGAGCCGTTCTTCACCGTCATGATCAGCGGGTAGTTCTGTTCGGCGTTCGGATACGACTTCCACTGCCAGGTCACGAAGTCGCCGGTCACCGTGGACAACTGGGTCTCCCAGCCGAGCCAGTAGGTGGTGCCCGGTGCGAACGCGTACCGGGAGCCGTTCACCGAGATGCCCCGGTTCTCGCAGCGGATGAGACCACTGGGCTTGGTGTAGCGGAAGATCGTGCCGTGGCCGTCCTGGTTGGCGGCGGTGACGAGGCTGCCGGGGGCGTCGCACTCCACGCTTCCGAACACGCCCGTGCCGCCTCCCGCGTCGCCGTCCCAGAGGGTCGCGGCGTGCGCCGGGGAGGCGGGCACCGCGAGACAGAGCAGGCCGGTCAGCAGGGCGGCGCCGCGCCGCGTCCGGGCGCTCACGCCGTCCTCACCGTGGTCTTCTGGGTGGCGCCCGCCTCGGCGGTCAGGGAACCGAACGTCAGTTTCAGTTCCCGGCCGGTCGACGCCGCCCGGACCGTGCCGGGCCGGGACACCACCGAGGTGACCCGGTGATCCCAGGTGACGGTGAGGGCGGTCAGCTCGCGGGTCGGATCGGCGACGCACACCGTGGCGGTGCCGCCCCGCCCGTGCCGCACCAGCACCGAGCAGGGCGCGCTCACGGTCAGCCCGGCGGCGCTGCCCTCGGCCCAGAAGTTGACGGCGGTGACACCGAGCGAGGGAACGTGGACGCCCTGCGCCTCGGGCGTGTTGACCAGGGTGCGCAGCAACCCCCGCGCGCCGGCCGCCCGGGACGCGGTACGGGCGGCACCGGCGCCGGGCAGCAGCACGTACGCATACCCGGCGTCCACCGGGTCGGTGCCGTGGTCGACGTACAGGGTGAGGTACCGGTCGGTGACCGGTTCCGTCGAGGAGCCGGTGCGGATGTCGCTCCAGCGGCCGGTGCGCTCCTCGCGCAGCGCGGTCACCCGGCCGCCCTCGGGGAAGACGTACCCGCCGTGCCCGGCGAGGTGCGCCCACCCCGGGTCGGTGAACGTCCGCGTCCACCCGGAGCCGCCGGGCATCCGCCGGCCGTCCACGGTCAGCGCCGCCGCGCCGTCCCCGCCCAGCCGACGGTTGTCGACCACCGTGTCGACGGCCTGCCCGTCCGCCGCCGTGATCCCCGCGCCCAGACAGACGATCCCCTCGTCCAGGAAGAACCACGACTTGCGGGCTTCCAGGGTCGAGGACAACCCCTTGAGGTGCTGGCCGACCGCCGCGTACGTGCCGTCCGTCGTCCCGCCGACCCACCGGGCGTCCGGACGCTCGGCGCCCCACTGGCCGCCCTCACCGTCCGCGAGGCGCTTGCGGGAGACGGTGGTGCCGGGCAGCCGGTACGGGTCGACGGTGGCCCAGAAGCCCTGCGAGTACTGCTCGTTGCCGAAGTCGTCGCCCCACCAGGACAGCCATCCGGCGCCGGTGTGCCAGCCCCGCAGGTTCTCCCCGTTGCCCCACTCGTAGTGCGCGATCCGCTCCGAGGCCATGGACAGACACGCCGCCCAGCCGGTACGGCGGTGCACCGCGCGGTCCTGGGACGGGAAGAGCCGGTGCTCCAGGGGCTCCGGCAGCGGCTTGACCGTGCTGTCGTTCGCGACCTCCTGGAGCTGGGCCAGCTTGTACACGCCCAGCATGGGATCGGTGTGCGGGGCGCTGAAGTACGCCCGCTGGACCCAGCCCTTGGCCAGCGCCCGCCAGCGGGCGTTCTGCTCCGCGCTCGCCGCCCGGCCCAGCGCCACGATCGAGGCGATGATCGCGTGGCCGCGCAGATGGTCGTCGTTGGCGCCGGCGGAGGTGCCCGGCGGCACGCCACGGGAGATCGCCCGGCCGGATACGGCGTCCATGCACAGCCCGTTGAAGAGGAACGGCGCCCAGGCCCGCTCCACCGCGTCGAAGTAATTCTCCCGTGCCGGGTCGGTGATCTCCCACCGGGAGCCGGCCAGCAGGGCGAACAGCAGGCTCAGCCCGCTGAACAGGTCCGCGCCGTACGAACCGGCGTAGGGCACCCAGGTGTGCTGCACGAACGACCCGTCCCGGTAGAGGCCGTCGCCCGAGGTGACGTAGGGGAAGACGGGAGAGAGGGCCGCGGCGGCCACGGAGAGCCGGCCCGCGTTCGCGCCGACCAGGCCGCTCAGCGCGATGGTGCGGCACAGGTCGACCCGGTTGGCGCCGGTCGACGTCCCCGAGTACGACGCCACCGCGCTGTCCGGCACGAAGGCGCCGACCGCCGCGGTGATCGCGGCCCGCAACTCGTCGTCGACGTGGTCGTGCAGGATGATCGCCGCGTCCAGCAGCGCCTGCGGGCCGCCGATCTGCCAGTTGTACCAGTTGCCGTAGGGGGCCTGGCCCGCGTGGTAGACATCGGTGACCACGTGCCGCAGGCCGGCCACGACGTCCCGGGCGTAGCCGGTGTCGCCGGTCAGACCGGTGCCGGGCTGTGCGTACGCCTCGGCCATCGAACGCAGCCGCTGGAGGGTGAGCTGGATCTGCGCCGAGTAGGTGTACGAGGCGGTGTCGGTGTCGGGTTCCGGGTCGAGCCAGACCATCTGCGGCCACAGCGAGCCGGCCGTCGGGCTCATGGCGGTGCGCCAGGCCGCGGCGCTGGTGCCCAGCTGGGCGAGTTTCGAGGCGAACGGCTCGGCGGTGGGGCTGAAACCGGCCCCGAGGATCAAGCCGCGCCAGGTGCTGCGCAGGTGGTCGAACTCGTCGGCCGGGGCGGTCGCGGTGCCGGTTTCTCCGTCGGTGGCGTCGGCGGCGTACGCCGTACCGCTCGCCGTCGTCACCGGGATGGCTCCGGCCAGCCCGAGCGCGGCGGCGGCACCACCTGTCGCCTTGACGAAGCCACGGCGGGACCAGGGTGTGGGCATGATGTCTCCAAGGGCGGAGGGGGAGAGGCGAGGAGAGGGGAGATGCCAGAGAGGCAGTGACGGGTGGGTCGGTTTCTAGCACGAGACGAGCAAGACGCTCAATACGTAAGCTACGAAAAAGTCGATAGAATCAATCACAAGAGCTCGGTGGAACGTGCGCGAACCGGGGGATCACCAGGAGGACGGCGGATGCGGTCGCATGTCAATCAGCGCCACGAGCGGGTGCTGGAGATCGTCCGCAGGCGAGGCAGTCTGCGGGTCACGGAACTGGCGGAGGAACTCGCGGTCTCCGCGGTCACGGTGCGGCGCGACGTCGAGACACTGGCCGAGCAGGGGCGGCTGACCAGGCTGCACGGCTCCGTCTCCTGGCCGCGGCCGGCCACCGGCCCCACGCCCGCCGGCGCCGGCGCGGAACCTGCGGCAGCCGCCCGGACCGGACGCGTCCCGGCGGGCGCGGCGCCGGCCGGGACGGTGCTCGGCATGGTCGTGCCCAGCATGGAGCACTACTTCGCCGAACTGGTCCGGGGCGCCCAGGACGCCATCACCGCCCGCGGCGGCCGGCTGGTGCTCGGCATCGCGCACTGGCGGTCCGAGGAGGACACCGCGCAGATCGGCCGGATGCTCGACGCGGGCGTCGACGGCCTGCTGCTGCAACCGAGCTGGGAGCGCGGCGTGCCCAGCGCCCAGCAGGAGGAGCAGTTGCTCGCGCTCGGCGTCCCGGCCGTCCTGGTGGACCGCCGGGCCCCCGTCGGCGGCCGGCTGGCCGGACTGGACAGCGCCCGCTCCGACCACGTCCTGGGCGGTGCGGCCGCCGTGCACCACCTGGCCGGCCTCGGGCACCGCAGGATGTCGCTGCTGGCCCAGGACAACCCGACGTCCCCGCAGGTCCGCGAGGGCTACCAGGCGGCCGTCGCGGCCCGCGGGCTGGCCGCGCTGACCCCGGTGGACGTCGACCCCGAGGATCCGCGCAGCCTGGACGCCGCCGCGCGCCTGCTGTACCGGGCGGTGCTCGACGACGGGGTGACCGCCGCGATCGTGCACAACGACCAGACCGCGATCGGCGTGGCGCAACGACTGCGCGAACACGGTCTGGCCATCCCGGACGACGTGTCCCTGGTGGCCTACGAGGACGAGATGGCCGCCCTGGCCGACGTACCGCTCACCGCGGTGGCGCCGCCGCGGCAGGCGGTGGGGGAGACCGCCGTGGAGCTGATGCTCGCGCGACTGGGCGGGCACGGGGGCGGGGACGGCGGTGAGGCGGCCCCCAGCCGCCACGTCTCGCTGGTGCCCCGGCTGACGGTACGGGCCTCCAGCGCGCCGCCCGCGCGCTGATCGAAGCAAGGCGAGACACCACGGGACCTGACCGATCGTCAGATGATTGTTTTGATCACTTTGTTCATTTGCTCTTGACGGGCGATCGTCTTGGCCGAAAGATGACCGCAATCTTCCCGCTCATCTCGCTTCGCTCGTCAAGGAGCCAGTGCCATGAAGCCCCTGCCCCGCAGATCACGCACGCCCCGCGCCCCCCGCCGCCGGGTTCTCGCGGCCTCCGCCGGATGCCTCGCCCTGCTCGCCACCAGCGCCTGCGGCGGCGGGGACGGCGGCACCTCCGGCGCCTCGGACGGCAAGCCGGTCACCCTCACCATGTGGTCCTGGATGGTCGGCACCCAGGACGTGGTCGACGCGTTCAACGCCACCCACGAGGACATCCAGGTCAAGTACACCGAGATCACCGCCGGCACCGACGGTTATTCCAAGATCGACAGCGCGATCGACGCAGGCAACGCCCCCGACGTGGTCGGCATGGAGTACGCGATGCTCCCCGAGTTCGCCAGCCAGGGAAACCTGGAGGACCTCACCGAGGAGACCGGTGACCTGGTCGGGTCCTTCCCCGAGAGCCTGCGCTCGCTGGTCACCCCCGGCGGCCGTACCTGGGGCGTGCCGTTCGACGTCACCCCGCAGCTCCTCTACTACCGGACCGACCTGTTCGACAAGGCCGGCGTCGAAGTGCCGCACACCTGGGCGGAGTTCGAGAGGGCCGCCGAGAAGATCAGGAAGGCCGACGGCGACGTACGGATCGCCAACGCCCCCAAGGGCGGTGACGTCCCCTTCATCAACGGGCTCGCCTGGCAAGCCGGTTCACAGGGATTCGGCGTGGACGGCGATGCCTGGACCGTGCGCGTCGACGACGGACCGGCCCGCAAGGTCGCCGCCTACTGGGACGGTCTGGTCGGCGACGGCCTCGTGCGCAACGACCCCGCGTGGAGCGAGGAGGAGACCACGGCCCGGAAGAAGGGACAGGTCGCCACGTTCATCGGGGCGCCCTGGAGCGGGGCCGGCCTCATCTCCCAGCTGCCGGAGCAGAAGGGCAGGTGGGCGGTGGCGCCACTGCCCACCTGGGACGGGACCCCGGCCACCGGCACCTGGGGCGGCACCTCGTTCGCCGTGCCCAAGGGCAGCGAACACATCGACGCGGCGACCGAGTTCATCGAGTGGCTCACCACCGACCCCGCCGCCATGAAGGCCCGGCTCTCCGACGCCGAGGCGCCGAGCAGCGTGCTGCCCGCCGGCGCCGGGATGCAGAAGGTCGCGGCCGCCGAGTTCGACGGCGCGTCCGGCGGCTACTTCGCGAACGACCTGTACGAGGTCGCGGCGGCCCAGGTCGACACCGTGGTCAAGGGCTGGACCTGGGGCCCGGTGCAGGGCTCGGTGAACGAGGCGTTCGAGAGCGCCGTGGCCAAGGGCGGCTGGACCGCCGGCTTCGCGGCGGCACAGCGCGCGGCGGTGAAGGCGCTCGACGACCGGGGCCTGAAGACCAGCGACGGCTGAGCGGCCACCCGCGCCGCCTCGCCGCCCTCAGGCCCCCGGCCAGCTGCCTGCCCGACGTACCGTCCCCAGTCCCCACGCACCACCACGACCAGGCGCCCGCCCCGCCCTCACCCTGCCCCACTCCACCCCGCCCCGGTGTGGCGCGCCCCCGGTCAGGAGATCCCATGACTATCCCGGCCCCGCCCCTCGTCCGCCGCCCGGCCCCGCTCGCCCGACGGCGTGCCGCCGCGGCCTACATCGTCCCGTTCTTCGTCCTGTTCACCTTGGTCATGGTCGTCCCGATCGGTTACGCGGTGTGGACCAGCCTCTTCCGCGAGGAGTCCTCCGGACTCGGCTTCGGCGGCACCGAGACCGTCTTCGCCGGACTCGGCAACTACGCCGACGCGCTCGCCGATCCCGCCCTGCGCGCCGCCTTCCTGCACATCGTCGGCTACGTCGTCCTGTACGTCCCCTTGATGACCTGCGCCGCGCTGCTCCTCGCCCTGCTGCTGGACTCGGCCGCCGCACGGGCGAAACGGCTGTTCCAACTGGCCCTGTTCCTGCCCTACACGGTGCCCACCGTGATCGCGGCGATCATCTGGGCCTACCTGTACTCGCCGAGCCTCAGTCCGGTCATGGACTGGTTCGACGCCCTCGGCGTCACCGTCGACTTCTTCTCCGCCCCGATGGCCGTTCCGTCCGTCGTCAACATCGTCACCTGGCACTACGTCGGATACAACATGGTGATCCTGTACGCGGCGCTGCAGGCGATCCCCCGGGAGACCCTGGAGGCGGCCACGATGGACGGCGCCGGAGCGATCCGCACCGCGCTGAGCATCAAGGTGCCGCACATCCGCTCCGCTCTCGTCCTCAGCCTGCTGTTCACCTGCGTCGGAGCCATCCAGCTGTTCAACGAGCCGTACATGCTGACCGTGCAGTCGGAAGGCGTCAACCGCGACTGGTCGCCGGTGATGTTCGTGCACAAGGCCGCCTTCGTCGACCACCGGCCCGGCCTGGCCGCCGCCGCGGCACTGCTCATCACACTGCTGGCCGGCGCCCTGTCCTTCGCAGTCACCAAGCTCGGCAACCGCTGGAAGGCAGCATGAGCACGCACACCGCCCCCGGGCCCGCCACCCGCCCCCCGGTCCCGCCGGTCGGCCCGCCCCGCTCCGCGCCCCGCGCCGGCCGCCCCGGAACCCGGCCGCACCGCCGGCGCGGCGCCTGGACCTCCAAGGCCGTCGTCAACGGCGTCCTCGCCCTCTTCGCCCTGTACACCCTGATGCCGCTGACCTGGCTGCTGGTCGCCAGCACCAAGGACCACGGCGACCTGGCCGGCACCGGCGGCTTCACCTTCGCCGACTTCAACCTCCTCGCCAACCTGGGCGCGCTGTTCCGGCAGGGCGACGGCGTCTTCGCGCGGTGGCTGCTCAACAGCGTCCTGTACTTCGGGGTGGGCTGCCTGGCGTCCACCCTGGTCAGCACCGCCGTCGGCTTCGCCTTCGACAAGTACGACTTCCGGTACAAGGAGAAGCTGTTCGGCCTGGTACTGCTCGGCGTGCTGGTCCCCAGCGCGGTCCTGGTGCTCCCGCAGTACCTGCTGGCCAGCGAGGCCGGCCTGGACAACACCTACTGGTCGGTGCTCGTCCCGCTGCTCGTCAACCCGTTCGGCGTCTATCTGGCCCGGGTGTTCTCCGAGGGGTATGTGCCCGACGAGGTCGTCGAGGCCGCCCGGATGGACGGCGCCGGGGAGTGGCGGGTCTTCCGCTCCGTCGGCCTGCCCATGCTCGCCCCGGGATTCGTCACCCTGTTCCTGTTCACCTTCACCGCCAGCTGGAACAACTTCGTCCTGCCGCTGTACATGCTCAGCGACGACCGGCTCTACCCGGTCACCCTGGGCCTGGCGATCTGGAGCAAGTCGTCCCAGCAGAACCCGGAGTTCGCGATGCTGACCATCGTCGGGTCCCTGATCTCGGTCGTGCCGCTGGTCATCGCCTTCGTCTGCCTGCAGCGCTTCTGGCGCTCCGGCCTCACCGCGGGCGCGGTGAAGTGACCATGACCGCCACCGACGACACGGCGCCGGACACCTCCCGCGCGCCCCGCACCACCGCCCCCGCCCTCGTCAGCACCCGCCGCCCCCGTACGGTGCTCGCCATGTCCCGCGAGACCGGGGACGCCCTGCGCCACGAGGGTGCCGTCGACCGCCTCCTGGAGGTCGCCGACCTCGCCCCGGACCTCCTGGTCACCGACTTCGCCGACCCGGCCGCCGCGCCCGCCCTCGCGGACGCCGAAGTGTTGCTCACCCACTGGGGCTGCCCACCGCTCACCGGCCGGGCGCTCACCGCGATGCCCCGGCTGCGGGCCGTGGTGCACGCCGCCGGCTCGGTCAAACACCACATCACCGACGCCGTGTGGGAACGCGGGATCGCCGTCTCCAGCGCCTCCGCGGCCAACGCGCTGCCGGTGGCCGAGTACACCCTCGCCGTGATCCTGCTGGCCGGCAAACGCGTCCTGGACAGCGCCCGGCTCTACCGGGAGCGGCGCGTCCGCTACCCGCTGCTGCCCTACTACGCCGGGCACGGCAACTACCGCCGGGTGGTCGGCGTCGTCGGTGCCTCCCGCACCGGCCGCCGGGTGATCGAACTGCTCCGCCCGTTCGACTTCACCGTGCTGGTCCACGACCCGTACCTGGACGACGCGGAGGCCGCCCGCCTCGGCGTGCGCCGGGCCGGACTCGACGAACTGGCCCGGCGCAGTCACGTCGTCACCATCCACGCGCCCGAACTGCCCGAGACCCGGCACCTGTTCGACGCCCGGCGGCTCGCGCTGCTGCCCGACGGGGCCACCCTGGTCAACACCGCGCGCGGCTCGCTGGTCGACACCGAGGCACTGGTGACCCAGCTGACGTCCGGGCGCATCCACGCGGTCCTCGACGTCACGGAACCGGACGTCCCGCCCGCCGACTCGCCGCTGTACGGGCTGCCCAACGTGCTGCTGACCCCGCACATCGCCGGCTCGCTCGGCGGTGAACTCGGCCGTCTGGCCGACCACGCCGCCGCCGAGATCAGCCGGTACGCCCGGGGCCGGCCGTTCGCCCACCCGGTGACCGCCCAGGAACTGTCTCGCACCGCCTGACCGGCCCCCGCCCCGTGCCGCACTTCGGCCACCAGCACCAGCGGCGCGCCCGCGCGCCGCACCAGGCGCACCCTGGTCCCGGCACCGCCGGCCGGCCGCCGGGGCCCGCGGTATCCGCGGTCCGGTCGAGCGAACCCGCCAGGCGCCGAGGGCCGGCGGAGGCCGGCACCCGGCCCCAAGCGTTCAACCAGCCGGGCCGGCTCCGGCGGCCGGCGCCGGAACGGGATCACCGCGGCTTCGAAGTGTGGCAGGTACGCGTCGGCCGCCGCCCTGGTGAAGCGGACGGCCACCGGCACCGGCGCGGACAGCGTCAGGCTTGTACGTGTCCGAGCTCGACGCCGCCGGCCTTCCCGTCGCCGTGAGCGGGCTGCCGGCCGTCAGCAAGGCGGTCGTCACCGTCGGTGGCGGCATCGGCGAGGTCTTCGAGGCGAACGCTCGCGCCAAGCGGCTCAAGCAGACCAGGCCGCGGAGTGCTACCGGCCGCTATGAAGGCCCTCCGCCGTTCTCGGCAACGGCCTCTCCACGGCCGCCGCTTGCCCGGACGCCGACGTCGTACGGGCGGAACGGGATGCCGTCCACGTCAGTGTGCAGTCGTGGTCCAGGCTGGCGCGAGAGCTGTACGCCGCACGCCGCGGGAACGGCCGGCCCGTCGGTGCGGCGGCCTTTTCGTGTCGTCGTCGATGTCGTCGCTCCACCACTGTCACGCCGTGGCGGCAGTATCGGCCGCCGAAGGGACGCGGCGGTCACCGCGCCCGATGGCGAACTGCTGGCTGTGGCCGGGCGCCGGGCGGGCAGCGGGGCGGCCGGCCCGGCGGAACGGGGCCGCGCGCTGCCCGTCGGACAGCGGGTCCGGGGCGATCGGCGGCCGGACCGGCGTCCCCGGAGCGGGCCTCCGGCCCGTACGACCGCTGCTCTCGCGCGCCGCTCCGGAGTACCTCGGCGTATACAGCGTGGAGGTCTTCCTCTCTTCGACACAGAAACTCTCCACTGCGCTTCCGCGGAGGCGGTCGGTGCCGGCCATCCCTGCGCGCTCACACCGGCTGGGAGGACCACCACCTCGCCGGCGGGATCGCCTGGCCCAGGCCGTATCGCCGCGGCGGCGGAAGCGGCTACGGCGGTCCCGCCCCCGACCATGTCACGGGGATGCGTTCCGTGCGTCAGACGGCCGTGCCGTGGCGGCTGAGCATGAGGGTGACCGCTCCGTCCACGACGGTGGTCTCCGCGGGGCCGGGCGGGATGAAGTCGTCCTGTATCAGCTGTGGCCACATGAGCTGTCCGGCGATCAGGCTCAGGGACTGCTGGGCCACCTCCGCCGCCGGACCTCGCCCGTCCGTCGAGGGGAAGCGCAGCCCGAGCTTCGGAGCCCGAACGCCCTGGACTTTTCCCGGGCGGCCGTCGACGGCTCCCACATCCGGGCGTTGAAGGGGTTAGCCGAGACCGGACAAAGCCCTGTCGGCCGGGGCAGGGCGGGCAGCAGACACCACCTGATCACCCACGCCAGTGGCAGCCCGCTCACCGCCACCCTGACCGGCGGCGACCGAAACGACGTCACCCGGTTGATCGCGCTCGTCCAGGCCGTGCCGCCGGTGCGCGGTAAGTGTGGCCGGCCTCGGCGCCGCCCGGGTGCGGTGCTGGGCGACCGTGGCTACGACCACGACAAGGACCGCCGCCTGGTCTGGTATCTCGGTGTGGAACCGCTGATCGCTCGCCGCGGCACCGGGCACGGCTCCGGCCCGGACGCCCAACGCTGGGCCGTGGAGCGGGCGTTCGCCCATCTGCACGGGTCCCGTCGCCTGCGGATCCGCTGGGCGATACGCGACGGCATCCACGCAGCCTTCCTTGCCTCGGACGCGCACTCATCTGCCGGCGGAGCCTGGTGGGGTGGCGTAGGAGTGCTGGGTGGGACCACGTGCTGGACTTTCCGGATGCCGCGGTTGTGGAGATGCGCGACACGGTGGTTGCGGCGACGTTTGCTGACATGTCGTGTCGGCGGGTCGGGTCAGTGGGTGAAAGCGACAGATGCCGCAAGATCCTTCTGGGTCTCGAGTGCGGTGAGACGTCTGGTGAGTGCGGTGTGGATGGCGTCGTAGGTGTCGGAACCGAGAGGTAGGCGCAGGGGTGGGTTCGGGTGGCTGGTGGTGTCGTAGATGGCGGCGGCGAGCTTGGCCGGGTCACCGGTGAAGACGCTGTCGTCAGCGGCTTCCAGATAACGCCGCGTCCGGCCGACGGCGTTGTCACGGTAGGCGGCCGTTTCGGTGGTGTAGCGCAGGGCCGAGGCGAAGCCGGTGCGGGTGGCGCCGGGCTCGACCAGGGTGAGGTGGATGTTGAAGTCGGCCACTTCGCGGCTGACGCTCTCGGTGAAGCCTTCCAGGCCCCACTTGCCCGCGTGATAGGAGCTGTGCGTGGGTGTGGCGATCTGGCCGCCCATGCTGGAGATCTGGATGATGCGGCCTCCGCCCTGCTCGCGCATCGGCTTCAGGAAGGCCCGGGTGATCAGCATGGGAGCGAGCAGGAGGACCTCGATCTGGTCGCGGATCTGCTCGGTGGTCATCTCCTCGGCGGCGCCCACGACTGCGTATCCGGCGTTGTTGACCACGATGTCCACCGGTCCGGACCGGAGGGTTCTGCCGACCACTTGGTCGACGTCGGCCGGCCGGGTGAGATCGAGGATCTCGACGGTCAGCCGGTCGCCGTACGTCTTATGCAGGTCTTCCAGGGCTGCGGGGTGGCGGACCGTGGCCGTGACGCGGTCGCCACGCTGGAGGGCGTGTCCGGTGAGATGGCGGCCCAGGCCGCCGGAGGCTCCGGTGATGAACCATTGGCGTACCGCCTTGTCGGACGGAGTCGGCATGGGAGTCTCCTGGAGTAGAGTGTTACCGGAATGTATTCCGGTTAGGAGTTAAGCGGAATGCGTTCCGGAAAGCAACCGAAGACAGGCGCCGGAGGAACCCGCATGCCCCCCACCCCTCGCCGGACCAGGAGCGATGCGCTGCAGAATCGGGGACGCCTGCTGGAGGTCGCCGCGCGGGTCTTCGCCGAGCAGGGGCTGGACACCGCACCGGCCGCCATCGCCAAGCAGGCCGGCGTCGGTGTCGGCACGCTCTACCGGCACTTCCCGACACGGGAAGCCCTCATCGACGCCGCCTACCGACACCAACTCGCCCGCGTGTGTGAGAAGGTGCCAGACCTCCTCACCCGGCATCCGGCCGCCGAGGCCACTCGCATCTGGACGGAACACTTCCTCGAGTACGCCACGGCCAAGAGCGGCATGTCCGCAGCGCTCAACGCGGTCATCGCCTCCGGAGTCGACCCGTACAGCGACAGCCGCGCACTCCTGACCGACGCCGTCGCCACCCTCCTCGATGCCGGCGCCCACGACGGCAGCCTGCGAACCGACGTCACCCCCCACGATGTCCTCCTCCTCATGGGCGGCATCGCCTATTCCGTGCGGCACGGCGGCAAAGAGCAGGCCCGTCGGCTCATCGACCTCCTCATGGACGCGTTGACCAAGGGTTCGACCACGAGCTGAACACAAGCTCCCGGATCCGACGCGTCCAACGTGCGCGCGCCGGCACGGCCGATCCACCGAACGGCGCTGCCGGCGCTCAATGGGGCTCCAGGCTCATGGCGCGCACCGAACTCCGGGCGCATCCCTCAGGAGTTCCTGGTGCCGTGCGGCCGATGCCGGTGAGGGGGACGGTCCTACGGCGGCGGTCCTCGGGGTCGCCGCTCCGGGCGGCCATGCCGAGGCGCGCGAGGCCTTCGACGATCTGGGCATGCGCTGGTCGACCTGTTCGCGCGAGCTGTGCGCGAGGGCGAGGAAGGACAGGCCCACTTGCTCGGGGGGCACCGGCTGCCGTTGTTGATTCGTGCCGCTCCATGGGTCGGGTATCCTCACACAACATAATCATGAGGTACCTCACGAAATGGGTTGTGAGATGGATCGTCCCGTCGCCGTGATCACCGGAGCCACCTCCGGACTGGGTCGCATCGCCGCCTTCGAGTTGGCCCGCCGGGGCTACCGCATCGGCACCGTGGCCCGCTCCCGCGGCAAGGCACAAGCCCTCGTCGCCGACCTGAAGGCGGTGACCGACGAGCCCGTCGATGTCTTCCACGCCGACCTCGGTCTGCTCTCCGACGCCCGCCGCGCAGGCGAGGAGATCGCCGCGCGCTACCCGCGACTGGACGTCCTGGTCAACAACGCCGGCCTGCACGCCTTCGCGCAGCGCATCACCGCCGAGGGTCTCACGGACATGACGGCGGTGAACTACCTCGGCCCGTTCGTCCTGACCAAGGCGCTGACGGCGAAGCTCGGCGCCTCGGCGCCGGCCCGGATCGTCAACGTCGCCTCCGAGGCGGCCCGGCAGGCGAAAACGATCGCTCCGGCCGAGGACCTGCGGCGGACCGAGCCCTACACCCGCAGGGAGTCCATGCCGCTGTACGGGCGCACGAAGCTGATGACCATCATGTGGACGCAGGAGCTGGCCCGCCGCCTGGATGCGGACAAGGTGACCGTGAACTGCTGCGATCCCGGTTTCAACGCCACCGGCCTGGGCCGGGACCTGCCCGGCTCCGCCGTTCTGCAGCGGGTGCTGAACACGCTGAGGATCGGTGATCCCCGCAAGGGCGCCGGCATCATCGTGCGGCTGGCCACCGACCCGGCGTTCGCGGGCACCACCGGCGGCTACTTCGCCGCCCGAGACGCCCGTCCTCTGCAGTGCCCCGAGCCCGGCCGGGACCCGCGCGTGCAGCGGGAGCTGTGGGACGCGACCGAAGCGCTCATCGCCGCCCACCCGGCCGGCTGAGGCCCGGCACGTCCGCCCTGAGGAGGACACCGCCCGGTACCGGGGTACCGCCCCGGGCGCGGATTCGTCCTCCAGTACCTCTTTCCGGCCGCAGGCGACTTCTACGTTCATGGGCGGAGCCTGTCGGGCCCGCCCTCACACATCCGTTTCCCTCCTGGTGGGAGTAATTTTCGTGGCCACCTTTCTCTACCGGCTCGGCCGGCTCGCCTTCCGGCGGCGCCGGCTGGTGCTGCCGGCGTGGATCGCGGTGCTCGTCGCCGCGGTCATCGGCGTCAGCGGCTTCTCGGGCAGCACGACGGACGACTTCACCCTTCCCGGAACCCAGTCGCAGCAGGCCATCGACCTGCTGGAGAAGGAGTTCCCGCAGGCCTCGGCCGCCGGCGCCACGGCTCGTGTGGTCATCGAGGCTCCCGGCGGGCAGAAGCTGACGTCCCCCGCGCACAAGCAGGAGGTGGAGGCGCTGGTCGCCGACCTGCGCAAGGCACCGCAGGTGGCGAGCGTCACCGACCCCTTCACCGCCGGCCTGGTCAGCTCCTCGGGCAACATCGCTTATGCCCAGGTGACCTACGCCGTCCCGCAGGCCGACATCACTCCCGCCGCGTCGGACGCCCTGCATCAAGTGGCGGACAAGGGCGAGAAGGCGAGCCTGAAGATCAGCCTCGGCGGCAACGCGGTGCTGGAGGAGGAGCAGAGCAACGCGGCCGAACTGATCGGCCTGCTGGTCGCCGCCTTCGTCCTGGTCGTCACCTTCGGTTCACTGGTCGCGGCCGGACTGCCGCTGGTGTCCGCGGTCGTCGGCGTCGGCATCGCCCTGTGCGCGATCACCGTCGCCTCGTCGTTCGTCGACATGGCCTCCAACGCGCAGACCCTGGCGCTCATGCTGGGTCTGGCGGTGGCCATCGACTACGCCCTGTTCATCGTCTCCCGCTACCGCACGGAGCTGCGTGAGGGGCACGCGCCCGAGGAAGCCGCCGGGCGGGCCCTGGGCACCGCGGGCTCGGCGGTGGTCTTCGCCGGTCTGACCGTCGTCATCGCGCTCGCCGGTCTGAGCGTCATCGGCATCGCGATGCTCACCACCATGGGCCTGGCCGCGGCCTTCGCCATCATCGTCGCCGTACTGGTCGCTCTCACCCTCCTGCCGGCCACACTGGGCTTCACCGGCACCCGCGTGGCCCACGGCCGCCTCACCACCCGCCGCGTGCGTGCCGAGCAGCACGGCCGGCGCCCCACGATGGGCGTTCGCTGGGGCCGCTTCGTCACCCGCCACCCCTGGAGGATGCTGCTGGCGTCAGTCGTCGGCCTGGGCGTGCTGGCCATTCCGGCACTGTCGCTGCGGCTGACCCTGCCCGACGACAGCATGGCCGCCCCCGGCAGCACCCAGCGCGTGGCCTACGACACCCTCAGCAAGGGTTTCGGGCCGGGCTTCAGCGGCCCGCTGACCATCGTCGTCGACGCCCGGGACGGCGACGACGCCAAGACCGCGGCCACGGCCACCTCCGCCATGCTGAAGGGCCTCGACGACGTCGCCACCGTACGGCCCCCGGTCTTCAACGAGGCCGGTGACGTCGCCCTGATCACCGCAGTGCCGAGCAGCCCGCCCACCAGTCAGGAGACCGTCGACCTGGTCGGCGACATCCGCGAGGGCAGCGACGCGGTGGAGAAGGACAGCGGCACGCAGGTGATGGTGACCGGCACGACCGCGCTCAACATCGACGTCTCCGCCAAGCTCGGCGAGGCGATGGTGCCCTACCTGGCCGTCGTCGTCGGACTCGCACTGGTCCTGCTGCTCCTCGTGTTCCGCTCGGTCCTGATCCCGATCAAGGCCGCAGCCGGCTTCCTGCTCAGTGTCGCCGCCACCCTCGGTGTGCTGGTCGCCGTGTTCCAGTGGGGCTGGCTCAAGAACGTCTTCGGCGTCGACGAGACCGCACCCATCGTCAGCCTGCTGCCCATCCTCCTGATCGGCGTTGTCTTCGGCCTGGCCATGGACTACGAGGTGTTCCTCGTCTCCGGGATGCGCGAGGCGTATGTCCACGGCGCCGGCCCCACCGAGGCGATCGTCACCGGGTTCCGCCATGGCGCCCGCGTGGTCACCGCCGCCGCTGTCATCATGATCTCGGTGTTCGCCGGGTTCCTCCTCGACGACATCGCCTTGGTGAAATCCATCGGCATGGGCCTTGCCACCGCGGTCCTGTTCGACGCTTTCGTCATCCGCATGACCCTCGTGCCCGCGGTGATGACCCTGCTCGGCGCACGGGCCTGGGCCCTTCCCCGCTGGCTCGACCGCCTCCTGCCCAACGTCGACGTGGAGGGCGAGAAGCTCCGCCGGGTACTGGCCGAACGCGACCACCAGACCCGCATCCCCGCGCAGAACGACCAGGAGCCGACGGCGCCCGCGCCCCTCGGGTAGGCACAGCCCCGGCACACCCCGACCCCGCCTGCCGGCCCCCCGAGGGGCGGCAGGCGGTCCCCGAGGCCCGGACAGCGCACCGTGCACCGCGCATCAGCTGTCCGGTCCCTTGCCCCCGCCCGCCAGTTCACGCTCCCCATGGAGCGGCGGGCGGCCTGCCCGGACAGCGAAGAGGCCCCACCTGCCATGAGCGAGCCGACCCCCCGAGAAGCCGTACGCGGCACCTTGCCCCATGCTTCCCGGCTTCCGCGGTCACTGACCAGCGATCCCGACCACCGCCTCACGGTGTCGATCATCAGCGGGCTGGCCGCCTGGCGGATGCTCGACCGCGACCACCCCCGGCTGCGGCTGTGGGCCGTGCCCGTCTTCTGCGCCGTCCTCGCACTGCCCTCCCTGCTCAATCCGGCCAACCGCGCCCACCTGCCCAGCGAGATCGTCCTCACCCTCGCCTACACCACTCCGCTGCTGTGGCGGAAACGACGGCCCGGCCCGGTGTTCGCGATCACCACGACCGCCTCCGTCCTCGCGCTGCCGCTGAACGTCTTCAACGGCGCCGACGCGGCCCGGGTCGTCGCGCTCTGCAACGTTGGCCGCTACGGCACACACCGCCAGCTGGTCCTCGCCTGCACGGTCACCGCCGCCCAGCTCGTTCTGTGGATCGCGGCGTTCTGGGGAAGCGGCCGACTGCAACACGCCAAGCGCCCCGAGATCATCACTCTGCTGGCCATGCTCGCCGTCACCGCCTGCGCCGGACTGGCCCTCACCGGACATCTGGCGAAGGCCTACATCGTGGCTCTGGAGACCGAAAGAGAGCAGCAGACCCGCCTGGCCGCAACCTCGGAACGCACCCGTATCTCCCACGAGATGCACGACATCCTCGGCCACACCCTTGCCGTGATCATCGGCCTTGCCGACGGAGCCGCCGCCGTGGCCAGATCCCGTTCGGAGAAGTCCGCCGACGCCCTCGACCTCATCGGCGACAGCAGCCGCGAGGCCCTCGCGGAACTACGCCGCCTGCTCCTCGTGGTCGACAACCCCGCGACACCGCGGGACACCACCCCGCTCGCCCCGCAGCCGACCCTTGAGGACCTGCCCGCGCTCCTCCACCGCGTCCGCGCCGCCGGTCCCGCCGCCGCCCTGCACACCAGCGGGGACCTGACACCGCTCAGTCCCGGCCTTCAGCTCACCGTCTACCGCATCGTGCAGGAAGCCCTCACCAACACTCTCAAACACGCCGCGGCCGACACCACTGTCGCCGTCGACCTGCACAGGAACGGGGAATCGGTGCACATCATGGTGGAGGACACCGGCCCGGCCCGTGCGGCGGACAGAGAACGGCACACCAGGCACAGCGGGCAAGGACTGGTCGGCATGCGCCACCGCGCCGCCCTCTACCAGGGCCGCATCAGCGCCGGCCCGACCCGCACCGGCGGCTGGCGCGTCCACACCGTCCTGAACACCTCTCGCACCCTGCCCAGCGCCGCCCAGGAGGAGCACCGCATATGACCACCGTCCTTATCGTCGATGACCAGACCCTGCAGCGACTGGGTTTTCGCATGCTCCTCGAAGCACAGCCGGACATCTCAGTCGTCGGCGAAGCCTCCCAGGGGCAGGAGGCCGTTCGCCTGACCGCGCGACTGCGCCCCGACGTCGTCCTGATGGACGTCCGGATGCCCGGCGTCAACGGCATCAAGGCCACCCGCCGCATCGCCGAGTCCGGCGGTCGCTCGCGGGTCCTGGTCCTGACCACCTTCGACCTCGACGAGTACGCCTACGAGGCCCTGCGAGCCGGCGCGGCCGGCTTCTTCCTCAAAGACGCACGCCCCGAGGAACTCGTCGTCGGCATCCGGACCGTGGCGGCCGGCGACAGCGTCATTTCCCCGAGCCTGACCCGCAGACTCATCGACGCCTTCACCACCTCGCACCCCCAACGGACGCCCGGCGCTCCGGTCCTCAGCTGCGCGCAGCGGCGCCAACTGGCCGCCCTGACCGAACGGGAACGCGAAGTTCTCAGCGCCGTCGCCATGGGATGGTCCAACCCCGAGATAGCCGCCCACCTCCACCTGGCCGAGTCGACGGTCAAATCCCACGTCAGCCGCATCTTGGCAAAGATCGACGTCCGCGACCGCGTACAGGCCGTCATTTTCGCCTACGACGTGGGCCTGGCCCGCCCTCAGTGAACCCGCGCGAGCAGACAGACGGACCCCCACTGCCGCCGTCCGACGCGGCCGTCCCTCTGACCGGGCACCCCGCCCCCCCGGACCAGCCGACCCCGACTGTTCGACAACTTCCCCGGAGCACCCCGCCGCCATGCGCCGACACCCCGGCCCCGGCATCCACGACGGGCCATCCGCCTCCAGTCCGTTCCCACCGGCTGCAGCAGCGGCGTGAGCGCCCTCGCGCAGGAAGCCACCGTCCGCCGCCGTGAGCATCGTCGCCTGGGCCGCCGCACACCGCTACCTCCACCTGAGGCTCGGCAAGGGCGTCACAGCGCCCGCCCGGCTGCGCCGCGCGAGCGGGGCCCCGGCGGTCGTCCTGACGGTCCTGGTCCCCACCGGTGTCCTCGCCGCTCAGTACGCGAACTCCCCATTGCTCGTTGTCCGGGAGGAGGCCGAGGGTGGGTCTGCCTGCCAGGTGGAGCTGGCGGTCCGGGTGAGTGCCCTGGTCTTTTCCGACGATCCGGTCCTGTGCCGCGGCTCGGTCTTTCCCTGGGCTGGTGGGTGGATCTGATCCATGCCTGGGAGAAGGTGGTGGTGGTCTCCACCGACCGCGTTGCTGTCGGTGCGCAGTGCGTGGACCGCGCCGTTTGCGTCTTCGTCGGTATCCCGGCCCCGGCCCCGGCCCCGGCTGCGGCTGTGCTGGGCGCGGGCCCGCGTGGACCTGTGCTGGGCCAACCTCGCTGACCCTCTGGGGGGCGTCTGGGCTGGTGCCGGTGGGCTTTGGGGGTCTTGTTGTGCGCTTACTCCGTGCTCCGGCCTGTCACCGCCGCCTGTGTCCGGGCGGCCTGCCCTGGCCTGGGTGTCCTGGACGGCCTTGCCGCCGGGGTCGCTGTGTGCGCCATGCTTCTGCGAACCACCGTCCGTGGAGACAGCCCTCTCCCTGGCCGACCAGTTGCGGAAGCGGGCCGCCGTTGTCTGGGTTCCCACGCGGGATTGCCCGCGTCCGGGCGGGGCAGCGCGGCGGCGGCGGGGGTGGGGGTGGTGGTGGTGAGGTCGTTGGCGGCTTGGTCGCGAGGTTGTGGGGGTGCTGGGGGTGGGGCTGGTGGGGTTGGTGGTGCTGGATGCGGGCGGGCTCGTTTACGGCGCAGGTGACACCATGCCGTGCCTGTCTGCGCTCCCGTGTGTGAAGCGCCTCCCGGTCCGAGGGGGCTGTGCCGGACGTGCCGGAAAGGCTTCACGCAGGAGGGCTGTCGCACTGGAATCGCTGTCGCACTGGAATTCGCGTCTTCCGCGTCCTGCAGGTGTCACCGTTCACCGGCGCTCTGACTCCGGCGGCCGGGCGTGGCGGGTCGGAGGGCGGGTTCAGTGTCTGTTCCTGGATCTCGTTGCGGGCTGGTCAGGGTTCGTTGGGGTTTTCCGGGCGTGAGGGCCTGCTGTTCGGTGGACAGAGGCTGTGACCGGTTGTTGAGCGGTGTATCGGTCGGGATGGTCACGGGTTGTTCGCGGATGAGGTGGCCGGTCCGGGCGGTTGTGGACCGGCCGCCTCAGCGAGGGTCGGCGCAGTGGCGGTAGCTGCCCTGCTTGGGTGCGGCAGGGGTGTGTGCCGGCGGTGCGGCACGGGCCGGGTCAGTTGAAGGCCGTGGCCACGGCGTCCGAGAGCTGGTTCAGTACGTCCCGCGAGAGTTGTACCGAGCCGGTGAAGGAGAGGAAGCCGTGAACGGCTCCTTCGACCTGAAGGTGCTGGACCGGCACACCGGCGTCGGCCAGCTTGCGGGCGTAGTGGTCGCCCTGGTCGCGCAGGGGGTCGTTCTCGGCGGTGGCGATGACGGCGGGAGCGAGTCCGGCCGGTTCGTCGCAGCGCGCCGGCGAGACCCGTGGGTCGGCTCCCTGGTCCGGGGTGCTGAGGTAGGCGCCCCAGAACCACTCGAGGTAGGAACGGGAGAGGACCGGGCCCGTCATGTTCTCGTACATCGAGGGGCTGTCGTCGAACCGGTCGACCGCCGGGTAGGCGAGCACCTGGAGCGTGATGCGAGGTCCCCCGCGGCGCAGGGAGTCCTGTGCGAGAACCGCGGCAAGGTTGCCGCCGGCGCTCTCGCCGAACACGGCGATGCGTCCGCCGTCACCCCCGAAGCCGGGGGCGTTGCCCGCGACCCAGGTCAGCGCCGCGTAGGCGTCGTCGACCGCGGCCGGGAAGCGGTGCTCGGGTGCCAGCCGGTAGTCGACGGAGACCACGATCGTGCCGGAGCGGCTGGTCACGGTGCGGGCGATGTTGTCCTGGGTGTCCAGGTCACCGAAGACCCATCCGCCGCCGTGGAAGAAGAGCGTCACGGGCAGCGGCCCGGCATCCGGTTCGGTGAAGGGCCGGTAGATACGGACGGGTATGCCGCGGCCGTCGGCGACGGCCGTGGTGTCCTGGACGTCGGCGACCGGTACGGGAGTACCGGCCAGGGCGCCGAAGGCGCGCCCGAACGCGCGGTTCTCCGCCACCGTCAGTGTTTCGGGTGCCGGTCCGCCTTTCGCGGCGACTTGCTCGAGCAGGATCTCGATCTGCGGGTCGAGGGACACAGCGCTCACCTGTCTGAAGAGACGGTCCTCCCTTATGGAATGACCTTTCCAGGATCATCGGTCGGGCAAAGTTGGAATGTCAATTCCAGCTTGGGTAGCGTGGGTGCATGAGCGCTTCAGTGAAGGCCGAAGAACCGAAGGAGCAGCGGCTCACCAAGGGCGGCCGCAAGACCCGCGAACGCATCATCGAAGCCGCTGCGGAGCTGATGTTCCACCGTGGTGCGGGGGGCACGAGCATCCCGGACATTCAGGCGGCGGCCGGGGTCAGCGCGTCGCAGATCTACCACTACTTCGGTGACAAACAGGGCTTGGTCCTGGCGGTCATCGATCACCAGACGGACACCCGGCTCGACCAGCAGCGTCCGCTGCTGGACAACCTGGACAGCATCGAGGCCCTGCGCGAGTGGTGCGACAGAGCGGGGAGCCGGCAGGACGCGAGAGGATGCGAAGGCGGCTGCGAGATCGGCTCGCTCGCCAGCGAACTCGCCGACGGCGACCAGTCGGCACGGACCAGACTCGTCTCCGCCTTCGACCGGTGGGAAGGCCCCATCAGGTCGGGACTCGCACGCATGCAGGAACGCGGCGAGCTGAGCGAGCGTGCCGACACCGCCGCGCTCGCCACCGCTCTGCTGGCCGCCGTCCAGGGCGGCATGCTGCTGTCCCAGGTCCGCCGGTCGAGCACCGCCTACCGGCAGGCCGTGTCAGCGGTGATCGACCACATCGAGAGCCACCTCGTCCGGTAGCGGCTTGAGCGTGTCAGTTCACCACCGGCACTCTTTGACCTGCTGGCACAGAGTCCAGAAACAGGCGGTCGAAGAGCGTTTTGTCCCGGCGGGAGTGTTCGGTGGTGCTTCGAAGGGCGAGCGGGTCTGTCGCTGCCGAGGTGAGAGTGGCCGATGCGGCTGCGCGGCAGCAGTCTCCACGGACCTGACCGTTTGAGCCCAGACGCTCCCGTCTGATCCCAAAGCGCCCCGGTTGACGCCGTTTGCGCCCTGGGGCGGTGCCATGCCTGACGGTACTGCCGGAACATGACGCGACAGCGCCCGTATCCCAGCGGCCTGTCCGATGCACGCTGGGAACCGATCGGGCCCGCGCTCACCGCCCGGCGGCCCGCGCTCACCGCCTGGCGGGCCGGGCACAGGAGCAAGGGGCCGGACACCGGCCGCCCGCCCGAACACGACCTGCGCCGCAGCACGGACGCCATCCTCCACGTCGACCGCACGGGCATCCCGTGACGGTACCTGCCGCACGATTCCGCTCCGGGGGAGACGGTCTACGGCTGCTTCGCCGCCTGGCGGAAGGAAGACATCTTCGACCGGCTCAACGGCCTGCTACGGCGCCTCCAGGAGCGCGAGCGGTCCGGGGAATCTCTTCTCGATGTCCGCGCGTCGTAGCCGGATGCCCCTGCGGTTGCCGTAGTCGGTCTCGTCCATGAGACCTGCCTCGCGCAGGACGCGGAAGTGGTGGGCCTGGGTCTGCTTCGAGATCGGAAGATCGAACGAGTTGCAGCCCCGCTCGTTGTCGCTGTGGTCGGCGGCCAACTCCGTCATCACCGACCGGCGGTGCTCGTCGGCGGGGGCACGAAACGCCGCACCCGGATCGAACGCGTCGGCCTGCGGGCCGACCAGGTTCTCAGCTGGGGCCCATCACGCGCGCGGGTTCACCCGTACGAGGCTTCAGGAAACCCGTAACCCGCACACTGCCTACCATTCCGCCCAGAAAGTAAGAAAACAGGAGCAAGAGCACGAATGTGTCGAAGCCAAGCTCATGTCCCTCGGCGCCCCCGCGCCCCGGGCCGGCTGCGACCCGGCCCTAGCGGTCGGCGGCCAGGCCGCTGACCTTTTCGCCGAAGCAGTTCACCGCCTGAAATGTCATGCGGTCTTTGCGTGGTCGTGCTGGGATCAATCGCTATGAATGATTGTTTCCCTGACGAAGTCGATCTGATGGACAGGATGGAACGGAACCTGGCGGAACACGCTTGTCATCTGCACCGGAATACGTCCGGTGCGACCGTCGCAGAGGCCGGCGACCTCCTGGTCGCGGACAGCGGCTTGGACGACGACACGTTCAACATCGTCGCCGCAGCCCGCTTCACCGCCGCCAACGCTACTGCCCGCATCACCGAGACCGTCGGGACGCTGATCGACTCAGGCCGCAGTTTCTCCTGGTGGGTGGGCCCTGCCGCGACACCGGCAGACCTCACTGCCCGCCTGACGGCGGCCGGTCTGCCGGTCTCCGAACGCGAGACGGCGATGTGGGCGGAGCTGGACGACACCTTGCCGCCTCCCGCCGTCCCGGGACTGGACATCCGGGCAGTGACCACGCCCGAACAACTCGCCGACTACGCCACGGTCCTCGCCGCGAACTGGAATCCACCCGCCGAAACCGTCAGACGCTTCTTCGCCCAGTCCGCTTCGCCGGCGCTGGCCGCGACCTGCCCGGCCCGGTACCTGGTGGGCTACGTGGACAACCGTCCGGTCTGCTCCGCCGAGGTGTTCCACCACGCGGGAGTCGCCGGCATTTACAACATCACCACCCTGGCCGCCCACCGCCGGCGCGGCTACGGCGGCGCCATCACGCTCGCGGCCCTGCGCACGGCCCGCGAGCGAGACCACCGCATCGCGGTCCTGCAGGCGTCGGCCGACGGCGAACCCGTCTACCGCCGCCTGGGATTCCGTTCCTGCGGCCAGTTCGTCGAACATGCCCTTACCCGCTGAACCGCCACAACTCCACGGGCTGTCCGTCCGCCAGCCCTGAATGAGCCAGGCGCAGCCACTCATTGACGGCCGCTACGAAGACGGTGGCCTCGTAGCGGCCCCGCGAGCTTGTCGTATCTCGTGGCCACAGCCCGGTTCCTTTCGAGGCGGTTGATGCCGCGCTCGACGGCATGCCGAGCCTTGTAGTCCTCGGCGTTGAACGGTGATCGACCACATCGAGAGCCACCTCGTCCGGTAGCGGCTTGAGAGTGTCAGTTCACCACAGGCACCCATTGACCTGCTGGTAGAGAGTCAAGAGACAGGCAGCCAGAGGGGGGTGAGGACGGTGCCGTCGTCGATGGTGTGCTCGGCGCCCGTGATGGCGGCGGCACGGTCGAAGACGAGGAAAGCGACCAGCTCGGCCACCTCCTCGGGGCGTGCCGGGCGGCCGAGGGGGATGCCACCGAGTAGGGCCGGCACCTGGTCCCAGGCCGCGGCCCGGCCGATGCCCTGTGCGTCGGCGAAGCGGGCGACGGAGGGCCGAGGTGCCCTCCGTCGCGATCCCGCCCGGGCAGACGACGCTGACCCGAACTCCGCGCGGGGCCAGTTCCCGGGCGAGGCCCTTGCTCTACGTGGCCAGCGCGGCCTTGGCAGCGGCGTAGCCGAGTGCGGCGTCGGGCAGGGGCAGCCGGCGCTGGATGAAGGAGATGTGGACGACGGCCCCCGGCCCGTGTCCCGCATCGCCGGGAGCAGTGCGCGATCGAGGCGCACGGCGACCAGCGGACTGAGGGCGAACTCGTCCTGCCAGTGGGCGTCGGTGAGGGCGGCGAACCCGCCGGCCGACGCGTGCGAGCCGCCGAGCGTGTACACGACGACATCCGGGATGCCGAACCGGTCACGCACCGCCGGGACCACGGCGTCGATGCCGCCAGGCGCAGTCAGGTCGGCCGTGACGAAGAGCGGCTCACCCGCCGTGGCCGCGGGCGCCGTGCGGGACCGTCGGGAGCACAGCGGCGCCGGCCGCGCGCAGGCGGGCCGTGATCGCGGCGCCGGTGCCCCGCCCGGCGCCGGTGACGACGGCGAGACCCCCCGCGAGGCCGGGGGAGACGAAAGGGAGGCCGGTCATGCCCCGCAGCGTGCCGCTTCCTGCGGCACCCGGGCCAAGCGCTGCACTCTCCCCCTGCGGGAAGGCGCACAGCCGGGCGCGCTGACGACCGGCGAGTTCTCCCGGCTGACCCACCTGAGCATCCGTACGCTGCGCCGCTACCACAGAGGCCGGGCTGCTGGACATCCGCGCACATGGACCCGGCGAGCGGCTACCGCTACTACGACCCCGGCCAGATCCCCAGCGCACAGGTCACCTCCCGGCTGCGGGAACTCGACGTACCGCTCGCCGACGTCCGGCGGATCCTGCCCACCCCGGGCCCGACCGTGCGCGCCCACCTGGTGGGCGAGCACCTCCAGCGGCTCCAGGACCAGCTGTCGCGGACCCAGGCGGCCGTCGCGTCGCTGCGACGGCCACTGCGCCCCGAACCGGCCGGTGCCGCCGTCGAACTGCGCCACGTGCCCGCGCGGCACGTGGCCGCGGTGCGGGGCACGGCACCCACGAGGGGCGCTGTCCCGGTACACGGGCACGACGGCCGAGCTGGACGCCGTCATCGACGCACCCACGGACCCCGCGGGCGGCCTCTGCGACAACGCGCTGTTCAGCGAGGACCGCGGGGACGTGCTCGTGTACGTCCCGGCCGCCGCGCCCGTGCCGTACCTGGGGCGCGCGCCCACGGCACCGACCTGCCGCCCGCCGAGCTGGCGATCACCGTGCACCCGGGACCCCACGACACCACCGACGTCACCTACGGCGAGCTGGGCAGGCGGGCCGCCGGCCACGCCCTCGCCGTGACCGGGCCGGTGCGCGAGACCTACCTCGTGGGCCCGCGCGACACCCCGGCCGCCGAAGAGTGGCGCACCGAGATCGGCTGGCCGGTGTTCCGGGTCGCCGATGCCGGCCCCCGCCCGGACCGAGCCCGGCACGGCCCGGCTGGGACACGGGGCCGCGTCGGTCGACCGCCGCCCGCCGATCGGACGACGGCCAGCGATAGGGCAGGTCGTCGGGCGTTTCCGGTAAACAGCGGCGCGTACGTGTCAGGGCCCCTTGCACACGAGCGCGGACCGGTGGCTCAGGCGGAACGTCTACTCGCCGGGCCAGGGCGCCAGCTCACCGGCGTCGGCGAGGGCGGGCTGGCCGCGGACAGGGACATGCGGAGGGACCGCCGCGTTTCCGGCGACCAGCGAGACGGCGCAGCCGTCCTGGTGACCCGGCCCCCGCCACACCCGGCATGCCTCCAGACCGCAACGGACCAGGGCGGCGCGTGGCCTGGAGAACTGCCCTGCCTACGAAGAGGCGTACGGGCCACTGCCGAAATCTGGTTCACCAACGCCGACGCCGACCAGCACGCCGTCGCCCACTACGGGGAGACCGGCACCGTGGCCACCGAGTGGAACCGCGGCCCCGCCGGCAGCGACGTCGCGCCCGACCAGCCGGAGACCGCCCGCCGGTGACGCGGGCTGCACCGGATGGCCTCGACAGCCGACGGCGGCCCCGCCCACTTCCCTCAGCGCGGTGAGGCCGGCGAGCTGCGGCGGACCGCGCCATCCCCCTCGCGGACCCGCGCGAGCATCGGCTCCACGGCGGCTACAGGACGACACGGCAGTGGACCGGCGCAGAAGTCTGCCCGCCCCACTGCCATGCCTGTCCACTACGACCACCGCATCCCGATCGCGGACAGCAGTTCCACCCGCTCCGGGGCCAGCGTCGCGGCCCGGCTGCGCTGGTTCCCGATCCATACGCCGAGCCGCAGCTCCCGAACCCCCTGCCCCTCGCCACTGCCACCGCTCCCGCCGCCGACGACGATCGTCTCGACGTGCTTGCGCGGCACGCGCAGGTGTCCTTCGCGCTGGTAGTACTGGCGGGCGGCGGCGTAGTTCATGGCCCATTTGTCGGCCTGGGTGCGGCGCGGCTTCGGCTTCTCGTCCCCGGTGGCGGGCTCGATGCCGAGGATGTGTTCACACATCCACTGCCGCACGGTGGTGAGCTTGTCCCAGCCCAGCCGGACCGACCGGACCCACCGGCCAAGGTCCTCACCCTGGTGCACCACCTCGCCCGGCCCCAACGGCAGCTCGCCGCCGGCCTCCAGGTGCAGCCGGACCAGATGGAAGGCACGCTGCCACTCCACCGGCCAGGCCGGGCACCACGACGGGTCGATGTCCTCCAGCTGCTCGCGCCGCGCCTCGGACAGCGCTCCGGCCGCCGACCCCACCACAAGCCCTTCGGCGCGCCGCTGCTCGTTCTCGGCGGCCTTGCGGGCTGCGGCCCGTTGGTTCTTCAGCCAGATACCCACCCGATACCCCTTGTAGGTGGCGTCCAGCGGGGCCAGGAGGTGACCCGCCTCGGCTGCCCACCCACGGGCGGCTGCGAGACCTTCTTCCCATGCGACGTCGTAGTGCGACCAGATCATGCCGAGCTTCTCCAGCTCCCAGGCGCGGTCGTCATCCATGTCCCCGCGGGCGTAGAACCTTCTGGCGTCGGCGATCCATTGACCAAGGGGAAAACCGGCGAGCGTGGCCGGCCACTCCTCGGCTTCGGCCTCCTGGTCGTCGCGGCCGGGCACGCGAAACGTGAACGGGACCTTCAGGTCGCCGTGGAGCCGGTGGTAGACGACGGCGGCCTCGATGCCGCGCCGCCAGTGCTGGTACTCGGGGTTGAGGACCCGCAGGTTGATGAACGCAGCCAGCTGCGCGGGGTCACGCGGCGTGCTGAACTTCAGCAGTGCCCGGGCCGGCACCGACAGCCGGTCGCTTCGGTCGCCGGCCTCCCCTTCACCCTCGTCGCTGCCGGAGCGGCTCTGCACGCCCCGGACGCGGCTCTGTGCCTGCTGTTCGGCGAGTTGCTCCACGACTCGGGCATCGTGCGCCCGCAGCGCTCCCAGCAGCTCGGCCAGCCCGCCGTACGCCCTGCTGGTGAGCATGTTGTTCGGCGTCTCCCCGGGCCCGAGCAGGACCGGAACCACGAGAGAGGCGACCTTGCCCTCACCGGGCTGCATCCGCAGCGCCCGGCCGACGGCCTGGACGAGGTCGGGCATGGAGCCGCGTACGTCCGCGAAGTACACGGAGTCGCAACGGGATGTGTCGACGCCTTCGCCGAGGATGCGAACACTGCTCAGGAAGGTCTTCTCCACGACGGTGCCGTCGTCGGCGATGCCGTCGGCGAACTCGGCGAGCACCCGGCGCCGGTGGCCTGGCTTGTGCTCTCCGCACAGCCAGTCAGCCCAGACGGTGCCCGGGTACAGATCCGGGTCCGCACTGTGCAACTGCGCGGCGACGTCGGGGAGGCCGACCGCGAACGCCTCGGCTTCCCTGACCATGTGGTGGAAGACGAGCGTGCGCCGGAAGCCTTCCTCGGCCGAGGCTTTCACCAGGGCGGTCTGCAGTGCGGCGAGCCGTGCCCCGCGCACCTCCTCGGACCGTGCGTCGGCGCCGAGGAGCTGGGCAGCCTGAAGCTGGGTGTCGGTGATGTCCACACACACCACCTGATACGACGCGCAGATCCCCCGGTCGATCGCCTCCGACAGCGTCAACGTGTAGCACCGGGCGCCGAACGGCCCGTCGGGATCGTCCTCCATCGACGCGACCAGCTCACCCGGGACGCCCTGCCCGGCCTCCTCGTCCAGTTGCCACAGCCGGGGTGTGGCGGTCATGTACAGGCGCCGCAGGGCGGGGATACGGGTGTTGTCGTGAACGACTGCCCATGGCTTTCCGATCCGCCCCGATGTCCGGTGCGCCTCATCGACCACGATCAGGTCCCATCCCGGCAGGCCCGCGGCATAGGCGCGCTCGAGCGTGCCCAGCCCGAGGGAGGCGTAGGTGGCGAACACGGTCACCTTGTCGAAGGGGCGCGCCCAGGCGACGAGCTCGTCCACGTCCGTGGTGTTGGGGAAGGACGCCTCCTCGCCCCGCAGGGACGAGACCCCGATCACCGGCTAACGCTTGGAGGGGGGTTTGTTGGTGTGCTGAGGCGTTGCTGGTCTGGGGTGTTGTGGGTTTGCTGAGAAGTCGAGTGGGCGGTTGGGTCGGGGTGGGCGGGGTGTGTGAGCTGGGGTTATGTGTGGTGTGTGGAGGGTGGCGGGGTGGGTTGTAGGTAGTTCTAGCGTGTAATGGCTCGGTTTGTGTTTGTGCTGGTCAGAACTGTTTTTCCTAGTTGGTTGGGTTGGGGTTAGCGGCTGGGGGTGGGGCGGTTGTGTAGTTCGGCGAGGTGGTCGAGTTGTACCGCGTCGAGGGTGGTTTTGGTGATGCGTTCGGTGCCGTCGTGGATGGCGGTGATGGCGGCTTGGCGGATGAGTCTGGTGAGGGATCCGATGCGGCCGGCGGTGCGCTGGTGGAGGTAGGGGGCGTGGCGGGGGAGGGTGCCGGGTTTGTGGTGGTGGAGGTCGAGGGCGTTTTCGATGTCGGTGATGACGTCGCGGAAGGGGCGGTGGGTGCCGTGTCGGGCGGGGAGGGGGCCGCAGGTGATGAGGGTGGCCCGTCCGGCGAGCTGGGCGCCGCGGGTGCCGCTGAACAGGGGTGTGTCGGTGACGTTGATGCCGGCGTAGACGAAGGTGGCGGCCAGGCGTTCGGTGAGGTCTTTGAGGAGGTCGGCGGTCTGGGCGCCGGTGGTGGTGCGGGGGTTGAGGCGGTGGATCTCATCGATGAGGACGAGCTGGACGCCGGCGTGGGTGTAGGTGTGGCAGACGGCGTCGGTGATCTGGGTCTGGGTCATGCGGGTGGTGACGGGGATGCCGAGGTAGCGGGCGAACTCGGTGATGAGGGTTTTCGCGGTGGCGCCGGGCGGGACGAGGACGTAGGCGACGGGTGCTGTGGCGTGGGCTGATCCGGGCGGGGGCGGGTTCTTGCGGGTGTGGGCGAGGTGGCAGGCGCGGCCGACGTTGAGCAGGGCGGTGGTTTTCCCGGCGGCGGCGGGGCCGGTGACGATGAGGGAGGGCCGTGCGGTGGTCTGCTGGTGGCGGCCGAGGATCATCAGGGTGCGGACCTGGGTGGTGAGCTGGCTGATGGCGGGGGTGCGGATGGTGACGAACGCGGAGTGGTAGGCGAGGCGTTCGTCGGTGCTGCGGGGCGGGTCGCCGGGCTGGGGCGGGGAGACGGGGGCGGTGGTGGCGAAGTGGTGCCAGCCCTGCCAGGTGGTCAGGGGCCAGGACAACTCGGCCGTGGCGTTGCTGTCCGCATCGGCGGGTGCGCTGGGTGGTTGGTGCGCTGCGGGGCGGGTGTTCACCACTTTTCGGCTTCCTTGTGGGCGTCGTAGAGCCCGAATCCGGTGGCCGCGGCGGGGCGGGTGCCGTCGTCGGGGAGGTCGTCGAGGTCGTCGATGCTGTCGTCCTCGTCGTGTGGTGCGGGCTCGCCGGCGGCGGGTGCGGTGCCGTGGTGCGGGTGCCGGGCGGCGGGGACCGGCATTGTGGCGCGGGCGAGGAGGGCTTGCTCGGCGGTGGTGGCGTGGCCGCTGGTCACGCGGCGCATGAGCTGGTCGAGGGCGTCGGCCAGGGCCGCTTCGTGTTGCTGGGTGTCGTCGTGGTTGCTGTGCTGGGCGTGGGTTCGGATGTGCTGCCAGGTGTGGTCGTTGAACGGCTGGTGGACGTGGTCGCGGTGGATCCAGGGGATTTCGGTCAGCCCGCCGTCGGTGAGGCGTACCCAGATCTGGCGGACGTCGTGGGGGTTGTAGTGGATTTCCCATTTCCCGCCCCGGCCGGCGACGGGGGAGGTTTGGCCGCGGTAGGGGGCGAGGAGATCGGCGTCGTAGGTGCGGTGGTGGATGGTGATGCCGGCGGGGGTGATGGCCTGCCAGCGCACCGGGAGCAGTTCGAGGTAGTCGTGGCCGGTGAGCGGGACGGGGACGTGTCCGGCGACGGCGACGAGCGCGGCCCACATCTGGTTCGGGGTGAGGGCCTTCTTCGGCATCAGCGGGTGGCGCAGGCCTTCGTGGGGCCGGTGGTGGTAGTGCACCAGCCATTCGTCGAGGAGGTCCTGGAGCTGGGGGACGCTGTAGCAGGCGTCTTTCTCGGTGTCGGGGCCGCGGCGGGTGACGTCGGAGCCGGTGTAGCCGGGCAGGTGCTGGCAGAACAGGTGGTTGATGGTGCCGAAGGTCCGCTCGACGATGCCTTTGGCGGTGGGGGCGTGGGGCGGGGCGGGCTGGACGCTGATGCCGAGGTGTTCGCAGGCGGCGGTGAACGCGGTGGAGACGAAGACTCTGCCGCGGTCGACGACGATCGTCTCGGGCAGGACGACGGGCCGGGCCGCAGCCCCGGCCAGGCGCTCGTCCAGCGTGGCCAGCCGCTGGTGGGGGAGTTGGGGGGCGTGGTCCATGCGCAGGATGTCCGGCCAGGTCGGCCGGGCGGGGTGGGGTACGGCCATCTCGGCGAGCAGCAGGGCCGCGTCGACGGCTTTGGTCGCGCGCGGGCACAGCACGGCGGCGAGGATGGCGCGGGTGGCGACGTCGACGGCGATGGTGAGCTCCGGGCGGGCCAGGCGGCCGTCGTCGAAGAGGGCGAGGACGTCCAGGCGGGTGGTGTCGATCTGGACCTGCTCGCCGGGCCGCAGTGCCGTGGCGGGGGTGAACGCCGGCCCGTCGACGCTGGCTGGCACCTGCCGCACGGGCCCCGTGGGCAGTTCACCGGGCCGGGCCAGAGCGGTGACGAGCCGGTAGAGCGTGGCCTGCGACGGTGCGGGCACCGTGCCGGGGCCGTGCCGGTCGGTGAGGATCTGGTGGATGAGCGGGAACAGTCCGTTGATGGTGCCGCGGGAGCGGCCGCGGCGGCGGCGCAGCGCTTCGCGGACGGCGGCGACGACCCGCTCGTCGGCCCGGCCGGTGGGGCTGGAGGCGCGGGTGGTGCGGTGGTCGAGGAGCCCCCACAGGCCCTGTTTGCGGTAGGCCAGGCGCATGCGCTGCACCGTGGTGCGCGATACCCGGCCGAAACCCAGCGCGGTCAGCTCTGCCGATTTGGCCTGCTCGCGTTCGGCCAGCGTGTGCCGCTGCGGGTCGTACTGCGGCCGCACCGTTCCTTCGCTGCCGGGCCCGCCGGTGAGCCCGCATTCGACTTCCCGCACATGCCGCTGCCAGGCCAGCGCCTTCTCACGCGCCGCGGCGGGGGCGGTCTCGAACAGCCCCCACTGCGGGGCCGCCTGCGGCGTATCGGCGCCGATGACGGCGAAGCCGGGGTCGGCGAACAGGTGCCCGGCGAGCACGGCCTCACCACCGCCGTCCGGGCCGACGAGGTGGATCTCCTGCCCCGACAGGGCAACGACCTGCCACGTCACGCCGCCGTACCGGACGCGCGCGCCGGGCTTCACGGCCGGCCGGGCATCGCGCCGCGCGCTCACCCGGCACCTCCCGTCTCGTCCGGGCCGCTCCAGCCCCGCGGGCCGACGAGGGTTCGTTCGTGTAGTGGCGTCGTGAGGCCGGCCGTCAAATGCCCGTGCCACAGGGCGTGGAAGACGCAGGGGAGAACCTCGATCGGGTCGCCGACCGCTTCGGTTCCTTCGATCAGTGGACGCGGCCGCCTGAACGCCTCCGCAACCGCCGTCGCCAGACCGGGGCGGCCGGCGTTGCGGGGGTGACGGTAGCCGGCCAGCCATTTCAGGTTGGCGGCCGCGACGTCGTCGAGCGGTGGGAGGCGCCGGTAGGTCCAGCCGATGTGCACGCACGCCTCGGTTACCGCATGGGCGGCGTTGAGGGCGCGTTCGCCGCCGGCGTCCGGGTGGCCGGGGCAGTCGGCGAGCAGCGCGGTGCCGTCGGCACGGCGGGCGAAGAGCTGCGGCACCCAGGAACGCGCCTGCCCGCGGGGATTACGCCAGAGCAGCCGCACGGGCCGCCCCGCCAGGCCTGTCACGTCCGGGTCGCGGTCCAGGACCATCAGCTGGGTGCGCATCGCGTTCGATCCCGCGGCCACGTGCCGCCCGGTGGTCGCCGACCACCACAAGCCCGGCCCCCAGCGCCGCCCCGGCACGGCCGGGAACGCCGATACCGGCGGCAGATCTTCGAACGCCACGGTCATGGCGGCATCTGCCCACCGCTGCTGGACCGCCTGCCCCACCGGGTCGAGGAACACCGCCTCGAACCCGCCGCCCTGGTCCACGCCCGCTCGCCCTGCCCGGCTACGGGGCCGGGCCGCTCCTGTGCTGGTCACCCGCGCCAGCCAAGCCACTCCCGCCAGCAGACGCCGCCGTTTTCAGTATTCCTGCCACGAACGAGTGCCGTATCAGCTAACAGTCGATCCGTCCCTCGGCGCGTCGCTCTCAGCCGCTGTCTTCCTGCCCGCCCGCGGTCAGCATCTCCCGGAGCACCTCGACGGGTATGTCCACCCACCGGGCCACCTCTTCCAGGGGCACCCCGCCGTTCACCGCCGCCACCGCGGTCCGGTTCCAGGCGTTCTCGATCAGGCCAGCACTGTGACCGAGGCCGCGCAGCAGCCGCCGGGCGACCTCGGCGGTCGGCCCGGTCTGTACCCCGCGCAGCTGCAGCAGCTGTTCCTCGGTGCTGTCGATAGCGCTGGTGATCAGCCTGCGCTGCTCGGCGGGTACCGCAGCCCGCCACATCGTCCCCGAACCGGGCGCTTTCTTCTCCTTGCCCAGCACCCGCAGCTGGCCGGCCATGGTCGAGCTCTGGTGTTCCTGCCGCAGCCACCACGGGTCGTTGTCGTACCCGGGCGCCCCGCCTGCGCCGCGGCGAAGGCGGATGACGCTGCCCATCCACGCGATGAGCGGCCCGCCGTGGTCGGCTGCGGCCAGCGGCCCCAGCCACGCACGCCCCAGCAGCTCACCGAGCCTGCGGCAGAACATTCCGTCGGCAGGCAGCGCCTGCGGGCGTCCGGCACCGCTGTCCGCCCACACCAGCTCGGCCATGTCCGGGTCCAGCAGCGCGTCGGCGAGGGCCACCACCTCGGGGAAGACAACCGCGTCCCGACCCACGATCCGCCACCGCTCCAGGTCCCCTCCGGCGTTGCCGCCCGCCACCTGGTGCAGACGCCGCGGCCAAATGGTCTCTTGCTCCCAGTGGAGGGCCTGCCCCCACCACCGAGCCACCACCGCATGCGCCAGGGCGAACACCCTCGCTGGCTCGGCCCCGGCCCGTACCGCCCGTCGCTCTACACCGGCCCACCGCCGCTGCGCCGCGACACCCTCCGGCAGACCCCGCAGGTCGAGGTGCTCAAGCGGTTGGTCGGCGTCCGCGTCCAGGAGCCACCGCCCGTGCCGGACACACACCCGCTCCCATCGCGGCGCGTACCGCACCACCCGCACGGCCGTCCCCGTACGTCGGGCCGTGCACAGACGACAGCCGAACGCTACCGGCCCGGCGACCGCACCGCCGGTCCGCCACGCCGCCGCCGGCTCCCCGGCATCCGCGGCCGGCAGGCGGGCATCCTCCCGCCCCCAGGACGGCAACGCCCGCGCCAGCACACCCTCCTCCACGCCGCACAGGCCTGCCAGGAGCTGCCGCCCCGCCGTGTTCAACAGCACCTCGGCGTCCGCCCGCCCGCCTCCGCCGTCGTGCCGAGGCTTGTGGCTGCGCCACTTCCAGCAGGACCGCAACGCCGTCGCTTCCAGTCCGTAGCGGCTGGCGATGCGGCAGATCAGCGACGAGGTCGTCTCTCTGTTCAGGGGAGCGGTTCGCAGAAGGCCGGGGGGAAGGGTCACTTCACCACGGTCTCGTGTCCGTCGATCAGGGGGGCGTCTTCGCGGCAGTTCCTTGCGGCCTGCGGCCGTCCTTGGCTCACTTCCTCAGGGCCGCAGCGGCCCCTTTCTGAAGCCGACGGCCGCAACGTGACGGGAGATTAGCCCGATCGAGCACATCGTGATGATCCGATCGCACTAAGCTACGCCTGTGGTGGTTGGCGAAGACGCTCAAGTGAAGGGCTTCTCGGGAGCTCGAAGAGCCAAGCAGTGGCTCGAGGGCACGATGCGCATCTTCGGTGCGTACGCGAACACGGACTCGGAGTCCTGCGGCCGTCGGCTGACCCTCGCCTGGCCGTACGGAGGTCGGACCTTCTCCTTCGATCTGGGCGGCGCCATGCGCGGCGATCCTTACCAGAACGACATGTTCTGCGCAGAGGTCAAGAACTATGCGCAACCCAGCGACCAGGGGACGCAGTTCGACGAGTTTCTCGCCAAATGCTACGTCGCCGCCCAGGCCCAGCACCATCTCAGCGACCACTTCATGTGGATCACTTGGGCACCGTTCCGGGCGAACTCCTGGTCCACCCTCAACTCGCCTGACCAGGTGGAGAGTGCAGTCCTTCAACACAGCAGTCGCGTTCTCGGCACCAGCAACCCCGAGGAAGCCCGAAAACTTTTGGACAGCGAACTCGCCCAGTCGGTTGCCGCACGCCTGTGGCTGATCGTCCTCTCGGACAAGCAGGAAACCCTCCTGCCGCTCAAGGACTGGGCAGCCATCGTCGCTGCCGAACTCACCCGCAGAGAGGGCTCGTGGTGAACCTCGTCGAACAGTCGATTGCCCAGGCCATGGACGAGCCCGACGACCGGATGATGTTCACCCAGGTCAAGGACATCGTCGCCCGGCACCTGCGCCGCATGGACCCCGGCGCCACCGTCACCAAAACCGAATTCTTCAACCACACCCACGTCCCCGACATGGTTCTGGAATGGCCCAGCCGACCGCGCACACCCCGCCGGTTCATCTACCTGCGCACCACATCGGACCAGCGCGAACTAGAGGACGACCTGCAACGTCTTCCCCGCGCGGACCGGCCGGTGCTTCTCGCCCTCGGTCAACTGTCCTCCACGCGGCAACGAGGAGACCTCCCTCCGCTACCCGGCACCAGCACGTCGCTCCTCCTCGACACTTCCGCGCTCGGCGCACTCCAGCCGGCCGACGACTCTCCCGGCATCCCTCAGCTGGTGTCCCGCTCCGTCCTCGAGGGCGGCCGCGGCACCCTCGACAGACCGGCCACCGAGGAATTCCTGAATACGGTCGTCCAGGGAGCGGAAGCCGCCCGCGCGGGAGAACACGTTCCCACCCGCGATGCTGTCGACGCCCTCACCGCGCAGATGACCACCGACGTCGCCGACCGGATGTCAGCCTTCCTCGCCGCGCTCTGGCAAGGCGGCGGATCCACACTCGCCAGCTTCCCCGCACCCCAGCGAGGCGTCGGCCATCTCGACGAGACAGCCCTGATGTACCTACTGGAATCCGAGGACATCACCGACACCGCGTTCTGGGACCGGGTCGTCCGCATGATCAGCCTCCCTAC
>NZ_BNDX01000006.1:0-25287 GCF_020521275.1 Streptomyces daghestanicus | reverse complement strand
GCGGCTCCTGGAACCGGAGGCGGACGCGGTCAGCGTCGGCCCCGAGTCCACCGGCTGGCTGGCCAACGTGTCGTTCCTGGTCGACCGGGAACAGGCCGAGACCTTCCTGGCGGCCGTGGAACGCGCCCGCCGGGACCTGCCGCACCTGGAGGTGCGGATCAACGGCCCGCTGCCGCCGTACAGCTTCGTGGAGCCCGGCCCCGCCGAGCCCGCGGGCACCGCGGCGGGCGGCGGGGCCGACACCGGAGCGGAGTGAGGGAAATGGGCCTGATCTCAGAGGTGCTGCTGCTGCCGTTCGCCCCGGTGCGCGGCAGCGCCTGGGCCGTCAGACAGGTACTCCAGGAGGCCGAGCGGATCTACTACGACCCGGCCACCGTACGGGCCGAACTGTCCCGGCTGGAGGAGCGGTTGGAGGCCGGCGAGATCACGGAGGAGGAGTTCGACGTCCAGGAGGACGCCCTCCTGGACCGGCTTGAGGAAGCTTCGCGCCACAGCGCGGGAACGGGCAACGGGACGACACCATGAATCGAGTGGGACTCGGCCTAGCGGTAGGGGCCGGCTATTTCCTGGGCCGCACCAAGAAACTGAAACTGGCGATCGCCGTGGGGACGGCGGTGGCCGGCAAGCGGATGAACCTCACCCCGCGCGGCATCGCCGACCTGGTCTCCACCCAGCTGCAGAACAACCCGCAGTTCAAGGAGATAGGCGACCAGCTCCGGCAGGACCTGCGCGGAGTGGGCAAGGCGGCCACGGGAGCCATGGTCGAGCGGCAGCTCGACGGTCTCGCCAGCCGGCTGCAGGACCGGACCTCCCAGGTCCGCGACCAGCTCTCGGGGGCCGCCTCCCGGGTGCCGGGCACCGGCGAGGACGACCGGGACGACCGGGACGACCGCGACGGGTACGACGAGGACGCGTCCGACGACGCGGACGACGACCGGGACGACCGGGACGAGCCCGAGCGGGACGCCGCCCCGCGCCGCGCCCGTACGGCGAAGAAGGCGCCGGCGAAGAAGGCCCCGGCCGGCGAGGGCGCGGCAGGGAAGACGGCCGCCAGGAAGACCGCCGCGAAGAAGACCGCCGGCAAGAAGGCGGCGCCCGCCCGCAAGACGGCGGAGAAGACGACGCAGGCGGCCCGGCGGACGGCCCGCGGCGGATCGCCGAAGGGAGGCGGTGAGCGATGAGCGACACCCTGGGTTCGGCGGCCTCCAAGGCGGGTGGCGCGGCCAAGCACAACCCGCTCGCCGACGTGGCCCGCAGCGAGGCCGCCGACCGGCTCAAGGAAGAGGTGCAGCAGTACCTCGCCGCCCAGGCCCAGCGCATGCTGGTCGGCGTCGGCCGCAAGCTCGGCGAGACCACGGTCAAGCTGAACGACATCGCCGACGGCAACAGCCCCGGCTTCGCCAAGCTCGCCCTGGAGGGCGGCCGCAAGATCGCCGAGGGCAAGGGCCCGATGCGCACCGCGGTGGAACTGGGCGCCGGCCGGCTGAAGGACAACGTGGTCGGCGCCTTCAAGAACCTCGGTGGCGGCAAGGGGCGGCGCAAGGGCGGCTCGGGCCAGAAGCCGACCGTCATCATCGAGTACGCCGACGTCGGCGTGCCCTTGCGCACCGCCTACGACCAGTGGACGCAGTACCAGGACTTCAGCACCTTCGCCAAGGGCGTCAAGAGCGCGAACCGCGCCGACGACACCAGCTCCGACTGGCAGCTGAAGGTCTTCTGGTCCAACCGCAGCTGGAAGGCGAAGACCACCGAACAGGTGCCGGACGACCGGATCTCCTGGACCTCGGAGGGCGCCAAGGGCACCACCAAGGGCGTCGTCTCCTTCCACGAGCTGGCGCCGAGCCTGACCCGGGTCATCGTGGTCGTCGAGTACTACCCCAAGGGCCTGTTCGAGAAGACCGGCAACATCTGGCGCGCCCAGGGCCGCCGGCTGCGGCTCGACCTCAAGAACTACGTCCGTTTCATCACCCTCAAGGGCGAGGCGGACGACGGCTGGCGCGGGGAGATCCGCGACGGTGAGGTCGTCCGCAGCCACGAGGACGCGGTCGCGGAGGAAGAGGCCGCGGAGTCGGAGACGGACACGGACGCCGAGCCGGACGGCCGGGAGCAGGAGGACGACCGGCAGGAGGACGACGGGACCGAGGACGCCGACGCGGAGGTCTACGACGAGGAGGAAGCGGAGGAGGACGGCTACGAGGAGGAGCCCCGGGAGGAGTACGACGAGGAGACCGGGGCCGAGGCGGAGGAGGAGCCCGAGGACGAGCCCGAGGACGCGTACGAAGAGGACGTGCCCGAGGACGAGTACGACACCGAGGCCGAGGACGAGGACGAGGTGGCCGAGGGCAAGGGCGACGGGGACGACGCGTACCGTGCGGAGGACGACGAGTACGCCGAGCACGGGGGCCGTCGATGACGACTGCCAGCCGTATGCCCGAACCCTTCGGCCAGGGGCAGGGCGCCAACCTCGCCGACATCCTGGAGCGGGTGCTGGACAAGGGCGTCGTCATCGCCGGCGACATCCGCATCAACCTGCTCGACATCGAGCTGCTCACCATCAAGCTGCGGCTCATCGTCGCCTCCGTCGACAAGGCGAAAGAAATGGGCATCGACTGGTGGGAGAGCGACCCCGCGCTCTCCTCGAACGCCAAGCACAAGGAACTCGCCCGGGAGAACCGGGAGCTGCGCGAGCGGCTGGCAGAGCTGGAATCGGCCCGCACCCCGCTGGAGCGGGGTGCGGGCCGCGCCCGGAGGGAGGACGAGTCGCCATGACCGGACTGCGGTACGTCTACGCCGTCTGCCGTCCCTTCGGCGCGGCCCTGCAGTCGCAGCTCACCGGGGTGGCGGGCGATCCGCCGCGAACACTGCGCCACCGCGGGCTGGTCGCCGTCGTCAGCCATGTCCCCGAGGCCGACTTCACCGAGGAGTCGCTCAAGGAACGCCTGGAGGACCTGGACTGGCTGGCGGCGACCGCCCGCGCCCACCAGCAGGTGATCGACGCGCTCACCGCCGTCACCACGCCGCTGCCGCTCCGGATGGCCACGGTCTTCCGGGACGACAGCGGCGTCCGCGTGATGATGGAGGAACGCGAGGGAGACTTCCTGCGCACCCTCGACCGGCTGGACGGCCGGGTGGAGTGGGGCGTCAAGGTGTACGTGGAGGAGTCCGCGGGGCAGGACGGGCGGGGCGGGCGGGAGCCGGCCGGGAAGCCCGCCTCGGGCCGTGAGTACCTGCTGCGGCGGCGCGCGCGGACCCGCGCGGGCGAGGAACTGTGGCAGCGGGCCGAGGAGTTCGCCGGCCGGCTCCACGGGACGCTGGCCGACCGCGCCGACGACGCCCGGCTGCACGCCCCGCAGAATCCCGCCCTCTCCGGCGCCACCGGACGCAATGTGCTCAACGCCGCCTATCTGGTGCGGCGGGACCTTTCCGAGGAATTCGTGGAACTCGTCGACCGCACCAAGGACGACGTCCCGGGAATTCGCGTCGAACTCACCGGGCCATGGGCCGCCTATTCCTTCGCCGGGGAAAATCCCGAGGAGGGTGCCGCATGACCGTCGTGGAACGCCGGGAGATCGCCCTGGTCGACCTGCTCGACCGGCTGCTGGCCGGCGGGGTCGTCCTCACCGGCGACATCACCCTGCGCATCGCCGACGTGGACCTGGTCCGCATCGACCTGAACGCGTTGATCAGCTCGGTCAACGCCGATGTTCCGTCGCCCTGGGAGGACTGACGTGAGCGAGCGGCACGGCCGGATCGAGTTCGAGCCGGACACCGTCGAGCGCGACCTGGTCAAGCTGGTGCTGACCGTGGTCGAGCTGTTGCGCCAGCTCATGGAGCGCCAGGCGCTGCGCCGCTTCGACCAGGGCGACCTCTCCGAGGACCAGGAGGAGCGCATCGGGCTCACCCTGATGCTGCTCGACGACCGCATGACCGAGCTGCGGGAGCGGTACGGACTGCGGCCCGAGGACCTCAATCTGGACCTCGGGCCGCTGGACCGCTGCTGCCCCGGGAGTGAGCCTCCCGGGGCAAGCAGCCCTTCATCTTCTTCTGTGGCCGCCGGTCAACCACCGGTACCAGCGACCCCTGCCGCCTCCGGCCGTCGTCCCGCGGACCAGGAATCCCAGCAGCCACAGGACCAGCACGACCAGGGCGACCACCAGAGCACCTTCAAGGCGAATCCGGCGCCGAAAAGGATAAGCGCCGAGAAGCAGTACGGAGCAGAAGCGGAACCATGATGTCGTTACCTCCTGACGTACTGGTGTCCCGGATTTATCGGATCAGGCTTCCTTTCTGCACAGAATTTCTCCGTGCAGTACACCGAACCACCCATCGGCCGCTTCCCCCAGTCCCGCCAGGCCGTCGCCGCGGCCGCCAGCTCGTCCTCGCTCGCGTGGCCGCCGCCGGTGGCCAGCTCCGCGTAGGAGGACGCCACCGTGCGGTCCGCCCACAGACCGCTCCACCAGGCCCGCTCCTCGGCGGTGGTGAACGTCCAGGTGCTGGAGGTGGCGCTGATGTCCGGTGAAGCCGCCGCCAGCGCCCACGCCTTCAGCCGGCGCCCCGCGTCCGGCTCACCGCCGCTCGCCCGCGCCACCCGCCGGTACAGCTTCCAGCCAGGCCGTCCAGGCCGGCCGACGCCGGGTACCAGTTCATGGCGCCGTAGTCGGCGTCCCGCACCGCGACGAACCCGGCGGGCCTGGTGACCCGCTTCATTTCGCGCAGCGCCGCCACCGGGTCGCCGACGTGGCTGGAGCACCTGGTGGCGTGGACCACGCAGAAGGTGTCGTCGGGGAAGTCCAGGGCGTGCACGTCCGCCACCGCGAAGTCGACGTTGGCCAGACCCCGCCCGGCGGCCGTCGCGCGCGCGGTGTCCAGGATCTCCGGGGCGCGGTCGACCCCGGTGACACGGCCGTCCGGGACCAGGGCCGCGAGGTCGGCGGTGATGGTGCCCGGACCGCAGCCGACGTCGAGGACGCGCATGTGCGGCTTCAGCGAACCGAGCAGGTACCCGGCGGAGTTGGCGGCGGTCCGCCAGGTGTGCGAGCGGAGCACGGACTCGTGGTGTCCGTGCGGATAGACGGCGGTCTCCTGCGGCCTCGGCATCATCGATCCCCTCTGCGACGCCCGACGGCGTCCGACCGGCTCACCGTACGCCCGTCGCCCGCATCATGAGACATGAGTCTCTCTATGTGGTATGACGGGCCATCAGTCACCAGGCAGCGGGCGGTACACCGTCAGCGCCTCGGGGAGCTTCTCCACCGTCACATCACCCTCGGTCTCGGTGACCTCGCCGTCGTAGGCGAGCAGCGTGCCCGGCGCGACGCCCTTCAGCCGCAGCCTCGGCACCTGCACCGCCGCGTGCGCGGGGAGCGGGTCAGCGGTCCGGCGAAGGCCGCCCGACAGCAGCCGCAGCGCGGGCCGGCTGCCGCCGTGCACCAACCCGGACGTCGAGCCGCCCGTCCGCCAGGTCGAGCCGCCGGCCCGGCGCCAGCCCCATGCGGTGGTAGGTGCCGTTGCCCGCGAACAGCATCCACAGCGGCCGGGTACGGCCCCCCCCACCTCGGCGCGGAGCGGATGCCGGTCGGCGCGCAGCACCCGCACCGCCGCCAGCAGCCCGGCCGGCCAGCCGCCGATCCGGTGCGACCAGCGCTCCCGCTCCCGCACCAGCTCCGGGTACACCCCCAGGCTGAAGGTGTTGAGGAAGAGGCCGCTCAGCCCGCCCGAGGTGAACCGGCCCACGTCCACACCGCACGCCCTCGCCCTGCTCCAGCGCCCGGGACAGCGCCCGGACGTCCTCGACACCCAGGTCGTAGGCGAAGTGTTGAGGGTGCCGCCGGGCAGCACCGCAGCGGCAAGCCCGTGCCGGCAGGGCGACCCCGGCCGCCGCGTTCACCGTGCCGTCGCCGCCGCACACGCCGAGCACCCGGGCGCGGCCGGCGGCCTTCTCCAGCTCGGCGGGGACCGCGGCCGGCTCCGCCTCGATCACCTCGGCCAGCGGCAGCGCGTCGCACAGCGCCCGCACCCGCTCCGAGGTGCCCGAGCCCAGGTTGGCGACCATCACCAGGCCCTCGCCGCCGGACAGCGCGGGCACCTGGGCTACCGGCCGGGCCGGCGGTGTGAGCTGGGGCCCGGGTGGGCACCAGAACCTCTGACCGCGAACGCCGCCTCCCGCGCCGAGTTGCCGCCCCGGCCAGCACGTCGCTCGGGAAGTGGACGCCGGTGTAGACCCGGGAGAGGGCGACCGCCGCGGCCACCGGCGCCACGGCCGCGCCCCACGCGGGGGACTCCAGCGCCACGCCGGTGGCGAAGGCGGCGGCCGAGGCGGCGTGCCCGGACGGGAACGAGGTCGTGATCGGCTGCCGTTCAGCTGCCGCACCAGCGGTACCGGGTCCAGGACCGGCCGGGCGCGGCGCACCGAGCGCTTGCCGACGGTGTTGATGGTGAGCGAGGCCACGCCCAGCGAGGCGATGCCGCGGACGGCGGCCCGCCCGGGCCCGGGGGCGTGCGGGACGCGGCCACCGCCGCGGCGGCGGCGAACCAGAGCGCCCCGTGGTTGGCGCTGCGGCTGAGGCCGGGGCAGCACCCGGTCGCCGCCGGCCAGTGCCGGGCGGCGACCGCCGCGAACAGCCGGTGGTCGAGATCCAGGAAACCCTTGCGCAGCGGATGCGGTCCGGGCAGCGGGACGGTGAGGTCTACGTCGGGGCTCATGCCTCCCGCCCTACCCTTCGGGCGGCCTTTCCTGCCGCCCCGGAAATGCGGTTGCCCGACCGGGGGCTGCACCAGGGACAATCACCCCCATGGGGCCACCTCGAAGCAGCGCAACCTGGAGTACCACCTGCCCGACGGGAGGACGCTCCTCGGCGACGTCTCCTTCCGGGTGGGGGAGGGCGCCGTCGCGCCCTCGTCGGCCCCAACGGCGCGGGCAAGACCACTCTGCTGCGGCTGCTCTCCGGCGAGCTGAAGCCGCACGATGGGCAACCGTCCACGTCAGCGGGCGGACTCGGCGTGATGCGCAGTTCGTCGGCTCCGTACTGGGACGACACGACCGTCCGCGACCTGCTCGTCTCCGTCGCCCCGCCGCGCATCAGGGACGCCGCCCGCGCGGTCGACGCCGCCGAGCACGCCGTCATGACCGTCGACGACGAGGCCGCGCAGATGCGGTACGCGCAGGCCCTCTCCGACTGGGCGGAGGCGCGCGGCTACGAGGCGGAGACGCTGTGGGACATGTGCACCACCGCCGCGCTGGGCGTGCCGTACGAGAAGGCGCAGTGGCGGCGGGCGAGCACCCTCTCCGGCGGCGAGCAGAAACGCCTCGTCCTGGAGGCGCTGCTGCGTGGCACCGACCAGGTGCTCTTGCTGGACGAGCCGGACAACTACCCTCGACGTCCCGGCAAGCGCTGGCTGGAGCAAGCGGCTCGCGGAGACCCGCAAGACCGTCCTGTTCGTCTCCCACGACCGGGAGCTGCTGGCCCGCGCCGCCGAGCGGATCGTCTCCCTGGAGCCGGGCCCGGCCGGCGCCGACGCCTGGGTGCACGGCGGCTCCTTCGCCACGTACCACGACGACCCGCCGCGAGCGCTTCGCCCGCTTCGAGGAACTGCGCCGCCGCTGGGACGAGAAGCACGCCCAGCTGAAGAGGCTGGTCGTCAACCTGCGGCAGGCCGCCTCGGTCAGCCACGAGATGGCCTCCCGCTACCCACGCCGCGCAGACCCGGCTGCGCAAGTTCGAGGAGGCCGAGACCGCCGCCCGAGCCGCCGCGTGAGCAGGACATCACGATGCGCCTCAAGGGTCGGCCGTACCGGCGTACGCGCCGTCACCTGCGAAAAGCTGGAACTGACCGGCCTGATGAAACCCTTCGACCTGGAGTCTTCTACGGCGAACGGGTCGCCGTCCTCGGCTCCAACGGCTCCGGCAAGTCCCACTTCCTGCGCCTGCTGGCCGGCGAGGACGTGCCGCACACCGGGCACGTCAAGCTCGGGGCGCGGGTCGTCGCCGGGCACTTCGCGCAGACCCACGCCCACCCCGAACTGCTCGGCCGGACCCTCCTGGACATCCTCTGGGAGGAGCACGCCCAGGACCGGGGCGCCGCCATGTCCCGGCTGCGCCGCTACGAGCTGACCGGCCAGGCCCGAGCAGACCTTCGACCGGCTCTCCGGCGGCCAGCAGGCCCGGTTCCAGATCCTCCTGCTGGAGGTGCGGGGCGTCACCGCCCTGCTCCTGGACGAGCCCACCGACAACCTCGACCTGGAGTCCGCCGAGGCGCTCCAGGAGGGCCTGGAATCCTTCGACGGCACGGTCCTCGCGGTCACCCACGACCGCTGGTTCGCCCGCTCCTTCGACCGCTACCTGGTCTTCGGCAGCGACGGCCGGGTCCGGGAGACACCGGAGCCGGTCTGGGACGAGCGCCGCGTCGAGCGGGCGCGCTGACTCACCTCCAGCGCAGCAGCGCGCCGAGGCCGCCGACCGGCGTGTCCTGGCGGTCCTCCGTGTCCGGCAGCGCCGGCAGCACCGAGATCGCCGGGGCGCCGGTCATCACGGCCGAGCGCAGCAGCGCGTCGTCGGCGCGGGCGGCCCAGGAGTTCTGCTCGCCGAGCGTCTTCAGCTCGGTGCGCCGCACCGCGAGCTGGTCGGCGTCCTCACCGATCCACACCTCGCGGTGGGTGTCCGGCCCGTCCGGGATGACCAGCAGTTCGTCGATACGGTGCTCCCGCGCGGCCTCCACCAGCGCCGGCACGCCCTCCGCCGCGGCGGCCCGGCCCTCGCCGTCCGGGGCGCGGGCGGACAGGAACCGGTCCAGGTCCCGCTGGGCGCGCGCCGTGACGTGCTCCTCGCGCAGCCGCCGCACCTCCTCGTCGAGGAGCCGGCTGCCGGTGCCGTGCGCGGCCTGCACGACCCGGTCCTTCAGCCGGGCCGGCATCCGCTCGTGCACGGCGCGGCACTCGCGGCCGTCCCCGACCAGGATCAGCAGGTCGGCGCCGGTCTCCTCCTGGCACACGGCGAGCGCGTCGGCGATCTCCGCGGCGTTGTGCTCCCAGGTGTTCTCCACCCGGAGCTGGAAGTGCCGCTCGGACCAGTCGGCGGAGCTGGTGCGGTGCACCGGCCACTGCCGGCCGGTCACCCCGCCCGCGTCCGCCTCGCCCAGCGCGGAGCGCAGCTCGAAGTCGGCGCCCTTGCGGTCGATGTACGCCACCACGCACACCGCGTCCTCGCCGGCCAGTTCCAGCAGCGGCGACACCCGCGGCAGCGGCGCCCAGTGCGCGGTGGTGCCGGCCCGCGGGGGGCGGGCCAGCGGGGTGTCCAGGACGACCTGGCCGCCGTGCGCGAACAGCGCCCGTCCGTGCGGGTCGGTGGCGTGCCGCAGGCTCTCCATGCCCTCCCGCACGGCCCGGCGGGTCGCCTCGTCGGCGCCCTGCCGCTCCAGTTCCCGGTCGACCTCGGCGGCCGTCAGCCCACGGGCGTGCGCGGTGTCCTCGGCGTGCCGGGACAGATCGACGTACACGGAGGCCCAGGGGCCCTGGCGTTCGTAGAGGGGGTGCAGAAAGGCGAGATCCATGAGTACCTCCCGGATACCGCTCGGGGGTGGTGGTTCACGGGGCGGGTACCCGGACCGCATGAACGAACACGACACGCGGGACGGCGCCATGACCGGAGTGGACCCGGGCCGCCTGGACGACCAGCAGCTCATGAAGGAGCTGGAGACCATCCACCGCAACGCGCCACGACACCCTGCTCCACGGCTCGGACGACGCGCTGCGGGCCCACAACGAGCGGATGGCGCAGCTGGAGGGCGAATGGCTGCGCCGCAACCCGCGCCGCCCGGTCGCCGCGGGCCGCACCCGCGAGGGCGCCCGGGAGCGGGTGGGCGGGGAGGCGGCCACGCCCGGAACACCCGCCACGTGACGGGAGGGGCGGTGCCCGGACCACGCGGTCCGCGCACCGCCCCTCCCGGTTCCGGCCGGTCCTGGCTCAGCCGCCGGCCTTGGCGAACTCCGCCAGGAAGGTCTCGCAGAACGCCTTCAGGTCGTCCGGCTTGCGGCTGGTGACCAGCGTGCTGGGCCCGCCGTCGCAGACCTTGACCTGCTCGTCCACCCAGGTGCCGCCCGCGTTGCGGATGTCCGTGCGCAGGCTCGGCCAGGAGGTCAGCGTCCGGCCGCGCAGGACGTCCGCCTCGACCAGCGTCCACGGGGCGTGGCAGATCGCCGCGACCGGTCGCCCCTGGGTGAAGAAGTCCTTCACGAAGGCGACCGCCCGCTCGTCCATGCGCAGGAAGTCCGGGTTGGCCACGCCGCCGGGCAGCACCAGACCGCCGAAGGAGTCGGCGGAGGTCTCGCCGGTCACCTCGTCCACGGGGAAGGTGTCCGCCTTGTCCAGGTGGTTGAAGGCCTGGATCTCGCCGGACTGCGTCGACACCAGCACCGGCTCGTGCCCGGCGTCCTTCGCCGCCTGCCACGGCTCGGTCAGCTCGACTGCTCCACGCCCTCGGGCGCGGTCAGAAACGCGATACGCATGCGGGTTCCTCGTCCTTTCGTTCTGTTCTGTGTCACTCTCCGGCCCCGGCCCGCATCAGGTCGCCGAGGCTCACCAGGCCGACCGGCATGGCCCTGCTCCACGACCGGCAGCCGGCTCACCGCCCGCTCCCAGCATCAGCGAGAGCGCGTCCGCGGCCGGCAGGTCCGGGGCGACCACCAGCGGGTCGCGGGAGCACACGGCGCCGGCGCCCACCGTGAGCGGGTCGATGCCCTCGGCCACCGCCCGCACCGTGATGTCCCGGTCGGTGAGCACCCCGACCACGCGCTGCCCGTCGGCCACCACGACATCGCCGATGCCCTGGTCCCGCATCAGCCGCGCCGCCTCGGCCAGCGAGGCGTCCGGCCGTACGGCGACCACGCCCGGGGTCATCACGTCCTTCACGTACGTGCCGTCCGCCCGGTCATGGCGCGGCGGTCACGCCCCGGCGGAGCCGGGCGGCCCGGTGAGGGCCTCGGCCAGCTCCTGGACGGTGGTGTAGTGCGCCTCGTGCGGCAGTCCCTCGACCCGCTCGACCAGGGCGTCGGGCGCGTGGCCGCGCCGCAGCCCCCGGGCCAGTTCCCGGGGACCGGCGGGGAAGGCCCCGCGGGTCAGGTTCCGGGCCAGCTCCAGCCGGAGCGACTCCAGCGAGGACGGCGCGCGGCTCGGCGTCACCGGGCCGTACGCCACCTCCGGGTCGTCCTCGGCGATCGGCTCGGGGTCGTGCCACTCCTCGGTGCGGGTGGGGTGTCCGGACCGCAGCAGGCCCTGCAGTTCGTGCTTCATCTCGTCGTCGCGGTGGGCGCTCAGCCGGTCGCTGCCTCGCTGCATGTCTCCCTCCAGATCCTTCAGGGTGGCCACCGCGTACCCGGCCAGCGCGGGGCGACACGGATTACGTCCGCCGGTTCCGGCCCGTTTCGTCCCGGGCCGCTCCGCTCCGGCCGCGTGCCGCCGGTTTGCTCCCCGGGCAGCGGGAACCCGGCTCCTTGCCCCCCCGCGCCCACCCTCCTCCGGAAGGACGGCAGGACCATGGCGGTGCTGCTCGCTGTGCTCATCCCGGTCCTCATGCTCGGCGTGGTCCTGGCGCTCGGGCGGTACGAGGAACTCCTGCTGCCGGCCGCCGAACCGGCACCCGACGCTCCCGTCGCCCCCGTCGCGCCCGACCTCGTCCCCGTCCCCGTGCCCGGTGAGGAACTTCCCACGGCGGCGTGACGCGGGCGCGCGGGGCCCTCCGCGAGACGACACAGGAGGTGGGCGCCATGTCCCGCACCATCACCGTCGGTCTGGACGGTTCGGCGGAGAGCCGGGCCGCCGCGGACTGGGCGGCCCGCGAGGCGGCCCTGCGCGAGCTGCCGGTCCGTCTGGTGCACGTCTGGGAACCGGTGCCCGAGCCGATGGCCGGCGCCCCCGGCCGGCAGCCGGGAGGAACTCGTACGGGAGGCCGCCGAGAGGCTGCGCCTCGCCCACCCCGGCATACCGGTCACCGCCGAGCAGCGCGCCGGCACGGCCGTGGCGGAACTCGTCGGCGCCGCCCGCGACGCCGACCTGCTCGTCCTCGGCTCCCGCGCCCTGAGCGGGCTGCGGGGCTTCCTGGTCGCTCGGTCGGCCAGGCCGTCATCGCCCGCACCACGGCGCCCGTGGCGTGGTGCGCGAAGGGGAGCGGGCCGCCGACGAGCACCTCCCGGACCCGGCGGGCACGCCGTCCGCCGGCCACCGCGTTCCGGCCGGTCGTGCTGGGCCTGGACACCGGCCGGCCCGGCGGCACGCCGCTCGCCTTCGCCTTCGAGGAGGCCCGGCGCCGGGACGCCGCCCTGCACGTGGTCCACGGTGGCGACCTCGCGCCGTACCACGGGTACGGACTGGACGCCGGGGCCCGCCCCTCCGACGACCTCGCCCGGCGGCGGGCCGCCCGCCTCGGCGAGGTGCTGCGGCCCTGGCGGGAGCGGTACCCCGGGGTGGAGGTCGTCGAGACGTCCCGCACCGGCAGCCCCGCGGACCGCCTGCTGGACGCCGCCCGGGACGCCTCCCTGCTGGTCGTCGGCCGCCGGGTCCGGCACCGCCCGGTCGGCGCGCACATCGGGTCCGTCACCCACGCGGTGCTGCACCACGCGACGGTGCCGGTCGCGGTGGTCGCCCACGACTGACGCCGCGCCGCGACCGGCACCGTCGCGTGGTGCAGCACCGCGTGGGTGACGGACCCGATGTGCGCGCCGACCGGGCGGTGCCGGACCCGGCGGCCGACGACCAGCAGGGAGGCGTCCCGGGCGGCGTCCAGCAGGCGGTCCGCGGGGCTGCCGGTGCGGGACGTCTCGACGACCTCCACCCCGGGGTACCGCTCCCGCCAGGGCCGCAGCACCTCGCCGAGGCGGGCGGCCCGCCGCCGGGCGAGGTCGTCGGAGGGGCGGGCCCCGGCGTCCAGTCCGTACCCGTGGTACGGCGCGAGGTCGCCACCGTGGACCACGTGCAGGGCGGCGTCCCGGCGCCGGGCCTCCTCGAAGGCGAAGGCGAGCGGCGTGCCGCCGGGCCGGCCGGTGTCCAGGCCCAGCACGACCGGCCGGAACGCGGTGGCCGCGGACGGCGTGCCCGCCGGGTCCGGGAGGTGCTCGTCGGCGGCCCGCTCCCCGGCGCGCACCACGACCACGGGCGCCGTGGTGCGGGCGATGACGGCCTGGCCGACCGAGCCGACCAGGAAGCCCCGCAGCCCGCTCAGGGCGCGGGAGCCGAGGACGAGCAGGTCGGCGTCGCGGGCGGCGCCGACGAGTTCCGCCACGGCCGTGCCGGCGCGCTGCTCGGCGGTGACCGGTATGCCGGGGTGGGCGAGGCGCAGCCTCTCGGCGGCCTCCCGTACGAGGTCCTCCCGGCTGCCGGCCGGGGGCGCCGCCATCGGCTCGGGCACCGGTTCCCAGACGTGCACCAGACGGACCGGCAGCTCGCGCAGGGCCGCCTCGCGGGCCGCCCAGTCCGCGGCGGCCCGGCTCTCCGCCGAACCGTCCAGACCGACGGTGATGGTGCGGGACATGGCGCCCACCTCCTGTGTCGTCTCGCGGAGGGCCCCGCGCGCCCGCGTCACGCCGCCGTGGGAAGTTCCTCACCGGGCACGGGGACGGGGACGAGGGTCGGGCGCGACGGGGGCGACGGGAGCGTCGGGTGCCAGGTTCGGCGGCCGGCAGCAGGAGTTCCTCGTACCGCCCGAGCGCCAGGACCCACGCCGAGCATGAGGACCGGGATGAGCACAGCGAGCAGCACCGCCATGGTCCTGCCGTCCTTCCGGAGGAGGGTGGGCCGCGGGGGGGCAAGGAGCCGGGTTCCCGCTGCCCGGGGAGCAAACCGGCGGCACGCGGCCGGAGCGGAGCGGCCCGGGACGAAACGGGCCGGGAACCGGCGGACGTAATCCGTGTCGCCCCCGCGCTGGCCGGGTACGCGGTGGCCACCCTGAAGGATCTGGAGGAGACATGCAGCGAGGCAGCGACCGGCTGAGCGCCCACCGCGACGACGAGATGAAGCACGAACTGCAGGGCCTGCTGCGGTCCGGACACCCCACCCGCACCGAGGAGTGGCACGACCCCGAGCCGATCGCCGAGGACGACCCGGAGGTGGCGTACGGCCCGGTGACGCCGAGCCGCGCGCCGTCCTCGCTGGAGTCGCTCCGGCTGGAGCTGGCCCGGAACCTGACCCGCGGGGCCTTCCCCGCCGGTCCCCGGGAACTGGCCCGGGGGCTGCGGCGCGGCCACGCGCCCGACGCCCTGGTCGAGCGGGTCGAGGGACTAGCCGCACGAGGCGCACTACACCACCGTCCAGGAGCTGGCCGAGGCCCTCACCGGGCCGCCCGGCTCCGCCGGGGCGTGACCGCCGCGCCATGACCGGGCGGACGGGCACGTACGTGAAGGACGTGATGACCCCGGGCGTGGTCGCCGTACGGCCGGACGCCTCGCTGGCCGAGGCGGCGCGGCTGATGCGGACCAGGGCATCGGCGATGTCGTGGTGGCCGACGGGCAGCGCGTGGTCGGGGTGCTCACCGACCGGGACATCACGGTGCGGGCGGTGGCCAGAGGGCATCGACCCGCTCACGGTGGGCGCCGGCGCCGTGTGCTCCCGCGACCCGCTGGTGGTCGCCCCGGACCCTGCCGGCCGCGGACAGCGCTCTCGCTGATGCGGAGCGGGCGGTGAGCCGGCTGCCGGTCGTGGAGCAGGGCCTGCCGGTCGGCCTGGTGAGCCTCGGCGACCTGATGCGGGCCGGGGCCCGGAGAGTGACACAGAACAGAACGAAAGGACGAGGAACCCGCATGCGTATCGCGTTTCTGACCGCGCCCGAGGGCGTGGAGCAGGTCGAGCTGACCGAGCCGTGGCAGGCGGCGAAGGACGCCGGGCACGAGCCGGTGCTGGTGTCGACGCAGTCCGGCGAGATCCAGGCCTTCAACCACCTGGACAAGGCGGACACCTTCCCCGTGGACGAGGTGACCGGCGAGACCTCCGCCGACTCCTTCGGCGGTCCTGGTGCTGCCCGGCGGCGTGGCCAACCCGGACTTCCTGCGCAATGGACGAGCGGGCGGTCGCCTTCGTGAAGGACTTCTTCACCCAGGGGCGACCGGTCGCGGCGATCTGCCACGCCCCGTGGACGCTGGTCGAGGCGGACGTCCTGCGCGGCCGGACGCTGACCTCCTGGCCGAGCCTGCGCACGGACATCCGCAACGCGGGCGGCACCTGGGTGGACGAGCAGGTCAAGGTCTGCGACGGCGGGCCCAGCACGCTGGTCACCAGCCGCAAGCCGGACGACCTGAAGGCGTTCTGCGAGACCTTCCTGGCGGAGTTCGCCAAGGCCGGCGGCTGAGCCAGGACCGGCCGGAACGGGAGGGGCGGTGCGCGGACCGCGTGGTCCGGGCACCGGCCCCCTCCCGTCACGTGGCGGGGTGTTCCGCGGCGTGGCCGCCTCCCCGCCCACCCGCCCTCCCCGGGCGCCCTCGCGGGTGCGGCCCGCGGCGACCGGGCGGCGCGGGTTGCGGCGCAGCCATTCGCCCTCCAGCTGCGCCATCCGCTCGTTGTGGGCCCGCAGCGCGTCGTCGAGCCGTGGAGCAGGGTGTCGTGGCGCGTGCGGTGGATGGTCTCAGTCCTTCATGAGCTGCTGGTCGTCCAGGCGGCCCGGGTCCACTCCGGTCATGGCGCCGTCACCGCGTGTCGTGTTCGTTCATGCGGTCCGGGTACCCGCCCCGTGAACCACCACCCCCGAGCGGTATCCGGGAGGTACTCATGGATCTCGCCTTTCTGCACCCCCTCTACGAACGCCAGGGCCCCTGGGCCTCCGTGTACGTCGATCTGTCCCGGCACGCCGAGGACACCGCGCACGCCCGTGGGCTGACGGCCGCCGAGGTCGACCGGGAAACTGGAGCGGCAGGGCGCCGACGAGGCGACCCGCCGGGCCCGTGCGGGAGGGCATGGAGAGCCTGCGGCACGCCACCGACCCGCACGGACGGGCGCTGTTCGCGCACGGCGGCCAGGTCGTCCTGGACACCCCGCTGGCCCGCCCCCCGCGGGCCGGCACCACCGCGCACTGGGCGCCGCTGCCGCGGGTGTCGCCGCTGCTGGAACTGGCCGGCGAGGACCGCGGTGTGCGTGGTGGCGTACATCGACCGCAAGGGCGCCGACTTCGAGCTGCGCTCCGCGCTGGGCGAGGCGGGACGCGGGCGGGGGTGACCGGCCGGCAGTGGCCGGTGCACCGCACCAGCTCCGCCGACTGGTCCCGAGCGGCACTTCCAGCTCCGGGTGGAGAACACCTGGGAGTCACACACGCCGCGGAGATCGCCGACGCGCTCGCCGTGTGCCCGGAGGAGACCGGCGCCGAACCTGCTGATCCTGGTCGGGGACGGCCGCGAGTGCCGCGCCGTGCACGAGCGGATGCCGGCCCGGCTGAAGGACCGGGTCGTGCAGGCCGCGCACGGCACCGGCAGCCGGCTCCTCGACGAGGAGGTGCGGCGGCTGCGCGAGGAGCACGTCACGGCGCGCGCCCAGCGGGACTGGACCGGTTCCTGTCCGCCCGCGCCCCGGACGGCGAGGGCCGGCCGCCGCGGCGGAGGGCGTGCCGGCGCTGGTGGAGGCCGCGCGGGAGCACCGTATCGACGAACTGCTGGTCATCCCGGACGGGCCGGACACCCACCGCGAGGTGTGGATCGGTGAGGACGCCGACCAGCTCGCGGTGCGGCGCACCGAGCTGAAGACGCTCGGCGAGCAGAACTCCTGGGCCGCCCGCGCCGACGACGCGCTGCTGCGCTCGGCCGTGATGACCGGCGCCCCGGCGATCTCGGTGCTGCCGGCGCTGCCGGACACGGAGGACCGCCAGGACACGCCGGTCGGCGGCCTCGGCGCGCTGCTGCGCTGGAGGTGAGTCAGCGCGCCCGCTCGACGCGGCGCTCGTCCCAGACCGGCTCCGGTGTCTCCCGGACCCGGCCGTCGCTGCCGAAGACCAGGTAGCGGTCGAAGGAGCGGGCGAACCAGCGGTCGTGGGTGACCGCGAGGACCGTGCCGTCGAAGGATTCCAGGCCCTCCTGGAGCGCCTCGGCGGACTCCAGGTCGAGGTTGTCGGTGGGCTCGTCCAGGAGCAGGGCGGTGACGCCCCGCACCTCCAGCAGGAGGATCTGGAACCGGGCCTGCTGGCCGCCGGAGAGCCGGTCGAAGGTCTGCTCGGCCTGGCCGGTCAGCTCGTAGCGGCGCAGCCGGGACATGGCGGCGCCCCGGTCCTGGGCGTGCTCCTCCCAGAGGATGTCCAGGAGGGTCCGGCCGAGCAGTTCGGGGTGGGCGTGGGTCTGCGCGAAGTGCCCGGCGACGACCCGCGCCCCGAGCTTGACGTGCCCGGTGTGCGGCACGTCCTCGCCGGCCAGCAGGCGCAGGAAGTGGGACTTGCCGGAGCCGTTGGAGCCGAGGACGGCGACCCGTCGCCGTAGAAGACCTCCAGGTCGAAGGGTTTCATCAGGCCGGTCAGTTCCAGCTTTTCGCAGGTGACGGCGCGTACGCCGGTTACGGCCGCCCTTGAGGCGCATCGTGATGTCCTGCTCACGCGGCGGCTCGGGCGGCGGTCCGGCCTCCTCGAACTTGCGCAGCCGGGTCTGCGCGGCGTCGGTAGCGGGAGGCCATCTCGTGGCTGACCGAGGCGGCCTGCCGCAGGTTTGACGACCAGCCTCTTCAGCTGGGCGTGCTTCTCGTCCCAGCGGCGGCGCAGTTCCTCGAAGCGGGCGAAGCGCTCGCGGCGGGCGTCGTGGTACGTGGCGAAGGAGCCGCCGTGCACCCAGGCGTCGGCGCCGGCCGGGCCCGGCTCCAGGGAGACGATCGCTCGGCGGCGCGGGCCAGCAGCTCCCGGTCGTGGGAGACGAACAGGACGGTCTTGCGGTGTCTCCGCGAGCCGCTGCTCCAGCCAGCGCTTGCCGGGGACGTCGAGGTAGTTGTCCGGCTCGTCCAGCAAGAGCACCTGGTCCGGTGCCACGCAGCAGCGCCTCAGGACGAGGCGTTTCTGCTCGCCGCCGGAGAGGGTGCTCGCCCGCCGCCACTGCGCCTTCTCGTACGGCACGCCCAGCGCGGCTGTGGTGCACATGTCCCACAGCGTCTCCGCCTCGTAGCCGCGCGCCTCCGCCCAGTCGGAGAGGGCCTGCGCGTACCGCATCTGCGCGGCCTCGTCGTCGACGGTCATGACGGCGTGCTCGGCGGCCGTCGACCGCGCGGGCGGCGTCCCGGATGCGCGGCGGGGCGACGGAGACGAGCAGGTCGCGGACGGTCGTGTCGTCCCGTACGGAGCCGACGAACTGGCGCATCACGCCGAGTCCGCCGCTGACGGTGACGGTGCCCTCGTGCGGCTTCAGCTCGCCGGAGAGCAGCCGCAGCAGAGTGGTCTTGCCCGCGCCGTTGGGGCCGACGAGGGCGACGACGGCGCCCTCCCCCACCCGGAAGGAGACGTCGCCGAGGAGCGTCCTCCCGTCGGGCAGGTGGTACTCCAGGTGCGCTGCTTCGAGGTGGCCCATGGGGGTGATTGTCCCTGGTGCAGCCCCCGGTCGGGCAACCGCATTTCCGGGGCGGCAGGAAAGGCCGCCCGAAGGGTAGGCGGGAGGCATGAGCCCCGACGTAGACCTCACCGTCCCGCTGCCCGGACCGCATCCGCTGCGCAAGGGTTTCCTGGATCTCGACCACCGGCTGTTCGCGGCGGTCGCCGCCCGGCACTGGCCCGGCGGCGACCGGGTGCTGCCCCGGCTCAGCCGCAGCGCCAACCACGGGGCGCTCTGGTTCGCCGCCGCCGCGGCGGTGGCCGCGTCCCGCACGCCCCGGGCCCGGCGGGCCGCCGTCCGCGGCATCGCCTCGCTGGGCGTGGCCTCGCCTCACCATCAACACCGTCGGCAAGCGCTCGGTGCGCCGCGCCCGGCCGGTCCTGGACCCGGTACCGCTGGTGCGGCAGCTGAAACGGCAGCCGATCACGACCTCGTTCCCGTCCGGGCACGCCGCCTCGGCCGCCGCCTTCGCCACCGGCGTGGCGCTGGAGTCCCCCGCGTGGGGCGCGGCCGTGGCGCCGGTGGCCGCGGCGGTCGCCCTCTCCCGGGTCTACACCGGCGTCCACTTCCCGAGCGACGTGCTGGCCGGGGCGGCACTCGGCGCGGGGGCGGCGTTCGCGGTCAGAGGTCTGGTGCCCACCCGGGCCCAGCTCACACCGCCGGCCCGGCCGGTAGCCCAGGTGCCCGCGCTGTCCGGCGGCGAGGGCCTGGTGATGGTCGCCAACCTGGGCTCGGGCACCTCGGAGCGGGTGCGGGCGCTGTGCGACGCGCTGCCGCTGGCCGAGGTGATCGAGGCGGAGCCGGCCGAGGTCCCCGCCGAGCTGGAGAAGGCCGCCGGCCGCGCCCGGTGTGCTCGGCGTGTGCGGCGGCGACGGCACGGTGAACGCGGCGGCCGGGGTTCGCCCATGCGGCACGGGCTGCCGATGGCGGGTGCTGCCCGGCGGCACCCTCAACCACTTCGCCTACGACCTGGGTGTCGAGGACGTCCGGGCGCTGTCCCGGGCGCTGGAGCAGGGCGAGGGCGTGCGGGTGGACGTGGGGCCGGTTCACCTCGGGCGGGCTGAGCGGCATCTTCCTCAACACCTTCAGCCTGGGGTGTACCCGGAGCTGGTGCGGGAGCGGGAGCGCTGGTTCGCACCGGATCGGCGGCTGGCCGGCCGGGCTGCTGGCGGCGGTTGCGGGTGCTGCGCGCCGACCGGCATCCGCTCCGCGCCGAGGTGGGGGGCCGTACCCGGCCGCTGTGGATGCTGTTCGCGGGCAACGGCACCTACCACCGCATGGGGCTGGCGCCGGGCCGGCGCTCGACCTGGCGGACGGGCGGCTCGACGTCCGGGTGGTGCACGGCGGCAGCCGGCCCGCGCTGCGGCTGCTGTCGGCGGCCTTCGCCGGACCGCTGACCCGCTCCCCCGCGCACGCGGCGGTGCAGGTGCCGAGGCTGCGGCTGAAGGGCGTCGCGCCGGGCACGCTGCTCGCCTACGACGGCGAGGTCACCGAGACCGAGGGTGATGTGACGGTGGAGAAGCTCCCCGAGGCGCTGACGGTGTACCGCCCGCTGCCTGGTGACTGATGGCCCGTCATACCACATAGAGAGACTCATGTCTCATGATGCGGGCGACGGGCGTACGGTGAGCCGGTCGGACGCCGTCGGGCGTCGCAGAGGGGATCGATGATGCCGAGGCCGCAGGAGACCGCCGTCTATCCGCACGGACACCACGAGTCCGTGCTCCGCTCGCACACCTGGCGGACCGCCGCCAACTCCGCCGGGTACCTGCTCGGTTCGCTGAAGCCGCACATGCGCGTCCTCGACGTCGGCTGCGGTCCGGGCACCATCACCGCCGACCTCGCGGCCCTGGTCCCGGACGGCCGTGTCACCGGGGTCGACCGCGCCCCGGAGATCCTGGACACCGCGCGCGCGACCGGCCGCCGGGCGGGGTCTGGCCAACGTCGACTTCGCGGTGGCGGACGTGCACGCCCTGGACTTCCCCGACGACACCTTCTGCGTGGTCCACGCCCACCAGGTGCTCCAGCACGTCGGCGACCCGGTGGCGGCCGCTGCGCGAAATGAAGCGGGTCACCAGGCCCGCCGGGTTCGTCGCGGTGCGGGACGCCGACTACGGCGCCATGACCTGGTACCCGGCGTCGGCCGGCCTGGACGCCTGGCTGGAGCTGTACCGGCGGGTGGCGCGGGCGAGCGGCGGTGAGCCGGACGCGGGGCGCCGGCTGAAGGCGTGGGCGCTGGCGGCGGGCTTCACCGACATCAGCGCCACCTCCAGCACCTGGACGTTCACCACCGCCGAGGAGCGGGCCTGGTGGAGCGGTCTGTGGGCGGACCGCACGGTGGCGTCCTCTACGCGGAGCTGGCCACCGGCGGCGGCCACGCGAGCTGAGGACGAGCTGGCGGCCGCGGCGACGGCCTGGCGGGACTGGGGGAAGCGGCCCGAGGGGTGGTTCGGTGTACTGCACGGAGAAATTCTGTGCAGAAAGGAAGCCTGATCCGATAAATCCGGGACACCAGTACGTCAGGAGGGTAACGACATCATGGTTCCGCTTCTGCTCGTACTGCTTCTCGCGCTTATCCTTTTCGGCGCCGGATTCGCCTTGAAGGTGCTCTGGTGGGTCGCCCTGGTCGTGCTGGTCCTGTGGCTGCTGGGATTCCTGGTCCGCGGGACGACGGCCGGAGGCGGCAGGGGTCGCTGGTACCGGTGGTGGACCGGCGGCCACAGAAGAAGATGAAGGGCTGCTGCCCCGGGAGGCTCACTCCCGGGGCAGCAGCGGTCCCAGCGGCCCGAGGTCCAGATTGAGGTCCTCGGGCCGCAGTCCGTACCGCTCCCGCAGCTCGGTCATGCGGTCGTCGAGCAGCATCAGGGTGAGCCCGATGCGCTCCTCCTGGTCCTCGGAGAGGTCGCCCTGGTCGAAGCGGCGCAGCGCCTGGCGCTCCATGAGCTGGCGCAACAGCTCGACCACGGTCAGCACCAGCTTGACCAGGTCGCGCTCGACGGTGTCCGGCTCGAACTCGATCCGGCCGTGCCGCTCGCTCACGTCAGTCCTCCCAGGGCGACGGAACATCGGCGTTGACCGAGCTGATCAACGCGTTCAGGTCGATGCGGACCAGGTCCACGTCGGCGATGCGCAGGGTGATGTCGCCGGTGAGGACGACCCCGCCGGCCAGCAGCCGGTCGAGCAGGTCGACCAGGGCGATCTCCCGGCGTTCCACGACGGTCATGCGGCACCCTCCTCGGGATTTTCCCCGGCGAAGGAATAGGCGGCCCATGGCCCGGTGAGTTCGACGCGAATTCCCGGGACGTCGTCCTTGGTGCGGTCGACGAGTTCCACGAATTCCTCGGAAAGGTCCCGCCGCACCAGATAGGCGGCGTTGAGCACATTGCGTCCGGTGGCGCCGGAGAGGGCGGGATTCTGCGGGGCGTGCAGCCGGGCGTCGTCGGCGCGGTCGGCCAGCGTCCCGTGGAGCCGGCCGGCGAACTCCTCGGCCCGCTGCCACAGTTCCTCGCCCGCGCGGGTCCGCGCGCGCCGCCGCAGCAGGTACTCACGGCCCGAGGCGGGCTTCCCGGCCGGCTCCCGCCCGCCCCGCCCGTCCTGCCCCGCGGACTCCTCCACGTACACCTTGACGCCCCACTCCACCCGGCCGTCCAGCCGGTCGAGGGTGCGCAGGAAGTCTCCCTCGCGTTCCTCCATCATCACGCGGACGCCGCTGTCGTCCCGGAAGACCGTGGCCATCCGGAGCGGCAGCGGCGTGGTGACGGCGGTGAGCGCGTCGATCACCTGCTGGTGGGCGCGGGCGGTCGCCGCCAGCCAGTCCAGGTCCTCCAGGCGTTCCTTGAGCGACTCCTCGGTGAAGTCGGCCTCGGGGACATGGCTGACGACGGCGACCAGCCCGCGGTGGCGCAGTGTTCGCGGCGGATCGCCCGCCACCCCGGTGAGCTGCGACTGCAGGGCCGCGCCGAAGGGACGGCAGACGGCGTAGACGTACCGCAGTCCGGTCATGGCGACTCGTCCTCCCTCCGGGCGCGGCCCGCACCCCGCTCCAGCGGGGTGCGGGCCGATTCCAGCTCTGCCAGCCGCTCGCGCAGCTCCCGGTTCTCCCGGGCGAGTTCCTTGTGCTTGGCGTTCGAGGAGAGCGCGGGGTCGCTCTCCCACCAGTCGATGCCCATTTCTTTCGCCTTGTCGACGGAGGCGACGATGAGCCGCAGCTTGATGGTGAGCAGCTCGATGTCGAGCAGGTTGATGCGGATGTCGCCGGCGATGACGACGCCCTTGTCCAGCACCCGCTCCAGGATGTCGGCGAGGTTGGCGCCCTGCCCCTGGCCGAAGGGTTCGGGCATACGGCTGGCAGTCGTCATCGACGGCCCCCGTGCTCGGCGTACTCGTCGTCCTCCGCACGGTACGCGTCGTCCCCGTCGCCCTTGCCCTCGGCCACCTCGTCCTCGTCCTCGGCCTCGGTGTCGTACTCGTCCTCGGGCACGTCCTCTTCGTACGCGTCCTCGGGCTCGTCCTCGGGCTCCTCCTCCGCCTCGGCCCCGGTCTCCTCGTCGTACTCCTCCCGGGGCTCCTCCTCGTAGCCGTCCTCCTCCGCTTCCTCCTCGTCGTAGACCTCCGCGTCGGCGTCCTCGGTCCCGTCGTCCTCCTGCCGGTCGTCCTCCTGCTCCCGGCCGTCCGGCTCGGCGTCCGTGTCCGTCTCCGACTCCGCGGCCTCTTCCTCCGCGACCGCGTCCTCGTGGCTGCGGACGACCTCACCGTCGCGGATCTCCCCGCGCCAGCCGTCGTCCGCCTCGCCCTTGAGGGTGATGAAACGGACGTAGTTCTTGAGGTCGAGCCGCAGCCGGCGGCCCTGGGCGCGCCAGATGTTGCCGGTCTTCTCGAACAGGCCCTTGGGGTAGTACTCGACGACCACGATGACCCGGGTCAGGCTCGGCGCCAGCTCGTGGAAGGAGACGACGCCCTTGGTGGTGCCCTTGGCGCCCTCCGAGGTCCAGGAGATCCGGTCGTCCGGCACCTGTTCGGTGGTCTTCGCCTTCCAGCTGCGGTTGGACCAGAAGACCTTCAGCTGCCAGTCGGAGCTGGTGTCGTCGGCGCGGTTCGCGCTCTTGACGCCCTTGGCGAAGGTGCTGAAGTCCTGGTACTGCGTCCACTGGTCGTAGGCGGTGCGCAAGGGCACGCCGACGTCGGCGTACTCGATGATGACGGTCGGCTTCTGGCCCGAGCCGCCCTTGCGCCGCCCCTTGCCGCCACCGAGGTTCTTGAAGGCGCCGACCACGTTGTCCTTCAGCCGGCCGGCGCCCAGTTCCACCGCGGTGCGCATCGGGCCCTTGCCCTCGGCGATCTTGCGGCCGCCCTCCAGGGCGAGCTTGGCGAAGCCGGGGCTGTTGCCGTCGGCGATGTCGTTCAGCTTGACCGTGGTCTCGCCGAGCTTGCGGCCGACGCCGACCAGCATGCGCTGGGCCTGGGCGGCGAGGTACTGCTGCACCTCTTCCTTGAGCCGGTCGGCGGCCTCGCTGCGGGCCACGTCGGCGAGCGGGTTGTGCTTGGCCGCGCCACCCGCCTTGGAGGCCGCCGAACCCAGGGTGTCGCTCATCGCTCACCGCCTCCCTTCGGCGATCCGCCGCGGGCCGTCCGCCGGGCCGCCTGCGTCGTCTTCTCCGCCGTCTTGCGGGCGGGCGCCGCCTTCTTGCCGGCGGTCTTCTTCGCGGCGGTCTTCCTGGCGGCCGTCTTCCCTGCCGCGCCCTCGCCGGCCGGGGCCTTCTTCGCCGGCGCCTTCTTCGCCGTACGGGCGCGGCGCGGGGCGGCGTCCCGCTCGGGCTCGTCCCGGTCGTCCCGGTCGTCGTCCGCGTCGTCGGACGCGTCCTCGTCGTACCCGTCGCGGTCGTCCCGGTCGTCCCGGTCGTCCTCGCCGGTGCCCGGCACCCGGGAGGCGGCCCCCGAGAGCTGGTCGCGGACCTGGGAGGTCCGGTCCTGCAGCCGGCTGGCGAGACCGTCGAGCTGCCGCTCGACCATGGCTCCCGTGGCCGCCTTGCCCACTCCGCGCAGGTCCTGCCGGAGCTGGTCGCCTATCTCCTTGAACTGCGGGTTGTTCTGCAGCTGGGTGGAGACCAGGTCGGCGATGCCGCGCGGGGTGAGGTTCATCCGCTTGCCGGCCACCGCCGTCCCCACGGCGATCGCCAGTTTCAGTTTCTTGGTGCGGCCCAGGAAATAGCCGGCCCCTACCGCTAGGCCGAGTCCCACTCGATTCATGGTGTCGTCCCGTTGCCCGTTCCCGCGCTGTGGCGCGAAGCTTCCTCAAGCCGGTCCAGGAGGGCGTCCTCCTGGACGTCGAACTCCTCCTCCGTGATCTCGCCGGCCTCCAACCGCTCCTCCAGCCGGGACAGTTCGGCCCGTACGGTGGCCGGGTCGTAGTAGATCCGCTCGGCCTCCTGGAGTACCTGTCTGACGGCCCAGGCGCTGCCGCGCACCGGGGCGAACGGCAGCAGCAGCACCTCTGAGATCAGGCCCATTTCCCTCACTCCGCTCCGGTGTCGGCCCCGCCGCCCGCCGCGGTGCCCGCGGGCTCGGCGGGGCCGGGCTCCACGAAGCTGTACGGCGGCAGCGGGCCGTTGATCCGCACCTCCAGGTGCGGCAGGTCCCGGCGGGCGCGTTCCACGGCCGCCAGGAAGGTCTCGGCCTGTTCCCGGTCGACCAGGAACGACACGTTGGCCAGCCAGCCGGTGGACTCGGGGCCGACGCTGACCGCGTCCGCCTCCGGTTCCAGGAGCCGC
>NZ_BNDX01000005.1:0-22373 GCF_020521275.1 Streptomyces daghestanicus | reverse complement strand
CATCGGGAAGGCGCCGGTGAGCACCTGGGCGTGCGAGGCGCCCATCTCGTGGTGCGGGAAGGCCAGGTCGGAGCCGCCGCCCTGGACGTCGAAGCCCATGCCGAGGTGGTCCAGGGCGATGGCGACGCACTCGATGTGCCAGCCGGGCCGGCCGCGGCCCAGCGAGCCGCCGTCCCAGCTCGGCTCGCCCTCGCGGGCGGCCATCCACAGCATCGGGTCGAGGGGGTTCTTCTTGCCCGGCCGGTCCGGGTCGCCGCCGCGCTCGGCGGAGAGCAGCCGCATCGCCTCCGCGTCCAGGTTCGAGACCTGGCCGAAGTGCGGGTCGGACTCGACGGAGAAGTAGACGTCACCGTCCAGCTCGTAGGCGGCGCCTGCGTCACGGAGCCGCTCGACGAGCGGGACGATGCCCGGTATGGCCTCGACGGCGCCTATGTAGTGCTATCGGCGGGAGCATCCGCAGGGCGGTCATGTCCTCGCGGAACAGGGCGGTCTCCTGCTCGGCGAGGGCGCTCCAGTCGACGCCGTCGCGCACGGGCCGCTCCAGGAGGGGGTCGTCGACGTCCGTGACGTTCTGGACGTAGTGAACCTGCCGCTTGGTGTCGAGCCACACGCGCTGCACGAGGTCGAACGCGTTGTAGGTGGCCGCGTGCCCCATGTGGGTCGCGTCGTACGGCGTGATGCCGCAGACGTAGATACGGGCGACGGGACCGGGGTCGAGGGTGACCAGGCCGCCGGTCGCGGTGTCGTGGATCCTCAGGTCGCGGCCCTGACCAGGCAGGGCGGGGACCTCGGAAGCGGGCCAGGCATGCATGACACGAGCCTAACCGGACGGATGTTCCGTACACGAACCGGACGGCGGCAGGATGACCGGGAAGGCGTTCTTGCCGATTCCCGCAGGGTGTGCTGTCACACCGGGGGCCAGGGGATCGCGGGCCACTCGCCGCCCGGTTCCGGATGGGTGCCGGTGGCGAGCAGCGCCTCGACGCGGGCGCGGGTGGCCGCCGTCTCGGCGGGCGTGATCAGTTCGCCCAGCCGGGTGGCCAGGCTCCCGCCGTCCGCCAGCGCCTCCCGCAGCCCGCCGAGGACGGCCAGCGCCTCCTCGGTGAGCGGCTCCCCCGCCCAGCCCCACAGCAGGGTGCGCAGCTTGTCCTCGGCGTGGAAGGTCACGCCGTGGTCGATGCCGTACAGCCGGTCGCCGGCCGGCAGCAGGTGGCCGCCCTTGCGGTCGGCGTTGTTTGATCACCGCGTCCAGCACGGCGAGGCGGCGCAGCCGCGGGTCGTCGGCGTGCACCAGCAGCGCGGTCCGGCCGTCGCCGACCTCGGCGAGGCCGATCGCCTTCCAGCCTGGCTCGGGCTCCTCCGCGTCGACCAGGGCGAGCAGTTCCGCGTCCGGGGCCGCCTCGATCCACTGCTGGACCATGCCCTCGCCGTACGGCCCGTCGCGCAGCACGGTCACGGGCACCAGGCCCCAGCCGGTCGCCTCGGAGACCTTGTACGCGGCGACCTCGCGCTGGGCGAGGGTGCCGTCCGGGAAGTCCCACAGGGGCCGCTCGCCGGCCACCGGCTTGTAGACGCAGGCGGCCTCGCGGCCGTCGCGGGCGACCGTGCAGTACAGCGCCGCGTTGGAGGCGTCGCGGATGCGGCCCCGGACGGTCAGCTCACCCTCGGTCAGCAGCTCCGCGAGGGACCCGGCGGGCGGCTCGGGAGGCGTCACGCTCCGCGGCGGTATCCGTTCTGGCGCGGACATACGTGTCCTTCCGGGTCGAGGGGGAGGCTGCACAGCGGGCACGGCGGCCGCCCGGCGTTGACGACGTCGAGGGCGCGCTTGGCGAAGGCCCGGGCCTGCGCGCCGGTGAGCCGGACCCGCAGCATCGGGGGGCCGTTCTCCTCGTCCTGGAGAAGCTTCTCCTCCGCTTCGGCCAGGTCCTCCTCGGACTCGGCGTCCAGCTCCACCAGGGCCTGTGCCTCGACGATCATGCGCTGTTCGTCGCCGTCCCAGGCCAGGGCCATGGTGCCGACCCGGAACTCCTCCTCCACGGGGGCGTCCAGCGGGGCGGTGTCGGCGGGCTCGGCGGGCGCCACGGCGGGGACGGCGGCGCTGCCGCCGCTGCGGCGCACGACCTCGTCGAGCAGCTCGTCCATCCGTTCGGCGAGCGCGGCGACCTGCGTCTTCTCCAGGGCCACGCTGGTCACCCGGGGGGCCGGCGGTGGCCTGGAGGAAGAACGTACGGCGTCCGGGCAGTCCGACCGTGCCGGCCACGAAGCGGTCCGGCTGGTCGTAGAGGAACACCTGACGGGACACGTCCTGTCTCCATTGAGAGTCGGGGGTGGCTACTGCTGGGACGGCTTCACCCTACTGGGCCGACGATCACGGTGCGCCCGCGCCGCCCCCGACGGTCGCGTCGTCGCCGCGCGGCTCCTTCGGGGCGCCAGCGAGGAGAGGTCGCCGGTGTCGCCGAGGCGGACCAGGAAGGGCCGCAGCCGGGTGTAGCGGATCGCGGTGACGGAGCAGGGGGTCGACGTGGATGCGCTGGAAGAGGTCCAGGTGGAGGCCGAGCGCGTCCGCGACGAGGGACTTGATGATGTCGCCGTGGGAGCACATCAGGTACACGGCGTCCGGGCCGTGGTCGCGCTCCACGCGCGCGTTCCACTCGCGTACCGCCTCCGCCGCGCGGGTCTGCATGGCGCGCATCGACTCGCCGCCCGGGGAAGGCCGCGGCGGACGGGTGCGCCTGGACGACCTCCATCAGCGGCTCGTCCTTCAGCTCGGCGAGCTTGCGGCCGGACCAGTCGCCGTAGTGGCACTCGCCGATCCGCTCGTCGGTGTGGACGCGCAGCTCGGGCCGGGCGTCGAGGAGCGGCCGGATCGTCTCCTGGCAGCGTTGCAGGGGGCTGGCGACGACCTCGGCGATCGGCAGCGCGGCGAGCCGGGCGGGCAGGGCGGCGGCCTGGGCGGCACCGCGTTCGTCGAGGGCGACGCCGGGCGTCCAGCCGGCGAGCAGCCCCTCGGTGTTTGGCGGTGGAACGTCCGTGCCTGACCAGGATCAGCGTGGGCATGCGCCCAGGGTAGGCGTACAGCACCGGGCACCGGCGTCCGGGCGAGGGGAGAATGGGTTCGGTGATCGTCGACTGTGCCATCTACCGGGACGGACACCGCACCGAGGGCCCGGAGGACTTCTCCGACGCGCTGGATCAGGCGCGGTCCGCGGGCGGCTTCGTGTGGATCGGGCTGCACGAGCCCACCGAGGAGGAGTTCGAGCACGTCACCCAGGAGTTCGGGCTGCATCCGCTGGCCGTGGAGGACGCCCTGAAGGCGCACCAGCGGCCCAAGCTGGAGGTGTACGACGACTCGCTCTTCGTCGTCGTCAAGCCGGTGGTCTACGAGCCGGAGAGCGACACCGTCTCCTCCGGCGAGGTCATGATCTTCCTCGGGGACGCCTTCGTGGTGGTCGTCCGGCACGGTGAGGGGGCCGCGCTCAAGGCGGTGCGGCAGCGCCTGGAGCACGAACCCGAGCTGCTCGGCAAGGGCCCGACCTCGGTGCTGTACGCCATCACCGACGCCGCCGTGGACCACTACCTGGAGGTGGCCACCGAACTCCAGACCGACCTGGAGGAGCTGGAGGCGGAGGTGTTCTCCCCCGACAGCGGCGGTTCGCGGAACACGGCGTCGCGGATCTACACCTTCAAGCGGCAGGTCCTGGAGTTCCGCCGGGCCACCGGGCCACTGGCGGTGCCGCTGGCCCGGCTGGCGGGCACCGGCTCGTTCGGCGCGCCCGTGCCGTTCGTGAACGACCGCGCGCGCCCGTTCTTCCGGGACGTGCAGGACCACGTCACGCGCGTGAACGAGTCGGTCGAGGGCCTGGACCGTCTCGTCTCGGACATCCTCTCCGCGCACCTCGCGCAGATGAGCGTCCGGCAGAACGACGACATGCGGAAGATCTCCGCGTGGGCGGCCATGGCCGCGGTCCCCACGATGATCGCGGGGATCTACGGCATGAACTTCGAGCACATGCCGGAACTGCGCTGGGTGTGGGCGTACCCGGCGGTGATCGCGCTGATGGCCGTCCTGGAGGTGCTGCTGTACCGGATGTTCAAGCACCGGGGATGGCTCTAGGTGTGCTGTCGTCCGGATCAGGTCGCGGGGAATGGGCTGCGTCTTCCTCGCGCCGGTGAGCGGGGCCTGGTGCGTGCGGATGCGAGGCGGAGGAGGGAGTCGACGCGGAGCGTCGGCGAGTGACGACAACGCGGCAGGTGCGCGCACCAGGCCCCGTGTCCGCGGCGTGGCCCGAACGACAGGCCCTGGGGGGCCGGCCGCCCCGTCAGGCGGGTTCGGGGGCCGGGGCGGCCGGGCCGCCGAGGGCGTCGCGGCGTTCGGGCATCCGCAGGGTCACCATCCGGCGCCAGCCGCCGAGCCGCCTCGTAGGCGTACACCGCGCGGATGCCCGCGGCGAGCGCGGCGGACCGGGCCCGCGGCCAGCCGAGGAGGCGGCCCATGCGCGCCATCACGGCGAGGCTGACGTCCCGGTGGACGGCGATCTCGGCGAGCGCGCACGCCCGCAGGGTGCGCTGGATGAGCCGGCCGTGTCCGGCGGCGGCGAGGCGGAGCAGTTCCTCGTGGGAGTAGGCGAGGGTGGTTGTCCTCGTCGGCGGAGATCATCCGCACCGCCCGGCCGATGTCCGGGTGGTCGGCGAAGTACCGGCGGAGCAGGGCCATCTGCTCGGCCGCCCGCTGCTCGGGACCCTGCTGTGCGCGAGGTAGGTGACGAGGTCCGGCACGGTCCAGCGGCCGGTCGGCCCTGAGCCTGTCGTGGGCGAGGCCGATGCCGCGCCGCTCCAGGAGCGCGGTGTAGTCCGTCTCGGGGGGTACGGCGACGGGTTCTAGGCCGCGCTTCCTCAGCAGCGCCTGGAAGATGCGGCCGTGCTTGTCCTCGTCCGCGCCGTGCCGGGCGATCCTGGGGGCCAGGGCGCGCTCGCTCTCCGGTACGAGGGCGGCGATCCGTCCGTTCTCCCAGCCGCCCTGCGACTCCCCGCCGGCCCGCGATGGAGCAGAACAGCCGGAACGACTCGTCGTGGTCGAGGATCTCCTGGAACAGACTCTTGGCCGACAGCATGACCGGTCACCTCTCCGCCTCAGCAAGGTGCTGCGGAGAACGAGTCAAGTGCGGACCCCGGGGGACGGCAACAGGTGTGCCGGGCGACTGCGCCGAACGACGGACGGGGAGGGCCCGGAAGCGGGCGTAACCCCGTGCGCGCGGGCGCGTTGTTCCCCGTGACGGCCGTGGCGGGGAAGACCCCCGAGCCCCCACCACGGCCGTGGAACCTCTTCCCGGCCCTACGCCAGCCCGGCCCGCTCCAGGGCCTCGGTGCCGGCCCGCAGGGCGGCGATCCGCTCGTCCAGCGTGAAGCCGGCGGGGGCCAGGGTCAGGGTGGTGACGCCGGCCGCCGCGTAGGCCCGCATCCGGTCGGCGATGCGGTCCACCGAGCCGAGCAGGGTCGTCTTGTCGATCAGCTCGTGCGGTACCGCCGCGGGCGGCACCCTCCTTGTCGCCGGCCAGGTACTTGTCCTGGATCTCGGCGGCCTCCTTCTCGTACCCCATGCGCTGGGCGAGCCGGTTGTAGAAGTTCTGCTTCCGGCTGCCCATGCCGCCGACGTACAGCGCGGTGTACGGGCGGAAGGTGTCGGCGAGCGCGGCGAGGTCGCCGTCGTCGCCGAGGGCGAGCGGGACGGTCGGGCAGACGTCGAAGCCGTCGAGGGACTTGCCCGCCTTCTCGCGTCCGGCGCGCAGGGGGCGGATCGCGGTCTCCTCCAGGTGCTCGGCGGACGGGAAGATGAGCAGCGCGCCGTCGGCGATCTCGCCGGTCTGCTCCAGGTTCTTCGGGCCGATCGCGGCGATGTACAGCGGGATGTGCTCACGCTGGGGGTGGACCGTGAGCTTGATCGGCTTGCCGGGGCCGCCGGGCAGCGGCAGCGTCCAGTGCTCGCCTTCGTGGGCGAGGCGTTCGCGGGACATGGCCTTGCGGACGATCTCCACGTACTCGCGGGTCCGGGAGAGCGGCTTGTCGAACTTCACCCCGTACCAGCCCTCGGAGACCTGGGGGCCGGAGACGCCGAGGCCCAGGCGGAACCGGCCGCCGGAGAGGGAGTCGAGGGTGGCGGCGGTCATCGCGGTCATGGCCGGCTGGCGGGCCGGGATCTGGAAGATGGCCGAGCCGACGTCGATGCGCTCGGTCTGGGCGGCGACCCAGGTGAGCACGGTGGCGGCGTCGGAGCCGTACGCCTCCGCGGCCCAGCAAGACGGCGTAGCCGAGGCGGTCGGCCTCCTGGGCGACGGCCAGATTGTCCGCGTCCATCCCACCGCCCCAGTAGCCGAGGTTGATCCCGAGCTGCATGGCCGATCCCCTTACTGATCAGTAACGTCCCTGGTGGTCCGACCTTAGCGCGGGCGGTCCGGTTGTCCACAGGGCCCCACAGGGGAAGCCGTGGCCAGTAATCTCGGCGTCCATGGAGCAGAGGCATCTCGGCCGCACCGGCCTGCGCGTGTCCCGTATCGGTCTGGGCACCCTGACCTGGGGACGCGACACCGACGAGCACGACGCCGCGGAGTGCCTGAAGACCTTCTGGGAAGCGGGCGGCACGCTGGTCGACACGGCGGACGTGTACGGCGACGGGGAGGCCGAGTACCTGCTGGGGCGGCTCATGGAGGGCCTGGTGCCGCGCCGGGACCTGGTGATCTCGACCAAGGCCGGCAGCGTGCCCGACCCCGACCGGCGCTCCGACGGCTCGCGCGGCCATCTGCTCTCCGCGCTGGACGCCTCGCTCTCCCGGCTCGGCACCGAGTACGTCGACGTGTGGCACGTCCACGCCTACGACCCGTACACGCCGCTGGAGGAGACGCTGCACGCCCTGGACCTCGCGGTGAGCAGCGGACGCGCCCGTTACGCGGGGGTGTCCAACTTCTGCGGCTGGCAGCTCGCCAAGGCGGCGACCTGGCAGCTGGCGGCGCCGGGCGTGCGGAACCGGCTGGCGAGCACGCAGCTGGAGTACTCGCTGGTGCAGCGCGGGGTCGAGCGGGAGGTGCTGCCCGCCGCCCTCGACCTCGGCATCGGACTGCTGCCCTCCTCGCCGCTGGGGCGCGGCGTGCTCACCGGCAAGTACCGCACCGGGACGCCGTCCGACTCGCGCGGGGCGTCCGAGCACATGGCCCCCTTCGTCGCGCCCTACCTCGACGACGACGCCGCGCGCATCGTGGACGCGGTGGCCACGGCGGCGGACGGGCTCGCGGTGACCCCGCTCCAGGTCGCCCTCGCCTGGGTCCGGGACCGCCCCGGGGTGGCCGCGCCGATCGTGGGCGCGCGCAACGCACGGCAGCTCACGGCCGCGTTGTCAGTGGAGGCGCTTAGTCTTCCTGACGAGATCTGCCGGGCGCTGGACGACGTGTCGGAGCCCGTGCACCGCTATCCCGATCACGACTGGAGCACGCTGTGAGCACGGAGCCCGGGCCGAGCCCGCCGAGAACCCCGCGGACGTCGCGGAGGCCGGGGACGGTACGGAGGCGGAGACCGCGGACGGCACGGGGACCGGGGACGCCACGTCGGCGGACGGGGCGGAGGCGCCGGCGGACGGGGCGGAGGCGCCGGCGGACGGGACCTCGGAAGCCGAGGCCACGGGCGGCGCCGAGGGTCCCGGGGACGGTACGGAGGCGGGCGCCGTGACGCCGGGCGGCGTGGTGGCCGGCGGAAACTCGGAAGCCGAGGCCGCGGACGGCTCAGGGGCCGGGGACGGCACGGGGGCCGGGGACGGCACGGGGGCCGGGGACGCCACGCCGGCGGACGGGGCGGAGGCCGCCGGCGGACGAGACCTCGGAAGCCGAGGCCACGGGCGTCGGCCGAGGGTCCCGGGGGACGGTACGGAGGCGGGCGCCGTGACGCCGGGCGGCGTGGTGGCCGACGGAAACTCGGAAGCCGAGGCGGGGGCCGGGCGGCGGAGGCGGGCGGTGCGGAGGGCGCAGGGGGCAAGCAGTTGTCCCGAGGCCGAGGCCGAGCTGGCCGCGCAGCGGCTGGAGCGGGAGCGGATCGAGCGGCGCAAGGCGGAGCGGAAGGGGCCGGTCACCGCCGGGGCGAAGCTCAGCGGCACCGCGGGCCGACCTGCTCGCCGCGGTCCGGGCCGTGGAGAGCGGCGCCAAGCCGGTGGCGACGGTCTTCGCCGACCCGGAGCCCGCCCCCCGCCGCCCCGCCCCCGAGCCCGGACCGGTCCGCCGGGACGTGCCGGTGCCCGGACGGGCCCCCGGTGCGGCCCCGGCACCCGCCCCGGAGAGCGTGCAGGCCGTGCGGCGGGTACTGGCCCGGGGCGGCGCCCCCGAGACGCTCGCCCCGGCCGTCGCCGCGGCGCTGGGCGAGGGCGCCGACGAGGTGCTGGGGGCCGACCCCTGGCAGTTGCTGCGGGTGCCCGGGGTGCGGCCGGAGCAGGCCGACGGCTTCGCGCGGGCGCTGCTCGGCGCCGACTGCCGCCCGGACGACGGAGCGCCGGGGGCGGGCCGTCACCGGCTGGCTCCTGGAGCAGGCGGCGCTGGCCGGGCACACCGCCCCTGGAGCTGCCGAGGCTCACGGCGACGCTCGCCCAGCGCGGCGTGCCGGACCCGGACGCCGCCGTGCGGAGCACCCTCGCCGAGGGCGAGGCCCTGGCCTTCAGGACGCCCTGGAGGAGCCCGGCGCGCCCGCGCCCCGGGCGGCCCGGGGCGCGGAGGACGGCGAGGACGAGGCCGAGGAGGAGCGGCCCGTCCGGGTGCTGATCGGCCTGGAGCGGTACGCGCTCGCCGAGGAGAGCCTGGCCGACGGCCTGGCCCGGCTGGCCGGGTCGGTGCCGAAGCAGGACGGTTCCCCGGAGGACTGGGAGCGGGCCGCGGCCTCGGCGCGGGGGTCGGCCGCCGAGCTGGTCCGCGCCGTCGCGGAACACGGCCTGGTGCTGCACACCGGCGGGGAGGCGGCCCTGGCGGAGCCCGCCGCCCTGCTGCGCGCCGCGCGCGGGCTGGGCCTGCGCGCCTGGGCCTGCGCGCCCGGACCGCTCGGCCGGCTCCGCTTCGCCGCCCTGTGCGCCACACCGGTGAGGATGCCCCCGGAGCGGCGGCCCCCGCCGGTCGCCACCGTCGCGGGGTTGCTCGCCGGGGCCGAGGGGCCCGGCCGGGACCCGGAGGGCGCGCTCGACCTGGACCTGCTCGTCGTGGTGGACGCGCCGCAGCTGGACGTGGAGGCGGCGGCCCTGCTGACCGAGTCCCTGCCGGACGGGGCGCGGCTGGTGCTGTCCGGCGACCCGGCGGTGCTGTGGTCGGCAGGACCCGGACGGTCTTCGCCGATCTGCTGGCGGCCCGGAGTCTGCCCGCAGAATCGCCTCCCGGCGACCGGACCCGGCCCGCTGGGCGAGCTGGTCTCCGGCATCGGCGCCGGCGAGCTGACCCAGGTCGAGGCGCCGGGCAAGGAGATCGTGAATCGTGCCGGTGCGGGAGCCGGGCGAGGCCGTGCACCGCACCGTGCAGCTGGTCTCGGACTCGGTGCCCCGGGCGTTCGGCGTGCCCGCCGAGGAGACCCGGGTGATCACGCCAGGGGGCACGGTGGCCCCGGCCGGCACCCGGAGCTCAACGCGGCGCTCAAGGAGCGGCTCAAACCCGGGGCCGGGCCGCTTCGGCGGGCTTCGACCCGGCGACCTGGTCGTCACCTCCCCCGTGCCGGGCCGTAGCTGCCGGGCGGGTGACGGGGGCCGACCGCGGAGGGGCTGCGCCTTCCTGCGCGGACGGACCGCGGTCGTCGTCCCGAGGGACCAGGTGGAGAGCCGGTCCGGCACGGCTGGGCGCTGACCGCGCACCAGGCGGCCGGCGGCCGGTGGCCCGCGGTGGTCGTGGTCCTGCCCGGTGACGCGGCGCAGACGCTCAGCCGGCCCTGGGTGTACACGGCGTTCGGCCGGGCGGAGCGCCATCTGTCCGTCGTCCACGGCGTGACCAGGCGCTGCCCCGGGCCGTGGCCGAGGTCCCGGGCCAAGCCGCGGACGACACGTCTGCCGGTCCTGCTCGCCCCGCAGGCCCCGGCGGAGGACTGAAGGGGGGAGCCGCTACGACGACGGCGGTGGCAGCCCGAGGAGGTTTCCCGGGGCCACCGCCGTCGTCGTAGCGGCTCCCCCCTTCAGTCCTCCGCCGGGGCCTGCGGGGCGAGCAGGACCGGCAGACGTGTCGTCCGCGGCTTGCCCGGGACCTCGGCCACGGCCCGGGGCAGCGCCTGGGTCCACGCCGTGGACGACGGACAGATGGCGCTCCGCCCGGCCGAACGCCGTGTACACCCAGGGCCGGCTGAGCGTCTGCGCCGCGTCACCGGGCAGGACCACGACCACCGCGGGCCACCGGCCGCCGGCCGCCTGGTGCGCGGTCAGCGCCCAGCCGTGCCGGACCCGGCTCTCCACCTGGTCCCTCGGGACGACGACCGCGGTCCCGTCCGCGCAGGACAGGCGCAGCCCCTCCGCGTCGGCCCCCGTCACCCGGCCCGGCAGCGTACGGCCCGGCACGGGGAGTGGACGACCAGGTCGCCCGGGTCGAAGCCGCCGAAGCGGCCCGGCCCCGGGTTGAGCCGCTCCTTGAGCGCCGCGTTGAGCGCCCGGGTGCCGGCCGGGCCACCGTGCCCCGGCGTGATCACCCGGGTCTCCTCGGCGGGCACGCCGAACGCCCGGGGCACCGAGTCCGAGACCAGCTGCACGGTGCGGTGCACGGCCTCGCCCGGCTCCCGCACCGGCACGATCACGATCTCCTTGCCCGGCGCCTCGACCTGGGTCAGCTCGCCGGCGCCGATGCCGGAGACCAGCTCGCCCAGCGGGCCGGGGTCCGGTCGCCGGGAGGCGATCTGCGGGCAGATCCGGGCCGCCAGCAGATCGGCGAAGACCCGTCCGGGTCCTGCCGACCACAGCACCGCCGGGTCGCCGGACAGCACCAGCCGCGCCCCGTCCGGCAGGGACTCGGTCAGCAGGGCCGCCGCCTCCACGTCCAGCTGCGGCGCGTCCACCACGACGAGCAGGTCCAGGTCGAGCGCGCCCTCCGGGTCCCGGCCGGGCCCCTCGGCCCCGGCGAGCAACCCCGCGACGGTGGCGACCGGCGGGGCCGCCGCTCCGGGGGCATCCTCACCGGGTGCGCACAGGGCGGCGAAGCGGAGCCGGCCGAGCGGTCCGGGCGCGCAGGCCCAGGCGCGCAGGCCCAGCCCGCGCGCGGCGCGCAGCAGGGCGGCGGGCTCCGCCAGGGCCGCCTCCCCGCCGGTGTGCAGCACCAGGCCGTGTTCCGCGACGGCGCGGACCAGCTCGGCGGCCGACCCCCGCGCCGAGGCCGCGGCCCGCTCCCAGTCCTCCGGGGAACCGTCCTGCTTCGGCACCGACCCGGCCAGCCGGGCCAGGCCGTCGGCCAGGCTCTCCTCGGCGAGCGCGTACCGCTCCAGGCCGATCAGCACCCGGACGGGCCGCTCCTCCTCGGCCTCGTCCTCGCCGTCCTCCGCGCCCCGGGCCGCCCGGGGCGCGGGCGCGCCGGGCTCCTCCAGGGCGTCCTGGAAGGCCAGGGCCTCGCCCTCGGCGAGGGTGCTCCGCACGGCGGCGTCCGGGTCCGGCACGCCGCGCTGGGCGAGCGTCGCCGTGAGCCTCGGCAGCTCCAGGGCGGTGTGCCCGGCCAGCGCCGCCTGCTCCAGGAGCCAGCCGGTGACGGCCCGCCCCCGGCGCTCGTCGTCCGGGCGGCAGTCGGCGCCGAGCAGCGCCCGCGCGAAGCCGTCGGCCTGCTCCGGCCGCACCCCGGGCACCCGCAGCAACTGCCAGGGGTCGGCCCCCAGCACCTCGTCGGCGCCCTCGCCCAGCGCCGCGGCGACGGCCGGGGCGAGCGTCTCGGGGGCGCCGCCCCGGGCCAGTACCCGCCGCACGGCCTGCACGCTCTCCGGGGCGGGTGCCGGGGCCGCACCGGGGGCCCGTCCGGGCACCGGCACGTCCCGGCGGACCGGTCCGGGCTCGGGGGCGGGGCGGCGGGGGGCGGGCTCCGGGTCGGCGAAGACCGTCGCCACCGGCTTGGCGCCGCTCTCCACGGCCCGGACCGCGGCGAGCAGGTCGGCCGCGGTGCCGCTGAGCTTCGCCCCGGCGGTGACCGGCCCCTTCCGCTCCGCCTTGCGCCGCTCGATCCGCTCCCGCTCCAGCCGCTGCGCGGCCAGCTCGGCCTCGGCCTCGGACAACTGCTTGCCCCCGGCGCCCTCCGCACCGCCCGCCTCCGCCGCCCCGGCCCCCGCCTCGGCTTCCGAGTTTCCGTCGGCCACCACGCCGCCCGGCGTCACGGCGCCCGCCTCCGTACCGTCCCCGGGACCCTCGGCGCCGCCCGTGGCCTCGGCTTCCGAGGTCTCGTCCGCCGGCGCCTCCGCCCCGTCCGCCGGCGTGGCGTCCCCGGCCCCCGTGCCGTCCCCGGCCCCCGTGCCGTCCCCGGCCCCTGAGCCGTCCGCGGCCTCGGCTTCCGAGTTTCCGCCGGCCACCACGCCGCCCGGCGTCACGGCGCCCGCCTCCGTACCGTCCCCGGGACCCTCGGCGCCGCCCGTGGCCTCGGCTTCCGAGGTCCCGTCCGCCGGCGCCTCCGCCCCGTCCGCCGGCGCCTCCGCCCCGTCCGCCGACGTGGCGTCCCCGGTCCCCGTGCCGTCCGCGGTCTCCGCCTCCGTACCGTCCCCGGCCTCCGCGACGTCCGCGGGGTTCTCGGCGGGCTCGGGCCCGGGCTCCGTGCTCACAGCGTGCTCCAGTCGTGATCGGGATAGCGGTGCACGGGCTCCGACACGTCGTCCAGCGCCCGGCAGATCTCGTCAGGAAGACTAAGCGCCTCCACTGACAACGCGGCCGTGAGCTGCCGTGCGTTGCGCGCGCCCACGATCGGCGCGGCCACCCCGGGGCGGTCCCGGACCCAGGCGAGGGCGACCTGGAGCGGGGTCACCGCGAGCCCGTCCGCCGCCGTGGCCACCGCGTCCACGATGCGCGCGGCGTCGTCGTCGAGGTAGGGCGCGACGAAGGGGGCCATGTGCTCGGACGCCCCGCGCGAGTCGGACGGCGTCCCGGTGCGGTACTTGCCGGTGAGCACGCCGCGCCCCAGCGGCGAGGAGGGCAGCAGTCCGATGCCGAGGTCGAGGGCGGCGGGCAGCACCTCCCGCTCGACCCCGCGCTGCACCAGCGAGTACTCCAGCTGCGTGCTCGCCAGCCGGTTCCGCACGCCCGGCGCCGCCAGCTGCCAGGTCGCCGCCTTGGCGAGCTGCCAGCCGCAGAAGTTGGACACCCCCGCGTAACGGGCGCGTCCGCTGCTCACCGCGAGGTCCAGGGCGTGCAGCGTCTCCTCCAGCGGCGTGTACGGGTCGTAGGCGTGGACGTGCCACACGTCGACGTACTCGGTGCCGAGCCGGGAGAGCGAGGCGTCCAGCGCGGAGAGCAGATGGCCGCGCGAGCCGTCGGAGCGCCGGTCGGGGTCGGGCACGCTGCCGGCCTTGGTCGAGATCACCAGGTCCCGGCGCGGCACCAGGCCCTCCATGAGCCGCCCCAGCAGGTACTCGGCCTCCCCGTCGCCGTACACGTCCGCCGTGTCGACCAGCGTGCCGCCCGCTTCCCAGAAGGTCTTCAGGCACTCCGCGGCGTCGTGCTCGTCGGTGTCGCGTCCCCAGGTCAGGGTGCCCAGACCGATACGGGACACGCGCAGGCCGGTGCGGCCGAGATGCCTCTGCTCCATGGACGCCGAGATTACTGGCCACGGCTTCCCCTGTGGGGCCCTGTGGACAACCGGACCGCCCGCGCTAAGGTCGGACCACCAGGGACGTTACTGATCAGTAAGGGGATCGGCCATGCAGCTCGGGATCAACCTCGGCTACTGGGGCGGTGGGATGGACGCGGACAATCTGGCCGTCGCCCAGGAGGCCGACCGCCTCGGCTACGCCGTCTGCTGGGCCGCGGAGGCGTACGGCTCCGACGCCGCCACCGTGCTCACCTGGGTCGCCGCCCAGACCGAGCGCATCGACGTCGGCTCGGCCATCTTCCAGATCCCGGCCCGCCAGCCGGCCATGACCGCGATGACCGCCGCCACCCTCGACTCCCTCTCCGGCGGCCGGTTCCGCCTGGGCCTCGGCGTCTCCGGCCCCCAGGTCTCCGAGGGCTGGTACGGGGTGAAGTTCGACAAGCCGCTCTCCCGGACCCGCGAGTACGTGGAGATCGTCCGCAAGGCCATGTCCCGCGAACGCCTCGCCCACGAAGGCGAGCACTGGACGCTGCCGCTGCCCGGCGGCCCCGGCAAGCCGATCAAGCTCACGGTCCACCCCCAGCGTGAGCACATCCCGCTGTACATCGCCGCGATCGGCCCGAAGAACCTGGAGCAGACCGGCGAGATCGCCGACGGCGCGCTGCTCATCTTCCCGTCCGCCGAGCACCTGGAGGAGACCGCGATCCGCCCCCTGCGCGCCGGACGCGAGAAGGCGGGCAAGTCCCTCGACGGCTTCGACGTCTGCCCGACCGTCCCGCTCGCCCTCGGCGACGACGGCGACCTCGCCGCGCTCGCCGACACCTTCCGCCCGTACACCGCGCTGTACGTCGGCGGCATGGGCAGCCGGAAGCAGAACTTCTACAACCGGCTCGCCCAGCGCATGGGGTACGAGAAGGAGGCCGCCGAGATCCAGGACAAGTACCTGGCCGGCGACAAGGAGGGTGCCGCCGCGGCGGTACCGCACGAGCTGATCGACAAGACGACCCTGCTCGGCTCGGTGGACCGCATCGCCGACCGGATGCGGGCCTACGCGGCGGCCGGCGTCACCACCCTGACCCTGGCCCCCGCCGGCTTCACGCTGGACGAGCGGATCGCCGCCCTGCGGGCCGGCACCGAGGCCCTGGAGCGGGCCGGGCTGGCGTAGGGCCGGGAAGAGGTTCCACGGCCGTGGTGGGGGCTCGGGGGTCTTCCCCGCCACGGCCGTCACGGGGAACAACGCGCCCGCGCGCACGGGGTTACGCCCGCTTCCGGGCCCTCCCCGTCCGTCGTTCGGCGCAGTCGCCCGGCACACCTGTTGCCGTCCCCCGGGGTCCGCACTTGACTCGTTCTCCGCAGCACCTTGCTGAGGCGGAGAGGTGACCGGTCATGCTGTCGGCCAAGAGTCTGTTCCAGGAGATCCTCGACCACGACGAGTCGTTCCGGCTGTTCTGCTCCATCGCGGCCGGCGGGGAGTCGCAGGGCGGCTGGGAGAACGGACGGATCGCCGCCCTCGTACCGGAGAGCGAGCGCGCCCTGGCCCCCAGGATCGCCCGGCACGGCGCGGACGAGGACAAGCACGGCCGCATCTTCCAGGCGCTGCTGAGGAAGCGCGGCCTAGAACCCGTCGCCGTACCCCCCGAGACGGACTACACCGCGCTCCTGGAGCGGCGCGGCATCGGCCTCGCCCACGACAGGCTCAGGGCCGACCGGCCGCTGACCGTGCCGGACCTCGTCACCTACCTCGCGCACAGCAGGGTCACCGAGCAGCGGGCGGCCGAGCAGATGGCCCTGCTCCGCCGGTACTTCGCCGACCACCCGGACATCGGCCGGGCGGTGCGGATGATCTCCGCCGACGAGGACAACCACCTCGCCTACTCCCACGAGGAACTGCTCCGCCTCGCCGCCGCCGGACACGGCCGGCTCATCCAGCGCACCCTGCGGGCGTGCGCGCTCGCCGAGATCGCCGTCCACCGGGACGTCAGCCTCGCCGTGATGGCGCGCATGGGCCGCCTCCTCGGCTGGCCGCGGGCCCGGTCCGCCGCGCTCGCCGCGGGCATCCGCGCGGTGTACGCCTACGAGCGGCTCGGCGGCTGGCGCCGGATGGTGACCCTGCGGATGCCCGAACGCCGCGACGCCCTCGGCGGCCCGGCCGCCCCGGCCCCCGAACCCGCCTGACGGGGCGGCCGGCCCCCCAGGGCCTGTCGTTCGGGCCACGCCGCGGACACGGGGCCTGGTGCGCGCACCTGCCGCGTTGTCGTCACTCGCCGACGCTCCGCGTCGACTCCCTCCTCCGCCTCGCATCCGCACGCACCAGGCCCCGCTCACCGGCGCGAGGAAGACGCAGCCCATTCCCCGCGACCTGATCCGGACGACAGCACACCTAGAGCCATCCCCGGTGCTTGAACATCCGGTACAGCAGCACCTCCAGGACGGCCATCAGCGCGATCACCGCCGGGTACGCCCACACCCAGCGCAGTTCCGGCATGTGCTCGAAGTTCATGCCGTAGATCCCCGCGATCATCGTGGGGACCGCGGCCATGGCCGCCCACGCGGAGATCTTCCGCATGTCGTCGTTCTGCCGGACGCTCATCTGCGCGAGGTGCGCGGAGAGGATGTCCGAGACGAGGACGGTCCAGGCCCTCGACCGACTCGTTCACGCGCGTGACGTGGTCCTGCACGTCCCGGAAGAACGGGCGCGCGCGGTCGTTCACGAACGGCACGGGCGCGCCGAACGAGCCGGTGCCCGCCAGCCGGGCCAGCGCACCGCCAGTGGCCCGGTGGCCCGGCGGAACTCCAGGACCTGCCGCTTGAAGGTGTAGATCCGCGACGCCGTGTTCCGCGAACCGCCGCTGTCGGGGGAGAACACCTCCGCCTCCAGCTCCTCCAGGTCGGTCTGGAGTTCGGTGGCCACCTCCAGGTAGTGGTCCACGGCGGCGTCGGTGATGGCGTACAGCACCGAGGTCGGGCCCTTGCCGAGCAGCTCGGGTTCGTGCTCCAGGCGCTGCCGCACCGCCTTGAGCGCGGCCCCCTCACCGTGCCGGACGACCACCACGAAGGCGTCCCCGAGGAAGATCATGACCTCGCCGGAGGAGACGGTGTTCGCTCTCCGGCTCGTAGACCACCGGCTTGACGACGACGAAGAGCGAGTCGTCGTACACCTCCAGCTTGGGCCGCTGGTGCGCCTTCAGGGCGTCCTCCACGGCCAGCGGATGCAGCCCGAACTCCTGGGTGGACGTGCTCGAACTCCTCCTCGGTGGGCTCGTGCAGCCCGATCCACACGAAGCCGCCCGCGGACCGCGCCTGATCCAGCGCGTCGGAGAAGTCCTCCGGGCCCTCGGTGCGGTGTCCGTCCCGGTAGATGGCACAGTCGACGATCACCGAACCCATTCTCCCCTCGCCCGGACGCCGGTGCCCGGTGCTGTACGCCTACCCTGGGCGCATGCCCACGCTGATCCTGGTCAGGCACGGACGTTCCACCGCCAACACCGAGGGGCTGCTCGCCGGCTGGACGCCCGGCGTCGCCCTCGACGAACGCGGTGCCGCCCAGGCCGCCGCCCTGCCCGCCCGGCTCGCCGCGCTGCCGATCGCCGAGGTCGTCGCCAGCCCCCTGCAACGCTGCCAGGAGACGATCCGGCCGCTCCTCGACGCCCGGCCCAGCGCGCTCGGCCGATCCGCTCGTCGGTGTGGACGCGCAGCTCGGGCCGGGCGTCGAGGAGCGGCCGGATCGTCTCCTGGCAGCGTTGCAGGGGGCTGGCGACGACCTCGGCGATCGGCAGCGCGGCGAGCCGGGCGGGCAGGGCGGCGGCCTGGGCGGCACCGCGTTCGTCGAGGGCGACGCCGGGCGTCCAGCCGGCGAGCAGCCCCTCGGTGTTGGCGGTGGAACGTCCGTGCCTGACCAGGATCAGCGTGGGCATGCGCCCAGGGTAGGCGTACAGCACCGGGCACCGGCGTCCGGGCGAGGGGAGAATGGGTTCGGTGATCGTCGACTGTGCCATCTACCGGGACGGACACCGCACCGAGGGCCCGGAGGACTTCTCCGACGCGCTGGATCAGGCGCGGTCCGCGGGCGGCTTCGTGTGGATCGGGCTGCACGAGCCCACCGAGGAGGAGTTCGAGCACGTCACCCAGGAGTTCGGGCTGCATCCGCTGGCCGTGGAGGACGCCCTGAAGGCGCACCAGCGGCCCAAGCTGGAGGTGTACGACGACTCGCTCTTCGTCGTCGTCAAGCCGGTGGTCTACGAGCCGGAGAGCGACACCGTCTCCTCCGGCGAGGTCATGATCTTCCTCGGGGACGCCTTCGTGGTGGTCGTCCGGCACGGTGAGGGGGCCGCGCTCAAGGCGGTGCGGCAGCGCCTGGAGCACGAACCCGAGCTGCTCGGCAAGGGCCCGACCTCGGTGCTGTACGCCATCACCGACGCCGCCGTGGACCACTACCTGGAGGTGGCCACCGAACTCCAGACCGACCTGGAGGAGCTGGAGGCGGAGGTGTTCTCCCCCGACAGCGGCGGTTCGCGGAACACGGCGTCGCGGATCTACACCTTCAAGCGGCAGGTCCTGGAGTTCCGCCGGGCCACCGGGCCACTGGCGGTGCCGCTGGCCCGGCTGGCGGGCACCGGCTCGTTCGGCGCGCCCGTGCCGTTCGTGAACGACCGCGCGCGCCCGTTCTTCCGGGACGTGCAGGACCACGTCACGCGCGTGAACGAGTCGGTCGAGGGCCTGGACCGTCTCGTCTCGGACATCCTCTCCGCGCACCTCGCGCAGATGAGCGTCCGGCAGAACGACGACATGCGGAAGATCTCCGCGTGGGCGGCCATGGCCGCGGTCCCCACGATGATCGCGGGGATCTACGGCATGAACTTCGAGCACATGCCGGAACTGCGCTGGGTGTGGGCGTACCCGGCGGTGATCGCGCTGATGGCCGTCCTGGAGGTGCTGCTGTACCGGATGTTCAAGCACCGGGGATGGCTCTAGGTGTGCTGTCGTCCGGATCAGGTCGCGGGGAATGGGCTGCGTCTTCCTCGCGCCGGTGAGCGGGGCCTGGTGCGTGCGGATGCGAGGCGGAGGAGGGAGTCGACGCGGAGCGTCGGCGAGTGACGACAACGCGGCAGGTGCGCGCACCAGGCCCCGTGTCCGCGGCGTGGCCCGAACGACAGGCCCTGGGGGGCCGGCCGCCCCGTCAGGCGGGTTCGGGGGCCGGGGCGGCCGGGCCGCCGAGGGCGTCGCGGCGTTCGGGCATCCGCAGGGTCACCATCCGGCGCCAGCCGCCGAGCCGCTCGTAGGCGTACACCGCGCGGATGCCCGCGGCGAGCGCGGCGGACCGGGCCCGCGGCCAGCCGAGGAGGCGGCCCATGCGCGCCATCACGGCGAGGCTGACGTCCCGGTGGACGGCGATCTCGGCGAGCGCGCACGCCCGCAGGGTGCGCTGGATGAGCCGGCCGTGTCCGGCGGCGGCGAGGCGGAGCAGTTCCTCGTGGGAGTAGGCGAGGTGGTTGTCCTCGTCGGCGGAGATCATCCGCACCGCCCGGCCGATGTCCGGGTGGTCGGCGAAGTACCGGCGGAGCAGGGCCATCTGCTCGGCCGCCCGCTGCTCGGTGACCCTGCTGTGCGCGAGGTAGGTGACGAGGTCCGGCACGGTCAGCGGCCGGTCGGCCCTGAGCCTGTCGTGGGCGAGGCCGATGCCGCGCCGCTCCAGGAGCGCGGTGTAGTCCGTCTCGGGGGGTACGGCGACGGGTTCTAGGCCGCGCTTCCTCAGCAGCGCCTGGAAGATGCGGCCGTGCTTGTCCTCGTCCGCGCCGTGCCGGGCGATCCTGGGGGCCAGGGCGCGCTCGCTCTCCGGTACGAGGGCGGCGATCCGTCCGTTCTCCCAGCCGCCCTGCGACTCCCCGCCGGCCGCGATGGAGCAGAACAGCCGGAACGACTCGTCGTGGTCGAGGATCTCCTGGAACAGACTCTTGGCCGACAGCATGACCGGTCACCTCTCCGCCTCAGCAAGGTGCTGCGGAGAACGAGTCAAGTGCGGACCCCGGGGGACGGCAACAGGTGTGCCGGGCGACTGCGCCGAACGACGGACGGGGAGGGCCCGGAAGCGGGCGTAACCCCGTGCGCGCGGGCGCGTTGTTCCCCGTGACGGCCGTGGCGGGGAAGACCCCCGAGCCCCCACCACGGCCGTGGAACCTCTTCCCGGCCCTACGCCAGCCCGGCCCGCTCCAGGGCCTCGGTGCCGGCCCGCAGGGCGGCGATCCGCTCGTCCAGCGTGAAGCCGGCGGGGGCCAGGGTCAGGGTGGTGACGCCGGCCGCCGCGTAGGCCCGCATCCGGTCGGCGATGCGGTCCACCGAGCCGAGCAGGGTCGTCTTGTCGATCAGCTCGTGCGGTACCGCCGCGGCGGCACCCTCCTTGTCGCCGGCCAGGTACTTGTCCTGGATCTCGGCGGCCTCCTTCTCGTACCCCATGCGCTGGGCGAGCCGGTTGTAGAAGTTCTGCTTCCGGCTGCCCATGCCGCCGACGTACAGCGCGGTGTACGGGCGGAAGGTGTCGGCGAGCGCGGCGAGGTCGCCGTCGTCGCCGAGGGCGAGCGGGACGGTCGGGCAGACGTCGAAGCCGTCGAGGGACTTGCCCGCCTTCTCGCGTCCGGCGCGCAGGGGGCGGATCGCGGTCTCCTCCAGGTGCTCGGCGGACGGGAAGATGAGCAGCGCGCCGTCGGCGATCTCGCCGGTCTGCTCCAGGTTCTTCGGGCCGATCGCGGCGATGTACAGCGGGATGTGCTCACGCTGGGGTGGACCGTGAGCTTGTCGGCTTGCCGGGGCCCGCCGGGCAGCGGCAGCGTCCAGTTGCTCGCCTTCGTGGGCGAGGCGTTCGCGGGACATGGGCCTTGCGGACGATCTCCACGTACTCGCGGGTCCGGGAGAGCGGCTTGTCGAACTTCACCCCGTACCAGCCCTCGGAGACCTGGGGGCCGGAGACGCCGAGGCCCAGGCGGAACCGGCCGCCGGAGAGGGAGTCGAGGGTGGCGGCGGTCATCGCGGTCATGGCCGGCTGGCGGGCCGGGATCTGGAAGATGGCCGAGCCGACGTCGATGCGCTCGGTCTGGGCGGCGACCCAGGTGAGCACGGTGGCGGCGTCGGAGCCGTACGCCTCCGCGGCCCAGCAGACGGCGTAGCCGAGGCGGTCGGCCTCCTGGGCGACGGCCAGATTGTCCGCGTCCATCCCACCGCCCCAGTAGCCGAGGTTGATCCCGAGCTGCATGGCCGATCCCCTTACTGATCAGTAACGTCCCTGGTGGTCCGACCTTAGCGCGGGCGGTCCGGTTGTCCACAGGGCCCCACAGGGGAAGCCGTGGCCAGTAATCTCGGCGTCCATGGAGCAGAGGCATCTCGGCCGCACCGGCCTGCGCGTGTCCCGTATCGGTCTGGGCACCCTGACCTGGGGACGCGACACCGACGAGCACGACGCCGCGGAGTGCCTGAAGACCTTCTGGGAAGCGGGCGGCACGCTGGTCGACACGGCGGACGTGTACGGCGACGGGGAGGCCGAGTACCTGCTGGGGCGGCTCATGGAGGGCCTGGTGCCGCGCCGGGACCTGGTGATCTCGACCAAGGCCGGCAGCGTGCCCGACCCCGACCGGCGCTCCGACGGCTCGCGCGGCCATCTGCTCTCCGCGCTGGACGCCTCGCTCTCCCGGCTCGGCACCGAGTACGTCGACGTGTGGCACGTCCACGCCTACGACCCGTACACGCCGCTGGAGGAGACGCTGCACGCCCTGGACCTCGCGGTGAGCAGCGGACGCGCCCGTTACGCGGGGGTGTCCAACTTCTGCGGCTGGCAGCTCGCCAAGGCGGCGACCTGGCAGCTGGCGGCGCCGGGCGTGCGGAACCGGCTGGCGAGCACGCAGCTGGAGTACTCGCTGGTGCAGCGCGGGGTCGAGCGGGAGGTGCTGCCCGCCGCCCTCGACCTCGGCATCGGACTGCTGCCCTCCTCGCCGCTGGGGCGCGGCGTGCTCACCGGCAAGTACCGCACCGGGACGCCGTCCGACTCGCGCGGGGCGTCCGAGCACATGGCCCCCTTCGTCGCGCCCTACCTCGACGACGACGCCGCGCGCATCGTGGACGCGGTGGCCACGGCGGCGGACGGGCTCGCGGTGACCCCGCTCCAGGTCGCCCTCGCCTGGGTCCGGGACCGCCCCGGGGTGGCCGCGCCGATCGTGGGCGCGCGCAACGCACGGCAGCTCACGGCCGCGTTGTCAGTGGAGGCGCTTAGTCTTCCTGACGAGATCTGCCGGGCGCTGGACGACGTGTCGGAGCCCGTGCACCGCTATCCCGATCACGACTGGAGCACGCTGTGAGCACGGAGCCCGGGCCCGAGCCCGCCGAGAACCCCGCGGACGTCGCGGAGGCCGGGGACGGTACGGAGGCGGAGACCGCGGACGGCACGGGGACCGGGGACGCCACGTCGGCGGACGGGGCGGAGGCGCCGGCGGACGGGGCGGAGGCGCCGGCGGACGGGACCTCGGAAGCCGAGGCCACGGGCGGCGCCGAGGGTCCCGGGGACGGTACGGAGGCGGGCGCCGTGACGCCGGGCGGCGTGGGTGGCCGGCGGACGGGCGGAAGCGCGGCACGGCCGGGGGC
>NZ_BNDX01000004.1:0-7810 GCF_020521275.1 Streptomyces daghestanicus | reverse complement strand
GGTTGTAGGTAGTTCTAGCGTGTAATGGCTCGGTTTGTGTTTGTGCTGGTCAGAACTGTTTTTCCTAGTTGGTTGGGTTGGGGTTAGCGGCTGGGGTGGGGCGGTTGTGTAGTTCGGCGAGGTGGTCGAGTTGTACCGCGTCGAGGGTGGTTTTGGTGATGCGTTCGGTGCCGTCGTGGATGGCGGTGATGGCGGCTTGGCGGATGAGTCTGGTGAGGGATCCGATGCGGCCGGCGGTGCGCTGGTGGAGGTAGGGGGCGTGGCGGGGGAGGGTGCCGGGTTTGTGGTGGTGGAGGTCGAGGGCGTTTTCGATGTCGGTGATGACGTCGCGGAAGGGGCGGTGGGTGCCGTGTCGGGCGGGGAGGGGGCCGCAGGTGATGAGGGTGGCCCGTCCGGCGAGCTGGGCGCCGCGGGTGCCGCTGAACAGGGGTGTGTCGGTGACGTTGATGCCGGCGTAGACGAAGGTGGCGGCCAGGCGTTCGGTGAGGTCTTTGAGGAGGTCGGCGGTCTGGGCGCCGGTGGTGGTGCGGGGGTTGAGGCGGTGGATCTCATCGATGAGGACGAGCTGGACGCCGGCGTGGGTGTAGGTGTGGCAGACGGCGTCGGTGATCTGGGTCTGGGTCATGCGGGTGGTGACGGGGATGCCGAGGTAGCGGGCGAACTCGGTGATGAGGGTTTTCGCGGTGGCGCCGGGCGGGACGAGGACGTAGGCGACGGGTGCTGTGGCGTGGGCTGATCCGGGCGGGGGCGGGTTCTTGCGGGTGTGGGCGAGGTGGCAGGCGCGGCCGACGTTGAGCAGGGCGGTGGTTTTCCCGGCGGCGGCGGGGCCGGTGACGATGAGGGAGGGCCGTGCGGTGGTCTGCTGGTGGCGGCCGAGGATCATCAGGGTGCGGACCTGGGTGGTGAGCTGGCTGATGGCGGGGGTGCGGATGGTGACGAACGCGGAGTGGTAGGCGAGGCGTTCGTCGGTGCTGCGGGGCGGGTCGCCGGGCTGGGGCGGGGAGACGGGGGCGGTGGTGGCGAAGTGGTGCCAGCCCTGCCAGGTGGTCAGGGGCCAGGACAACTCGGCCGTGGCGTTGCTGTCCGCATCGGCGGGTGCGCTGGGTGGTTGGTGCGCTGCGGGGCGGGTGTTCACCACTTTTCGGCTTCCTTGTGGGCGTCGTAGAGCCCGAATCCGGTGGCCGCGGCGGGGCGGGTGCCGTCGTCGGGGAGGTCGTCGAGGTCGTCGATGCTGTCGTCCTCGTCGTGTGGTGCGGGCTCGCCGGCGGCGGGTGCGGTGCCGTGGTGCGGGTGCCGGGCGGCGGGGACCGGCATTGTGGCGCGGGCGAGGAGGGCTTGCTCGGCGGTGGTGGCGTGGCCGCTGGTCACGCGGCGCATGAGCTGGTCGAGGGCGTCGGCCAGGGCCGCTTCGTGTTGCTGGGTGTCGTCGTGGTTGCTGTGCTGGGCGTGGGTTCGGATGTGCTGCCAGGTGTGGTCGTTGAACGGCTGGTGGACGTGGTCGCGGTGGATCCAGGGGATTTCGGTCAGCCCGCCGTCGGTGAGGCGTACCCAGATCTGGCGGACGTCGTGGGGGTTGTAGTGGATTTCCCATTTCCCGCCCCGGCCGGCGACGGGGGAGGTTTGGCCGCGGTAGGGGGCGAGGAGATCGGCGTCGTAGGTGCGGTGGTGGATGGTGATGCCGGCGGGGGTGATGGCCTGCCAGCGCACCGGGAGCAGTTCGAGGTAGTCGTGGCCGGTGAGCGGGACGGGGACGTGTCCGGCGACGGCGACGAGCGCGGCCCACATCTGGTTCGGGGTGAGGGCCTTCTTCGGCATCAGCGGGTGGCGCAGGCCTTCGTGGGGCCGGTGGTGGTAGTGCACCAGCCATTCGTCGAGGAGGTCCTGGAGCTGGGGGACGCTGTAGCAGGCGTCTTTCTCGGTGTCGGGGCCGCGGCGGGTGACGTCGGAGCCGGTGTAGCCGGGCAGGTGCTGGCAGAACAGGTGGTTGATGGTGCCGAAGGTCCGCTCGACGATGCCTTTGGCGGTGGGGGCGTGGGGCGGGGCGGGCTGGACGCTGATGCCGAGGTGTTCGCAGGCGGCGGTGAACGCGGTGGAGACGAAGACTCTGCCGCGGTCGACGACGATCGTCTCGGGCAGGACGACGGGCCGGGCCGCAGCCCCGGCCAGGCGCTCGTCCAGCGTGGCCAGCCGCTGGTGGGGGAGTTGGGGGGCGTGGTCCATGCGCAGGATGTCCGGCCAGGTCGGCCGGGCGGGGTGGGGTACGGCCATCTCGGCGAGCAGCAGGGCCGCGTCGACGGCTTTGGTCGCGCGCGGGCACAGCACGGCGGCGAGGATGGCGCGGGTGGCGACGTCGACGGCGATGGTGAGCTCCGGGCGGGCCAGGCGGCCGTCGTCGAAGAGGGCGAGGACGTCCAGGCGGGTGGTGTCGATCTGGACCTGCTCGCCGGGCCGCAGTGCCGTGGCGGGGGTGAACGCCGGCCCGTCGACGCTGGCTGGCACCTGCCGCACGGGCCCCGTGGGCAGTTCACCGGGCCGGGCCAGAGCGGTGACGAGCCGGTAGAGCGTGGCCTGCGACGGTGCGGGCACCGTGCCGGGGCCGTGCCGGTCGGTGAGGATCTGGTGGATGAGCGGGAACAGTCCGTTGATGGTGCCGCGGGAGCGGCCGCGGCGGCGGCGCAGCGCTTCGCGGACGGCGGCGACGACCCGCTCGTCGGCCCGGCCGGTGGGGCTGGAGGCGCGGGTGGTGCGGTGGTCGAGGAGCCCCCACAGGCCCTGTTTGCGGTAGGCCAGGCGCATGCGCTGCACCGTGGTGCGCGATACCCGGCCGAAACCCAGCGCGGTCAGCTCTGCCGATTTGGCCTGCTCGCGTTCGGCCAGCGTGTGCCGCTGCGGGTCGTACTGCGGCCGCACCGTTCCTTCGCTGCCGGGCCCGCCGGTGAGCCCGCATTCGACTTCCCGCACATGCCGCTGCCAGGCCAGCGCCTTCTCACGCGCCGCGGCGGGGGCGGTCTCGAACAGCCCCCACTGCGGGGCCGCCTGCGGCGTATCGGCGCCGATGACGGCGAAGCCGGGGTCGGCGAACAGGTGCCCGGCGAGCACGGCCTCACCACCGCCGTCCGGGCCGACGAGGTGGATCTCCTGCCCCGACAGGGCAACGACCTGCCACGTCACGCCGCCGTACCGGACGCGCGCGCCGGGCTTCACGGCCGGCCGGGCATCGCGCCGCGCGCTCACCCGGCACCTCCCGTCTCGTCCGGGCCGCTCCAGCCCCGCGGGCCGACGAGGGTTCGTTCGTGTAGTGGCGTCGTGAGGCCGGCCGTCAAATGCCCGTGCCACAGGGCGTGGAAGACGCAGGGGAGAACCTCGATCGGGTCGCCGACCGCTTCGGTTCCTTCGATCAGTGGACGCGGCCGCCTGAACGCCTCCGCAACCGCCGTCGCCAGACCGGGGCGGCCGGCGTTGCGGGGGTGACGGTAGCCGGCCAGCCATTTCAGGTTGGCGGCCGCGACGTCGTCGAGCGGTGGGAGGCGCCGGTAGGTCCAGCCGATGTGCACGCACGCCTCGGTTACCGCATGGGCGGCGTTGAGGGCGCGTTCGCCGCCGGCGTCCGGGTGGCCGGGGCAGTCGGCGAGCAGCGCGGTGCCGTCGGCACGGCGGGCGAAGAGCTGCGGCACCCAGGAACGCGCCTGCCCGCGGGGATTACGCCAGAGCAGCCGCACGGGCCGCCCCGCCAGGCCTGTCACGTCCGGGTCGCGGTCCAGGACCATCAGCTGGGTGCGCATCGCGTTCGATCCCGCGGCCACGTGCCGCCCGGTGGTCGCCGACCACCACAAGCCCGGCCCCCAGCGCCGCCCCGGCACGGCCGGGAACGCCGATACCGGCGGCAGATCTTCGAACGCCACGGTCATGGCGGCATCTGCCCACCGCTGCTGGACCGCCTGCCCCACCGGGTCGAGGAACACCGCCTCGAACCCGCCGCCCTGGTCCACGCCCGCTCGCCCTGCCCGGCTACGGGGCCGGGCCGCTCCTGTGCTGGTCACCCGCGCCAGCCAAGCCACTCCCGCCAGCAGACGCCGCCGTTTTCAGTATTCCTGCCACGAACGAGTGCCGTATCAGCTAACAGTCGATCCGTCCCTCGGCGCGTCGCTCTCAGCCGCTGTCTTCCTGCCCGCCCGCGGTCAGCATCTCCCGGAGCACCTCGACGGGTATGTCCACCCACCGGGCCACCTCTTCCAGGGGCACCCCGCCGTTCACCGCCGCCACCGCGGTCCGGTTCCAGGCGTTCTCGATCAGGCCAGCACTGTGACCGAGGCCGCGCAGCAGCCGCCGGGCGACCTCGGCGGTCGGCCCGGTCTGTACCCCGCGCAGCTGCAGCAGCTGTTCCTCGGTGCTGTCGATAGCGCTGGTGATCAGCCTGCGCTGCTCGGCGGGTACCGCAGCCCGCCACATCGTCCCCGAACCGGGCGCTTTCTTCTCCTTGCCCAGCACCCGCAGCTGGCCGGCCATGGTCGAGCTCTGGTGTTCCTGCCGCAGCCACCACGGGTCGTTGTCGTACCCGGGCGCCCCGCCTGCGCCGCGGCGAAGGCGGATGACGCTGCCCATCCACGCGATGAGCGGCCCGCCGTGGTCGGCTGCGGCCAGCGGCCCCAGCCACGCACGCCCCAGCAGCTCACCGAGCCTGCGGCAGAACATTCCGTCGGCAGGCAGCGCCTGCGGGCGTCCGGCACCGCTGTCCGCCCACACCAGCTCGGCCATGTCCGGGTCCAGCAGCGCGTCGGCGAGGGCCACCACCTCGGGGAAGACAACCGCGTCCCGACCCACGATCCGCCACCGCTCCAGGTCCCCTCCGGCGTTGCCGCCCGCCACCTGGTGCAGACGCCGCGGCCAAATGGTCTCTTGCTCCCAGTGGAGGGCCTGCCCCCACCACCGAGCCACCACCGCATGCGCCAGGGCGAACACCCTCGCTGGCTCGGCCCCGGCCCGTACCGCCCGTCGCTCTACACCGGCCCACCGCCGCTGCGCCGCGACACCCTCCGGCAGACCCCGCAGGTCGAGGTGCTCAAGCGGTTGGTCGGCGTCCGCGTCCAGGAGCCACCGCCCGTGCCGGACACACACCCGCTCCCATCGCGGCGCGTACCGCACCACCCGCACGGCCGTCCCCGTACGTCGGGCCGTGCACAGACGACAGCCGAACGCTACCGGCCCGGCGACCGCACCGCCGGTCCGCCACGCCGCCGCCGGCTCCCCGGCATCCGCGGCCGGCAGGCGGGCATCCTCCCGCCCCCAGGACGGCAACGCCCGCGCCAGCACACCCTCCTCCACGCCGCACAGGCCTGCCAGGAGCTGCCGCCCCGCCGTGTTCAACAGCACCTCGGCGTCCGCCCGCCCGCCTCCGCCGTCGTGCCGAGGCTTGTGGCTGCGCCACTTCCAGCAGGACCGCAACGCCGTCGCTTCCAGTCCGTAGCGGCTGGCGATGCGGCAGATCAGCGACGAGGTCGTCTCTCTGTTCAGGGGAGCGGTTCGCAGAAGGCCGGGGGGAAGGGTCACTTCACCACGGTCTCGTGTCCGTCGATCAGGGGGGCGTCTTCGCGGCAGTTCCTTGCGGCCTGCGGCCGTCCTTGGCTCACTTCCTCAGGGCCGCAGCGGCCCCTTTCTGAAGCCGACGGCCGCAACGTGACGGGAGATTAGCCCGATCGAGCACATCGTGATGATCCGATCGCACTAAGCTACGCCTGTGGTGGTTGGCGAAGACGCTCAAGTGAAGGGCTTCTCGGGAGCTCGAAGAGCCAAGCAGTGGCTCGAGGGCACGATGCGCATCTTCGGTGCGTACGCGAACACGGACTCGGAGTCCTGCGGCCGTCGGCTGACCCTCGCCTGGCCGTACGGAGGTCGGACCTTCTCCTTCGATCTGGGCGGCGCCATGCGCGGCGATCCTTACCAGAACGACATGTTCTGCGCAGAGGTCAAGAACTATGCGCAACCCAGCGACCAGGGGACGCAGTTCGACGAGTTTCTCGCCAAATGCTACGTCGCCGCCCAGGCCCAGCACCATCTCAGCGACCACTTCATGTGGATCACTTGGGCACCGTTCCGGGCGAACTCCTGGTCCACCCTCAACTCGCCTGACCAGGTGGAGAGTGCAGTCCTTCAACACAGCAGTCGCGTTCTCGGCACCAGCAACCCCGAGGAAGCCCGAAAACTTTTGGACAGCGAACTCGCCCAGTCGGTTGCCGCACGCCTGTGGCTGATCGTCCTCTCGGACAAGCAGGAAACCCTCCTGCCGCTCAAGGACTGGGCAGCCATCGTCGCTGCCGAACTCACCCGCAGAGAGGGCTCGTGGTGAACCTCGTCGAACAGTCGATTGCCCAGGCCATGGACGAGCCCGACGACCGGATGATGTTCACCCAGGTCAAGGACATCGTCGCCCGGCACCTGCGCCGCATGGACCCCGGCGCCACCGTCACCAAAACCGAATTCTTCAACCACACCCACGTCCCCGACATGGTTCTGGAATGGCCCAGCCGACCGCGCACACCCCGCCGGTTCATCTACCTGCGCACCACATCGGACCAGCGCGAACTAGAGGACGACCTGCAACGTCTTCCCCGCGCGGACCGGCCGGTGCTTCTCGCCCTCGGTCAACTGTCCTCCACGCGGCAACGAGGAGACCTCCCTCCGCTACCCGGCACCAGCACGTCGCTCCTCCTCGACACTTCCGCGCTCGGCGCACTCCAGCCGGCCGACGACTCTCCCGGCATCCCTCAGCTGGTGTCCCGCTCCGTCCTCGAGGGCGGCCGCGGCACCCTCGACAGACCGGCCACCGAGGAATTCCTGAATACGGTCGTCCAGGGAGCGGAAGCCGCCCGCGCGGGAGAACACGTTCCCACCCGCGATGCTGTCGACGCCCTCACCGCGCAGATGACCACCGACGTCGCCGACCGGATGTCAGCCTTCCTCGCCGCGCTCTGGCAAGGCGGCGGATCCACACTCGCCAGCTTCCCCGCACCCCAGCGAGGCGTCGGCCATCTCGACGAGACAGCCCTGATGTACCTACTGGAATCCGAGGACATCACCGACACCGCGTTCTGGGACCGGGTCGTCCGCATGATCAGCCTCCCTACCTTGCTGCGCACCCGGGCTGCAGGCACCGGAAATCTCCAGTACCTCATGCGTGAGGCGATCCGGCTCTGGACCAGCCGCGTCTGCATGATCGTGCCCGGCGTGGCAGACGCGGACATCAGCCCCTGGCGCTGGACAGTGAAGGCCGGCCAGCTGATCCTGCAGACCCCGCGCTTCCACGTGCTGGTCGCCCAATCCCAGCGCCAGCTCCCGTCCGGCCAGGAACACGACCTGCCCCGCCTCGACGAAGTGAGGAACAGGGCCGACCGCTTCGGCATCCCGCTGACCTCTCTGCGCATGGTCGTGACGGACCGCCACGTCGGCTACGGCGGACCCGGCGACGACATCTCCCACGACACCCGACTCGACGGCATCAGCGACGCGCTGGGACAGGCCGAGGGAGTCATCGAAGCCGAAGCCCGCATCCCCTCCGGCGAGACCCTCCAGTGCATGTTCGCCACCGGAATCGCCAGCGCCCGCGGAGCACGTACCCAGGTACCGCTGGACGCCCTCCTCGGCACAACCACGCGCCTGCTCTCCGATCTCTCAAGCGATGAAGCCGAGAAGATCACCCACCTCCTCGGCGCTCAAGGCCCACCCCCCGACCAGCCATGGAGCCAGCCCAGCTTCGACGACGTATAGGGCCAGCGCCAGCCCGGCCATCAGGCACGGCGCGAGGTTACCTCCTCGC
>NZ_BNDX01000003.1:0-94828 GCF_020521275.1 Streptomyces daghestanicus | reverse complement strand
GCGCCGGGTACTCGGTGATGTACGCCGCCGCGGGCGCGGGCTACGCGGTGACCGGCGGCCTCGCCGGGCTGCTGCTCGGCGTGGCCGCCCCCTCCACCGCCATCCTGGCCGGCGTCGCGCTGACCCTCGCCCTCGCCCTCGTCGGCTGGTGGGGCGAGGTCCGGCGGGCCGCCCGCTCAGCCGGTGGCGACGGCGCCGCGCGGCGCCCCGGCCGGCCCGCTGCGGAAGGCCCGCCGGTACGCGGTGGGGGCGACCCCGAGCGTCGCCTGTAGGTGCTGGCGCATCGACTGGGCCGTGCCGAACCCCGCCTGCCGGGCCACCTGGTCCACGGAGAGGTCGGTGGACTCCAGCAGGTGCCGGGCCCGTTCCACCCGCTGCAGGGTCAGCCACTGGCCGGGGCTGATCCCGACCTCCTCGCGGAACCGCCGGGTGAAGGTCCGTACCGACATGGCCTCCCGTTCCGCCAGGTCCCGCAATCGGAGGGGCTCGTGGAGGCGGTCGAGCGCCCAGGCGCGGGCGCCGGTGGTGGACGCCTGCTGCGGGTCGGGCACCGGCCGCTCGATGAACTGGGCCTGACCGCCGTCCCGGTACGGCGGCACCACCGTGCGCCGGGCCACGTCGCTCGCGACGGCCGCGCCGTGGTCCCGGCGGACCAGGTGCAGGCACAGGTCGATGCCGGCCGCGACCCCCGCCGAGGTCAGCACGTCGCCGTCGTCCACGAAGAGCACGTCCGCGTCGACCCGGACCCGGGGGAAGAGCCGCTGGAAGTGCTCGGCCGAGGCCCAGTGGGTGGTCGCCGGACGGCCGTCGAGCAGTCCGGCGGCGGCGAGCACGTAGCCGCCGGTGCAGATGGCGACCAGCCGGGTGCCGGGCCGGACCAGGGCCAGGGCCGCGGCGAGCTCCGGGGTCAGCACGCCCTCCTCGTGCACGGGACCCAGCTCGTAGGAGGCGGGCACGACGACCGTGTCGGCGGTGGCCAGCGCCTGTGGGCCGTGCTCCACCAGGACCGCGAAGTCGGCGTCGGTGGCGACCGGGCCGGGCGGCCGGACCGAGCAGGTGACGACCTCGTAGAGCGGACGGCGCCCGGCGTCCCGGGCCATGCCGAAGATGCGCTGCGGGATGCCCAGCTCGAACGGGATCAGACCGTCCAGGGCGAGGACGACGACGCGGTGCGGGCGGGGTTCCCGGTCGGACGGCATGGCCCGATCCTAGCGAACCATGTCCTCCGGGCCACTCGCTGCGGACCGGCCCGGTGACACAAGCTCCATGACGTGACCCAGACAAGCGAAACGGCGGCCGCCGCCCGGCCCGTCCGGCAGCCCCGGCGCCGGGTGCACCGCGCCTGGTTCGTCGCCGCCGTCACCTTCGTGACGATCATCGGCGCCGCCGCCTTCCGCGCCGTGCCCGGCATCCTCATCGACCCGCTGCACGCGGAGTTCGGCTGGTCGCGCGGCACGATCGGCGCCGCCGTCTCCGTCAACCTCGCGCTCTACGGCCTCACCGCGCCCTTCGCCGCCGCCCTGATGGACCGCTTCGGCATCCGGCGGGTGGTCGCCGCCGCCCTCACCCTGATCGCGCTCGGCTCCGGGCTGACCGTCTGGATGCAGTCGGCGTGGCAGCTGATGCTCTGCTGGGGCCTGCTGGTCGGCCTCGGCTCGGGCTCGATGGCCCTCGCCTTCGCGGCGACCGTCACCAACCGCTGGTTCGCCACCCGGCGCGGCCTGGTCAGCGGCATCCTCACCGCCGCCTCCGCCTCCGGCCAGCTGATCTTCCTGCCGCTGGTGTCCTGGATCGTGGAGAGGTACGACTGGCGCCCGGCCGCCGTCACCGTCGCGCTCGCCGCCCTCGCGGTCGTCCCCTTCGTCTGGCTGCTGCTCCACGACCACCCGGCCGACCTCGGACAGAAGCCGTACGGCGCCACGGAGTTCGTCCCCGGGCCCGCCCCCGTCACCGGCGCCGCGCGGCGCACCCTGGACGTCCTCGCCACCGCCGCGCGCACCGGTACCTTCTGGCTGCTGGCCGGCACCTTCGCGATCTGCGGCGCCTCCACCAACGGCCTGGTCCAGACGCACTTCGTGCCCGCCGCGCACGACCACGGCATGCCGGTCACCGCCGCCGCCTCGCTGCTCGCCGTCATCGGCGTCTTCGACGTGGTCGGCACGATCGCCTCCGGCTGGTTCACCGACCGCTTCGAGCCGCGCCGCCTGCTCGCCGTCTACTACGCCCTGCGCGGCGTCTCCCTCCTCTTCCTCCCCATGCTCCTCGCGCCGGCCGTGCGCCCGCCGATGGTCTTCTTCATCGTCTTCTACGGCCTCGACTGGGTCGCCACCGTCCCGCCCACCCTCGCCCTGTGCCGCGAGCGGTTCGGCGACGACAGCGCGATCGTCTTCGGCTGGGTCCTCGCCTCCCACCAGGTCGGCGCCGCGCTGGTCGCCTTCCTCGGCGGCGTCGCCCGCGACGTCTTCGGTTCCTACGACGTCGTCTGGTACGCCTCCGGGGCGCTGTGCGCGGCGGCGGCGCTGATGGCCCTGGTGATCAGGCGGCGCCCGGTGCCGGCGCTCTGACGGGCCGGCCGTACGCTTCCCCCGTGACGTGGGGGGACACGGTCCGGCGGATTCGCTCGGCCTGGACGTACGAGGAGACGCGGACGGCCGCCGCGTGCAGCGCGGCGCAGTGGCCGGCCGCGTGGCTGGCCTGGTGGGTGCTGACGCGGAGCGTCCAGGACGACTACGGCATCGGGTACGGCGGTGCGTTCGGCCTCATCTGCCTGCTGCTGTTCGCCCCGCTGTACCTGCCGGTCCTCGGCCTGCTGCACACGCTGCTGCACATCGCGCCGGCCGCCGTCCTCGCCCGTACGGCACCGGCCCGCCGGCTGCCCGGCCCCGCGTGGGCCCGGCACCTGGCCGCGGTGGCGCTGCTCGGCGCGGTGTGGGCGGTCCCGGTGGCCTGGGCGGCGGGGTCGGGCTTCTGGAGTACGGCCCTGTCGTGCGCGCTGCTCGGCGCGGCGCCGGCGCTGGCCGCGGGGTACGCCCGCCGGGGCCGCCGTACGGAGTCCGACCTGCCGGGCTGGGGATGCTGGGGGGTGTGGTTCCGGGCCGGGGCCGGCGGGTTCCTGCTGTTCGCCGGGGCCTTCGGCGGTCTCGCGCTGGCCGCCCGGTCCGGGCTGGTCCCGGAGTACGAGCCTCCGGTGCTCTCCGCCGCCCAGGTCACCGGGGTCTGGCGAAGCGGGGACGGCGCCGTGCTGCGGCTCGACGCGGACGGCGGGGCCGAGCCGGTCCGGCTGCCGATGAAGGTCACCGACCGCACCGACCGGTCGATCCCCGTCTGCGCCGGCGCCGGCACCTGGTCCCTGCGCCGGGACGGCCCCTACGGCGAGGAGCGGGCCGGCGTCCTGGTCCGCCCCGGCGCGTCCGGCTCCTGCGACCAGGACACGTACTGGACCATCGGCGGCACCGAGGACGCCCCCGAACTCTTCGTCCTCCTGGGCGACCCCGACGCCGGCGACCTGCTGGTCCTGACCCGGGATCAGGGCAGCCGGGCGGCCCGGCTGCCCTGACGGCGGTCGACCGCGCGCGCGATGCGCACCGCGTCGCGGGCGAGTTCCCGGAGCATCCCGCTGATGGGGTTGGTGAAGCCGGTGAAGTACAGGCCGGGGGCGTCCTTCGGGGTGCGGGCACCCCGGACGACCGGACGGCCGCGCGCGTCCAGCACGCCCAGGTGGCCGACGAGCCCGGTCAGGCCGCGCTCGTACCCGGTGGCGGCGATCACCGTGTCCGGGGCGACGCGGTCGCCGTCCGCGAGGACCACCTTGCCGCCCTCGAAGCCCTCCACGGCGGCGACCACCTCCACCCGGCCCCGGCGCACCGCGTCGATCAGACCGACGTCCTGCACCGGGACGGCCCCCTGCCGCACCCGGCTGTACAGGCCGGTGTCCGGGCGGGGCAGGCCCCGCGCCGACAGGTCGGGGACGCTCACCCGGGCCAGCGGCCGGGCCAGCCGGTCGACGAGCCGCACGGGCAGCCGGCGGACCAGGACCGCCGTGTACTGGGCGGCCCACCCGGCGGTCGAGCGGCGCACCAGGTGCGGCGGGGTGCGCACCGCCAGCCGGACCCGCGCGGCACCGCCCTCGACCAGGTCGACGGCTATCTCGGCACCGGTGTTGCCGACCCCAACGACGAGGACGTCCCGGCCCGCGTGGGGCGCGGCGGAGCGGTACTCGCAGGCGTGCAGGAACGTTCCGGTGTAGCTGTCCCGGCCGGGCCAGTCCGGGACCCGGGGGGTGTGGTTGTAGCCGGTGGCCACCACCACGGCGGCGCCGGTCAGTTCGCGGCCCCCGGAGGCGCGCAGCAGCCAGCCGTCGCCGTCGGGGGCGGGCTCGACGCGGTGCACCTCGACGCCCGTGACCACCTCCAGACGGTGGTGCTCGGCGTACTTCTCCAGGTAGCGCACGACGTCGTCCCGGGCCGGCCAGCGCCCGAACCGGCGCGGCATCGGCAGGCCCGGCAGGGACGACAGACGTCGGGTGGTGTGCAGTCGCAACCGGTCGTAGTGGCGGCGCCAGGACGCGCCGACCTGGTCGGACCGCTCCAGCACGACGGCGCGCACGCCCCGGGCGCGCAGGGCGTACGCGGCGGCGAGCCCGCCCGGTCCGCCGCCGATGACGTAGACCGGGCGCCGCGCTGGGGAATCGGTGAGGTCGGGGGAGTCGGCCATGCGGCGAGCGTAATCACCGCCCGCCGCCCGCGGGACCGGCTAGGCCGACTTGTGACCGGCCGTCTTCGCGACCCACTCGATGAAGTCGCCGGCGTCCTCGTTGGCCCCGTGCCCGGCGTCCCAGTAGTAGCGGTGGCTGACGTCGTCGCCCAACTGGTGGGCGGCGGCGGCCAGGTTGGCGGAGACGGTGAGCGAGGTGTCGGAGTCCGCGCTGCCGAGCCTGATCCACCAGTGCCTGCTGCGGCCGGGGTTGACCCGGTCGACCAAGTGGTACATCGGGTTCATCAGCCGCAGCTTCTCCGGGATGTCGCTCGCCAGGCGGGCGCTGCTCCCCTTGTCCTCGCGCAGGCTGTGGAGGGTGAAGTGGCGGTACTGCTCGGTGCCCGCGCCGAACTCGTTGTTGATGTCGCCGGACATCGTGTCGGAGGAGTCGGTGGGGAAGGCGAAGAGGTCGAAGGCGGGGGCGTCCTTCTTCCGGGCGCCGACGTGGGTGAGGAAGCCGGCCCAGGTGAAGGTGGCCTTCTCGCCGTCCCAGGTGATGAAGGTGTGCTTGGCCAGGTACGTCGCGCGGTCGGCGTCCGAGAGGGCGGCGAGGTACCTGGTGGCCGACGGCCACAGGTACGTCTTCAGCAGGTAGTCGTCGTAGTTGCGGGCGTTGAGCGTGCCGAAGCCGCCGAGGCCGCGCAGCTTCAGGCCCGCCTGGTACTCGGCGAACTGCGACTTCAGTTCCCTGGAGACGGTCTGGTCGGCCTGCGCGCCGGTGCTGAGCTTGTTGGTGCCCCAGTTCCACTCGTAGGCGCCGTCGGCGTGCTCCAGGTCGGTGATCGGGCACCAGGCGCCGGTCGCGAAGACCGCGTCGGAGGCGTCGGCGGCGCCGATCTCCTCCAGGTACGCGTCGTAGAGCGGGCTGTCGCCGGACGCGCCGAGCAGTGCGGAGAGGGCGCCGCCGGCGCTGGTACCGGTGGAGAAGATGCGGTCCGTGTCACCGGGGACGCGGCCCTTGTTGGCGCGCAGGTAGCGGACGGCGGCCTTCAGGTCGACGATCGCGGCGGGCGCGGTGCCGTAGTACTCGCCCGCGCTGTTCTTCAGGGTGCGGCCGCGCGCGCCCGGCTCCACGACGACGTACCCGGCGGCCAGGCCGAGCTGCGGCAGGCTGACCGTCCTGCCGCCGGCGAGCTGGGCGGAGCTGCCGGACTCGGTGCCGGAGGTGGCGGACGCGGAGGGGGCGGCCGAGGCGCTGGGGGCGCCGCCCGGCGCGGTCCCGCCGCCGCCCATGCCGCCGCCGCCCACGCCGGTGGCCTCGGCGACCGACGCGGGCAGGTAGCCGCCGACCGAGTTCGCGAACAGGATCGGGGCGCCGGTCGCGTCCACGGCCTTGCCGTCGATTGTCACGGGGAGGCTGATGTTCAGGCTCTGGTACTTCTCGTCGACCGGCTTGGCGACATAGGTGACCGCCTTCCAGAAGCGGTACGTCACCTCGTGCTCGTCGCCGGCGGCGTCCGTGACGGTCGTCGTCAGCGTGGTGGAGGCGTCCTTGTCGAAGACCAGGGCGCCGGACGCGGTGGCGCCGCCCTTCTCGTTCTCCGCCCGCGCGGTGAGCGCGATGCCGCCGGCCGCCGCGACGCCCGCGGTGGCGCCGATCCCGATGACGACGCTCCTGCGCCTGACTGCCCTGTGTTTCACGTTGACGCCCTCCTGGGTCCCTGACGGGCTTGCGTCTGTGAACGTAGAACATGTGCCGACAAGATTGCCAACAATCTGCCGGATTCACGGGAGACGCACAGCTTCACGGTTGCCGCACAGGGCACCACGGGCGTGACCGCGTGGCGCGTACAGACATCCCGGATGACCGCGTGGCGGGGCCGGGTGTGGAATGACGGCATGCCCCGAACGAACGAACAACCCGTCGCGGCCCCCCGCGGCCACGGCCTGCGCCTGCACTCCTGGAACCCGGATTCCGCGGCCGACGCCGAAGCCTGGCTCCGGGGTCATCGGGACCCTGGCTTCCGGCGCTGGAACACCCCGCTGAGACCGGTGACCGACCTCGACGGCGCCCGCGAGTCCCTGCGCGTCCGCGCACGGCAGCAGGCGGAGGGTGTCTCCCGGTCCTTCCGGATCACGGACGAGGAGACCGGGGCGACCCTGGGCCACATCGGCCTGGGTGAGATCAACCGGCCCCTGCGGCTGGCCCGCGTCGGCTACTGGGTGCTCCCCGAGGCCCGCGGCCGGGGCGTCGCCACCCGCGCCCTGCTGCTCGCCGCCGACCACGCCTTCGCGGAGCTGGGCCTGTACCGGCTGGAACTGGCGCACGCCCTCGGCCACGACGCCTCCTGCCGGGTCGCCGAACGCTGCGGCTTCCGTCTGGAGGGCACGCTGCGCGGCGCGATGTGGGAAGAGGACAGCCGCGACACCTTCCGTGACGCCCACCTGCACGCCCGCCTGGCGACGGACGGGATGTCCGCGCCGGCGGGGGCCCGCCGGGGAGGCCGTCACGGAAAGTGGGACGCCAGCCGCAGCACGGCCTGGCCGCAGGGGTGAGAGACGTTCGCGGGTGGCCCCTGGAAGAACCTCCTCAGGCTTCGCCGCGCAGCAGACTCATGCCGCAGGAGATCAGCCGGGCGACGGCGAGAGGCCGGCACAGGGTGCCCGCCGTTTCCGGCGGGAGGGACCCGTACGACTCCGAGCCGAGGCGAGGGCAGTCCACGGCGTCCCAGTCGCGGTACCCCGAGGCAGGTGCCTTTCCCGAGGCGGACGACCTCTCCGCAGCGCCGGTCCGCCACCGCGTCCCGCCATGTTCGCGGCACGCTCGCCGGTACGAGGGCGTAGGAGGGCCTGTCGTTCGGATCAGGACGCAGGACATCGGCGGGACTTGTCCATGCCGGTGAGCGGGGTCTGGTGCGTGCAGCTGCAAGGCGGAGGAGGGCGGCAACGCGGAGCGTTGACAACCGACGACAACGCCGCAGATGCGCGTGCCAGACCCCGCGTCTGCGGCGTGATCCGAACGACAGGCCCTAGCGGGGGCCACGGACGTCACAGACGACCGGGCCACCGCCGAACGCCTCGGTGAGGGCGGTGTCGACGCCGTGCGGATCGGTGCTCGCGGTGGCGGCCTGGACGAGACGTCCGGGAACGCGGGCGGCGGAGACCAGCCGCTCAGGGGCAGCACGGTTACGCCGTGCTCCCGCCGTTCCGCCCGTGCGAGGCCGGGTGACGGGTGCGCGGACAACAGCCACTGCTCGGGGCTCGGCCACTGGGGCCCTCGCCGTGGCAGACGCCCTCCACGTGGTGGACGGTGACGGTGAGCCGCCCGCGCCGGCCACCCTGCGGAACCGGCTCGTGTACTGCTGCACGGCGTTCCAGGCGTGCCACTCCGGCACATCGGCCCGGGAACTGCCCGTCCTCGTCGTGGGCGCGGAGCGGGCCGCGCACGCGGCGCCCGTCGGTGGCGGGCGGCCAACCGCCGCGACGGCCGGCCACGAGGCACTGGCCGGTCTGTCCCGCGCGTACCCGTCGTGGCGACGCCGTACCTCAACCGGGCGCAGGGCGCGCGGCCCGCGGTCGGCCGGTCGATCGCCGCCCTGCGGGATCAGGGTGTCCTGGTCCTCGACGGCGCGGACGGGACCCGGGCGCACCCTCCTCAGCAGGGGGACCCGAAGGCGTATCCCTGGGCGGAGGCACTGGCCGGCGTGCGGCGCCGGGCCGGCCTCGGAGGTCCGGCCGGGCGGAACCACGGTCCCCGGCAGGTCGACGGCCCCTCACGGCCACAGCAACCCCCGCTCCCACCCCCCGTCCTCCCCCGTCCGCCGGTAGGTGAGGCGGACGTGGCGGCGGCGGGGGTGGCCCTGGAAGAACTCGGCCTCGTGGGGGAGGAGGCGGTAGAGGGTCCAGGTGGGGGCCGGGGTGTCCGGGGCGCGCCGGGCCTGCGCCCAGGCTGTTGCGGAGGCGTCGGCGAGGGTCGTCAGGGAGGGCAGGGGCTCGCTCTGGCGGCCGGTGAGCGCGGCGGCCAGGGCGCCGGTGGAGCGGGCGTGCAGGTCGGCCTGGGCCTCGGCGGGCGGCGCCGTGGTGACCGGCCCGCGGACGCGGACCTGGCGGCCGAGGCGCGGCCAGTAGAAGACGAGGGCGGCGTACGGGCGGGCGGCGAGCTGGGTGCCCTTGCGGCTGCCGGAGTGCGTGGCGAAGGACCAGCCGTCGGCGTCCGCGCCGTGCAGCATCACGATCCGTGCGTCGGGGGCGCCCGCCGGGTCCGCCGTCGCGAGGGACATGGTGTGCGGCTCGGGCTCGCCGGCCGCGACCGCCTCCGCGAACCACCGGGTGAAGAGGGGGAGCGGCTCGGCCGGGGCGGTGGCCGGGTCGAAGGGCGGCAGGTCGGTGACGGCGGGGTCCCAGACCCGCAGCGACCTGAGCAGCGCGTCCAGGTCCGGCTCCATTCACACCGTCCCGAGGTCGGAGGAGACCCAGCGTTCGGGGCGCATCCGGACGATGAGCTGTTCACCGTGGTTCTCCCAGGCGAACGCGACATAGCCGGCGACCTTCTCCGCGGGCAGGTAGCGCGCCGCCAGCTCGGTCAGCCGCTCCCGGGTGGCGGGGAGCGTTCCGGTGACCGGGCCCTCCACCGAGACGTACCGGATCGTCGGCTCCACCCGGTCGACGAGCAGGGAGAAGCGGCCGGCCGCCTCGATCAGCGCGTACTTGCGGGAGGCCGCGCCGGTCATGATCCACACCTCTTCGCCGGGCGCGTACTGGTACCAGATGGGCACGGCCAGCGGGGCGCGTCCGGCACCCGCGTCGACGGCCAGGGCGGCGATGTGCGGCTCGGCCAGGAACTGTTCGCGCTCCGCGTGGGTCAGGGCCATGACGTGTCTCCGGTTCTCCGGTCGGCGACGGGGAGGGGGAAGCGACGGGGCGGCGGCCCACCGTAGTGGACCGCCGCCCGCCTGACAGGAACAACAGAACAACAGGAACGACAGGGACGACAGGAACGACAGAACGACAGGGACGACAGGGACGACAGGGCGACAGGACGAGCGACGCGTGCGGCCTACTTCGTCGGCTTCTTGCCGGTGATGCCCAGGTGGACCAGGAGCGCCAGGTTCGGCTTGAGGTCGGCCTGCTTCACGCCCCAGGCGGTGGTGCCCTTCTGGTGCGAGGCGACCGCCGAGAGCATCGCGACCAGGGACGCGGCGATCGCGGCCGGGTGCACGTCCTTGTCGACCCTGCCCTTGGACTGCAACTCGGCGACGGAGTCCGCCAGGGAACCGGTCACCGAGTTGAGGATCTTGGAGCGGATCTTGTTGAACCGCTTGTCGCCCTCGGCGGCACCGAGGTCCACGACGCGCAGGATGGCGTCGTTCTTCCGCCAGAACTCCAGGAAACCGTCGACGAGTTCCTGCGCCGCCTGCCAGCCGGCCCGGCCCGCCCACGAGCGGTTCTGGACCAGGGCGGTCAACGCGGCGCCCTCGGCGGCCGTTTGCTCGGCGATCTCCAGGACGGCGCCCTCGACGTCCGGGAAGTACTGGTAGAAGGTCGCGGGCGAGGTGCCCGCCCGGCGGGCGACATCGATGACCTTGACGTCGCGGTACGGGGAGGAGCTGAGCATCTCGCTGAGGCAGTCGAGCAGCTTCTGCCGGGTCGCCTGCCCTCGCCGGCCGGCCACCCGCCCGTCGACGGTACGCACTTGTCCTGTCATGCCCGTCAGCTTACCGAGGGGTGATCAGGGCGCGATTCGGCCGACTGCAAATGGGGTGCGGGGACGCCCGGAGGCTGGTGTCCCTGGTCTGCGCGGTGCGCGCGACGCGGTTACGTTGGCGGCATGGCCGAAAACAGGGCATCCGCGTCCGGCGGGGAGCACGCCGGGGAGTACACCGAGGGCACCCCTTGCTGGGTCGACGCCCAGCTGCCCGACGTGGCGGCCGGCAAGCGTTTCTACGGCGGGCTGTTCGGGTGGGAGTTCGAGGACGGGCGGGATGGCCGCCCCGTCCGGGCCCGGCTGGGCGGCGCGCCCGTCGCCGGGCTGGCCCGCAAGACGGACGGCCGGATGCCCACCGTGTGGACGGTGTACTTCGCCACCGCCGACGCCACCGCCCTGGCCCGGCGGATCGAGGCGGACGGCGGCCGGCTCATCACCCCGCCCCACCCGGACGGCGCCCTCGGCACCACCGCCCTGGCCGCCGACCCGCAGGGCGCCGTCTTCGCGCTCTGGCAGCGCGGCAGCCACGCCGGCTTCGGCAGGCGGCACGAGCCGGGCACCTTCACCTGGGCCGAGCTGTACACCCGGGACACCGAGGCCGCCGACCTCTTCTACGGCGGTCTCTTCCACGACGCCCTCTTCGGACCCGGCGCCGAACCCGACTTCGGCCGGGCCCCGCTGACCGGCGTCTTCCCCGCCGAGATGCCGCCGCACTTCCTCGTCCACTTCCTCGTCGGCGACTGCGAGGCGGCCCTGGGGCAGGTGGTCCGGCTCGGCGGCCGGGTCCAGGTTCCGCCCTTCGAGACGTCCTACGGCGGGGTCGCGGTGGTCACCGACGACCAGGGAGCCTCGTTCGCGCTGCTGCAACGCTGAACCGGCCGTGTCATTTGCCCGGGAATGCCGTGAGACTCCCCGATTGGCCGCGGGTTCGCCACCGAGGCTTCGGACAGGAACAATCGGGGTGCGTGCCGCCGCGGCGGTGTGGTGGTGAGACGCTGCACACCGGTCGCGTACATATGTGGGTGGCGCGGCTCGTACGGGGAGGTGGCAGGCAAGTGGTGGATCAGCTGACGCAGCACGATCCGCGGCGGATCGGGCCGTTCGAGGTGCTGGGGCGGCTCGGCGCCGGCGGCATGGGGCTGGTCTATCTGGCGCGCTCGGCGTCGGGGCGGCGCGTGGCGATCAAGACCGTGCGGACGGAACTGGCCGAGGACCAGCTCTTCCGGGTCCGCTTCACCCGTGAGGTCGAGGCGGCCCGCGCGGTCTCCGGCTTCTACACGGCGGCCGTGGTCGACGCCGACCCGCGCGCGGCCGTGCCGTGGCTGGCCACCGCGTACGTCCCCGCGCCCTCGCTGGAAGAGATAGTGAACGAGTGCGGGCCGCTGCCGGCCCAGGCGGTGCGCTGGCTGGCGGCGGGCGTCGCCGAGGCGCTCCAGTCCATCCACGGCGCCGGACTGGTCCACCGCGACCTCAAGCCGTCCAACGTCCTCGTCGTCGAGGACGGCCCCCGGGTGATCGACTTCGGCATCGCCTCCGGCGTCTCCAACACCCGGCTGACCATGACCAACGTCGCCGTCGGCACCCCCGCCTACATGTCCCCGGAGCAGGCCAAGGACTCGCGCAGCGTCACCGGCGCCAGCGATGTCTTCTCCCTCGGCTCCACCCTGGTCTTCGCCGCCACCGGCCACGCCCCCTTCCACGGCGCCAACCCGGTCGAGACGGTCTTCATGCTGCTGCGCGAGGGTCCCGACCTGGACGGGCTGCCCGAGGAACTGCGCCCGCTCATCGAGTCCTGCATGCAGATGGAGGCGCACGGCCGGCCCAGCCCCGCCGACCTCCAGGCCCAGCTCGCCCCACACCTGTTCGGCTCCGGCTCCGACGACAGCGGTACGGCGTCGGCGTGGCTGCCCGAGCGGGCGGTGAGCCTGATCGAGTCCCGCCGGGGCGGCCGTCCCGCGCCCCGGCCCGCGGCCACCGCCGCCCGCCCCGCCCCCGCCGCCCGCGTCCCGGCCCCGGCCGTGCCGCCCCCGCCCGCGCACGACCCCGTCTTCCCCGCGCCGCCCGCCACCGCCCCGCCGGTGCCCGCAGGCGTCCCCGACCCCGGCCCGGTCCGGCTGGCCGGCGCGCCGGTGCCCATCGGCCCCGGCCCCCGGGTCGCCGACACCCGCGCCGCCGTGGTGAAGGCACCGCCCGCCGAGGCCGCCCTGTCCGGCTCCTGGACCCGGCCCCGCCCCGGCGCGGGCGGCGCCGAACCGGTCGCCCCCGCCGCGCCCCCGGCCCCGGCCGCGCCGCCCGACCCGGCGGCCTCCGGCTGGCGGCCCTGGCGGTTCCGGATGTCCAACGACGTCTGGGGCACCCCCGCCGTCGCCGGCGACCTGGTCTACGTCACCTCCTTCGAGGTGCACGCCTTGGACGTCGGCACCGGCCGCCGCCGCTTCAAGACCCGGGACGTCGCCTGGTCGATGGCGGTCGCGGACGGCCGGGTGCACGCCTCCGACGGGCCCACCCTGTACGCCCTCGACGCCCGGGAGGGCGCCGACCTCTGGCGGCTCCAGACGGACGCCTGGGTGTACTCGCTCAGGGCCGAGCGGGGCACCGTCGTCACCGGCACCCGCGGCGGCGGCGTCCAGGCGTGGGAGGCGGCCACCGGACGGAAGCTGTGGGAGACCACCGGCTGCCAGACCGACTTCGAGTCGCCCGAGGCGGGCCCCGCCCTCCACGACGGCACGGTCTACGTCTGGCAGGACGCCCGGCTGCGCGCCCTGGACGCCCGCGGCGGCGACGAGCGCTGGTCGTACCCGGTCGGCGACGCCGCCTCCTGCGGCGGGGTGCCGGTGCGGGTGGCGCCCGCGCCGGACGGCTGCGTGTACGTCTGCGCCGGGACCCGCGTCCTCGCGCTGGACGTGGCGACCGGCCACGTCCGCTGGCACTTCGAGGCGCCGGCGGTCTTCCTCTCCCCGCCGGTCTTCGTGCCCGGCCCCGCCGTCACCGGCGGCGGTGTCTACCTGGCCGACTACCTCGGCACGGTCTACGCCCTGGACGCCGCCGACGGCCGCGACCGCTGGCGGATCGCCACCGAGGCCCGCGCCTCCGTGGAACCCGTCCTGGTCGCCGCGGGCCACGTCCACGTCGGCAGCGGCAAGGGGCTCTACACGCTGGACGCCGTCACCGGCACGCCCAAGTGGCGGTTCCAGGCGGGCGGCGACATCGTCGGGGCGCCCGCGGTGGCCGAGGGCCGCATCCACTTCGGCTCCACCGACCACCTGCTGTACACCCTCAAGGCCGACGACGGCCGGCTGCGCTGGAAGCTGGCGACCGGCGGCGAGATCACCGGCACCCCGGTGGTCCGGGACGGCATCGTCTACGCGTGCAGCAAGGACCGGTGCGTGTACGCGCTGGACGCGGAGAAGGGGACGGGCACGGCCCGGACCAGCTGACCGGGCGGCCCGGCGGGTCCGGACCGTGTACCCGGGTCCTGCCGGGACGTACGACGGCCGCGGCGGCTCCCCCTCGGTGCCGCCGCGGCCGGTTCCCCGCGCGGTGCCGCAGCCGTGCGCGGTGCGGTGCCGCTGTCGTGCGGTGCGGTGCTGTACTGCCGTACTGCGGTGTTGCCGCTGTACCGCGGTGTGGTGCGGGTCGTCAGACCTGCTCGCCGGTCACGTGGTTGTCGAGCGGCTTCGCCGTCCCGTCGGCCGCCTTGGCGGCCGGCGCGGCGGTCAGCCCGTCCGTGACGTGGTTGTCGAGCGTGGTGACGGCCGTGTCGTCGACATCCGTGACGTGGTTGTCGAGCGGCTTGACCACCGGGTCCTGCTGGGCGTCCGCCATGACCTGAACTCCTGTGTGTCGATGGTGAAAGCCCGTCCGGCGGCTCCCCCGAGAGGCCGCCGGACGGGCGTGTCAGGGTCGTACACCCTAGCGGCGGTGATCACCGCTGATCCGTCTGCCCCCCGACGCGACGGACCGACAGACCGAGGGTGACGCGTGGCGATAAACGAACGATGAACGAACGCCGCCCCACCGCTCAGGCGGCGACGGACGGATCGAGCAGCCGCCGTACGTCGGCGGCCTCCGGCGAGCCGAGCCGCTCGAACGCGGTGAGCGCCTCCTGCCAGCAGGCGCGGGCCCGTCCGTTCTGGCCGAGCGCCTCCAGCGCGCGCCCCAGCACAGTCAGCACGTTGGCGCGCCGCCACTCGCCGCCGATCTCGCGCAGCGCGGCGAGCGCCTGCTCCGCCAGCGCGGCGGCCCCGCCCGCGTCCCCGCCCGCCAGCCGCGCCTCCGCGAGCCGGAAGAGGGTCATGCCCTCCCAGAGCCGCTGCCGGCTGTCGCGGAAGACCTCCAGCGCCTCGGTCAGCCGCTCGACGGCCGCGTCCAGCCGGCCCTGCCCGGTCAGCGCCAGTCCCAGCGCGTACCGCCCGTTGGCGCCGCGCAGGGTGTGGCCCAGCCGGTCGTAGAGGGCGGTGCCCTGCCGGGCCAGCTCCACCGCGCTGGTGGTGCGGCCCATCGCCAGGTGACTGCGGGAGAGGTTGCACAGCGCGCTGGCCTCGCCGGCGAGGTTCTCGTCCTGCCGGAAGTTCTCGATGGCCTGCCGCAGATACACCTCGGCCTCGGCGTTGCGCCCCTGGTATATCGCGCTGATGCCCCGGTCGTTGGCGGCCCAGCACAGGGGCGCCGGGTCGGCGGCGGACGCCGCCAGCTCCAGGGCCAGCCGGGCCTGCTCGTCCGCCTCCTGGAACCGGCCGGCCACCAGGTGGACGTTGGTCAGCGTGGTCAGCGCCCGGCTGAGCACCCCCGGGTCGCCCGCCCGCTCGGCCGCGTCCCGCAGGGCCCGTGCGGCGACCTCGTACTGCCGGGCGTTGGCGCCGGACTCGGCCAGGTCCTTCGCCGCCCACAGCAGGTCCACGGCACGGGCCAGCGTGGCGCCCCGCGCGCTCTGCTGCACACAGGCGAGCAGGACGTGCGCCTCGGCGTACAGCCAGTCCTGGGCGGCGTGCCGGTCGGCGAAGACCAGGCCCGGGTACGCGGTCGGCGCGAGGTGGTCCACCAGCCGGTCGCCGGGGCGCTCGACGGCGTAGACGCCGGCCGCCGTCGCCAGGCAGAAGTCCAGCAGCCGGGAGAGGGCCGACTCCCGTTCACCCGGCGGCTGTTCGTCGCGTTCGGCGCATGCACGCGCGTAGAGCCGGACCAGGTCGTGGTACCGGTAGCGGCCCGGCGCGGCCGACTCCAGGAGCGAGGTGTCGACGAGGGACTCCAGCAGGTCCTCGGTCTCCGGCACGGGCAGGTCGAGGACCGCCGCCGCTGCCGCCAGCGAGATGTCCGGCCCGTCCGGCAGGCCCAGCAGCCGGAACGCCCGCGCCTGGGCCGGTTCGAGCTGCCCGTAGCCCAGCTCGAAGGTGGCCTTCACGGCGAGGTCGCCGGCCCGCAGTTCGTCCAGCCGCCGCCGCTCGTCCGCGAGCTTGGCCGCCAGCACCGACACGGTCCAGGTGCGGCGGGCCGCGAGCCGGGACGCGGCGATGCGGATCGCCAGCGGCAGGAAGCCGCACGCCGCGGCCACGTCGAGCGCGGCCTCCCGTTCCGCGGCCACCCGCTCCTCGCCGACGATCCGGGTGAACAGCGCCAGCGCCTCGTCCGGCGCCATCACGTCGAGGTCGACCAGGTGCGCCCCGGCCAGGTCCACCATCCGCGTCCGGGAGGTCACCAGCGTCGCGCAGCCCGCCGTGCCCGGCAGCAGCGGCCGCACCTGGGCCGCGTCCCGCGCGTTGTCCAGCAGCACCAGCACCCGGCGGCCGTCCAGCAGCGACCGGTACAGCGCCGCCCGGTCCTGGAGCGAGTCGGGGATCGCCGAGTCGGCCATCCCCAGCGCCCGCAGCAGCGAGCCCAGCACCGTCTCCGGGTCGGCGGGCCGGGACCCGGCGCCCTGGAGGTCGACGTGGAGCTGGCCGTCGGGGAACGCGGCGCGGGCCCGGTGCGCGACGTGCACCGCGAGGGTGGTCTTGCCGACGCCGCCGATCCCGGCGACGGCGGACAGCGCCATCACCGGCCCGCCCTCCCCGGACGCCGCCGCCAGTACGTCGCTCAGCTCCCGCACCAGGGCGGCACGGCCGGTGAAGTCGGGCACGGTCGGCGGCAGTTGGGCGGGCCGGACCGGCGCCGGCGCGGTCCGCTCGACGGGTCCGGACGGCTCGGCCAGCTCCGGGTCGGCGCGCAGCACCCGCCGTTGCAGCTCCTGGAGTGCGGGGCGCGGGTCGACGCCCAGCTCCTCGCCGAGCAGCCGGCGGGTGTCGGCGTACACCGCGAGCGCCTCGGCCTGCCGTCCGCCGCGGTACAGCGCCAGCATCAGCAGCTCGCGCAGCCGTTCGCGCAACGGGTGCGCGGCGGTGAGCGCGGTCAGCTCGGAGACCGCCTCGGCGTGGCAGCCCTGTTCCAGATCCAGGTCGAGCCGGGTCTCCAGCAGGTGCAGCCGCCACTCCTCCAGCCGGGTCCGCTGCCCCTGCGCGTACGGGCCGGGTACGCCGGCCAGCGCCTCGCCGTCCCACCGGGCCAGTGCCTCGCGGAGCAACTCCCGCGCCCGGCCCAGGTCTCCGGCGCCGCGCGCCTTCTCCGCCGCGCCGGCCAGGTCCTGGGCGACGGAGAGGTCCAGCGCCCCGTCGGGCAGCCCGCGTACGGCGTACCCGCCGGACTCGGTGACCAGCACGCCGGGGCCGAGGGCCTTGCGCAGCCGGGAGGCGTACGTCCGCAGCGCCGCCAGCGCCCGGGGCGGCGGCTCCTCGCCCCACAGGGCGTCGATCAGCTCGGCGGCGGTGGCGGTGCGGCCCTCGCGCAGCAACAGGGCGGCCAGCACGGCGCGTTGCTGCGGGGAGCCGGTGGGCAGCGGTTCCGCGCCGCGCCAGGCGCGCACGGGTCCGAGCACGCCGAACCGCGGCGCGAGCGGGGCGGCGGGGCCCGCCGGGGACTCCGTCGCGTAGCCCGTCGCGATGTCCGGCGGAGAGTCCGGCGGGGAGTCAGACCGCCGCTGCCCCGGCGGTCGCGGCACACCGTCCATCCAGTCCCCCTCAGCATCCCGAGCAACCCCGTCAGTCTGCCCTGTCCGCACCGGCCCCGTCAGCCTTGGGAGACGCCGATCACAGGCCCGTCGCGGCACGGCACAGGGCTCTCACACGACCTCCCCAAGCGGTTGCCCGGCCTCGGGGACCCGGGGGGCCGCCGGTCCCCGGGGCGTTGCCCGGTGGTCATGTTCACCGGAAAGCCTTGCGGGGAAGACGGGGACGGGCGAGAGACGGGTGATGCGGGCGTGCGGGTCGTGACCTGGAATCTGTGGTGGCGGTTCGGCCCCTGGGCGGAACGGCAGAAGGCGGTCCTCGCCGTCCTGCGGGAGCTGCGGCCCGACGTGGTGGGCCTCCAGGAGGTCTGGGCGGCCGACGGCGGCGGCAACCTCGCCGAGTGGCTCGCCGGCGAACTGGGCCTGCACTGGGCATGGGCGGCCTACGGCGCCCCGGAGCGGTGGCAGCGGCGGCTGCCGGGGGGCGCGGCCGGGACGGGCGTCCGGGCGGGAGCGGGCGGCGCGGGCGTCCGGGCGGGTACGGGCGTCTCCGGGCACACCGGCGTCCCCGCGGAGAGAGGCGCCTCCGCCCGTCCCGGCGCCCAGGCGGGTGCGGGTGTCCCCGTGCGTCCCGGCGCCCAGGCGGACACCGGCGTCCCCGCCCGTTCCGGCGCCCAGGCGGACACCGGCGTCCCCGCCCGTTCCGGCGCCCCCACGCACACGGCCCCCCGGCCGGCCGCCGCCGTCATCGGCAACGCCGTCCTCAGCCGCTGGCCCGTCCTGGAGCAGGCGGTGCTGCGCCTGCCCGCCCCCGAGGAGCTGGATGACGGCCGGGTCGCCCTGCACGCCCGCCTGGACGCCCCCGGCCACCCGGTCCCGTTCTGCACCGCGCACCTGACCTCCGCGCCGCACGCCACGGAGGTGCGCCGTGCCCAGGTCGCCGCCGTCACCGCCTTCGTCGCCCGGCACGGCCGCGCCGCGTTCCCGCCCGTGCTCACCGGCGACTTCAACGCCGGACCCGGCACGGACGAGATCCGCCTCCTCGCCGAGCGCGGCTACCGGGACGCCTGGGACGCCGCCGACCCGGCCGCGCCGTCCGCCACCTGGGACCCCGCCAACCCGTACGTGACCGGCGACGCCCCCGCCCGGCGGATCGACTTCATCCGCACCGGCCCGCCCGGACCCGGGGGACTCGGCCGGGTCCGCTCGGCCCACCGCGCGGGCGACGGCCCCGTGGACGGGGTGTGGCCCTCGGACCACTACGCGGTCGTCGCGGACCTGGAGGGCCCCCGGGGGCTGTGACACCCCTGTGACCGGAGGTGTGGCTTCCGTCACATCCGAGGTCCCCGGCCCCTGATGGGATGGCCCGATGCGCGCCCCCGCCCCGTTCCTGACGGCCCTCGCCGCGACCGCCCTGCTGCTCACGGCCTGCGGAGCGGAGCACCCGTCCCCGTCCGCGCCGCCGTCCCCGTCCGCCTCCCCGGTGGACGACCCGGGCAAGGAGGGTGTCCGCGTCACCTCGCTGACCGTGCCGGCGCCCTCGCCCACCCCGTCCCCCCGCCCCGGCCACCGGGTCCACGCCGACCCCCTGGTCCTCCCCACGGACTCGGGGATCAGCGCCGCCTACGAGGTCGTCAACGACGGCCCCGAGACCCTGACCTACACCGCTGTCATCGCGTTCGTCGACGCCGGCGGCGGCGCGGTCACCGACCGGACCGTCACCGTCCGGGACGTCGGCCCCGGCAGCACCGTGCGCGGCACGGTCCGCGCCGGTGAACTCCCGCCCACCGCGCCCCGCGTCACGGACGCCGAGGTGCTCCGGGTGACGGAGGTCCCCGCCGCCGAGGCCCCGGCCACCGCCGGCCCCTGCCCCGCCTCCGGCGTCCGGATCAGCTCCGACGAGGGCGACGCGGCCATGGGGCTGCGCGTGGTGGGCCTGCACCTCGACAACTGCGGCCCGCGCGCCTACGCCGTCGACGGCTACCCCCTGCTGGAACTCCTGGACGCCGGCCACGACCCCGTCGAGGGCGTCACCGTCCTCCACGGCACCGACGAGATCACCACCGGCCTCGGCGGACCGCCCCGCCCCGTCACCCTCGCCCCCGGCGAGTCGGCGACCGCCACCCTGGCCTGGCGGAACACCACCGGCTCGGGCACGGCGGTGAACGCCCCCTACGTCCGGGTCCGCGCGAAGGAGGGCGCCACCCCGGTGACGGTGACCCCGCACCTCGACCTCGGCACCACCGGCAGGCTCGGCGTCACCCCGTGGGAGAAGGCGGACTGATCATCCGAGGCCGGCCGCGAGGCGCCGCAGCGCCGCGTCGTCCTCGCCGCCGGGCCGCGGGAAGTACACGTACAGCACCTGCCCCTCGGGTCCGGCGAGGGCGAAGGTCTCGTAGTCGAGCCGGAGTACGCCGACGCCCTCGACCGCGATCCGTTTCCCGCCCGCCACCCGGTCGGCCACGTCGTGGGAGTCCCACAGGGCGCGGAACGTCCCGCTGCGCTCGCGCAGGCGTGCCACGAACGCGTCGAGTCCGGCGGCGGGCCGCGCCGCCGCGGTGGCGCGCAGGCCCGACACGGCCTGCCGGGCGATGTCCTCCCAGTCGGGGTAGACCTGCCGGGCGCGCGGGTCGAGGAACGTGAACCCGACCAGGTTGTGCCCCGGGCTCCACGCCGGGTTGACCCGGGCCGCGAGGGGCGTGCCGGCCAGCACGTCCCGGTCGGGACCGACGACGAAGGCCGGCAGGTCGGCCCACCGCTCCAGCAGCGCCAGCACCCCCGGCCGCACGGCACGCGCCGGGGCGCCGGCGGTCCGGTCGCCCGCCGAGTGGGCCGGGACCTCGATGCGGCAGTCCCCGGCGCGGATCGCGGACTACGAGCCGACCGCCGGCCGCCGCCGGGCCGCCACGCTGGCCGCCTCGGGCCGCCAGCCCGGCGATCCGGTCCGCGCCGCCGCCGCGGTCGCCGCCGTCGTCGACGCGGACGAACCGCCGCTGCGGTTCCTGCTCGGCTCGGACGCCCTCGCCGGCGCCCGCGCCCGCCTGGAGCGGACACGGGCCGAGACCGACGCCAACGAGGCGCTGACCAGGAGCGTGGATGTGCCCTGACCCCTGCGGGCCCGCCCTACTCCCGCCCCAGGAACACCGGATTGGTGAACGCCGCGAGCGCCCCCGGCAGCGGTGCCCCCGCCGCCGCCCCGTGCCGCACCTCGGCCCGTACGTACGCCGCGCGGGCGGCCGTCGTCCGCCACTCCACGGTGCCCTCGCCGGACTCCGGAAGCGGACCGCTCGTGTGCACCACCCCCTGGTCGGTGACGAACCGGACGGCGCGGCCCGGGGCCCCCGTCACCGCCAGCCGCACCGTGACCGGCGTCTGCGGGTCCACCCGCAGCCGCTCCCCGATCCCGGCGTGCTCCCCGCGCCCGCCCGAGGCGCCGAAGCCCAGCGCGATCCGCGACGACTCGGCGACGTAGGACCGCCCGGCCCGCAGGCCCTCCTGGACCGCGGTCCGGCTCAGGTCGTCCGCGAGCACCACGGTCTGCGGCAGCCCGACCACGTCCGGGTCGCGGTGCGCGTCGCTGCCGCCCATCGCCGGGAGCCAGCCCCGCCCCTCCCGCGCGGACGCGGCGAGCATGCCGTCCCAGTCGGCGAGCGCCACCTCGTCGTCGGGCGTCCAGGGCCCGTTCCACACCTCGACGGCGTCCGCCTCGCCGAACCCGAACTTCCAGGCGCAGCCGAGGCAGGTGGCGTGCGGATGGGCCGGGACGACCAGCCCGCCGGCCCGCCGGATCTGCCGGGCGAACCGCCCGAACCGGTTCTCCCGGGCCCGGTACCGCCAGTCCACGAAGGTCCCGGGATCGGTCCCGACGGCGACGACGTGCCCGTTGCGGGTCGTCACCTCCTCCCCGACCATCACCAGCAGGTCGTCCCCGGCCGCCTCCGCCCAGTGGGCGTGCGCGGCATGGGTGTTGTGCTCGGAGGAGTTGATGAAGTCCAGGCCCGCCGCCCGCGCCAGCGCCGCGATCTCCCCGGGGGTGCGGCGGCCGTCGGAGAACCACGAGTGCAGATGGCAGTCGCCCCGGTACCAGGCCCGCCCCCGCCCCTTCGCCCGCTCCGGCGGGTACACCGGCCGCACGGCCTCGCCGGGCTCCCCGAACGCCAGCGTCACGGTGATCTCGTACGGCAGTCCCCGCGGCGCCACCGTGTAGGGGCCCAGCGCGATGTGCCAGGTGCCGGCCCGCACCGGCCCCGGCACGTACCCCGGGGTGGCGTCGTCGGCGCGGACGAAGAACTCCGTGCGCGCCCCGCCCGACCAGCCCCGGAAGCCCCGGCCGCCCAGCGCGGTGCCGCGCTCGTCGAAGAGGCCGATGTCGAGCGCGTTGCCTGCGGTGCCGGCCGGGACGGCGGGCCGGTCGTAGGAGTAGGCGACCCGCACCTCGCGCACGCCGGACGGGATCTCGACCGGCACGTACACGAAGTCCGGCGCCCCGGCGGGCAGCGTGCCCCGGACCGTCTCCGCGCGCACCCCGCCGGCCGCCGCCGCGAACCGCACGGCCCCCAGCGTCACGGCGCCGGCCACCCCGCCCGCGAACACGGCCCGCCTGCCGACCCCTCGGCCCTCGCCCATGCCGCCGCCCCCCAGATGTCGTCTGGGACCTTTGTACTGAGCGACGGCCCCGCCCGTAAGGGGAGGGAGGCGCCGGGCGGATGAACGGCCGGTGGGCCGGGCGACGCACCCGCGCCCGGCGGGGCGACACCCGCCGGGCCACCGATCACCCCACTCGTATGCTCGAAGGATGACGACTTCCGCGACCCCCGGAACCGGCCCCACCGACAACTCCATGCGTCGCGCCCTCAAACGTGCCCGCGACGGCGTCAGCCTCGACGTCTCCGAGGCCGCCGTGCTGCTCCAGGCCCGCGGCGAGCACCTGGCCGACCTGACGGCGACCGCCGCCCGGGTCCGGGACGCGGGGCTGGCCACGGCCGGCCGCCCCGGCGTCATCACGTACTCCAAGAGCGTCTTCATCCCCCTCACCCGCCTGTGCCGGGACAAGTGCCACTACTGCACCTTCGTCACCGTCCCCGGCAAGCTGCGCCGCGACGGCCACGGCATGTTCATGTCCCCGGACGAGGTGCTGGACATCGCCCGCAAGGGCGCCGCCCTCGGCTGCAAGGAAGCCCTCATCACCCTCGGCGACAAGCCCGAGGACCGCTGGCCCGAGGCCCGCGAGTGGCTCGACGCGCACGGGTACGACGACACGATCGCCTACGTCCGCGCCATCTCGATCCGCATCCTGGAGGAGACGGGTCTCCTCCCGCACCTCAACCCGGGCGTGCTCACCTGGACGGACTTCCAGCGCCTCAAGCCCGTCGCGCCCAGCATGGGCATGATGCTGGAGACCACCGCCACCCGCCTGTGGTCCGAGCCCGGCGGCCCCCACCACGGCTCCCCGGACAAGGAGCCCGCCGTCCGGCTGCGCGTCCTGGAGGACGCCGGCCGCTCCTCCGTCCCCTTCACCTCGGGCATCCTGCTCGGCATCGGCGAGACGTACGAGGAGCGCGCCGAGTCCCTCTTCGCCCTGCGCAAGGTGGCCCGCGCCTACCACGGCGTCCAGGAACTGATCATCCAGAACTTCCGCGCCAAGCCGGACACCGCGATGCGCGGCATGCCCGACGCCGCACTCGACGACCTGGTCGCCGCGGTCGCCGTCGCCCGGATCGTCATGGGCCCGGCCGCCAACATCCAGGCCCCGCCCAACCTGGTGGACGACGAGTACGAGCGGCTGATCGCCGCCGGCATCGACGACTGGGGCGGCGTCTCCCCGCTCACCATCGACCACGTCAACCCCGAGCGCCCCTGGCCGCAGATCGAGGAGCTGGCCGAGCGGTCCCGGGCGGCCGGGTTCGAGCTGCGGGAACGTCTCTGCGTGTACCCGGAGTTCGTCCGGCGCGGCGAGCCCTGGCTCGATCCCCGGCTGCGTCCGCACGTCGCCGCCCTCGCCGACCCGGCCACCGGCCTCGCCCGCCCGGACGCGGCCGTCGAGGGGCACCCCTGGCAGGAGCCGGACGAGGTCTTCACCGCCACCGGCCGCACCGATCTGCACCACACCATCGACACCGAGGGCCGCACCGCCGACCGCCGCGACGACTTCGACGAGGTCTACGGCGACTGGGCCGCCCTGCGCGAGGCCGCCGCCCCCGGCATGCTCCCCGAGCGCATCGACACCGACGTGCGCGCCGCCCTCGCCACGGCCGCCGACGACCCGACGAGGCTCACCGACGCCGAGGCACTCGCCCTGCTCCACGCGGACGGCCCCGCCCTGGACGCCCTGTGCCGGATCGCCGACGACGTCCGCAGGAGCGCGGTCGGCGACGACGTGACGTACATCGTCACCCGCAACATCAACTTCACCAACGTCTGCTACACCGGCTGCCGCTTCTGCGCCTTCGCCCAGCGCCGCACCGACGCCGACGCCTACACCCTCTCCCTGGAGCAGGTCGCCGACCGCGCCCAGCAGGCGTGGGAGGTCGGCGCGGTCGAGGTCTGCATGCAGGGCGGCATCCACCCGGACCTGCCCGGCACGGCGTACTTCGACATCGCGCGGGCGGTCAAGGAACGCGTCCCCGGGATGCACGTCCACGCCTTCTCGCCCATGGAGGTCGTCAACGGCGCGACCCGCACCGGCCTGTCGATCCGCGAGTGGCTGACCGCGGCGAAGGAGGCGGGCCTGGACTCCGTCCCCGGCACCGCCGCCGAGATCCTCGACGACGAGGTCCGCTGGATCCTCACCAAGGGCAAGCTGCCGACGGCCACCTGGATCGAGGTCATCGAGACCGCCCACGAGCTGGGCATCCGCTCCTCGTCCACGATGATGTACGGCCATGTCGACCAGCCCCGCCACTGGCTCGGCCACCTGCGCACGCTGGCCGGCATCCAGCAGCGCACCGGCGGCTTCACCGAGTTCGTGACCCTGCCCTTCATCCACACCAACGCCCCCGTCTACCTGGCCGGCATCGCCCGCCCCGGCCCCTCCCTGCGCGACAACCGCGCGGTCACGGCCATGGCCCGGCTCCTCCTCCACCCCCACATCCCCAACATCCAGACGAGCTGGGTCAAGCTGGGCACCGAGGGCGCGGCCGAGATGCTCCGCTCCGGCGCGAACGACCTCGGCGGCACGCTGATGGAGGAGACGATCTCCCGGATGGCGGGCTCGTCCTACGGCTCGTACAAGTCGGTCAAGGACCTGATCGCGGTCGCCGACGCGGCCGGCCGCCCGGCCCGCCCCCGCACCACGCTCTACGGCGAGGTCCCGGAGGAACGGCGGCGGGCGGCGGCGGCCTCCGACGGACACCTGCCGGAGCTGCTGCCCGTACTGGACTGAGGGGGCCGGTGCCGGGTCCGCCGGACAGGCGGCTCACAGTACGATGATCCGACCCCCGAGAGCGCGACCCTGACGGACGGGGGAGTCCTGTAGCTGAGGAGATGCGTGCCCGTGCCTGCCCGACTGCCCTCGTGGGCCTGGGTCACCGGTCTGACCGCGGGCGCGGTCGTGGTGGTGACCGGCCTGGCCGTCCAGGCGGAGGGCGGGCCGCACCCGACCGCCGCGGCGGCGGCCGAGCCCACCGCCTCGGCCTCGGCGGACGCCAAGCCCTCTCCCAGGGCGACGACCCCGCCCGCCGTGCCGGACGGCTCCGGCACCGGGCGGCGCATCGTCTACTCCCTCGCCCAGAAGCGGGTGTGGCTGGTCGACGCCAGCGACGCCACCCGGCGCACCTTCACCGTCTGGCCGGGGACGGTCAGCCCCGACCCCGGCAGCTACACGATCGGCAGCCGCACCGAGGCGACGACCGGCTCGGACGGGGTCGAGGTGGAGCACATCGTCTACTTCGCCCTCGCGGACGGCATCTCGGTCGGCTTCTCCAACGCCGTCGACGGCTCCTCGCCCCCGCCGCCCGCCGCCGGCACCAAGACCGGCGGCGTGCGGCTGCACAAGGCGGACGGCACCGCGCTGTGGGACTTCGGCACCAAGGGCACCACGGTCACCGTGGTGAAGTGACCCCGCCGGCCTCGCTTCCCGCGAAGTGGTCGACGAGCAGCACGACGCCGCTGATCAGGAAGATCCGGGTCGCCGCGTCCAGCCCGTTCCAGTCCCCGGACTGCCACATGGCGAACCATTCGCCGCCGATGCCGATGAACCCCGCCCCGAAGAGCAGCATCACCATCAGCAGCCCGTACACGGAGAATCTCCGCGCCCGTGCGTGATCGCGCCGCGCCCACAGCCAGGTGCCGTACCCGAGCACGAGCGCGGCGGCCGTCTCCCAGACGATGATCAGCACGTACGCGGTGTCCTGTATCCACCGGGTGGTGATCGCCCGCCACATCAGGTCCTCGTCCTTGAACGTGGTGTCCATGGCGAGCACATGCCGGACGAACTGCTGGTTGGTGCCGAAGTCGGTGATGTTGCCGAAGGCGACGAGCGCCAGGTAGAGGGCGACGGTCCCGGTGAGGACGGTCGCGGCGAGCGGCAGCGCGCGTGACGAAGTGGTGGTGGTCATGCCCCCACCCTTTCCCCACCCGCCCCACCCTGTACAGCCGTTGCCCGACCACCGGTCGGAACTCCGGCCGCCGCACGCCCCGGTGCCGAACCGGGCAGCCCGTTTCTCGCGGCCCCGCACCTCCGGCTCATGAACCGCACCGGTCGTTCCGGCGTCGTGACGAGGCGTCCGGTGAAGCCGTCCCGGCCCAGGGACTCGCAGCCGCCCGCACGTCCTCCGGCACGTCCCGCTCGACGGCGAACCCGAGCTTCGGGTACTCGATGACCCGCTGGAGACCCCCGACGAGCATGTCCAGGAACCCGGCACCGGGCCACAGCTTCCGGGCGGTCGCGTACGCACGCCGTTCCGTGTACGGCTTGCGGACCAGGAGCACCGACGCCGGGTGCGCGGAGGCGGCGGCGAAAACCTCGCGGGCCAGGGTGATGTCCTGCCCAGTGTCGGCGGCGTCGGGCTCCGGCAGGACCGCCTCGGCCGGTCGTGGCCGCCCGGTCCGACCGCCACGTCGACGGGGACGCGGCGCGCGCCCCGTCCGGTGGTGGTCCCAGATCAACTAGGCCCGACGCCACTGGTCCTCGGTGATGCCCTGCTGCTCGTCGCTCACGCGCTTCTCCCCGCTCACCGTCGACGGGGCTGTCCCGCCCCCTCGCCGCCGGCAACCGATGCCCTCGACGCTGTTCAGCCGGCGCACCGGTCCGCACCGCGTGGCTGTCCTGGTGGCCCCCGAAAGGACTTACGCCGGGCGGGACTTCGCGCTGCCGTTGTCCTCGGCCCGGCGGGGCGCGCGGCGCGCGCGGATGCTCACCGGGCGGCAGCTCGACGACTGGGACGTGCCCGCACGGGCGGCGGCGCGGATCGTGGCGGAGCCGGCGTCCCACGCCGTCCGGCACGGACACGTACCGGGCCGCGGCTTCCGGCTTGCCCCCGCGCCCGCGTGCCGGCCGCACCCTTCGGGTCGAGGTGACCGACGCCCCGGGCGACCGCGTCCCGAGCAGCCGGGACCCGGCGCTGGAGGAGGGCGGCCGGGCACGGCTCATCGTGGCGGCGTACGCGGACCGCTGGGGCGTGGACCCGACGCCCCCGACGAAGACGGTCCGGGCGGAACCGGAGGCGCGCCGGGTGCCCGGGTCCGCCCGGCGACCGTCCCGGCCGCTGCGGACCGGCGCCGGAACGCCCGGTGCCCCCTCGTGACCACCTCTGCACGATTCCCCCTGAACCCACCGTCCCCGTTCGATTACAGTGCTGGGCGGCGTACGGACAGACGATGACCGGGGAGGCCTGAGTGGGCGCGACGACCGGTGCCGTCTGGGGCCGTGCCGAGCAGCAGGACTTCCGCAGCCGGGTACGCGGCGCCCTGCTCGGGGGCGCCCTCGGTGACGCGCTGGGCGCCCCCGTCGACGGGATGGCACTGGACCGCATCCGGGAGGCGCACGGCCCCGACGGCCTCGGCGACCTCGCCCCCGCCTACGGCCGGCGCGGTGCCGTCACCCACCTCACCCAGCTCACCCTGTTCTCCGTGGACGGGCTGATCCGCGCGCAGGTCCGGCGCGACACCGGCGCCTGGCACCCGCCCACCGACCTGCACCGCGCGTACCGCCGCTGGCTCGCCACCCAGCACGACTGGGGGCCCGACGAACGCCGCAAGGACGACGGCTGGCTGGCCCGCGAGGAATGGCTGTACGCCCGCCGCGACCCGCCCCGCTCCCTGCTGCTCGGCTTCGGCGACACGACCATGGGCACACCGGACGCGCCCAAGAACCCGGGGGAGCGCGGCCCGGAGGCCGCCGCCCGGTCCGCGCCGTTCGGACTCCTCGTCGGCTGGGAGCCCCAACTCGTCGTCCAGCTCGCCGTGGAGTGCGCCGCGCAGACCCAAGGCCACCCCGCCGGCGTCCTCGCGGCCGGCGCGTACGCCGTGGTCGTCCACGGACTGACCCGGGGCGAGAGCCTGGACGGCGCCGTGCAGCGGGCGCTCGCGCTGCTCGCCGTCCGGCCCGGCCACCAGCCCGTGTCGGAGGCGTTGCGGCGTGCGCTGGGCGCGGTGCGCCAGGGCCTGCCGACCCCGGCCCGGGTCGCCGGACTCAGCGGTGACGGCGCGGCGGAGGACCTGGTGGCCGCCGCCGTGTACTGCGCGCTCGTCGGCGAGGACGTACGGCAGGGGCTGCGGCTCGCCGTCAACCAGGACGGCGCGTCGGCGGCGACGGGCGCCCTGACCGGCGGGCTGCTCGGCGCGCTGCACGGGGAGACGGCCCTGCCGCCGGCGTGGGTGACCGAGCTGGAGGGACGGCCCACGATCCTCGAACTCGCCGACGACTTCGCCATGGAGATGACCCAGGGTCCGGCCCTGCACGGCCCCGCCGGGTCGGCCCCGGGATGGCTGGCGCGCTATCCGCGCGCCTGACCGGCTTTCCAGCAGGCCGTCCCCTCCTGCAAGATGACCTGCGGTCATCACACCGATCGCATCATCATCAGTCCGTCGTTCGTCTTCAGTCTTTCGTTCGTCTTCAGTCTTTCGTCGTCTTCGTCACTCACGGATCGTCCGGGGGAGAGCACCATGTCCGAACAGCCCCAGCAGCCGCCCCAGCCGCCTCAGCAGCCGCCCCAGCCCGGGTACGGCTACCCGGGACCGGGCGCCTACCCGGGCGGCGACCAGCCCGGCCAGCAGCAGCCGGGCCAGCCGGGCGGCCCGCAGGGCGGTCCCTACCAGGGCGGTTACCAGCAGCCCGGGTACCAGCAGGGCTACCAGCAGCCGGGTTACGGCTACCCGCAGGGCGGCCCCTACCCGGGCGCCGTCCCGCCCCCCGGCATGGGCTACCCTGGCGACCCCGGCGCCCCGTACGGGTACGACCCGTACGGCCGCCCGTACTCCGAGAAGTCGAAGATCGTCGCCGGTGTGCTCCAGCTCCTGCTCGGCACCCTCGGCGTCGGCCGGTTCTACATCGGCAACGTCGGCATCGGCCTCGCCCAGCTCTTCACCTGCGGCGGCCTGGGCATCTGGTCGCTGATCGACGGCATCATCATGCTGACCAGCAACAACATCACCGACTCGGACGGCCGGGTGCTGCGCGGTGGCTGACGCGGCGGGCCGCACCGGCCCCCGCGCGGTGCACCGGCCCCGGTCGTGGCACCCGGCCGCGGCCCCCCTCGCCGTCCTCGCGGCGGGGGCGGCCGGTGCCGCCTACCTCTACACCACCGACCCGCACCAGCCGGGCCACGTCCTGCCGCGGTGCCCGTTCCGGCTCGTCACCGGCCTGCTCTGCCCGGCCTGCGGCGGCACCCGCATGGTCTACGACCTGATGCACGGTCAGTTCGCCGCCGCCTGGGCCGACAACCGGCTCCTGCTGCTCGTCTCGCCTGTCGCCCTGGCCCTGTTGACCCGCTGGACCTGGGAGGGGCTGCGCGGCCGGCGCTGGCGGCCGAACCCCGGCCGGGTGACGCAGGCGCTGATCCTCGCAACGGCCGTCGTCTGGGCCGTCGTACGCAATCTCGTCCAGTAAACGTGCTTTTTTGGTCACGGATGGGGAACGATCATTCGATGCCACTCCCGTCCGTATCGGCCGTCTCTCTAAGCTCACGGCTCACAGGGGGGACGACCGGCGCCGCTGGCAAGCGCGCTCGGACGTGATGCGTGACACACGGCTGCGGATGCGACGACATGTTCGTCCACCGGCGTGCCTCCTGGGCGCCGGAACACCCCGTTCCGGTGTCTCGTGGAAACTTCAGGAGCAGTACTCATGACCGTCCCCACCCCCGAGGCTCCCTACGGCGTCGACCCCAAGGGCCGCCCCTACTCGGACAAGTCCAAGATCGTGGCAGGCATCCTGCAGATCTTCCTCGGCAGCCTCGGCATCGGGCGCTTCTACGTCGGTTCCGTCGGCGTCGGCATCGCCCAGCTCCTCACCTGCGGCGGCGTCGGCATCTGGGCGCTGATCGACGGGATCCTCTTCCTGACGAGCAACGACCGCACCGACAAGCAGGGCCGCGTGCTGCGCGGCTGAGCACGGCACACGTACGGCGAGGGCCCCGCGTCCATGGGTGGGAAGCGGGGCCCGCGCCGCGTGCGGTGAACGGCCGGTTCAGTCCTTGACCGGAGTGCGGCCGACCGTCCCCTCCGTGCCGTCCGCCGGCGCCGGAACGGCCGCCGCCGCTCCGGCGGTTCCGGGTCCGTCGCCGTCCGTGTTGACCCGCTCGATGATCGCGAGCCGCTCCGGGGTGTCCTCCGGCTTGAGGAAGCCGATGGCGATGTAGAGGACGAGGGAGACGGCGAGCGGGATCGAGACCTGGTACTGGAGCGGGACGCCGCCGTCGACGCTCCAGTTGATCGGGTAGTTGACCAGCCAGAAGGCCAGCAGACCGGTCGCCCAGCTGGTGAGCGCCGCCGTCGGCCCCGAGCGGCGGAACGGCCGCAGCAGACCGAGCATCATCGGGATGGCGATCGGGCCCATCAGCCCCGCCACCCACTTGATCACGACGGTGATGATGTCCTTGAACGTCGGCGAGTTGACCTGGGTGGCCACCGCCATCGACAGCGCGAGGAAGACCACGGTCGTCACCCGCGCCGCCACCAGTCCCGACCGCTGCCCCCAGGCCCGCGCCCGCTTCGACAGCACCGGCGCCACGTCCCGGGTGAAGACGGCGGCGATCGCGTTGGCGTCGGAGGAGCACATGGCCATGGTGTGCGAGAAGAAGCCGACGATGACCAGGCCGAGCAGACCGTGCGGCAGGAGCTGCTCGGTCATCAGGCCGTAGGAGTCGGAGCCGTCCGGCTTCTGCGCGTCCACCAGCAGCGGCGACATCCACATCGGGAAGAACAGCACCACCGGCCAGACCAGCCAGAGGATCGCCGACAGCCGCGCCGACCGCTCGGCCTCCCGCGCGCTGGAGGTGGCCATGTAACGCTGGGCCTGGTTGAGCATGCCGCCGTTGTACTCGAACAGCTTGATGAAGAGGAACGCCAGCAGGAAGACCGTCCCGTAGGGGCCGACGAGGGGTTTGCCGTGGCCCTGGAGCGCGGGTTCGTCCCAGACGCCGAAGAAGCCGCCGTGGTCGCCGAGTTTCAGCACGACCGCCACGAACATCGCGACGCCCGCCAGCAACTGGATGATGAACTGCCCGAGTTCGGTCAGCGCGTCGGCCCAGAGCCCGCCGATGGTGCAGTAGATGCCGGTGATCACACCGGTGATCAGGATGCCCTGGTTGAGGCTGATCCCGGTGAAGACCGACAGCAGGGTGGCGATCGCCGCCCACTTGGCGCCGACGTCCACGATCTTCAGCAGCATGCCCGACCAGGCCAGGGCCTGCTGGGTGGGCAGGTTGTACCGGTTCTTCAGGTACTCCAGCGGGGAGGCCACGTGGAGTCGTGAGCGCAGTCGGTTGATCCGGGGCGCGAACAGCTTCGACCCGATGGCGATGCCGAGTGCGATGGGGAAGGACCAGGTCACGAAGGACGTGACCCCGTAGGTGTAGGCGATGCCGGCGTAACCGGTGAACATCACCGCGCTGTAACCCGACATGTGATGGGAGATGCCGGAGAGCCACCAGGGCATCTTGCCGCCGGCCGTGAAGAAGTCGCTGACGTTGTCCACGCGCTTGTGCGACCAGACGCCGATGGCGACCATCACGGCGAAGTAGCCGATGAGCACGGCCCAGTCGAGACTGTTCATGTGCCCCCTTTCCAGGGTCCGCCTTGTGAACGGCCCGCTCATCGTGAGTGCGGTGACTAGGACACGACAAGCAACTGGAAAGTCAAGAGGGGGTAAAAAAGTTCGGTGTGTTGGTCGGCGTTCAGAAACGTGAACGGGAGCCGAGGCTCCGAGGGCAGCTCCGAAGGCGGCCCGGAAGGCAGCACCCAGGACGGCGCTGAGGGGGCTCCGAGGGCGGCGCAGAGGGGGCTGCGAGGGGCGGTTCCGCTACTCCTCGCGCCACTCCTCCGGGCACTGCGTCCCCCGCGGGAACTGGTACGGAGCAGCCAGCCGGTAGGTCCCCGCCTCCGGCGCGAGCAGCACCGTCCACTTGTCGCCGTCGGCGTCCTCCGCCGTCTCCATCAGACAGCCGTTGACGTTGTCGTACGTCTTCTCCGCGCCGTCCGGACGGCTCTTCGACGCCGCCGTCTCCTGCGGCGCCTTCAGGCTCTTGCCCTCCGCGTCGACGATGCTCAGCCACGGCGAGTACGGGATGCGGACCAGGACCCGGCCCGCCTTCCTCACCCGGATCGTCCACTCGCCCTGCTCGGCGCGGAGCACCTCGGCGTCCGGCTCGGCCAGCGGCGCCGGGTCCGCCACCTCGAACAGCTGCCAGTTCGCGTCGCCCCAGATCTGCTTCAGATACGGCAGCCCGCGCTGCACCAGCTCCCGCTCCCGCTCGCCGCCGTCCCCGTCCGGCTGGTCCTTGGGCAGCACCACGAAGTGCACCGCCCACCGCTTCAGCCACTCGTGGTAGTTGGCCGAGTTCAGGGTGTCGTCGTAGAAGAGCGGGTTGCGCTCCATGTCGGCCTGCCGGTTCCAGCCGCGCGCCAGGTTCACGTAGGGGGCCAGCGCGGACGCCTCCCGGTGCGAGGCGGCCGGCACGACCTCCACCCGGCCCCGGTAGGCGCCGACCTCCTGCAACTCGTTGACCAGCGGGGCCAGCTCCCGCGCCCAGGAGGCGCGCGGGGTGGTGTGCACGACGTCGTCGACCGACTTCCAGCCGATCCACACGGTGAACCCGAGGAACGCGACCAGGACGGCGTACCACTTGAGGGTGCGCGGCACGGTGAACGGCAGCGCCGCCGCCAGCGCCACCCCCGCGAACAGCATCGGCAGCCGCGTGATGTTCGACCCGATCTGCGAGCTGATCAGCCACACCAGCAGCACCGACAGCCCGTACACCGCCGACGTGATCCGCACCGTCGTCCAGTTCCGCGGCACCAGCAGGCAGACGAGCGCCGCGTAGACCATCGGCAGCACCGCCGACCCGAACGACATCGGCTGCGTCCCCGAGAACGGGAACAGCCACGCCGACAGCGCCACCACCGCGCTCGGCGCGAGCCCCAGCGCCCAGGCGCCCGGCCGGCGCCTCTGGAGGAACAGCGCGACCGCGACCAGGCCCACGAACAGGCCCGCCACCGGCGAGGCCATCGTCGCCAGCGCGGCCAGCGGGGCCGCGCACAGCGCCTTCGCCCACCGCTTGTACCGCCACCGGTACGGCCAGCAGAAGACGACCGCGACCGCGCCGAGCCCGAACATCGTGCCCAGCCCGAACGTCACCCGCCCCGACGCCGCGTTGCACAGCAGTGCGTACACCCCGGCCAGCGCCGCCCACAGCGGGTTGCGCACCACCCGGCCGCGCAGCAGCACCATCGTCAGCAGCCCGGCGGAGACGGTCCCCGCGATCATCATCGTGGTCCGCACCCCGAGCACGGACATCAGATACGGCGACACCACGCTGTACGACACCGGGTGCATACCGCCGTACCAGGCGAGGTTGTACGCCGAGTCCGGGTGCCGGCCGACGAACTCCGCCCACGCGTCCTGCGCCGCGAGATCGCCGCCGCTGTTCGCGAACGTGAAGAACCAGACGACGTGCAGGACCGCGGAGAGGGCGGTGACGGAGAGGACGGGATGCCGCAGCAGCCGCTCACGCAGCGCCGCTACGGCGGACGCCCAGGTCCTCCCGGGTCCGCCCGGCGCGGGTGCCGGTATTCGAGGACCGCTTCCCGGGCCCGGTCCGGCGTCGTCGGCGCGTGTCGGCTCCGCAGTGGCCACCTGAAGGCACTCCCCGTGTCCCGTCTTCTGATCTGGGCCGCGTCCCGTTCCTGTGCGGTTCACGCCCGCGCCGTACCGACCGGCCACCTTGCCCGTTTCGCGACGCTAGCACGCACCCCGCCCGGGGGCTGCCGGGCGGGGTGCGTGAAGGGCGGGTGACGGACCGGGGCGGGCCGGGTCAGGCGATCCGGGTCAGCTTGCTCGTGAGGGGCGGTTCCGCCAGGTCCTCCTTGAGGGCGACCGGGACCTCGACCGTCTCGGCGCTGGTGCCGTCGCCGACGGTGAGCGTGCCCACCTTCGTGCCGGCCGCCGCGGTGTGCGGCACGGACCCGTCGGCCAGGTCGTCCAGCTCCAGCCGGACGGTCAGGCCGGACCAGCCGACCGCGGAGACGTCCTTGGTGGCGACCACCGGGGTGGTGCCGCCCAGACCGTCGTCGACCTCTCCGACGACCGCGCCCTTCTTCACGATCGTCTTCGCGGTGAGCGCGTCCTGCCCGGCCTCGATCAGCTTCCGTACGACGCCGGTGACCTCGTCGATGTTGGCGGTGCCGTTCTGCCCGTACTGGCCGAGGGCCGCGCCGATGATCGTCTGCGTCTTGCCGCCGACCTCCTTCTCCGCGGCGAAGAGGATGTTGCCGCCGGCCGCGGTGGTGGTGCCGGTCTTGATGCCGATGGCCACGGTCGGGACGAGCCCGAAGAAGTTGTTCTGCTGGTCGCCGTTGAGGTCGACGTAGCTGGGCTGCCGGGAGATCTCCTTGAACACCGGGTTCTCCATCGCGGCGCGGCCCAGCTTCACCAGGTCCGCGGCGGTGGAGACGGTCGTCTTGTCCAGACCGCTGGGGTCCGTGTACGTGGTGTTCTCCATCCCCAGCTCCTTGGCGGTCTTGTTCATCTTCTCGACGAACGCGTCCTCGGAGGCGCTGCCGGTGTCCCAGCGGGCCAGCAGCTTGGCGATGTTGTTGGCGGACGGCAGCATGACCGCCTGGAGCGCCTCGTACTCGGTGATCTTCTGGCCCTCGGTGACCTTGACGACCGACTCGTTCTCGGCCTTGCCGGTCTCGTAGTGCTTCTGCGCGGCCGCGTCGACCGGGATCTGCGGCCCCTTCTCACCCGTCTTCAGCGGGTGGTCGCGCAGGACCAGGTAGACCGTCATCACCTTGGCGATGCTGGCGATCGGGACGGGCTTCTGGTCGCCGGACGTGCCGAAACTGCCGATGCCGTTCACGTCCATGGCCGCCTGGCCCTGGGTGGGCCAGGGGACGGAGGGCTTGCCGCCCTCGAAGGAGACGGTCTCCTGCGCGGTGAGCTTCAGCGTGGGCGTCGGCAGCGGACGCACGGCCTGTACGACCGCGACCACGATCACCAGCAGCAGGACCAGCGGCGTCCAGATCTTCACCCGCCGCCACGCCGTGCGCAGCGGTGTCTCCGGCGGCGGCGGGGTGTTGGTCAGCTCCGCCAGCAGATCAAGCGGCGGCTTCGGCGGCAGGGGCTGCTGCCGGGTGCGCTCGAAGCCCTCGGCGGCGGGGGCGGGGGTTCCTTCGGCGGCGGGGGCGGGAACTCCGGCCGCGGGCTGGACCGGCTTGCGGACCGCGGGGTCGTCCAGCGGCTTGAGCGCGACGAACTTGCTGGTGCGCTCGGCGGGAGCCTCGGCGTCCTTCGGGCCCCCCGTACCCTTGTCGCCCTTGTCGCCCTTCTCGTCCTTCTCGCCCTTCTCGCTCTTTTCCGCGCCGCCCAGCTTGAGCATGGTCGTGGGCTGGTCTACGGCGGACGCGGCGGCGGGCGCCTTGAAGACGGCGGTGGGCTGGTCGACGGGCGGCTCCGCGGGAGCGTCCGCCTCGTCGGTGTCCGGCGCTTCGGGGGCGGCGGGCTGGGTGCCGTCGGCGGGGTTGTCGTCGTCCGGGTCCGGGTCCGCGTCGGGGGTGCCGGCGCGGGGGGCGTCCTTGGCGGCGGGGGGCTCGGGCGCCCCGGTTGCTTCGGGCGCCTCGGAGGTCTCGGAGTTCTTGGGGGCCGTGGGGGCTTCGGGGGAGGCCGGGGCGCTTGCCGCCTCGGAGGCACCGGGAAGCTCAGCGGTCTCTTCGGGAACCTCAGCGGTCCCAGCTGCCTCGGGAACCGCGCGGGTCTCGCGCGCCTCAGAAGCTCCGGTGCCTTCAGAAGCCGCGGTGCCTTCAGAAGCGTCCGGGGCGTCCGGGGCACCGGACGCGGCCGAGGCGGCGGCGGGGGCGGGCTCGGCGGACACGTCGGAGGCGGCGGGGCGCGCGACGGGCTTCTGCGCGCCCTCAGCGCCGCCGGAGCCCGCCTCACCGCCCTGAGCGCCGTCAGAGCCCTTCAGGGCCTCCTGGGCGCCCCCGGCGGCCTTCTGGGGGCTCTCGGCGGGCTTGTCGGCGTCCTCGGCGTCCTCGGTGGCGTCGGCGCCCGCGCCGGAGCCGGCATGGGTGTCGACGCCCGCGCCGGAGCCGGCATCCTCGTCGTCGGCGGTCCGCACCCACGCCGCGACCGCCTCCCGCAGCGGGCCGTCACCCCCGGCACCGGCGTCCGCCTCCGGACCACCGGCCCGGTCCGCCCGCACCCGCGTGGCCGTGTCGGCGCCGCCGCCCCCGGTGGACCCCCGCTCCGCGGAACGGGACACCGCCAGCCGGGGATCACGCGTCTCGTCGGACCCGGCCTCCGACCGCGCCCCGGGAACCGGACCCACGCTCCCCGACGTCCGTTCTGCCGACGACTCGCGCTGCTTCGACCTGTCGGGGGACTCGCCCGCCACCGATGCCTCCTCCATGCGCCGCACGTCTCGCGTGCGCGTACCGAACCGTGAACCGCCACCCGGGACACCGCCGACCGGCGCTGTCCGAACCATGTACCAGTGTCCTGTGCGGGGGCTGAACCACCGCGGTAGACGAGAACGACATACCTGCCGGTTCCCTCCCGAAGCGGTCACGCACCCTCGACAGACCAATGTGAGAGGGGTCACCCTGTCTGTCATCCACGCGGGGAGGCATGGATGGGCAGGAGCCGCAGAACACTTCCGGAGGAGCTTCTGCTGCTGGCACTGGACCCGACCACGGGTACCACTGCGCAGCCGCAGTCGCTCGACCTCGGCCTGGCCGGAGCGCAGCTCGTCGAGCTGGCGCTGGCCGGACGGATAGCCCCAGACGGGGATCGTATCGCCGTGGTGGCACCACGGCCGACTGGAGATCCGACCCTGGACTGCGCGTTGGAGCTGCTGCGAAGGCGCGGCGCTCCCGTACGGGCGGTCCACTGGATCGGCGGACCCCGGCTGGGGCTCCGCCAGACCTACCTCTCGCATCTGGAGCGGTGCGGCATGGTGCATGCCGTGGCCGGCCAGATGTGCGGGGTGCTGCCGACGACTCGCTACCAGGCGACGGACAACGAGATCAGCCGGGAGATCAGGGCCCGGCTGGACTCCGCGATCCGCACCGGCGTACCGCCGGACCCGCGGACCGCGGCGCTCGCCGCGCTGGCGCACGCGGTCGGCCTCGGAAAGCACCTCTATCCCGGGAACGAGGGGCGGTCCTCCCGCTCCCGCCTCCGGGATCTGATCCGGCACGACCCGATGGGCGGCCTCGTGGCACACGCCGTGATGGACGTCCAGAACGGCGTGGCGGCCCAGCCGCGCCGCAGCGCCGCCCCGGCCGGCCGCCAGGCCGCCGCCGGTCCCGGTCCGGGCCCAGGCCCCGGCGCCAGGTCCGCGCCGGAACCCGCCAGGGGGGTCCCGGCACAGCCACGCCGCGGCCCCATGGCACGCGCCGCGGCCCACTGAGCCGGAGCCCCGGCACCACACGCAGCACCCGAGCACCACGCCCGCACCACCCAGCACGCTGCACCCACGCACCACCCAGCACCTGCACCACGCACTACCCAGCACGCTGCACCACGCACCACGCTGCACCCGCACCACCCAGCACGCTGCACCACCCACGCACCACCGCACACCCCGAGCCGCCGCACGAAGTCCCCGAGACCGGTCCGGGAGCCGCTGGCCGCGCGGGGCGACAGGACCGACGTCCGGACGACGACCCGGTCCCGCCGCCCCGCGCGGCCGCATGCGCGCCCCGCACCCCGCGCGAGGGTGGTGTCCCGAACTGGCGTGTACGCGGCGCATATCGACCGGTTCCCAGCGCTGGCCTGCCCCATGGTGGCAGTCTGCTCAACAGCAGATACGCATAGTGGCAGATGGCAAGTGGCAAGCAAGAGGCACGCAGCCGGAGGTGCACGTCCCGTGGCGTCCAATGTGAATCCCACCGTCCGACGGCGCCGGCTGGGGCAGGAACTGCGCCGGCTCCGCGAGGTGAAAGGCATGACTGCCGAGGAAGTCGCCGAGCGGCTGCTGGTGTCCCAGTCGAAGATCAGCCGCCTGGAGAACGGCCGGCGCAGCATCAGCCAGCGGGACGTCCGCGATCTCTGCGGGGTCTACGAGGTGGAGGACCAGCGCGTCGTCGATTCGCTGATGCAGATGGCCAAGGACTCCCGCCAGCAGGGCTGGTGGCACGCCTTCGGCGACATCCCGTACAGCGTCTACATCGGCCTGGAGACCGACGCCGAGTCGCTGCGCGTCTACGAACCCCAGATCATCACCGGCCTGCTCCAGACCCGTACGTACGCCGAGGCCCTGATCCAGGGCGCGCTGCCGGAGACCCCCATCGCCGACGTCGAGAAACGGGTGAACGTCCGGATAAGGCGTCAGGAGCGCATCCACGCCGAGCACGGCCCGCTGCGGCTGTGGGTCGTCCTGGACGAGGCGTGCCTGCACCGCGTCGTCGGCAACCGGCAGGTGATGCGGGAGCAGTTGGAGCACGTCGCGGAGATGTCCCAGCAGCCGCACATCACCGTGCAGGTGCTGCCGTTCGACGTCGGCGCGCACCCCGGCGTCAACGGCCAGTACTCCATCCTGGAGTTCGCCGACACCGTCGACTCCAGTGTGGTCTACATCGAGGGCGTGACCAGCGACCTGTACCTGGAGAAGGCGCAGGATGTGCAGAGGTACACGGTGATGTACGAGCACCTGAGGGCCCAGGCGCTCAACGTGGAGCAGTCCCGGCAGCGCATCGAGGACGTGGCGAAGGAATACGCCCGCTGAACCCGCGGAAGCGATATCCCTGGAGCGGGCGGGAATGCTACACCCCAGGGCCACTGAACTGGAAGACTCACCTGGAATATGCCATCCGGTCGGGTGAACGGCCCCGCCGGAGAGGGAATCCGGCGAGTAGCGTCGATCACGCCAACGTCCCATGACATTGGCGCGGCCCGCACCGCGGCCCTTTCGGGACCCGTGGTGCGGTGACGGCATTTCGGCACTCGCTTACCGGAGCACACCATGGCAATTCTTCAGGGCGCCACGGACACGTGGACGAAGTCCTCCTATTCCGGGGGGAACGGCGCCTGCGTCGAGGTCAAGTCCCCCGTCGTGACCGCGCTGATGGTCCGCGACTCGAAGGTCCCCGCCGGGCCGGCCCTGGCCTTCCCCACCACCGCGTGGTCGGCCTTCGTGGCCTCGGTCAAGTAGCGGCACGCACCCCCTACGGGCCGTACGCCCGGACACGCACCACCGCGGAGCCCTCTCGACCAGTTCGCCGACCTTGCCGAGAGGGCTCGGCTCGTACTCCTGCGTCAGGCCAGCTGCTCCTCCACCGCGGCCACCACCTCCGGCGCCTCCGGCTCGGTCTGCGGCGCGAACCGGGCGACGACCTCCCCGTCCCGCCCGATCAGGAACTTCTCGAAGTTCCACCGCACGTCCCCGCGGTGCCCCTCGGCGTCCGCGAACCCGACCAGCCGCTCGTACAGCGGATGCCGGCCCTCCCCGTTCACCTCGACCTTCTCGGTCATCGGGAAGGTCACCCCGTACGTCGCCGAGCAGAATTCCGCGATCTCCTGAGCGCTGCCCGGCTCCTGCCCCATGAACTGGTTGCACGGCACCCCGAGCACGGTGAAGCCCCGCTCCGCGTACCGCTCGTGCAGCCGCTCCAGCCCTTCGTACTGCGGTGTCAGCCCACACTTGGAGGCGACGTTCACGACGAGCACGACCTGCCCGGCGTACTGCCCGAGGTCCGCCGGACCGCCGTCGAGGGCGCCGATCCCGACGCTCAGGGGGGACATGGGGGCATTGCTGATGTCAGAGGTCATGCCCGGATGCTAGAGGGTGCCGCCCGCTCCGGGGTCTGGAGGCAGAGCCCGGCCGACGCTTCCTCGCCACCGGCCGCGGTCTTCACCGACCGCGCCGGCGGCCCGATGGGCCCGCATCAGGGTGACGGCGAGCTGACGCGGGCCCACCGGATCAGCCGGCCGTGCAGGAGACGGTCGGCCAGGTCCAGTTGCCGTTGTGCTGGATGGTGACGCCGAAGGTGTTGCCGCTGCCGTTCGGCTTGGCCGTCAGCGTCTGGGCGCTGGGATAGCTGGCGCTGGTGTTCCAGGTGGAGAGCACCCTGGCGGGTGAGGGCACGTTCATCGTCACGGTCCAGTTGCTGCTGCCGGAGACGGTGACGTTGAGGTTGTACCGGTCGCTCCACTGCTGCCCGGCGGAGAGCGTGGCACTGCACCCGGTGCCGCCGCCTCCGCCCCCTCCGCCCCCGCCGGTCGGCGCGACGGCACGCCCGGTCTGCGGGGAGATCATCCCGGCGCACAGTCCGCGCGCGGCGAGCCCCTGGGCGATCCGGGGGATGGCCGCGAGCGTGTTGGCGGGCCAGTCGTGCATGAGGATGACCTGCCCGTCCGTGAGCCGGCCGGCGGCCTGGACGATGGCGTCGGTGCTCGCGCCGTTCCAGTCCTGCGAGTCGACGTCCCAGATCACCTGGGTGAGCCCGTACGAGGCCGCCACCGACCGCACGGTCGCGTTGGTCTCCCCGTACGGCGGCCGGAACAGGACCGGCGTACCGCCGCCCCCGTTCGCGATCGCCTGCTGGGTCCGTCCGATCTCGGAATCGATCTGCGCCTGGCCGAGCTGGGTCAGGTGCGGATGGGTGTAGCTGTGGTTGCCCACCCACATGCCGGCGTCCACCTGGGCCTTGACCAGCGCCGGGTTGGCGGCGGCGTACTGCCCCTGGTTGAACATGGTGGCCCGCAGCCCGTTCTGCTTGAGCGCGTTCAGCAGGGCGGACGTACTGCCGGACGGCCCGTCGTCGAAGGTCAGCCCGACGTACCCGGTGCAGGCGGAGGCGGCGGCGCGGGCCGGCGCGGCGCCGGGCACCGTGAGGGCGAGCAGGCCCGCGGCGGCCAGGGCGCCGGCGACCAGGCCACCGACCGCGGAACGCAGACGACTGCGCATGGAGACCCCCCGGGCCATCAGCCGGCGCTGCACGAGACGGAGGGCCAGGTCCAATTGCCGTTGGGCTGGATGGTGACGCCGAAGGTGTTGCCGCTGCCGTTCGGCTTGGCCGTCAGGACTTGGGCGCTGGGATAGCTGGCGCTGGTGTTCCAGGTGGAGAGCACCTTGGCGGGCGAGGGCACGTTCATCGTCACGGTCCAGTTGCTGCTGCCGGAGACGGCGACGTTGAGGTTGTACCGGTCGCTCCACTGCTGCCCGGCGGAGAGCGTGGCGCTGCACCCGGTGCCGCCGCCACCGCCCCCTCCGCCGCCACCGGAGTCGGTGCCGCCCACGGTGATGCTGGAGCTGCCGCTGCTCTGGTACCCCTCGGTCGCCATGATCATGTAGTAGTTGAAGCTGCCGAGGGGCATGCCGGCCCGCGCCCAGGCGTCGAAGTGGTTGCCGGTGGTGATGGTCCCGCCCGTCCGCTTGGACTGCCGGACACTCCAGTACTGGTCGAAGGTGCGCGTCCCCTCGACGGACGGCGCGTTGTACCGCGTCGTCCTGTAGATGTCGTACGTCCCGCCGTCACTGCTGACGGTCCCCATGAACGTGCCGGTGGGCCGGAACGTCCCCCAGTTGTCGACGATGTAGTACTCGACCAGCGGGTTCGACGTCCAGCCGTAGAGCGCGAGGTAGGCGTTGCCGGACGGGTTGAAGGTGCCGGAGTAGGTCACGCTCCGCCGCCCGCCGTTGCTCCACCCCTTCCCGGCGACGAAGTTCCCGGTGTTCCTCCAGTTGGTGCTGTACGAGCCGCCGGATCCCAGGTTCATGGAGACGGTGCCCTGGGAGTCGGTCCAGAACGAGTAGTAGTACCCGTTGTCGGTCCCGGTCTGGTTGGTCGTCACGACCGTGTCGGCGTAGGCGGTCCCGGGCCCGGTCATGGCGACCACGACCGCCAGCACGGCGGCACAGACCCCACTGAACAGCAACCGGAGCCGACCCCGTCTGCGACGGTCGCCGGGACGTGCGGATGCGGGTGCGATGTCCATCGTGTGCGTCCTCCTCTTGTACGGGTCGTACAGGTCGTACGGGGAAGCCGATGGCGAGTCAGTGTTGAGATGCTCGCGTCAACTGTCAATAGTTTCGGCATGCACTTCGAAACATTCGGAGCCCGGACTGCGTTGTGTGGGTCAATTCCAGCCGGTCAGCGCGGTCTTGGAGTCGACTCCCCGTCTCATGGGAGATGGCGCCCATACGACTGCCCCACGGCAGTGGGCACACATCCCGAATCATTTCGACGCTGAACCCGATCTTCCGTTCACTCACGACTGCCGAGATCGGAGATCCGTCGGTGATCGGTCGGCGGAGTGTCGGCGGGGCGAGGAACCCTGAACGGCATGTCCACCCTCACCCCTCATTGGGACGTCCACCGCCTGCCCCCGGCCCACGGCAAGACCTTCCTGGTCACCGGAGGCAACGCCGGCATCGGCTACTTCGTCGCGGAGCAGCTCGCCACGACCGGAGCCGTCGTCGTACTGGGCAGCCGGACCGCCGCGAAGGCCGACGCCGCGATGACGTCGATCCGCTCCCGCGTCCCCGGCGCACGGCTCCGGCACATGCCCCTGGACCTGGCCGACCTGTCCACCCTGAGCACCGCGGTCGACACACTCCACCTCGACCACCTCGACGCGGTCGTCCACAACGCGGGCGTGGCCCTGGACGATCCGCCGCGCCGCGAGACGGCCGCCGGCCACGAGCTGATGTTCGCCACCAACCACCTCGGCCACTTCGCGCTCACCCGCTGGCTGGCCCCGCTGCTCTCGGCGGCGCCGGCCGCCCGCGTCGTGACGGTCGGCAGCTTCGCGGCCCGCTCCGAGCGGCTGGACCTGGACGACCTCCAGTCCACCCGGGACTACCGCCCCAAGCGGACCTACGGCCGCTCGAAACTGGCCCAGATGAGCTTCGCCCTGGAACTCGACCGCCGCCTGCGCGCCGCCCACAGCACGGTGAGCAGCCTGGTGGCCCACCCCGGCGGCGCGCTCGACGCCCTGACCCCGCCCCGCCCGCCGCTCCACGAGGTCACGCCGGCCCGCCGCCTGCGCGCCCTGCCCGCCGCGCTCCTGGTCCAGGGCAAGGAGGCCGGCGCCCGGCCCATCGTCCGAGCCGTCCTCGACCCGGCGGCGGAGGGCGGCCAGCTCTGGGGCCCCCGCACCTTCGGCCTACGCGGCACCCCACGCCCCGAACCCGTCCCGGCCCACATCTCGGACCCGACCACGGCGAACGCCCTGTGGACGAGGAGCACGACCTTGACGGGCGCGGACCCGGCTCTGGCCCTGGCCGATGTCAGGAGGACCGGGGCGTGATGCTCACGGCACGGTAGTCGTATCCGTCCTGTTTGAAACCGGGCGCCTCCCACGAGAGGTCCACCTGCTGTCCGGGCGACAGGGTACGGAAGCCGGGCTGCTGGATATCGGAGTAATGGCCGAAGCAGCCACCGGGTGTCTCGGGCGAATCGAGCACACCCCACCCTTCCTCGTCGTCCCACTCACGAACGGTCGCGATCACCATGACCGGGACCCTACAGGCGCACCACGACCCGCCGCTCCTGTACCGGACCCGCGAGACCTCGCCGAGCGCACCCTCGCCACCGCCGTCGTCGCGGCGGGCCCGGCCGACATGTTCCACGCCTCCTTCTGGGAGACGATGGCGGCGGCCGGGACAGCGGTGGCCGGCACCCTGCTGGAGGGCATGGCGGCGTGGGCGTTCGGCGCGCAGAACTCGGCGTCGCTGGCCAAGGGCGTCTGATGCGCGCGGCGGTCCGGCGGCTGCGTCGCGTGCTGGGCCGCCGCGGCATTGCTCCTCTGCTGCTCGGCACCGGAAAGATCCTTCACGGGCTGGGGTCCATCCTCACCTCGGAGCCCAATCCGCCCGGGTCGGAGGCGCTCACGCGGTGGGCGGACAGCCGGTGTTGGGCGTCGGTGTGGGTAGCGTGCGGAGCGATCACGTTCGGCTGCGCGTGGCTGCGTATCGGCCGTGACCGGTGGGGGTTCATCGCCGCGCTGGGGCCGCCGTTTCACTGGGGCAGCGCGTACCTGTGGGGGGCTGGGGTTGTGACGGGGAGTCTCTCCGGGGGCTGGCGACGTTCGGCTGGTACGCGACCAGCCACACGGGGATGATCTTGTGGGCGTCCGCTGTACGTGAGTACCTGCACGTAGGGAGAGACCGTGACCGGAGGCTGGGGGGCGCCGCAGGGATCATCGGGTCGCTGCTCGGCGCGGTGGCGCTGCTGGGCAGCGGGGTGTTCGCCGCCCGGGCCACGTGCACGGCGGCGCGCACGACAGCTGAGGCGCAGCGGGCGGCGGCCGAAGCCGCGGCCGAGCCGAATCAGCGGGCGGAGGACCGGGTCGCGTTCGAGGCGATCAAGACGGAGCTGCGCCAGGAGCTGACGGCCGCGCGGGACGAGGTGCGGTCGCTGCGGTCCCTGGTCCGGTCCCTCGCCCTGTACGTGGACGATCTGACGGGGGTGATGCGGCGGCACCGGAACGATCCGCCGCCTCCGCCGCCGCGGGTGGAGGAGTGCAACCGAACTGGAGTGTGAGCGCGGCCCTCGCCGTCTGCCCTCGCGGGCGGGCGGCGGGGGCCGTTTCGTCGTATCCGGACTCAGGCGCCGACCAGGCGCCGCACGCCCGCGAGCGCGCTCGTCCACGGGTACGCCTTCGGTTCGCCCTGCTTCGGCGGATGCATCTGATACCCGTCCGGGCCATCAAGGACGAGCACACCCTGCCCCCGCAACGCCGCAATCGAACGGGCGACCGCAGGCTGTGCGCCCTGCGCGCGGTTGAAGTACGGCATCGCCACCACCGGCACGCCCATGTGCACGCCCTCCGACGGCAACCCGATCGCCAGCGTGTCGGAGATCCCAGCCCCCCACTTGTTCAACGTCGTGCACGACATCGGCGCCACCAGCATCGCGTCCGCCTTCGGCAGTGCGTCCTTCTCCCACGGCAGCTTGTACCTGGACCGCACCGGATGCCCAGTCAGATCGACCAGCTCCTGCATCCGCGGCTCCCACCAAGAGGCAGCGGACGGGGTGAGGATGAGGCACACGTCCCAGCCGTCGGCCTGGGCAGCGCGCACTCCGTCGTCGACGTACTGGGTGGGGCCGGCGGCGCAGGCGATGAGGTAGAGCACTCGGGTCATGTGCGCAGTCCACAGTGCTGAGCCAGCGCACGCAAGCCCGGCCCGGGGTCGGCCGTCACACCGACCACGTCCTTGACCAGGTTCACGGCGTCCGGCCGACTGCGGACTTCCTCGGGCGCCAGTTCGTCGGCTTCCAGGAGCGCCTTGGCGGCATCCTCCTTGTGCCGTGTCAAGAGCGAAGCGCGTGCCATCGCAACCCGGTGTCCGGCCTGCCGCTCGCGGGTCATCCCGGCCAGCGCCTCCGGCTCCGCCTTCTTCGCCGCGTCGAGCGCGGACCAGCCCTCCTCGAACCGCAGCAGCATGTCGACCCGGTGCAGGACCACGTTGGTCGGTCCGAACTGCGTGTAGTCCTCGTCAAGGTCCGCGCCCTGACGCGCTGCCACGTCGCCTGCCTCGTCAACGTGCCCACCGGCCGCGCGGACACGGGCGGCCGTCTTCTCCTGCGAGGACTCGGCGAGTGCGGCGGACAGGTACAGCATGCCGAGGGTGGACAGGCCGAGCGACCCGCGCTGGGTGAGGTCGCTGGACAGGCGCCGTGCTGCTGCCGTTGCGAACTCGACGGCGGCCTGGGGGCGCTGCTGGTAGACGAGGCTCTTGGCGACGCGGCGAGCGGCGGCCCCGATCTGCACCGGGTCTCCGGACCGCTCGGCGGCGGCCAGCGCGCGGTCCGCGGCGAGCGCGGCCGGGATCGCGGTCGCTGTGCCGTACTTGTGCAGGTAGGAGGTGACGAGCTGGTAGACCCGGGACAGTGCGGCCTGGGCGTCGCTGCGGCCGTCGACGGGAGCAGCATGCGCGGCGAGCTCGGCATCGGCCATGAGCGCAGGCAGATCGCGGGCGAGCGCGGTGTAGTGGCACGCCTGGAACGCACGGCAGCAGTAGTCCAGCCTGCGCTGGATCACGTCGCGCGAGGGCGGGTCGCCGTCGCCGGTGCGAGCGTAGAGGGCGTCGATGACGCTGAGGGCACCGGCGGGCGGGGTGGCGCCCGGAGGTGGGGTGGGTGTGCTGTCGGTCAAGAGCTGCTCCAGGGGGACGCGCAGGACTTCGGCCGCGCGCACCAGGACCGAGAGTCGCGGGTCCTGCTGGCGCTTCCCGCCTTCGATGTCCTGCACCCATCGCTTCGCCTGCCCCATGAGCTGGCCGAAGTCGGTCTGGGTGAAGCCCCGCAGGTCTCGCCAGTAGGCGATGCGTCGGCCGATGCCGGAAGTGTCCATTGCGTTCCTCCGGAGCGAGGCACGCACTTTGCGTGCCTCTCTTGTTGTACCGCGTTTTACGGTCCGTGTGTGAGACGGAGCACACCGACCGTGGAGGCCCTGGCCAATGGCGAAGAATCCCGAACAACGGCTGCCTGCCCTGCGGTCAGTTGAGGCAGGCCCCGGCGTCCTGGTTCACCCCACCGTCGACCAGCAGGTGTCCGCCGAGGAGTGGCTGATCTCCGCGCACCCAGTGCCGAGGCAGGCCCGGGCCGAGCTGCGTGAGCACGGCGTGGTCCTGCTGCCTCTCGGCGGTCTGTTCTCAGCGGTGCGTATCCCGGGCCGCATCGTCCAAGCGCTCGCGGCCAGCACCGACCCGGCCGACATCGACACCGTACTGACCGAGGTTCTCGCCGACGGCCCCGTCATCTGCGCTGTGGGCGGCCCCCGCTACTACGCGCTCGTACCCCCGAGCATGCCGCAGACCTGGCGGGACGCCGCCGAGGACTGGCGCGGTGACGACGTCGCCTGTCTCGGCCGCGAGTCGTACCTGGGGATGCCGGCACTGGCGGCCGTGGACTACCCGCAGACGGGCGCCACCGTGTACTGGTCGGTCCCGCCGCGCCCGGGCATCCTCTGCGAACCGCTGGCCGTGGCCCGTCTGGTCGCCGCCGGCGTGCACCTGCTGGGCGACGAATGCGACCCCTGGCCGGCGAACGCCCCGCTCACCCCACACCGAGGCGTCCTGCCCAGGATGACCCTCAGAGGGATCTGACCTGCGCCTGCCCCAGCGCCACGGGGTCCCGCGGCGACTGCCGGGTCAGAGTCGCACCCCGCACCTCCCGCCCCGGTCGCCCCCTGCCCTGCGCGCCCGGGACGTCCCTTCCTGTTCCAGCCCTCGATCTGGAGGACCCCATGAGCACAGCCACCATCCCGCAAGCGGCCACGTCCCCGGTGGCCGGTATCCGCTCGGTAGAGCTGGAGATCACCGGCCGCTGCCAGCTGTCGTGCAGCCACTGCTGCACCAGCTCGGGGCCCAAGGCGTCCACCGGCAGCATGTCCCCGCAGGCATGGTTGGACGTCATCACGGACGTCGCCGCCCTCGGCATCCCCGCGGTGCAGTTCATCGGCGGGGAGCCGACTCTCGCGCCCTACCTCCCCCTGTTCGTCGGCCACGCCCTGGGCGCCGGCCTGAACGTCGAGGTCTACTCCAACCTCGCCAACATCCGCCCCCGCCTCTGGAAGTGCTTCGAGCGGCCCGGCGTCTCGCTGGCCACCAGCTACTACAGCGACCAGGCCGAGCAGCACGAGCAGATCACCCACGGCCCGGGCAGCTACCGCCGCACCCGCGCCAACATCACCGAGGCCCTCCGCCGGGGCATCCCCCTGCGGGCCGGCATCGTCGAGGTCCTCGACGGGCAGCGCGTCGCCCAGGCGCAGGAGGAACTGCGCCGCCTGGGCGTCACCCGTATCCAGGTCGACCGCGTCCGCCGGGTCGGCCGGGCCGCCGACCCGGCCGTCTCCGTCCCGTCGACGGGCGAGCTGTGCGGGCACTGCTTCCGCCACCGCGTCTCGGTCGACCCGGACGGGCAGGTCAGCGGCTGCATCCTCTCTCGGTTCCTCGTCGCCGGAAATGTCCGCGAGCAGCGCCTGGCGGACATCCTGCGCAGCGACCGGTGGCAGCAGCTCACCGACTCCGTGCCGGCCCCGCGCGCGGCCTGCCCGCCGGACGACTCCGGCGACTGCGACCCGTCCAACACCGAGGCGTGCGACCCTGCGTACGACGACGTCCTGACGCCCACCGCGGGCCTGGAGGTGACCGCGTGATCTGGGAGAAGCACGCCGCCGAACTGGCCGACCGGGTCGCCGGCCGCGGTTCGCGCTGGCACGAGCCCGTGGCCCGTACGCCCCGGCACGTCTTCGTACCGGCCTGGTGGGAGCCCGAGGACGGACAGTGGGCACTGCGCCGGCCCACCAGCGACCTCGGCTGGTACACCGCCGCCTACGGCGACCGCTCGCTTATCACCCGCGTGGGCCCGCTGCACGCCGACGCCGCCGATCACCATGACCGCCCCATGGGGCGGCCGACGTCCTCCGCGACGCTGCCCAGCCTCACTGTCCAGATGCTCCGGCATGCCCGCATCAACGACGGTGACACGCTGCTGGACGTGGGCACGGGCAGCGGGTACGGGACCGCCCTTGCCTGCCGCCGCCTCGGCGACACGGCAGTCACCAGCGTCGACGTGGACCTCTACCTCGTCGACGCCGCCCGGCAGCGGCTGGCCTCGATCGGCCTGGCACCGCGCCTGGCCGCGGTCGACGCGACCGGGCCGCTGCCCGCCACCGAGGGCCAGTTCGACCGAATCATGGCGACCGTCTCCGTCCGCAGCGTCCCCAGCGCCTGGCTGACCGCCCTGCGCGTCGGGGGCCGGCTCGTCACCACGATCGCCGGCACGTCACTGATCCTCACCGCCGAGAGGCAGGAGGACGGCGGAGCCGTGGGCCGGATCGCATGGGACCGGGCCGGGTTCATGCAGGCCCGCACCGGCGACGACTACCCGCCGGAGGTCATCGAGGTCCTGGCGGCCGCCCACTACGCCGAGGGCGACGAGGTCACCACCTCGCCGTACCCGGTGCTCGACGTAGGGCAGGCATGGGACGTCGACTCCATGCTGGGCGTCCTCGCCCCCGGCGTCGAGCACTCCTACGAGGAGACGGGCGACCGGCGGACCGCAGTGCTGGCGCACGCGGACGGCTCCTGGGCCCGGGCCACGGGCACCGGCACCGAGCCGCCCATCGTGCACCAGGCCGGCCCCCGCCGCCTCTGGAGCATCCTCGACGAGATCCGCTCCCACTGGCTCCAGCACGGCGAACTGCCGGTGCGCGGCGCCCGCGTCCGCATCCTCCCCGACGGACGGACCCGGCTCTCCCGAGGCGGCTGGCACAAGCAGCTCTGACGGCCGGCCCCGGACCTGGTCGGCGCCGCCGCCCAGGGAGGTCGCCCCTGTCACCCCCGTCAGGGGCGGCCTCCAGCGGCTGGGCGCACGAGCTCGGCGACGTCGACGCCGATCGCGTCGGCGATGCGGATGAGGGTGTCCAGCAGGGGTGAGGAGTGGCCCTGCTCGATGCGGCTGTAGGTGGCCACGTCGATTCCGGACCGACCGCAGACGTCCCGCTGGCTGAGGTTGTGGTGCTCACGCACGCGTCTGATCTGTTCCCCGACCTGGCGGCGGCGGGCGATGACCCGGTCGTCGGGCGGGGTGGGGCGCGGCACAGGTCCACGTTCCCGACCGCGTGATCAAAAAGGATTACGGTCAACCCTAATCTGTGTGATCTTGAACGGAGTGGGAATCGATCCAGCGCGACGACCGGCGACTCTGCGGCGGATCAATAAATGTCCGTAGGACTTAGATGGATGCGCACTACAATCGAACGTACGTTCACACGAATGGGTGACTGACACCGTGGATGGGTGCCTGTTAGCTACAAGCAAGCCAGCACGGCAATAGCGTGTCGGGTCGTTCGGCGTGGTGCCCCCCTCTCGGGCGACCCGGCACTCTTGGCTCCCGCACTCCCTGCGAGGGAGAGTGGGGGCCGCTCTCTCCGTTTTGGGCCCGTGACCTGCGCGAACAGCATGATCATTTAGGAGAGATTTAGGAGGGGCGCCTTCGTGGCGAGGTGTAGCGAGGGTGTCAGAAAACGTAGTCAGGCCGGGCAGACGTAAGGCCCAGGTCCGGGAAATTGCTCCCTGACCTGGGCCTTAGCCGTTCCTCACCTTGTGCCCCCGGCAGGATTCGAACCTGCGACACCCGCTTTAGGAGAGCGGGTGGAGGATCACGCTGCTGACCTGGCGCTTCACTACCTGGTCAGGCAGTCGGAGACCCGACCGCACGGCACCTTCGTTGACCGTGGCTGACCCCTGAATCTGGCACGGTTGTGGCACGACCCAAGTCGGCGACAGTCCGCCACAATGCTGGGTGCGTCGCCCGATCAGGCGCGTGTGCGGTGAGCAGGCTGCGGTCGGCTTGCTGTGTCAGTCGTCCGCGTGTGGTTGCATCATGTCGCCAGGGCCGCCGGCGTCGCTCGCCCAGCGCGATCCAAGCTGAAACCGTAGAGGTTTTCATCCTAGGGGATTCGCTCGCGATCCTCCGTTCGCGAAAAAATCATCTGCGACAGATACATCAACCCCTTCTGACTTCCAGACGTTCTTTTCGTAGGTGCGAATTGTGGACATTTGAGTGACCTCATACTGCACCGTAATGTTGCCCATGGTGAAAGTTTGTGTGGCGCTCTGATAGCTCGCCTGAAAGGCATCTCGGGCTTCATTGAGTATTTTAAGGATGTAGACCACGTCACCGTCGCTGTTTTGCACGATCTGAGTAAGGGTGCGGTAGTCGACAACGCTCGTTGCAGAGCTTTCGGTATCGAAAAACATGCCCGCGTTCTCTGACGTTGCGATCAGGGTACGCAGTGGCATCATGCCCTCGGGGAAGGGTTCGGGATCCATCGAAATGACTTGCTTGAGCATAAAATCCGTGCCGACCTCGCTCTTCAGGGCATCCAAAATCCTTCTGACCTGTTTGAAGGCTTTGGGCATGCTGTCTGAATGCGTGACCCGAAGGTGGTCTTTTGCCCAGGATGAGGGGATGGGGGATTTTGCTTCGATCAGAAAAACAAAATATCCGAGCGTACGCTCTCGGGAGACAATCAAAAGGTCGATATCTGGCGCACCCTTGGATACATTCTCCAGTTGCACATTCTTCTTGACGAAAAAGCCCTGGCTTTCGAACAGGTTGGCCAGCTTGTCTACGAACCTTGTTCCAAGGTGATTGCTCACCCTGGAAAGGAAGTGCTTGGGATTTTTTGTGGCGTGTATGCGGAGCAGTCGAGATGGGGCATCACTGGTGATCAGAGTCTGTGGGATCATTATAAGATCCCTGCTACCCGCTTGAGAAACGATCGGGTAGTACATGGGTTGCATCTTGGTTTGCTCGTTGTAGATCAGATCGGAAAGAACGGATTGGACTACCTCGGTTTCGATCTCTGTGCCTCGGTGCACCTCATGTACCAGAGCATCTTGGGGGTACTGGAACGTGGGCCAAGTTTCGTTGGCTTCTGCCCAGTATTGGTGGTACAGACACTTGGCCAACAGGTACTCGTAGACATCACGGAAGGCCCGGTATGGGTAACCCACGAGGGCGATGTGATCTGTTTCTGAGTCCAGGATGTCAAAATTAAGCTCCATGCGCCGCTTCGCTTCACTTCTAATCAGATGAAAAGCTTCCTGGATGTGGTCACCTTCGCCAAATTCTTCTTGGTTACGCAATAGGCGCCTAATTCGTCCGCCTGTTTCTTTGAAATTATTTTGCAGTTGCAAGAAATCGACGAATCGCGCATTCCAGCTCTGTGCGAACTGGCGAGGGATAGACGGGTCCGGCTGCTCGTGCTCCTGGCGGCCTTCACCACCCTGCGGTTCGGGGAGCTGGCGGCCCTGCGGCGCCGGGACATCGACCTGGAGGGGCTGACCGTCACCGTGCGCCGGGCTCAGGCCGAGCTGCAGGACGGCCGGCTCTTCGACAAGGCGCCGAAATCCGCGGCCGGGGTGCGCTCCGTGTCCTTCCCGGCCGAACTGCTCGACGCGGTCGCGTACCACTTGGAGCACTTCGCCGCTCCCGGCCGCGACGGGCACGTCTTCGTCGGGCCGCAGGGCGGGCAGCTGCGGCGGAGCAACTTCCGGGACGACTGGGTCAAGGCCCGGAGGGATGCGGGCGTCACGGCCGAGCTGCACTTCCACGATCTTCGGCACACGGGCAACACGCTGGCCTCGACGGCCGGCGCCAGCACGCGGGAGCTGATGACGAGGATGGGGCACAGCAGCTCCCGGGCCGCGTTGATCTACCAGCACATGACCAGCGACCGTGACCGGGCCATCGCCGACCGGCTCGGGGCCATGATCCGGGGCGGTGGGGGAGCGGCCTCCGGCTAGGGGACGTGGACTCCGCGTGGACTGGGACGCGTGCGGCACGACCGCTGAAACGACGAAGGGCCAACCTGGGAGGAAACGCCTCCCGAGCTGGCCCTTCTGCCTGTGCCCCCGGCAGGATTCGAACTTGCGACCTGGCCGCAGTCGCCCACTGGTCCATGACGTTACGCATAGGCGAGATCAAGCCAACTTTGAACCGGAAGATGATCATCCGTGGCCATCTGCGCAGATGGCTAAGAAAAAGGCGCAGGTCAGGCGTCTGTAGCCTCACCTACAGAAAACTTGGAGAGCGGCAAAAGCCCTGCTAGCGAACACAGTTGAGTCCGTGGCTGACGGCTGCCGTTGACCACATCAACCCCACCTCGTGGCACATACCGTCTACGGAAACGCGGACGGGGACCGCCCCGGCATGGGCGATCCCCGCAGTGTCCGCGTGCAATGCCCCAGCGAGAGCAAAACAAGGACAGGCCCATGGAAGCACAGATGTGGAAACCTCTGCGGATCGAGTACCGCCGCCCCCAACTTCAGGACTGGATTAACGTGGCCACCCTCGGCACCGCAGTCCACCTGCAACCGCAGGTCCCGACCGGATTCGCCTTCGCGGCCGCGGTGGCCCTCCTCCGGTGCCTGCGCTACCGCCGTACTGTCTGAATCCACACCACAAGACCGAAGTCCCTTGTTGCACACAGCGGCAGGGGGCTTCGCCTGTTCCGCCACCCCCAGGTCGGACGGACGTCCACACCACGGGGCCCGTCGGCATCTCTCGCCTCGCGCCAGCACAGTGCCGCTGACGTCTGCCGTCGTTGACGTCGGCACTGCTGTCACTGCCAACAGCGGCAGAGCTTTCCGCTGTACACGTCCCTCTGTGTAGCTTGAGGATCAGGGGCGTAGTGCCAGACCGAGGATCCGTCCGGCACAGTATCTCGTAGCACGGCAGCGCGCACACGGCGACTGTGATCGGGGCATCGCTGACCGCCTCGGCGTCACGATCCGCGATGGTGGGGAAGACGCCTCCGGCCGGAATGGTGACGGGTCCACCCAAACGTAGTGGCACGCGAGTGGCACGGCACAGGAAACGACGAAGGGCCAGTCCCGGAGGAAATCCCTCCTGAGCTGGCCCTTCTGCCTGTGCCCCCGGCAGGATTCGAACCTGCGACACCCGCTTTAGGAGAGCGGTGCTCTATCCCCTGAGCTACGAAGGCCGGAGGTCGTGGAGACCTCGCCGCGGTCAGTGTAGCGGGTGGGATTCGGTGGCGGGGGTGTAGGCCAGGGGGCCGGCGCAGGGAGTGGAGGGGGCGTGGGGCGGCGGGCTGCCGAGGGGGTGGTGGAGGGCGTCAGTGGCGGGTCACTCGTATCGCGTGGTCGCCCTTCAGGTCCGCGCTCGCGACCGTGATTGTCACTCCGTTGCGGGGGTCCTCGAAGGTCTCGCCGGGGGTGAACGCCGCGTCGGAGAGTTCGGCGTGGACGTTGGGGCTGCGGGTGCAGCCGCCGCTGTCCCGGCGGGAGTCATAGACCTTCACCGGGCCCATGCCGGTGTCGACGTCCGCGTCGACCTTGTAGATCAGGACGCCGGGCCGGCACACCGCCTCGTCGTTGCCCTCGCGGGTGCGCAGCTCCACGGCGTAGCCGGAGCGGGCGTCCAGGGGGAGGAAGACCAGCTTGGGGCCGCCGGGGCGGGCCAGGGGGGTGAGGTCGTACTCCTTGGTGCCGGGGGTCGACGCGCAGTGCACCTGGTTCGCGTCGAGCCAGCCCAGTTTCCACTTGTGCCAGCCGACCAGGTCGTTGTTGGCGCCCCAGTCCTCGCTCATGATGTCCCAGTGCCCGGCCGCGCCGCCGCCCTCCTGCGTGTACAGGTCGGGCAGGCCGAAGACGTGGCCGTTCTCGTGGGGGAGGACCCGGTAGCCGGTCCTGCCGTAGGAGCCGGAGCCGTCGTCCTGGCGGGAGTAGACGAACGAGGCGTTGGCGACGGGGACGCCGTCTGCGACCGGGGCCTCGTGGTTGCCGGCGAAGGTGACGGAGAGGACCGTGTCCAGGGCGGAGGGGCCCGCGTTCGGGGTGACCAGGATGTTGAGGAGGTCGTAGTCGCTGAAGTCGACCTCGGGGTCGGCCGTCGTCACGATGTCCTCGACCAGCTCGCGGTAGGCGGGGTCGAAGGGGGCGCCGCGTTCTATGCCGTACTCGGCGAAGGGCTTGGGCATGCGCAGCCAGTCGCGGACCGGGGCCTCCGGGCGGTAGTCGAGGCGGCCGTAGGAGCTGGTGCGGAACCAGTTCCGGGTCTGCGGGAAGAACTCGGCGTAGCGGTCGAGGGCCGTGCCCTCGCCGGGGGCGTCGGAGAAGTCGACCATCAGATTGAGGGCACGGACGGTGCCGGTGGAGCGGGAGTAGCCGTGCGAGGTCGGGACGCCCTCCGACATCTGCACCTCGGCCCCGCCGGTGATCATGCAGGGACCGTGCGCGGAGGAGCGGGAGAGGGAGGCCGGTGCGGCGCCGGCCGCGGTGGCGCCGGGCGGGAGCCGGCCGGTGCCGGCCGAGGTGCTGACGGCCAGGGTCAGGGCGGAGACGGAGACGAGGGCGGCCACGCGGCGGGGGCGTATCCGACGGCGCGCTGGTGGCTGCATCCAGTCCTCCCGGGGCCCGGCAGCCGCCGGTCCATCGGCTGCACCCTGCAATCACCCTGTGTCGGGGCGGGCGGGGGCGCGCGCTGGGGGAGACCGATCGAGGGTTTTCCGGACCGGCGCGCATACCCGGCCGGAGGCCGGCGCGCGTACACAGCTCGGAGGCCTACGCGCGTACATCCCCCGGGACCCGCGCGCATGCGCGGTCGCGTGTGACGCAGGTCACGGGAGTTCGTCGGCGGGTGGGGAAATAACCGGGGATCGGTTCCCCGTTTAGACCTGTGTCCGAGCGAAACGGGGACTTCTTCCCCGGTTCGTAAACACTCGGTCAAGTCCAGCGAAGCGAAGGAGTACGCCGTGCAGACCGCGACCCCCGTGCAGCGCAAGGTGCCCCGGCCCCGCGCCGACGCCCTGCGCAACCGGGAGCGGATCCTCACCGCCGCCCAGGAGATGTTCGTCGAGCACGGCCCCGAGGTGCCGCTCGACGAGGTCGCCCGCCGGGCCGGTGTCGGCAACGCCACGGTGTACCGGAACTTCCCCGACCGGGACGCCCTCGTCCGCGAGGTCGTCTGCTCGGTGATGGACCGCATGGCGGGGGCGGCCGAGGTCGCCCTCGCGCGCGGCGGCGACCCGTTCGCCGCGCTGGAGCGCTTCGTGCACGTCGCCGCCGACCAGCGGATCAGCGCGCTGTGCCCGATGGTCTCCACCACGTTCGACCAGCACCACCCCGACCTGGAAGCGGCCCGTGAGCGGGTCGAGGGACTCGTCGGCGAGATCATGGAGCGGGCCAGGACGGCCGGGCAGTTGCGGAGCGATGTGGACGTCGGTGACCTGCTGGTCGCCGTGGCCCAGCTCAGCCGCCCGCCGGCCGGTACGCGGTGCCTGGGCGGCGACCGTTTCACCCACCGTCATCTTCAGCTGTTCCTGGACGGACTGCGGGCACCGGCCCGCTCCGTCCTTCCGGGCGCGGCCATCACCGTGGAGGACCTGCGCCGGCCCTGCGACCAGCTCAGCTAGCCCAGCCAACAGTCCGTACACCCTCCGAGACCTCACGCCCCCCACGGCGTTCCACCGGCCCGGCGTCCTGACCCGGACGCCACCGCCGGTTCCGCAGCACCCAGCGAAACCTCAGTACGCAGCAGGACTCCAGGCGGCCGTCGGCGTGGACGGGCCGTATCCGGTCCTGCCCGCCCGCGGTGCCTCCGGCGCCCCGTTCTTCCATCACCTCGTCTTTCCGTCACTTCGTCTTTCCGTCACTTCCTCTCTCCGTCACTTCCTCTCTCCGTCACCTCGTCTTTCCGTCACCTGTTTTCCGTCACAACGTCCCGAAGTGGGTACTCCCATGTCCGAAGCAGCCCTCAAGGCCGCGCCCGGCGTCCCCGACGCCAACCGCTGGAAAGCGCTCGTCTTCATCGCGCTCGCCCAGCTGATGGTCGTCCTCGACTCGACCATCGTGAACATCGCCCTGCCCTCCGCCCAGCAGGACCTCGGCATCTCCGACGGCAACCGGCAGTGGGTCGTCACGGCCTACGCGCTCGCCTTCGGCGGTCTGCTGCTGTTCGGCGGCCGGATAGCCGACCTGTGGGGCCGCAAGCGCACCTTCGTCGTCGGACTGATCGGCTTCGCGCTGGCCTCCGCGCTGGGCGGCGCCGCCACCAACGAGGCGATGATGTTCGGCGCCCGCGCGCTCCAGGGCGCCTTCGGCGCGCTGCTCGCGCCCGCCGCGCTCTCCCTGCTCGCCGTGACCTTCACCGACGCCAAGGAGCGCGCCAAGGCGTTCGGCATCTACGGCGCCATCGCCGGTGGCGGTGCCGCGGTCGGTCTGATCCTCGGCGGCTTCCTCACCGAGTACCTGGACTGGCGCTGGACGTTCTTCGTCAACATCCCGTTCGCCGTGGTCGCCGCGGCCGGTGCCTGGTTCGTCATCAACGAGCCGGCCGGCAGCCGCAACCGCTCGACGCTCGACATCCCCGGCGTCATCCTGTCCACCCTGGGCCTGGTCGCCCTGGTCTACGGCTTCACCCGTGCCGAGTCCGAGGGCTGGAGCGAGGCCACCACGGTCGGCATGTTCGTCGCCGCCGCGGTGCTGCTGGTCACCTTCGTGTTCGTCGAGTCCCGCGTGAAGGCCCCGCTGCTGCCGCTGCGCGTGGTCGCCGACCGCACCCGCGGCGGCATCTACCTCTCGCTGGGTCTCGCCATCATCGGCATGTTCGGCCTGTTCCTCTTCCTCACCTACTACCTGCAGATCGTGAAGGGCTACTCGCCGGTCAAGACCGGCTTCGCCTTCATGCCGATGGTCGCGGGCATGATCACGGGCTCCACCCAGATCGGCACCCGTCTGATGACCCGGGTCCGGCCGCGGTTCCTGATGGGCCCCGGCTTCCTGGTCGCCGCGGTCGGCATGCTGCTGCTGACCCAGCTGGAGATCGACACGTCCTACGCCGCGGTGCTGCTGCCCGGCATGCTGCTGCTGGGTCTCGGCATGGGTACGGCGTTCATGCCGGCCATGTCCATGGCCACGCAGGGCGTGCGGCCGCAGGACGCCGGTGTCGCCTCCGCGATGGTCAACACCTCCCAGCAGGTGGGCGGCGCGATCGGCACGGCCCTGCTGAACACGATCGCCGCCTCCGCCACCGCGTCCTACATCACCGACCACATCGGCGGTGCCACCAGCCGGACCCAGCAGCAGCTGGTCCAGCTCCAGGGGCAGGTGCAGGGCTACACCAGCGCGATCTGGTTCGCCGTCGGCATCCTGGTCGCGGCCGGCGTCATCGCCCTGACCCTCGTCAACGCCGGCCGTCCGGGCGCCACCGCGCCCGCCGCCTCCGGTGACGGCGAGGGCGCCGAGGAGGAGCTGCCGATCCCGGTCATCGCCCACTGAGGCCGTAGCGCCGGCACCACCCGCGGTACCTGCCTTCGGGCAGCACCCGTATCACCCCTTCGGGCACCACCCGGCACGACCCGCACCACCCGTGCGTACGAGGAGGGGACGCCCCGTACGCACGGCCCCGGCGGACCCGCCCCGGCGGCGCGCTCAGCGCAGCCAGGGCAGGTCCGCGCCCGCTCCGGCGGGCTGGAGTCCCTCGGCGACGATCCGCATGATCTCGCCGAGGGACTCCTGCTGTTCGGGGGTGAGCCGCTCGAACACGGCCTGCCGGACGGCGGCCACATGGCCCGGCGCGGTCCGCTCCAGCACCGCGACCCCCTCGTCCGTGAGGACCGCGAACTGGCCCCGCTTGTCGGACGGGCAGTCCTCGCGGCGCACCCAGCCGTTCTTCTCCAGGCGCGCGACCGCGTGCGAGAGGCGGGACCGGGTGATCTTCGCCGACCGCGCCAGCTCCGTCATCCGTAGCCGCCGCCGGGGCGACTCGCCGAGCTTGACCAGCAGGCCGTAGTACATGTGCGGCATGCCCGCGTCGCGCTGGAGCTGGCGGTCGAGGTGGTCCTCCAGGAGGGTCGCCGCCTCCAGGTACGAACGCCAGACGAGCTGTTCCCCGGCGGTGAGCCAGCGCGGCTCGCGCTCGGACGGGGAGGTGGAGGGCGTAGTCATGCGTCCACTGTACGAGGTTGCTTCTTGAAGCTTCAACAAATGCGGCGTAGCCTCGTCGTCCGAGCACGCTTGATACTTCAAGTACCCGCATCGCGTGATGCCGTAGGGAGCCGCCGTCATGTCCGCCGCCACCGAGGAGCTGCCCGCCGCCGGCCGGGAGCGCATGCCCGCCCTCTACCTGAGCCACGGCGCCCCGCCCCTGGCCGACGACCCGGTCTGGCCGGGCGAGCTGGCCGCCTGGGCCGCCGCGCTGCCGCGCCCGAAGGCGATCCTCGTCGTCTCCGCCCACTGGGAGGAGGCCCCGCTCGCCCTCGGCGCGGTCGAGACCGTCCCGCTCGTCCACGACTTCTGGGGCTTCCCCGAGCACTACTACCGCGTCCGGTACGACGCTCCCGGCGCCCCCGCGCTCGCCGACTCCGTCCGCAAGCTGCTGCGCGCCCCCGGCACACCCGTGCAGGACGTCCCGGACCGGGGCCTCGACCACGGCGCCTATGTCCCGCTCGTCGAGATGTACCCGGACGCCGACCTGCCCGTCCTCCAGATCTCCCTGCCCACCCTCGACCCGGTGCGGCTGATGGAGGTCGGGCGGCGGCTGGCGCCGCTGCGCGACGAGGGCGTCCTGATCGTCGGCTCCGGCTTCTTCACCCACAACCTGGCCGCGCTGCGGCAGGCCGGCACCCCCGCCTGGTCCGCCGAGTTCGACGACTGGGGGCGGCGCGCGCTGGACGCCGGGGACCTCGACGCGCTGCTCGACTTCGGGCGCAAGTCGCCGGCGGGCCGGCTCGCCCACCCGCGCACCGAGCACTTCGCGCCGCTGTTCGTGACACTGGGCGCGGCGGACGCGGCCGGTGAGCTGGGCAGCCAGCGGTCGGTGATCGACGGGTTCTGGATGGGGCTGGCCAAGCGGTCGGTGCAGTTCGGCTGACCGGGGCCGGCGGTATCCGGGACTACAGCTCCTTCTCGTACCAGGCCACGTCCCAGTACCGCCCGAACTTGCGGCCGACCTCCCGGTGGGTGCCGACGTGCCGGAAGCCGAAGCGCTCGTGCAGCCGGACCGACGCCTCGTTGGGCTGCGCGATGCCGGCGTAGGCCCGGTGCAGGTCCTCGCCGGCCAGCGCCTCGAAGAGGGCCCCGTAGAGCAGGGTGCCGATGCCCCGGCGGCCGGCCCGCGGCGCCACGTACACCGTGACCTCCACGGAGGTGGCGTACGCGGGTTTCGGGCGGAAGGGGCCGGAGGTGGCGTACCCCAGAATCTCCTGTGACCGGCTGTCCGCGGCAACCATCAGGCGGTGCGGTCCGTCTTCAGGGTGGGAGAGCAGCCAGGGGCGGCGCTCCTCGGGGGTGAACGGCTCGGTGTCGAAGGTGACGGCCGTCTCACTCACGTAGTGGTTGTAGAGCGCGGTGAGGGCCCTGAGGTCACCGTCGACCCCCGGCCTGACCTGGACATCGGCACCCTCCGACAGCATCACGCCTCCTCATGCGGCGGCACAGGGTACTGCATGATCAGAAAATTCGGAGGACGGGGTGGGAATTCTGTCCGGATTCCAGTCGTTGTTTCCATCGGATGCAGGGCACCCGAGGAGAGTCCGAGGCAAGCAGGGGCGAACCGGGAGGGCGTCTGGGCATCTGCGAACGACCCGCTGACCCCACCATCGCAAGGGAGCACGCATGGCAACCCGTGCCGTCGCCCGTCGTAAGTCCGCCACCGGCGAGACGAGCGACGCGGCAACCAGCGTCCGCGCCAACGGCGGCGAGCTCGCCGACCGCGATCTGGTCGGCATGTACCTCGACGAGATCGCGCGTACACCGCTGCTCGACGCCGCCAAGGAGGTCGAGCTGTCCCAGACCATCGAGGCGGGTGTGTTCGCACGACAGGTCCTTGAAGGTTACGAGGACACCGAGGCGGACGCCAGTCGTGAGGAGCTCCAGGCCCTGGTCGAGGAGGGCGAGCGGGCGAAGGACGTCTTCATCCGCTCCAACCTCCGGCTGGTCGTCGCCGTCGCCCGTCGCTACCCCCGCAGCGGCCTGCCGCTCCTCGACCTGATCCAGGAGGGCAACGCCGGCCTGGTCCGCGCGGTCGAGAAGTTCGACTACCGCAAGGGCTTCAAGTTCTCCACGTACGCGACCTGGTGGATCCGGCAGGCCATCACCCGGTCGATCGCCGACCAGTCCCGCACCATCCGGCTCCCCGTCCACCTGGTGGAGGAGCTGGGCCGCATCCGCCGCGTGCAGCGCGAGTTCAACCGTGAGCACGGCCGCGAGCCGGAGCACGCCGAGATCGCCAAGGAGCTGGGCTCCACGCCCGAGCGCGTCACCGACGTGCTCGACTGGGCCCGCGACCCGGTCTCGCTGAACATGCCGGTGGACGACGAGGGCGAGACCCAGTTCGGCGACCTGCTGGAGGACTCCTCCGCCGTCTCGCCCGAGCAGTCCGTGATGACGCTGCTGCGCAGCGAGGAGCTGGACGACCTGATCGGCCGCCTCGACCCGCGCACGGCCTCCATCATCAAGATGCGGTACGGCATCGAGGACGGCCGGGAGCGTACGCTGACCGAGGTCGGCAAGGAACACGGCCTGACCCGCGAGCGGATCCGGCAGATCGAGAAGCACGCGCTGCTGGAACTGAAGAAGCTGGCCCGCGACACCGGTTTCGAGGCCGCGGCCTGACCGGCGCCGGCGCCCCCGGCGCACGCCGGTGGTGCGGGGCCGCGCGCCGCCGACGAAGATGACTGTGTAACGCTGCTTCAAACCCTGGGGTCCTGGGAACAAGCATTCAGGGTCACCAGTTCGGGCCCGGCCAGGGCCCGTCCGACCGGGCCTTCGGCCCCCGAGACCACGTCCCGTCGCACTCCCCCCGGCGCCGGGACGTCCCCAGCCGGGCTCGGCGCTCTCCCCCCCCCGGGCGCCCGAGCCCGGCTCCTCTCTGTCCGCGTACGCCAGGAGTCCGGAGCCGTGCGGGCGCGGGGGCGGTGGAACGGCGGGGCACCCCGAACCTGAACCCCGGGGTGGCCCGCCAGATGGCAGATTGTGCCACAGGGGCATACATTGCCGATGGTGAGCAGCACCACTCCAGCACCCGGCCGCCGCCCCGGCCCGCCTTCCGGCGCCCCTCCCTCCCCCGGCGCCCCTCCCTCCCCCGGCGCCCCTCCCTCCCCCGGCGCCCCTTCCTCTCCCGGCGCCCCTTCCTCTCCCGGCGCCTCTTCCTCCTCCGGCTCCTCCTCCCCTCCGGGCTCGGCTTCCCCGTCCAGGGGTGCCCGGGCCGGCGCCCTGTCGCTGAGCGAGCGGCGCAAGGCCGAGACGCGGGGGGAGATCGCGCGGGCCGCCGCCCGGCTCTTCGTACGGCAGGGACTGCGGGCCACCCGGGCCGAGGACATCGCCCTGGCCGCCGGCGTCGCCCCGCGCACCTTCTACCGCTACTTCGCCACCAAGGAGGAGGCCGTCGCGCCCCTCTACGCGGCGGGCGCCGACCTCTGGGCGGAGGCGGTGCGCGCCGCGCCGGCCGAACTGCCCCCGCACCAGGCCCTGGAGCACGCGGTCCGGCACACGCTGACCCCCGGCGCCGGGGTGTCGGCGGCCTCCTGGGAGTGGACCCGGCCGCTGATCCGCCTGACCGAGTCCAGCCCCGCCCTGCGGAAGGTCTGGGCGGAGGTCTGCCACGCCGCCGACCGGTCCCTCGCCCAGGTGCTGGCCGCCCGTGCCGCACGGGGCGACGACGACGTCGCCGTGCGGCTGGCGGCCTCGCCCGGAGCGAGGTTCGCCGCGGCGGCGGCCGCCGCCGCGGTCCGGGTGGCCGTGGAGCAGTGGGCCTTCGACGACTCTCCGGGGAACGCCGGGCGCGGCCCGCTCGACCTGGCCCTGCGCAACCTGGAGGCGCTGCGGCACCTGCCGTGGGAGTCGCTGCTGGGGATGCCCGGCCGGCCCGGCTGAGCGGACGGGAAGGGGGCTGTCACTCCCCGGCGGCCCGCGTCAGCCGCGCCCCCAGCTCCCGTACGCCCGCCACCAGTTCCGCCGGTTCCCGGACCGTGAAGTCGACGCCGGTCAGGGCCAGGCGTACCGCCAGCCATTCCACCGGGTCCGTCGCGGTCGTCCGCAGGGCGCAGGCGGTGCCGTCGTCCGTGGGCTCCGGCGTCCCGAGCCACCCCGGCAGCCGGGCGGCGACGACGTCCGCCGGGGCGGCGAACGTCACGTGCACCTCGTACGAGTCGCCCTGGCGGTACATGGACCGGCGCAGGTACTCCGCCGCGCTGCCGGTCGGCAGCTCCCGCGGGGTGAACCGGGCGCCGGTCGCGAACGGCTCGCTCACCCGGTCGACGCGGAAGGTCCGCCAGTCGGCGCGGTCGAGGTCGTAGGCGACGAGGTACCAGCGGCGGCCGGTCGAGACGAGCCGGTACGGCTCGGTCAGGCGCCGGGTGGGGGTGCCGTCGGCGGCGCGGTAGGCGAACCGCAGCCGTTCCCGGCCGGCCACCGCCGAGGCCATGACGGTCAGCGTCTCGGGGGCGATGGTGGAGCCGTCGCCGCCGGTCAGCGGGGTGGTCGCGGCCTGGAGGGTGGTGACGCGGTGGCGCAGCCGGGACGGCAGGACCTGCTCCAGTTTGGCCAGCGCGCGCACCGACGCCTCGTCCAGGCCCGCCACCGCGTGGCCGGCGCCGGCCCGCAGGCCGACCGCGATCGCCACCGTCTCCTCGTCGTCGAGGAGCAGCGGGGGCATCGCCTTGCCCGCGACCAGGCGGTAGCCGCCTTCGGAGCCCAGGGTGGCCCGGACCGGGTAGCCGAGGTCGCGCAGCCGCTCGACGTCCCGCCGGACGGTGCGCCGCGAGACCCCCAGCCGGTCGGCCAGTTCGGCGCCGGGCCACTCGCGGGGCGTCTGGAGGAGGGAGAGGAGGGTGAGGAGCCGGGCCGGGGTGTCGGTCGTCATGCCGGGAGGATGCCGTGGATCGAGGACAGAGGCTGACCTCATGAGAAGAGGGCGTGCCCGTTCGTGTCCGGGCAAGCCCGGATGTGTTTACTTCTCGGTTTCACGGACGTAATGTCCCTCCGAAACAACACGTTCGGGCACGGTCGGAGGAAGACGGACATGTACGCACCGGAGCGGCAGCAGGAGATCCTCCGGCTCGCCCGGGACGGCGGACGGGTGGACGTGGTGTCGCTGGCCGAGGAGTTCCAGGTGACGGCGGAGACCATCCGCCGGGACCTGAGGGCGCTGGACCGCGCCGGCCTGCTCCGCCGGGTGCACGGCGGCGCGATCCCCGCCGGACGCCTCGACTTCGAACCCGACCTCGCCGAGCGCGAGACCACCGCCGCCGACGAGAAGGACCGCATCGCGCGGGCCGCCCTCGCGGAGCTGCCGGCCGACGGCACGGTGATCCTGGACGCCGGTTCCACGGTGGCCCGGCTGGCCGCCGCCGTACCGCGGGGGGCGGCGCTCACCGTCGTCACGCACAGCCTGCCCACCGCCGCGCGGCTCGCCGACCACCCCGGCATCCAGCTCCACCTGGTCGGCGGGCGGGTCCGGCACCGCACCCGGGCCGCCGTCGACGCCTGGGCGCTGCGCGCGTACGGCGAGATCCGCGCCGACGTCGTCTTCCTGGCGGCCAACGGCTTCTCCGCCGAACACGGCCTGACCACCCCCGACCTCGCCGAGGCCGCCGTGAAACGGGCCGCCGTCGCCGCCGCCCGCCGCGTGGTGCTGCTCGCCGACTCCGCGAAGCACGGGCAGGAGCACTTCGCCCGGTTCGGCGGCCTGGCCGACGTGGACCTGCTGATCACCGACAGCGGGCTGAGCCCGGACGACGCCGCGGCGATCGGGCGCGGCGGCACGGAAGTGGTACGCGCGTGATCCTCACCGTCACCCCCAACCCGTCCCTGGACCGCACCTACGAGGTGCCCGCCCTGGACCGCGGCGAGGTCGTCCGCGCCACCGGCGAACGCGTCGACCCCGGCGGCAAGGGCGTCAACGTCTCCCGCGCGGTCACCGCCGCCGGCCGCCGCACGGTCGCGGTCCTGCCGCTCGGCGGCGCCCCCGGCGCGCTCGTCGCCGCGCTGCTCGACGCGCAGGGCATCGAGGTCGCCGCGGTGCCGGTGGCCGGCGCCACCCGCTCCAACATCGCCCTCGCCGAGGCGGACGGCGTCCTGACGAAGATCAACGCGCCCGGCCCCGAGCTGTCGGCCGCCGAACGGGAGGCGCTCCTGGAGACCGTACGGTCCCGCTCGCGCGACGCCGACTGGATCGCCTGCTGCGGCAGCCTGCCGCGCGGCCTCGCCCCCTCCTGGTACGCCGAGCTGGTCGCCCGCGCCCACGCGGCCGGCGTCCGGATCGCCCTGGACACCTCCGGACCGGCGCTGCTGCGGGCGCTGCCCGAGCGGCCCGACGTGGTGAAGCCCAACGCCGCCGAGCTGGCGGAGGCGGTCGGCCGGCCGCTGGCGACCGTGGGTGACGCGGCGCGGGCGGCCGGAGAGCTGCGGGAGCGGGGCGCGCGGGCGGTGCTGGCGAGCCTCGGCGCCGACGGCCAGCTCCTGGTGTCGGAGGCGGGCACCTGGTTCGGCGCCGCCCCGGTGGCCGCCGTCCGCAGCAACGTCGGCGCCGGCGACGCCTCGCTCGCCGGGTTCCTGGCCGCGGGCGGCACCGGACCGGAGGCGCTGGCCTCGGCGGTCGCGCACGGCGCGGCGGCCGTCGGCCTGCCGGGCAGCGTGATGCCGGCCCCGGCCGACCTGGACCCGGCCGCCGTCACGGTCACCGCCGAGGTGCCGGTGGACCGACCCCTGAAGGAACCGGTGTCATGAACCCCGCGAAGGAGTCCGCGATGAGCGACCTGATCACCGCCGACCTGGTCGACCTCGACCTCGACCGGTCCGCCGACGGCAAGGAGGGGGCGGCCCGCGCGCTCGCCGGGCGGATGGCGGCCGCGGGCCGGGTGACCGACCTCGACGGTTTCCTCGCCGACGTGGCCGCCCGCGAGGCGCAGATGCCGACCGGCCTGGACGGCGGCATCGGCATCCCGCACTGCCGCAGCGCGCACGTCACCGAGCCGACGCTCGCCTTCGGGCGCAGTACGCGGGGCATCGACTTCGGGGCGGCGGACGGACCCGCCGACCTGGTCTTCCTGATCGCCGCGCCGGCCGGTGCGGACGACGCCCATCTGACGATCCTGTCTGCACTCGCCCGGCAGCTGATGAACACCGCGTTCACGGACGCGCTGCGGGCGGCGCGGGACGCGGGGACGGCGGCGGCGCTGATCCGGGGAGAGGCGCCGGCGGAGGCGCCGGCCAGGGAGGAAGGGCCGGTGGAGGCGCCGGCCAGGCAGGAAGGGCCGGTGGAGGCGCCGGCCGGCTCTGCGGGCGCCGGTAGCGAGGAGGACGCCGGAAGCCAGGAGGACGCCGGTGCCCCGGTGTTCCGTGTCGTCGCCGTCACCTCCTGCCCCACCGGCATCGCGCACACCTACATGGCGGCCGAGGCGCTTCGGAACGCGGCCCGCGACGCCGGTGTCGACCTCGTCGTCGAGACCCAGGGCTCGGCCGGCTTCACCCGCCTCGACCCCGCGCTGATCGAGGCCGCGGACGGCGTGATCCTCGCCCATGACGTGGCCGTGCGCGACAAGGCCCGGTTCGCGGGCAAGCCCACCGTCGACACCGGGGTCAAGGCGGCCGTCAACCGGCCCGCCGAACTGATAGCGGAGGTCCGCGCGAAGGCCGCCCGCGGCGAGGTCACGGCCGGTACGACACCCGTCGAACGGACCGGCGACCCGGCCGAGGGCTACGGCGGCAGACTCCGCACGTGGCTGATGTCCGGCGTCAGTTACATGGTCCCCTTCGTCGCCGCCGGCGGTCTCCTCATCGCCCTCGGCTTCGCGATCGGCGGCTACGAGATCAACAAGGCGCCCTCGGTCATGGACCACTTCCTGTGGACCCAGGCCGACAGCTGGGCGGCGCTGCTCTTCCAGATCGGCAACGTCGCCTTCGCCTTCCTCGTCCCCGTGCTCGCCGGGTACATCGCCTACGGCATGGCCGACCGCCCCGGTCTGGTCCCCGGCTTCGTCGGCGGCTCCGTCGCGCTGACCATCGAGGCCGGCTTCCTCGGCGGTCTGGCGGCCGGGCTGCTCTCCGGGGCCGTGGTGCTGGCGATCCAGCGGGTGCGCATCCCGGCGGCGCTGCGCGGCATCATGCCGGTGGTGGTGATCCCGCTGATCTCCGCGGCGGTCGTCGGGTTCCTGATGTTCGTGGTGATCGGCAAGCCCATCGCCTCCGCGCAGAAGGCCATGACCGACTGGCTGGGCGGGCTGTCCGGCACCAACGCCGTCCTGCTCGGCGCGCTGCTCGGCCTGATGATGTGCTTCGACCTCGGCGGCCCGGTCAACAAGGTCGCCTACACCTTCGCCACCGCCGGCATCGCGGTCGCCGACCCCAGCGACTCCGCGATGAAGATCATGGCGGCGGTGATGGCGGCCGGCATGGTCCCGCCGCTCGCGATGGCCCTCGCCACGACGGTCCGCGGCCGTCTCTTCAACGCCGCCGAACGCGAGAACGGCAAGGCCGCCTGGGTGCTCGGCGCCTCCTTCATCTCCGAGGGCGCGATCCCGTTCGCCGCGGCCGACCCGCTGCGGGTCATCCCGGCCTCGATGGCGGGCGGCGCGCTCACCGGGGCGCTGTCGATGGCCTTCGACGCCACCCTGCGCGCCCCGCACGGCGGTGCCTTCGTGGTGCCGCTGATCGGCAACCCGCTGCTCTACCTGGTCGCCGTCGCGGCGGGCGTCTGCGTCACCACCGCCCTGGTCGTCCTGCTCAAGGGCCTGCGCACCCCGGCACCGGGCACCCCGGAGGCCGAGCGTCCCGGCGGCACCCGGGCGGCGGCCGGGACGCCGGGGGAGAAGCAGACGGCGACGGCGTGACCCCGACGCGAGCGGCGTCGGCCGGCGCGGACGGGCGGCGGGTGGTCGACGCGAGCGGTCAGCGCTGGTGGGTCGCGCGCCGCTCCATCGCCTGCCGGGCGGCGTCCTCGCTGACGTACACCTCGCACATGTGCCGTCCGTCGGGCGTCGCCGTGTGCTCGACCTCCCAGAGGGAGACCTCCTCGCCCGTCCGGAGCAGGAAGGCGTGCTCGTAGAGCGAGAACGGCGGTCCGGTGCGGCCCACCCGGCCGGGGCGGCCGAACGCCTGCGTGATCTGGTGCGCCGCCGCCGTGGCCAGCCGCGCCGCGGTGTCGGCGCCGGGCCGGTCGGGGTTCTCCGCCCGGCGCAGCAGCCGGCGTGCGTGGTCCGCCGAGCCCTCCGGCAGATAGGTGAGGCGCGGAGCGGGTAACGAGGACGGCTGGACCAGCACCGGCAGCTCGAAGTCCGGGGTCTCCTTGCGGCAGGGGGAGCCGGGCGGTGGCGGCGCCCAGCTCCTCGTCGTCGACATACACCTCGTGCTGCGGCTCGCCGCCCGGGGTGGTGTTGTGCACCAGCTCCCAGAGGGTGAGCGCGGAGCCGTCGGCGAGGAGCCAGGTGTGCCGGTACGTCTCCCGGTGCAGCCCCGCGCTGTGGTGCGCGGAGTGCAGGGAACTGTCGTGTGCCAGCGCGCAGTCCAGCCGCCGCATCGTCTCGTCGGGCAGCTCGAACGAGTTCAGGGCACGGCCGAGCAGTCGCGCGAGATGCTCCTCCGGAGACTCGGGCGACTCGGATGGTTCGTACGCTGCGGTCTCGTACGGAACGCTCAAGGTCTCTCCCGGCGTTGCTGCATGTCACCTTGTGGGTGCATACCGTAGCCCCTCGGTCGGACATCGTGTCCGGGAACCGAGAAAACGTCCGCATGAAAAACACGCGGCCCGCGCGAAAAGTTCCCGCACGGAGCCGCGTTCCCACAAAATCCGCTGTTCAAGCCGTACTTCCCGGGCTCAGACCGCACTTCCTGCGGTCCATTCGCTCCACGCCATGTTCCAGCCGTTGAGCCCGTTGCCGGGCGCGACCGTCCGGTCCGCCGAGTTCTTGACCACGACCACGTCACCGATCAGCGAGGTGTCGTAGAACCACTTGGCCTCGGTGTCGCCCCCCGCGCCCCGCACGTCGGCCATCCCCACGCAGCCGTGGCTGGTGCCCTGGCTGCCGAAGGGCGGATCGCCCTGGTCGTACCAGTAGTTGCCGTGCACGAAGGTGCCGGAGGTCGTCAGCCGCATCGCGTGCGGCACGTCCGGTATGTCGTACTCCCCGCCCAGCCCGACCGTCCGGCTGTTCATCCGGGTCTGCTCGGACTTCTCCGAGATCACCATCTGCCCGTTGTACGTGGTGTGTTCCGGGCTGCCCGCCGAGATCGGGACCGTCCGGACGGTGGCGCCGTCGCGCACGACCGTCATCGTCTGCGTCGCCGCGTCGACCGTGGAGACCTGGGAGCGGCCCACGGTGAAGGTGACCGTCTTCCGCTGTACCCCGACGATCCCCTCGGCGCCCTCGACACCGTCCAGGTCGATCTTCGCCGTCACCTTCGAGCCGGACTTCCAGTACTCCTCGGGCCGGAAGTCCAGCCGCTGCGCGTCGAACCAGTGCCCGACCACCTTCTGTCCGCTGCTGGAGGTGACCTCGATGTGCGACTGCACGGCCTTCTTGTCGGTGATCGCCTTGTCGAAGGTGAACGACACCGGCATCCCCACCCCGACCGTGGTGCCGCCGTCGGGCGTGTACGTCCCGATGAAGCTGTCCTCCTCGGAGACGGTGGTGAACGTCGAGCCGGCGGTGAGCTTCTCGCCGTTCGCCGCCTTCGCCGCCGCCGTGATCCGGTACGTCGTCCCCCGCTCCAACTGCTCCTTCGGCTTCCAGCTCGTCCCGTCCCCGGCGATGCCGCCCGGTACGGCCGCGCCCGTGTCGGCCGCCGTCATGCGCACCTCGGTCAGCGTGCCGTCGCTGACCTCGACACCGGTGGTGTTGATCGACGCGCCGGCCGAGCCGTCCTTCGCCGAGATGGTGATCTTCGCGCCCGCCCCCTTCGCGTCGGTGGTGGTGTCGGCGGTGGCGTCGCCGCCGCAGGCGGTGAGGGCGAGAGCGCCGGCCATCAGGAGGGCACCGGCCCCCAGCGCGCGCCGCAGCGTTGCTCTGTCCGGCGTTGTCACGGGCTGCTCCAGGTTCGTCGGAAGTACGCGATCCGTTCCACTACGGGGAAGGAGAGCGGTCACCGGGGCGCCCGGGTTCCCGCCGTTCCCCACGGGGGCCGGCGCGTGACAGAACCGCGACAGTGCGGCGGAACGGACGCGGCGGCGCCCGGGGTGCCGGGCGCGGGATCGCCGCGCGGCGCGTCACCCCTCGTACAACTCCCGGTACGACGGCCAGAACCCGCCCGGCCCGTCCACCGGCTCGGCCGCGCGCACCGCCCGGACGATCGCGCGCGTCACCATGTCCGCGCCGGCCGCCAGCAGTTCGTTCAGGGCGAGCGGCTGCGCGGCGTCGAGGGGGCGCTCGCCGGTCGCCATGGCGAAGACCGTGTCCCCGTCGTTGAGCAGGTGCACGGGGCGTACTGCGCGGGCGATGCCGTCGTGCGCGGTGCCGGCCAGCTTCTGCGCCTGTGCCTTGGACAGCTCGGCGTCGGTGGCGACGACGGCGAGCGTGGTGTTCAGCGGCGGCAGCGTGTTCCGCTCCGCCGCCTCCGCCAGGCGCCGCCGCGCCGCCCGGCACACCTCCTCCGCCGGCGCGGTCACCCGTCGGCCCGACATCAACTTCCCGTACAGCACCCCCGTTTCCGGGTCCGACGCCGATCCCGCCGCGTTGGCCACCACCAGGGCCGCCACCGTGAACCCCGACTCCACGACCGTGCTCGCGGTTCCGATCCCGCCCTTCAGCAGGCCGACCGCAGCCCCGGTGCCGGCGCCCACGCACCCCTCGGGCACCACCGCGCCCGGCGTGCTCGCCGCGGCGGCGGCCACCGCGGCGAGGCCGGTGGCCGCGTCCGGTCTCGCCCGGAAATCGCCCCCGCGCCCCAGGTCGAAGACGCAGGCGGCGGGCACCACCGGCACGACATGCCCGGGGTCGGGTCCGACGCGCACCCCGCGCCCCCGCTCCTCCAGCCAGGCCATCACGCCCGAGGCCGCGTCCAGGCCGTAGGCGCTGCCGCCGGTCAGGACCACCGCCTCCACCCGCTGCACCACGTTGCGCGGATCGAGGGCGTCCGTCTCCTTGGTGCCGGGTCCGCCGCCCCGCACGTCCACCGCGGTGACCGCGCCGCCCTCCGGGGCGAGCACGACCGTCGTCCCCGTCAGCCATCCGTCGCCGGTCCGCGTCGCGTGCCCGACCCGCAGGCCGGGGACGTCCGTCAATGCGTCGACTGTCATGACGCCAGTGTCGTGCAGCGGGCGCCGTACCCTGGGGGTATGAGCACCGTCCCCGATCCCGCGCCCCGGCCCGCGCCGCGCACGCCGAAGCCGAAGCTGGTCTTCGACGACCCGCTGGACCAGCAGTCCTCGGACGACACGGACCGCGGGTGGGGCGAGCGGCAGGGCGACGGGGACGCCGCCGCCGATCTCAAGCGCTTCCTCGACGAGAAGCCGCCGCACCACATCTGAGCGCGGACCGGCCGTGCTACCGGGGGTCGGTCCCGGAGCCGCGCTGGGCCAGCAGCGCGTCCCTGATCTCCTTCAGCACCTCCAGCTCGGTCACCTCGATGATCTCCTGCGTGCCCTCCTTGGCCTTGCGGCGGGCCTCCATCCGGGCCAGGTACTTCGACATCGGCAGGACCATCAGGAAGTAGACGACGGCCGCGGTGATCACGAAGCTGAGCGTCGCGCCGAGGACGGACCCCCACATGATCGGGATGCCGCTGGTGACCGTGCCGTCCTCCGCCACCTCGCACGGTGCCTTGAGACAGGAGCTGTAGTGCTCCAGGCTCTTGGTGCCGAAGGCTCCGACCAGGGGGTTGATGACGCCCTTCACCACCGAGTTCACGATGTTGGTGAAGGCGGCGCCGATGACGACCGCCACGGCCAGGTCGATGACGTTCCCGCGCATCAGAAAGGCCTTGAAGCCCTGCCAGACACTCGGCTTCTTCTCGCTCACCTCGGGCGCACTCCTCGCATGAACAGCTTGTGGAACAAAACGCTCCGCAACCTACGTCAGCGCCGGGCCGTGCTGTCCAATCGGTCCCTTCGGGCGGGTGACTCGGCGAACTCACCACAGGATCACCGCCAGCCGCGCCAGGGTCCCGGCTCCGACCAGCCGGGTCGCCGTGGCACGCGGCACCGAGAGCACGACCAGGGAGCCGCCCTCGCCGGCCGCCGCCGCGGTGCCCGGCACCTCGGCCACCCGAGCGCCCCGGGCGACGACGGAAGTCGCACCGCCCGCGCGGGCGTCCGTGCCGCCGGCCCCGGTCCCGGCCGCCACGACGTCGACGCGGTCGCCCGGCCGGAGCAGCCGTACCGTCTCCGCGTCGGCGATCCGCACCGGCGCCGAGACCAGCCGCGGGGCGGGGTGCCGCGCGGCCTGCGCGGTCACCGGGTGTCCCCGGACGCGCCGGTCGCCGTGGGCGGCGCCGCCCGGCTGCGGGCCCGCCGCCACCAGGGCCGCCGCCGTGACGGCCAGGCCGGCGGCCACGGCGCGCCGCCGGTGCCGTAGGAGCCGGTGCGTCCGGTGCCGCAGGCCGCGCACCCGCACCGGGGCGAAGTGCGGGACCTCACGGGTGGGCGGCGCGTCCGTGCCCGGCGGGCGGGGAGGCGCGGGGGAGCGGAGGGCGGAGGGGGCGTAGGACATGGCGGGCACCACCTGCGGCGAGGGAACGGCTTGCGGGCACCACGGTCCCGCCTCGCGCCGCCGCCCGCCGGAGCCTGTGGGTTACCGGCCGGTTGTGGACAACTTGCTCACCCGAAGGAGGCGTTCCGCGGCAGCCGGCCCGGAATCCGCTGCCTCGCCCCGTCTACGGCAGCGCGAACCCCGGCTCCATCCCGCCCAGCGCCCGTCCGCACGCGCAGTCCCGTTCGCCGTCCGCCGGCAGGGCGGCCACCGTGTCGAACAGGACGCCCCGCAGCCGGTCCACGTTGGCGGCGAAGACCCGCAGCACCTCGTCGTGCGAGACGCCCTCGCCGGACTCGGCGCCCGCGTCGAGGTCGGTGACGAGGGTCATGGAGGTGTAGCACAGCTCCAGTTCGCGGGCGAGGGCCGCCTCCGGGTGGCCGGTCATGCCCACCACCGACCAGCCCTGCGCCCGGTGCCAGAGCGATTCGGCGCGGGTTCCGAAGCGCGGCCCCTCGACGACGACGAGGGTGCCGCCGTCCACCGGCTCCCAGTCCCGTCCGCGCGCCGCCGTCAGCGCGGCGGCCCGCCCGGTGGGGCAGTACGGGTCGGCCAGTGACACATGGACGACGTTCGGCACGGTGCCGTCCGGGAGCGGCAGGCCGTCGAAGTACGTGGAGGGGCGTGACGTCGTCCGGTCGACGAACTGGTCGGGGACGAGCAGCGTGCCGGGCCCGTACTCGGGCCGCAGGCCGCCCACCGCGCACGGGCCGAGGACCTGGCGCACACCGGCCGAGCGGAGCGCCCAGAGGTTGGCCCGGTAGTTGATCCGGTGCGGCGGCAGGTGGTGCGAGCGTCCGTGCCGGGGGAGGAAGGCGACCCGCCGGCCGGCGACCTCACCGATGAAGAGGGAGTCGCTGGGCGGCCCGTACGGGGTCTCCACCTGGACCTCGGTCACGTCGTCGAGGAACGAGTAGAAACCGGACCCGCCGATCACGCCGATCTCGGCGTGCGCCTTGTTCACCATGCCCGCACCCTAGCCGCCGGTCCCGAGCCGGAGAACGGCCCCGGGGCCCGGGATACCGGCTCCCTGGCCCGGAAACGGCCGGAACCCCGCCGTCGGGTGCGACGGCGGGGCCAGGCGGCGACTGCGCGGAGCCTCAGGCGGCGGAGCTGCTGGACGAGGTGCTCGTGCCCGAGCTCTTCGAGTCCGAGGACGACTTCGTGCCCGAGGAGGACGAGGAGTCCGAGGACGACGACTTCGAGGACGACGCCGGAGAGCTGCTCGACGACGCGCCCCGGCTGTCATTGCGATAGAAGCCGGAGCCCTTGAAGACGATGCCGACGGCCGAGAAGACCTTCTTCAGGCGCCCGCCGCAGGCGGGGCACTCGGTGAGGGCGTCGTCGGTGAACTTCTGCACCGCCTCGAGGCCCTCGCCGCACTCGGTGCACTGGTACTGGTACGTCGGCACTGTCTTCCTCCTGGCACTCTCACTCGATGAGTGCTAACGACGCTCCATAGTGGCCTATTCCCGTGAATCAGTCCACTGCGGCGTGCTCGCGGTGACCCACGCCACGTGCCACGGTCCGTCCGTCCGGCCGTGCCGACAGCCGGGAACGCAGTGCCAGCAGGGTCACCAGGGCGAGCACCGTGCCGCCCATCGGCACCAGGAACCCGGCGCCCTCCCAGGCCCGGTCCTCCAGCTGTCCGGCGACCGTGACGGCCGCCGCCTGGCCGAGCGCGACGGCGCCGGTCAGCCAGGTGAACGCCTCGGTGCGGGCGCCGGCCGGGACCAGGGACTCGACCAGGGTGTAGCCGGTGATCAGCGCGGGCGCGATGCACATGCCGACGAGCAGCCCGAGCCCGGCCAGCAGCGGCACCGACTGCGCGGCCCACAGGCCGGAGGCGGTCACCGCGAGGGCGGTGTAGCCGGCCAGCAGGCGTCGCTGCGGGGCCGCCTTCCAGGCGACGGCGCCGCAGACCACGCCGGAGAGCATGTTGCCCGCGGCGAAGGTGCCGTACAGGACGCCGTTGAGGCCGGGTTCGCCGATCGCCTCGGTGAACGCGGCCAGCGCGACCTGCATGCCGCCGAAGACCGCGCCGATGCCGAGGAAGGCCACGGCCAGGACGCGCACGCCCGGGATGCGCAGCGCCGGCACGTGCTCCACGCGCGCGTGCCCGTCGGCGCGCGGGCCGACCTGCCCGGTGAGGTCCGCGCCGACCGGCGGCTGGGTGCGCTTCTGCGCGGCGAACAGCAGGCCGCCCAGCAGGGTGAGCGTCGCCTCCGTGACCAGGCCCGCCGCCGGGTGCAGGGCGGTGCACAGGGCGGTGGCGAGCAGCGGGCCGACGACGAAGGTCAGCTCGTCGGTGACGGACTCGAAGGCCGCCGCGGTGGACATCAGGGGCGAGTCCTTGAGCCGGACGCCCCAGCGGGCGCGGACCATGGGCCCGATCTGCGGCACCGAGGCGCCGGTGGGCACCGCCGCCGCGAACAGCGCCCACAGCGGCGCGTCCGCGAGCGCCAGGACCGTCAGGAGCAGGCCCGACGCCACGTGCGCCAGGACGCCGGGGACCAGGACCGCGCGCTGCCCGTAGCGGTCGGCGAGCCGGCCGCTGTAGGGGGCGAACAGGGCCATGGACACGCCGGTGACGGCCGCGGCGGCGCCCGCGGCGCCGTAGGAGCCGGTGGTGTGCTGGACGAGCAGGACGATGGAGATCGTCAGCATCGCGAAGGGCTGGCGGGCGGCGAACCCGGGGACCAGGAACGTCCAGGCGCCGCGGGTGCGCAGCAACTGCCCGTACCCCGGGCGCCGCGCCTTCTGCGTCGTCTTCGACTCGGTGACCGTGGGTGCCACGGCCCGTGCCTTTCCGCCGCCTGGTGGCGCGGCGGGCCCCCACCGGGGGCACGGGCGCCGAGAGCTGTCCTCTTGCGCGGACTGCGGTAGATACCGGAGCCGTCGTGAAAGGTGCAGCCCGGCCGCCATACGGTCGCGCCAGCTCTGCGTCAGGCAGAGTTGGTTCGATCAGGTGACCCGCCCATTGTATAGGGATTTCGTATACAGGACGGGCACCCCGAAACATCACGGAAACCGGCGCACATCACGGGCGTCGACGCACCCGGCCTCTCGCCCCGGGCACCCCTCACCGGACGACGTCCACCGGGCGACCTTCACCGGGCGACGTCCACCGGGCGACCGTCACCGGACGCCCTCACCGGCGTCCCCCTCCGCCCCGCCCGTCCCCAGCCAGTCCGCCAGCTTGCCGCCGCGCCCGACGGCGCGCAGGCGGCGTTCGGCGGCGTCCCGGACCGGGTCGGTGGCGACGACGAGGAGTTCGTCGCCGAGCCGCAGGACCGTCGAGGGCAGTGGCACGAAGGACGTGCCGTCGCGCACCACCAGGGTGACGGCGGCCCCGGCCGGCAGCCGCAGCTCGGCCACCTCCACGCCGCTCATCCTCGACCCCTCCGGGATGGCCACGGAGAGCAGGTGCCCGCGCAGCCGTTCCAGGGGCGCCGACTCGATGCCGAGGTCGGCCGCCCCGGAACCGCCGCCCAGCCGCAGCACGCGGGCCAGCCACGGCAGCGTCGGCCCCTGCACCAGGGTGTAGACGACGACCAGCACGAAGACGATGTTGAAGATCCGCCGGCTGCCCTCGACGCCCTCGACCATGGGAATGGTGGCCAGGATGATGGGCACCGCGCCGCGCAGCCCCGCCCAGGACATCAGCGTCTGCTCCTGCCAGGGCACCCGGAACGGCAGCAGGCACAGCACCACGCTCAGCGGCCGGGCCACCATGGTGAGCACCAGGCCGATGACGAGGGCGGGCAGGATGTCGTCGCCCAGTTCGTGCGGGGTGACCAGCAGACCGAGCAGGACGAACATGCCGATCTGGGCGATCCAGCCGAGCCCGTCGGCGAAGCCCCGGGTGGCCGGCCAGTGCGGCAGCCTGGCGTTTCCCATGACCATGGCGGCCAGGTAGACGGCGAGGAAGCCGCTGCCGTGCGCCATGGCGCCGGTGGCGTAGGCGGTGACGGCGATCGCCATGACGGCGATCGGGTAGAGGCCGGAGGCGGGCAGGGCGACGTGCCGGAGCCCCCAGGAGCCCAGCCAGCCCACCGCGAGCCCGATGGCCGCGCCGATGGCCAGCTCCAGGGCGATCTCGCCGATGAGGACGTACCAGTGCTCGACGGGGCCGGCCGTGGAGAAGGCGACCACCAGGATGACCACCGGGGCGTCGTTGAAGCCGGACTCGGCCTCCAGGGTGCCCGTTATGCGGGCGGGCAGGGGGATGCGGCGCAGGACCGAGAAGACCGCCGCCGCGTCCGTGGAGGACACCACCGCGCCGATGATCAGCGCCTGCCGCCACTCCAGCCCGGTCAGGTAGTGGGCGCCCGCCGCCGTGACGCCGACGCTCACCGCGACGCCGACGAGGGCCAGCGCGGAGGCGGCCGGCAGGGCGGGTTTCACCTCCTTCCACTTCGTGCCGAGGCCGCCTTCGGCCAGGATCACGACCAGGGCCGCGTAGCCGATGACCTGGGTCAGCGCGGCGCTGTCGAAATGGATGTCCCCGATGCCGTCCTGCCCCATGGCGACGCCGATGGCCAGGTAGACGAGGAGGCTGGGGAGCCCGCTGCGCGACGAGATGCGGACCGCCGCCACGGCGACGAGCAGGACGAGCGAGCAGACGAGCAGCAGCTGGTTGAGGTGGTGGACAGTCAGGGGCCGTTCCTTCCGGCAGGTGAAACGCGGTACACGAGGAGAGAGGAGGACAGAGGAGAACGGAGGACGAGGAGAACAGGGGGAATCGCCGCGCACGGGGCGAGCCGGGCAACTACTTCGTTACCTTACCTAACTCTTGACGTTTTCTTGACGCCGATCCTGGCATGATCGAACGTCCGTCCACGCCGGTTCCCGACTCCGCGTCAAGGCCGGGCGAGCCCTGCGCCTATGGTTGCTCCAGCGTTCACTCAGTAAGGAGCGCAGCAAGAAGCACAGCCCGCCCCTGCCGCTCGTGTTAGGACAGCAAGGACAGCGATGCCCCCCACCAACACCGCCTCTTCGGGTCACCGGCCCGCCAAGTCCGCGAGGAAGAAGGGGCGCAGAGCCAAACTGATGGTCCTCGTGCTGGTGCTGGCCCTCATCGGTGGCCTCGCCTACGGGGCGTACTGGACCGTCAGCACCGTTCGCGCGTCGTTCCCGCAGACCAAGGGATCGATCACGCTGGACGGCCTGTCGGGACCGGTCGACGTCAAGCGAGACTCCTACGGCATCCCGCAGATCTACGCGTCCTCCGACGAGGACCTGTTCATGGCGCAGGGCTACGTCCAGGCGCAGGACCGGTTCTACGAGATGGACGTGCGCCGTCACATGACCTCGGGACGCCTGTCGGAGATGTTCGGCAAGGGCCAGGTCGACAACGACGAGTTCCTGCGCACCCTCGGCTGGGACCGGGTGGCCGAGAAGGAGTACGAGGAGAAGCTCTCCGACTCGACGAAGAAGTACCTCCAGGCGTACTCCAAGGGCGTCAACGCCTACCTGAAGGGCAAGGACGGCGCGGACATCTCCCTGGAGTACGCCGCGCTGGGCTTCACCAACGACTACCGGCCGCAGCGGTGGACGCCGGTCGACTCGATCGCCTGGCTCAAGGCGATGGCCTGGGACCTGCGCGGCAACATGCAGGACGAGATCGACCGCGCCCTGATGACCAGCCGCCTGGGCCCGGAGCAGATCGCCGACCTGTACCCGGACTACCCGTACGACCGCAACAAGGCGATCGTCCAGGAAGGCCAGTACGACGAACTGACCGGCACCTTCCAGGGTGGCGACAGCGGTACGGGCGACAGCACCGGCACCGGCACCGGCACCGGTACAGGCACCGGCACCGGCACCGGTACAGGCACCGGCACCGGTACGGGTACGGGCACCTCCGGCGCGAGCGGCGGCGGCACCGTGCTGCAGAGCCAGCTCTCCGGCCTCCAGGACGTCCTGGACGACCTGCCCACCGCCGTCGGGGTGAACGGCGACGGCATCGGCTCCAACTCCTGGGTCGTCTCCGGCGCCCACACCATCACCGGCAAGCCGCTGCTGGCCAACGACCCGCACCTGTCGCCGTCGCTGCCCTCGGTCTGGTACCAGATGGGCCTGCACTGCCGGAGTGTCTCCGCCAAGTGCCAGTACGACGTCACCGGCTACACCTTCGCGGGCATGCCCGGCGTGATAATCGGCCACAACCAGGAGATCGCCTGGGGCCTGACCAACTCCGGCGTCGACGTCAGCGACCTCTACCTGGAGAAGATCACCGGCGACGGCTACCAGTACGACGGCAAGGTGGTCCCCTTCGAGACCCGCGAGGAGACCATCAAGGTCGCCGGCGGCTCCTCGAAGAAGATCGTCGTCCGCGAGACGAACAACGGGCCGCTGCTCTCCGACCGCGACAACGAACTGGTCAAGGTCGGCAAGAAGGCGAGCGTCGACGCCGCCGCGCCCGACCGCGGCGACGGCTACGGCGTCGCCCTGCGCTGGACCGCGCTGGAGGCCGGCACCACCATGGACGCCGTCTTCGAGATCGACCGCGCGAAGGACTGGAGCGACTTCCGGGCGGCGGCGTCGAAGTTCGACGTGCCCTCGCAGAACCTGGTCTACGCCGACACCGACGGCCACATCGGCTACACCCTGCCCGGACAGATCCCGGTCCGCGCCGACGGCCACGACGGCTCCCTGCCGGCACCCGGCTGGGACCCCGACTACCGCTGGACCGGCACGTACATCGAGGACGACGAGCTGCCCTACGAGTACGACCCCGACCGCGGCTACATCGTCACCGCCAACCAGGCCGTGGTCGACGCGGACGCGTACCCGTACACCCTGACCACGGACTGGGGCTACGGCACCCGCAGCCAGCGCATCACCTCCCTGATCGAGCAGAAGATCAAGGACGGCGGCAAGATCTCCACCGACGACATGCGCCAGATGCAGCTCGACAACAGCAGCGAGATCGCCAAGCTGCTGGTGCCCGCGCTGCTGAAGATCGACGTCAAGGACAAGGACGTCCGCGAGGCGCAGAAGCTGCTGGAGGGCTGGGACTACACCCAGGACGCCGACTCCGCCGCCGCCGCGTACTTCAACGCCACCTGGCGCAACATCGTCAAGCTGGCCTTCGGCAACAAGCTGCCCAAGGAACTGCGGGTCAAGGGCCAGTGCCTGTGGGTCGACCCGGTGAACACCACCGGGCCCGCCGACGAGACGCAGAAGGTCCGCGAGTGCGGCCAGCGCGAGGCGGACCAGGCCCAGCCGGACGGCGGCGACCGCTGGTTCGAGGTGGTCCGCACGCTGATGGACGACACCGACAGCGACTGGTGGACCACGCCCGCCTCGAACACCCGCGACGGCGCCGACCACAACCGCGACGACCTGTTCAAGCGCGCCATGGTCGAGGCCCGCTGGGAGCTGACCGCGAAGCTCGGCAAGGACATCGACACCTGGAGCTGGGGCCGGCTGCACCGCCTGTTCCTGAAGAACCAGACCCTGGGCACCGAGGGACCGGGCTTCGTGAAGTACGCCCTCAACCGGGGCCCCTGGGAGCTGAGCGGCGGCGAGGCCGCGGTCAACGCCACCGGGTGGAACGCGGCCGGCGGCTACGGGGTGCTCTGGGTGCCGTCCATGCGGATGGTGGTCAACCTCGGCGACCTCGACAAGTCCCGCTGGATCAACCTCAGCGGTGCCTCCGGCCACGCCTACAGCGCCCACTACACCGACCAGACCGAGAAGTGGGCCAAGGGCGAGCTGCTGCCCTGGTCCTTCACCGACAAGGCGGTCGACGAGAGCACGAGCGACACGCTGGTGCTCAAGCCCTGACACGGCACCGCCCGGCACGGAACGGCCTCCACGCGCGCGTGGAGGCCGTTCTCGCTTCTACGGGGTGCGGAACCGCCGCACCCCTTCCGGCGTCACCACCGCGTCCACCGGCCGGTCGTGCGGCTCCGCCGGGACCCGGTCGACGACCTCGCCGGCGTACAGCAGCACCACCAGCGCCGGACGCGCCCCGGCCCGCTCCAGACGGGCCAGGACCCGGTCGTAGGAACCGCCGCCGCGCCCCAGCCGCAGGCCGCGCCCGTCGACCGCCAGCCCCGGCAGCAGCACCACGTCGGCCTCCGTCACCGCCTCCCGGCCCAGCCGCTCCCCGGCGGGCTCCAGCAGCTCCATGCGCCCCCCGTGGCGCACCCGCGCCAGCGAGCCCTCCCCGCCGGCCGCCCCGGTGTACGCGCCCCAGTCGAGATCGCCGTCCGGCAGCAGCGCGGGCAGCAGCACCCGGACCCCCCGCGCGCACAGCGCGTCGAGCAGCGCGCCGGTGCCCGGCTCGGCGCCCACCGAGACGTACGCCGCCACGGTGCGCGCCCGCGCCAGCTCCGGCAGCCCGAGCGCCTGCGCGGCCAACGCCGCCGCCGCCTCCCGCAGATCATCCGGCGTCAATCTGCTTCTCATCTCCAGGACTTCACGCCGCAACGTGCGCTTGTCAGACTGGTCGGCGCGTCCGTCAGCGCGTCCGCTCTGGCTCAAAGTCGCCTCCGTACCGTGTCAATGTGCTCATATGAGCATTACCTTCGCGCAGATGCTGATTCCGTGCGAAGGCAGCGGATAGGGTGGCGCCCATGACTCAGTCGCACCCCAGGATCAGCAAGGCTGTCATCCCCGCAGCGGGGCTGGGCACGAGGTTCCTGCCGGCCACCAAGGCCACTCCCAAGGAGATGCTGCCGGTCGTGGACAAGCCGGCGATCCAGTACGTGGTCGAGGAGGCCGTCGCCGCGGGACTCGACGACGTCCTCATGGTGACGGGCCGCAACAAGCGCCCACTGGAGGACCACTTCGACCGCAACTACGAGCTGGAGTCCGCCCTGCAGAAGAAGGGCGACGCCGAGCGGCTGGGCAAGGTCCGGGAATCCAGTGACCTGGCGATGATCCACTACGTCCGGCAGGGCGACCCCAAGGGCCTCGGCCACGCCGTCCTCTGCGCCGCCCCGCACGTCGGCGACGAACCCTTCGCCGTCCTCCTCGGCGACGACCTGATCGACCCCCGCGACCCCCTGCTCCAGCGCATGATCGAGGTGCAGGAGCAGCACGGCGGCAGCGTCATCGCCCTCATGGAGGTCGCCCCCGAGCAGATCCACCTCTACGGCTGCGCCGCCGTGGACACCACCGAGGACAGCGACGTCGTCAAGGTCAGCGGCCTCGTCGAGAAGCCCGACCCGGCCGACGCGCCCTCCCACTACGCGGTCATCGGCCGCTACGTCCTGGCGCCGCAGGTCTTCGACGTGCTGCGCCGCACCGAGCCCGGCCGCGGCGGCGAGATCCAGCTCACCGACGCCCTCCAGCAGCTCGCCTCCGACGAGAAGGTCGGCGGCCCGGTGCACGGCGTCGTCTTCAAGGGCCGCCGCTATGACACCGGCGACCGCGGCGACTATCTGCGTGCCATTGTCAGACTCGCATGCGAACGTGAGGACCTGGGCCCGGACTTCCGGACCTGGCTCCGCAGTTACGTAGCCGAGGAGATGTAGCGACGTTGAGCAGCCCCGCACCCCGTGCCGCCGGCCAGGACCCGGCAGAGGACCGCCTGTGGTCGGTGGAGGACCACCTGGAGGACATCCTCGCCACGGTCCGTCCTCTGGAACCCATCGAGCTGAACCTCCTCGACGCCCAGGGCTGCGTCCTGGTCGAGGACGTCACGGTGCCGGTCTCCCTGCCACCGTTCGACAACAGCTCCATGGACGGGTACGCGGTGCGGGTCGCGGACGTCGCGGGCGCCGGCGAGGAGTTCCCGGCCTGCCTGGAGGTGATCGGGGACGTCGCCGCGGGCGCCGCCGGGCAGCTCCGGGTCGGCCCCGGCCAGGCCGCCCGCATCATGACCGGCGCCCCGCTGCCGCCCGGCGCCGAGACCGTCGTCCCCGTGGAGTGGACCGACGGCGGGCTCGGCGCGGGCCCGGTGACCGGGATGCGCGCCCGCAGTGCGGCCCCCGAGGGCGCCGAGGGCCAGGTCTACGTCTACCGGCCGGCCGAGGCCCGGGCACACGTCCGCGCGGCGGGCAGCGACGTGCGGGCCGGCGACCGCGCCCTGACGGCCGGCACCGTGCTCGGCCCGCCGCAGATCGGCCTGCTCGCCGCGATCGGCCGGGGCCGGGTCCGGGTCCGCCCCCGCCCGCGCGTGGTCGTCCTCTCCACGGGCAGCGAACTGGTCCAGCCCGACGAGCAGCTGACCCACGGCCGGATCTACGACTCCAACAGCTTCGCCCTCACCGCCGCCGCGCGGGACGCCGGGGCCATCGCCTACCGCGTCGGCGCCGTCGCCGACGACGCCGAGACGCTGCGCTCCACCATCGAGGACCAGCTCGTCCGCGCCGACCTCATGGTCACCACCGGCGGGGTCAGCGTCGACGCCTACGACGTCGTCAAGGAGGCCCTGGCGCACGTCGCCGACGAGGACGAGCCGGGCAGCGGCGTGGAGTTCCGCAAGGTCGCCATGCAGCCCGGCAAGCCCCAGGGCTTCGGCTCGGTCGGCCCCGACCACACCCCGCTGCTGGCCCTGCCGGGCAACCCGGTGTCGTCGTACGTCTCCTTCGAGCTGTTCGTCCGGCCCGCCATCCGCACCCTCATGGGCCTCCCGGACGTCCACCGCCCCCGCACCACCGCCACCCTCGCCGCCGACCGGGCGCTGACCTCGCCGAAGGGCCGCCGCCAGTTCCTGCGCGGCAGCCACGCCGACGGCACGGTCACCCCGGTCGGCGGGGCCGGTTCGCACCTGGTGGCGGCACTGGCCCGCGCCGACGCGCTGATCGTCGTACCCGAGGACACCGAGACCGTCGAGCCCGGTGCCGAGGTCGAGGTCGTCCTGCTCGGCTGAGCGTCCGGTCGGCGGTCCTGCCCCGGTGCGCTGCCCGGCGGGGGAGTACCGTGTCGCGCACAACTGGCCCGCGTGCCGCGCCGGGCCCGGACCGGGAGCGCCACAGCGACATGAGCACGCAGGACCGACTGACCCACCTCGACGAGGCGGGTGCCGCCCGCATGGTCGACGTCTCGGAGAAGGCCGTGACCGCCCGCACCGCCCGCGCCAGCGGACGCGTCCTCGTCGCCCCCCGGGTCGTGGAGCTGCTGCGCGGCGCCGGGGTGCCCAAGGGCGACGCCCTGGCCACCGCGCGGATCGCGGGCATCATGGGCGCCAAGCGCACCCCCGACCTGATTCCGCTCTGCCACCCGTTGCCGGTGTCGGGTGTGACACTGGACCTGACGGTCGCGGACGACGCCGTGGAGATCGTGGCCACCGTGCGGACCACGGACCGCACGGGTGTCGAGATGGAGGCCCTCACCGCGGTCTCCGTCGCCGCGCTGACCGTGATCGACATGGTGAAGGCGGTCGACAAGGGAGCGGTCATCACGGACGTACGGGTGGAGGAGAAGACGGGCGGCAAGTCGGGCGACTGGAGCCGGTCATGACGTACCGCGCGCTGGTCGTCACCGCGTCCAACCGGGCCGCCGCCGGGATCTACGAGGACAGGGGCGGCCCGCTGATCGCCGAGGGCCTCGCCCGCCTCGGCTTCACCGTGGACGGCCCCCGGGTCGTGCCCGACGGCGACCCGGTCGAGGCCGCCCTGCGCGCCGGGGTGGACGCCGGGTACGACGTGATCGTCACCACCGGCGGCACCGGCCTGTCGCCCACCGACCGGACCCCCGAGGCGACCCGCGCCGTGCTCGACCGCGAGGTGCCGGGCATCGCGGAGGCGGTCCGGGCGTACGGCCGGGACAAGGTGCCCACCGCGGCCCTCTCGCGCGGGCTGGCCGGAGTGGCGGGCGGCACGCTCGTCGTCAACCTGCCGGGGTCCACCGGCGGGGTGAAGGACGGACTGGCCGTACTGGAACCCCTCCTGCGGCACGCCGTCGACCAGATCCGCGGCGGCGACCACCCCAGACCGAGCAGCGGGGGTGCGAGCTGAACAGCCCATCCTGGCCCGTGGAGCTGGCGGACGGCGAGGTCGTGCTGCGGCCGATAAAGCTGCGCGACCAGCGGGCCTGGCGCGAGGTCAACCGGCGCAACCGCGACTGGCTGCGCCCCTGGGAGGCCACCATCCCGCCGCCCGGCCCCGGCGGGCCGCTCGCCCACCGGCCGACCTACCGCCAGATGGTCCGCCACCTGCGCTCCGAGGCGAACGCGGGCCGGATGCTGCCGTTCGTCATCGAGTACCAGGGCCGGCTGGTCGGCCAGCTCACGGTCGCCGGGATCACCTGGGGGTCGATGTGCTCCGGGCACGTCGGGTACTGGGTGGACGAGGCGGTGGCCGGCCGCGGGGTCATGCCGACGGCCGTGGCCCTCGCCGTCGACCACTGTTTCCGCACGGTGGGGCTGCACCGCATCGAGGTCTGCATTCGCCCCGAGAACGGCCCCAGCCGCCGCGTCGTGGAGAAACTCGGATTCCGCGAGGAGGGCCTCAGGCCCCGCTATCTCCACATCGACGGCGCCTGGCGCGATCACCTCGTCTTCGCGCTGACCGCCGAGGAGGTGCCCGAGAGCCTCGTACGCCGCTGGCATCGGCGCCGGGCCCAGAACACCTCCGGAATTGAATAAACGTTCGAATTCAAGGGGTTCCGGAGACGGGAATTGTCGCCGGTCTGAAAAAAATTTTGAAATATCAGCCAGATCGTGCGACACACCGGCTCAATTGGCGGATGGCCTCGGGCCGATCCCTCTACCGTGTGAGGCGTGAGCAGCAGCGGCCTCATCTACGCAGTCATCGTCGGGGCCTGGGCCGCCTACTTGGTGCCGATGTGGCTCCGTAGGCAGGACGAGCTGAACGAGGCCCGTCCGACGGAACGCTTCAGCACGGCCATCCGGCTTCTGTCCGGACGAGCGGGCATGGAGCGCCGGTACGCCAAGGACCTGCGGGCGCGCTCCGCCGACGAGGGGGAGCCCGGCTCCGGCGACCCGGACGTCGTCACCGACTCGGTGGACGTCCGGGCCTTCGCCGTGTCCCGGACCCGTGCCGACGTCCGTGCCGACGCCCGGGAGGAGTCCCGGCAGGCGGCCCCGGAACCGGCCCGCGAACGGGAACGCGGACCCGCCGCCCGGCGGGACGCGGCCGGCCGGGCGGCGGCCCAGGCCGCGGCGGCCCGCGCCCGGCGCGTCAAGGTGCTCGCCCGGCGCCGCCGGACCACCGTGGTGCTCTTCCTCGCCTTCACGCTCGGCGCGATCGTCGCCGCGGTCGGCGGGCTGGCGTTCCTGTGGGCGCCCGCCGTGCCGGCCGTGCTGCTCAGCGCGTACATCGCCTATCTGCGGTCCCAGGAGCGGCGCCGGTTCGCCTTCCAGATGGACCGCCGGCGGGCCGAGATCGCCGCCCAGCGGCTGCGCGAGCGCGGCCGTCAGTCCCGCCGCCGCGGCGCCACGGCCGAGGCCGGCGCGGAGCCCGTCGCCGAGGAACCCGAGGACGCCCCCGCCCGGGAGGAGGACCCGGAGCTGTCGGCGCTCGCCGCGGACCGCCGGGCCCTGGTCGAGCAGACCGACCACGCCGAGTGGGTCGACCAGCAGCGCGAACGGCAGCGGCGCCCGGGGCAGGGCGAGAGCTGGGACCCGGTGCCGGTGCCGCTGCCGACGTACGTGACCGCGCCGGTCGCCCCCCGCGCCACGGCCGGCGTGGACCTCTCGGCGCCCGACGCGTGGAGCTCCGCGCGCTCCAGCGCCGCGGCCCCGGAACAGCGGGAGACGCCCGCCGCCCCCGCCCCGGCGTCCGACGCCGGCCGCCCGGAGGAGGAGCGGCCGGAGCCGCCCGCCCGCAGCGGCGCCCGCCGCGCCGCGTCCGCCCGCCGGGCCCGCGAGCGGGGCCGCACCCCCCTGTTCGACCAGTACGAGGACGGCGACCGGCCCAAGGCCGCCAACGAGTGACGCGGGCCTCCCGCCCGGCCCCGGAACGGATTTTTGAGCAGGCCGGGAGGGGTGCTAGAGTTTCACTCGTTGCAAGGGCCTGTGGCGCAGTCCGGTAGCGCACCTCGTTCGCATCGAGGGGGCCAGGGGTTCAAATCCCCTCAGGTCCACCGCAATGAGAAGATCCCGTCCGATCTGTTGATCGGGCGGGATCTTCCGTTTTCCGACGGCGGCCGGCTGACGGCGTGCCAGGGACCGGCCCGTTTCCGTCCCGGAAACGGTCAGCGGGACTGACGCGCCCTCACCCGGCCGGCCGGGAGCACCGCGAAGGTCACGGTGATCAGGGTGCAGGCGCCGGTCGTCAGGGCCAGGGCCGGCCAGGGGAGCACCGGGGCGGTGGGAGTGGACAGCAGGGCGAGGGCGCCGGTCATGGTGAGCAGGTTCAGGGTGGCCACCAGGACGCCGAGCAGGGTGCCGACGGCGGCCACGGTCAGGGCCTCCGCCGCGAGCAGCCGCCGTACCTGGGAGGCGGTGGCGCCGGCCAGGCGCAGCGCGGTCAGTTCCCGGCGCCGGGCAGTCGTCGCCATCACCTGGGTGCAGGCCAGGGCGATGCCCGCGTAGGCCAGGGCGATGCCCAGCACCAGCAGGGAACCCAGCCGGGTCGTCGCCGTCGGGTGCGGGGAGGTCGCCGCGAGCCAGGCCGACGCGGTCCGGACCAGACCGCCCGAGGAGCGCGCCGCCTCGCGCAGCCCTGCCGCCACGGCGTCCCGGTCGGCGCCGTTCGCCACCGTCACCTCGACGCGGTCCACCGCGGCGCCCGGCGCGTTGGCCGGGGTGACGTACGCCCCGTTGTCGCCCGTGCCGACGGGCAGGACGGCGGCGACGCGCAGGGTCCGGCGGGTGCCGTCGCCGAGCCGGACCGGCACCCGCTGCCCGACGGTGTGCCGTTCCCACTCCTCGGTGACGACGATCGAGTCGTCGTCGAGGTCGGCGAGCCGGCCCGCCGTCAGCGGCAGCCGGGTGGTCGCCGCGAGCGCCGCAGGGTCCGCCGCCCGCGCAGGCGACCGGATCAGCGCCACGCCCTCCTCCACGACGTACACCGCGCTCGTCGCGGTCGCCGAGACCGCCGCCGTGCCCGGCACCGCCGCCAGCCGCCGCAGCGCCGCCCGGTCCAGTCCGCTCCCGTCCGCCGTCACCACCAGGTCGGCCGCCGTACGGGACCGCGCCTCGGCCGCCCCGGCCGCGTCCAGCGTGGCCGTCGCCCCGAGCAGCGAACCCGTCAGCGCCACCGTCACCAGCACCGGCGCCGCGACCGCCGCACCGCGCCGGACGCCCGCGGCGGCGTTCTCCCGCAGCAGCAGGCCGCCCGCGCCCGGCAGCCGGGTCAGCGGCCGGGTGAGCAGCCGGGTCAACGGGCGGACCAGCAGCGGGGAGAGCAGCGCGGTCGCCGTGATGAGGAGCATGGGGCGGCTGACCCAGGTCTTGCGGTGCAGCAGGCCGGCGGGGTCGGTGAGCAGCGCCCACACCGCCGTGCCGGCCGCCAGCGCCAGCAGCGCCGTACCGGCGAGCAGCCGGCCCCGGGTGAGGGCGCCGTCCTCCGTCGCCGCCTCGCGCAGCGCCTCGGCCGGCCGGGTCCGGCCCGCCCGCCAGGACGCCGCCGCCACCCCGCACAGCGCCACCGTCAGACCGGTCCAGAACGCCAGATGGTACGGCCACACCTGATCGCCGACCGTGAACCAGCCGGGGGCCAGGCCACCCGCCACCACCCGGGCCGCCAGGCGCGGGGCGGCCCACCCGCCGAGCGCGCAGCCCGCCGCCCCGGCCACCGCGCCGATCAGCAGCGCCTCCGCGTACACCGTCCGGCGGACCTGGCCGGGCGTGGCCCCCGCGAGACGCAGCAGGCCGAACTCCCGGCGCCGCAGGCCGACCGTGAACGCGAACGCCGACGCCACGACGAAGACCGACACGAACGCGCCCACCCCGCCCGCCGTGCCGAACAGGGAGGTGAGGGCCGTCACCGCCGCCCGGTCCCGGCCGGGGTCCGCGTCCGCGAGGCGGCGCGCCACCCCGGTCAGCACCCGGGCCCGGCCGCCCACGACCCGCCGTACGTCGGCGGCGGGGGCGTCCACCACCAGTTGCCGGCTGACCGGGGCCAGCCGCGCGGCCTGCGCTTCGGTGGTGAAGACGGCCTCCTCGAAGCCGCGGCCGGCCACCGTGCCGACCACGCGCAGCGTGCCCCGGTCCGTGCGCAGCAGGTCGCCGGTCCGCGCCCAGCCGCCGGTGACGACCGCCTCGTCGGCCGCGCGCGGTGCCCGGCCGGTGTCCAGGCGGTACGGGGCGTACGCCGCCGTCGGCCACGGGTGGCCCACCAGGCCGGCCGGGCCGCCGGGGACCCGCAGCGGGAACGTCCGGTCCTCGGTGACCGGGCCCAGCGCGCGCAGGGCGGCGACCGTGCCGGGCGGCACCGGGCGCGGGTGGGCCAGCTCGGCCGTCCGCACGCCGGCCGGGGTCGGTATCCGCAGCGTGTCCTCGGCCCGGACGACCACCGGCGCCGCCGCGAACCGTTCCGGCGCCCGGTCGGGGGCGTCCTGCGCGGCGGCCAGGGCGAGGCCCATCACGGTGAGCAGGGCGACGCCCAGCGCGAGCGCGGTGAAACTGCCGAGGGAGGCGGTCCAGCGGGTCCGCAGCCCGCGTACGGCGATGCTCAGCACGGCACGGTCCCCGCCGTCTCCAGGGCCGTCGTCCGGGCGGCGATCTCCCCGGCCGAGGCGCCGGCCAGCTCACCGTGCACCCGGCCGTCGACCAGGAACACCACCCGGTCCGCGTACGCGGCGGCCACCGGGTCGTGCGTCACCATGACCAGCGTCCGGCCGTCGGCGTCCGTCATGTCCCGCATCAGGGACAGGACGTGACGGGCGGTCACCGAGTCGAGCGCGCCGGTCGGCTCGTCACCGAACAGCACCTCCGGGCGGGTGATCAGGGCACGGGCCAGCGCGACCCGCTGCTGCTGGCCGCCGGAGAGTTCCGCCGGCCGGTGCCGCGCCCGGTCCCCGAGCCCGACCCGGCTGAGGGCCTCCCGTACCTCCGCCCTCCGGGGGCGCCGCCCGGCCAGGCGCAGCGGCAGGGCGACGTTCTGCTCGGCGGTCAGCGACGGCAGCAGGTCGAACGCCTGGAACACGAACCCGATCCGCTCCCGGCGCAGCCGCGTCAGCCGCCGTTCGCCCAGCCCCGTCAGCTCCGTACCGCCGAGCCGGACCGAGCCGGAGGTCGGCCGGTCCAGGCCCGCCGCGCACTGCAGCAGGGTCGACTTGCCGGAGCCCGACGGACCCATGACGGCGGTGAACGTGCCGGCCGGGAAGGCGAGCGAGACGCCGTCCAGCGCCCGCACCCCGTCCTCCCCCCTTCCGTACCTCCTGCTCACCGCGCGCAGTTCCACCGCGTGTCGTCGCATCCCCCGCCCCTTCCGATTGGCTGTGCCCCACCCAACCCCGGGAGGGCGGGCCGGGTCAGTGCGGCAGGGGCGAGAACCGGGGTGGGGCCAGGCATACCCCCGGGGCTCCGGTCAGGGCGATGGCGGCGGCGGGCCGGCCGCTCGTACGGTGATCCGCATGACGGTGTGGGGGGCGCTCGGCGGGCGGGGCTATCTGGGGTCGGTGTGGCCCTGGCGGGCCGCCGCGTACCTGGCGAGCGGGGCGTTGACCGGGGCGGTCGTGCTGGTGGTGCTGGTCGCCGGGGCGGTGGTCGGGGGCGCCCTGGCCGCCGTACTGCTCGGACTGCCGGTGCTCGCGCTGACCGCGCTGGCCGGGCTGCCCGTGGCCGCCGTGGAGCGCCGCCGGCTGCGGCTGGCCGGGGTGCGGCCGGTGCCCGGCGGGCAGCACCGGGTGCCGGACCGGGCGGGACTGCCGGCCTGGCTGCGCACCCGCGTCCGGGAGGCGGCGACCTGGCGGGAACTGGCGTACACGCTGCTGCTCGGCACGGTGCTGTGGCCGCTGGACGCGGCGGCCGTGCTGGTCTGCGCGGGGCTGCCGCTGTCGATGGTGGCCGCGCCCGTCCTGGTCGGCCTGGGCGGCGAGGCGAAGGTGCTCAAGGTGTGGCTCGTGGACACCTGGCCCGCGGCCTGCGCGGCGGCCGGCCTCGGGCTCGCGCTGCTGGCCGCCGGGGCCTACGCCCTCGGGGTCCTCGCCGGGGCGCGGGCGGAGCTGGCGCGGGCACTGCTGACCGCGCGGGACGGCGACCGGGTCACCGCGCTCGTGCGCTCCCGGGCCCGGCTGGTGGACGCCTTCGAGGCGGAACGGCGGCGCATCGAACGGGACCTGCACGACGGGGCCCAGCAGCGGCTGGTCGCCCTCGGCATGACGCTGGGCCTGGCCCGGCTCGACGCCCCGCCCGGACCGCTGGCCGACCAGCTCTCCCGCGCCCACCGGGAGGCCGGGCTGGCCTTGGCCGACCTGCGCGAACTCATCCAGGGCATCCACCCCAAGGTGCTGGCCGACTACGGGCTCCAGGCGGCCGTGGCCGACGCCGCCGACCGCAGCCCGGTCCCGGTCGACCTGGCGCTGGACCTGCCCGGACGGCTGCCCGGGGCGGTCGAGTCCGCCGCCTACTTCGTGGTCTGCGAGGCCCTCGCCAACATCGCCCGGCACAGCGGGGCGGAGCGGGCCGAGGTGCGCGGCGGGCACGCCGGCGGGCGGCTGGTCCTGGAGATCCGGGACGACGGGCACGGCGGCGCGGACGCGGAGCGCGGCAGCGGACTGACCGGGCTCGCGGACCGGGTGTCGGTCCTCGATGGCAGACTCGCCCTGTCCAGCCCGCCGGGCGGACCGACCCTGCTGCGAGTGGAGATCCCGTGCCGGCCGACGCCCGACCCCTGCGGATAGTCCTCGCCGAGGACAGCGTGCTGCTGCGCGAGGGGCTGACCGGCCTGCTCACCCGCTTCGGGCACGAGGTCGCCGCCGCGGTCGGCGACGCGGACGCCCTGGTCGCGGCGGTCGCCGAGCAGGCGCCCGACGTGGTGGTGACGGACGTACGGATGCCGCCGGGCCTGCACGACGAGGGGCTGCGGGCCGCCGTCCGGCTGCGCGAGGGGCGGCCGGGGCTGCCGGTCCTGGTGCTCAGTCAGTACGTGCAGCGGGTCTACGCCGCCGAACTGCTGGACTCCGGCGACGGCAGCGGCGTCGGGTACCTGCTCAAGGACCGGATCGGCCAGGTCGAGGAGTTCGTGGACGCCCTGTCCCGGGTCGCGGCCGGCGGCACGGTCGTCGACCCGGAGGTGGTACGGCACCTGCTGCGCCGCCGCCGCGACCCGCTGGCCCGCCTCACCCCGCGCGAGCGGGAGGTGCTGGCGCTGGTCGCGGAGGGCAGGTCCAACGGGGCGGTCGCGCGGGCGCTGGTGGTGTCCGAGGCGGCCGTCGGCAAGCACATCGGGTCCATCCTGGCCAAGCTGGACCTGCCCCCGGCCGACGACACCCACCGGCGGGTGCTGGCGGTGCTGGCGTTCCTCAGGAGCTGAGCGGAACCCCGGGGGAACTGAGCGGAGCCTCAGAGGCCGGGCAGAACCCCAGAGGCTGAACAGGGCTTCAGGGGCTGGTCAGAGCTTCTTCGCGTAGCAGAGGCTGCTCTCGTGGAAGCGGTAGAAGCCGAACTTCTCGCACGGCTCGTAGCCGCTGGACTCGTACAGGGCCACCGCCTCCGGCTGCTTGGTGCCGGTCTCCAGGACCATCCGGGTCCGGCCCGCCGCGCGGGCGTCCTCCTCCAGGGCGGCCAGGATGCGGCGGGCCAGGCCCCGGCCGCGCACCGGCTCGATCACGAACATCCGCTTCAGCTCGGCGTCGCCGTCCCGGTAGTTCTCCTCGTTGGCTTCCTGCGCGCGCCAGCCGCCCGACGCGACCGGGACCCCGGCCTCGTCATAGGCGAGCAGGTACAGGCCGCGGGGCGGCGCGAAGTGGGCGGGCTCCAGATAGGTCTCGTCGCCGTCGTCGCCGTACCGGACGGCGTACTCGGCCTGGACCTCGTCGTTGAGCTTGACCGCGTCGGGGTGGTCGAAGGGGACCGGGCGCAGCTCGATGACCGGGCGTATCTCCATTTTTCCTGCCGTATGAGTATGCGAAGCCGAGGGGGAACGTCGTCCAGTGTGCCCCACGGCGTGGAGGTGCGGCGTGGGGGTGGAGGGGGTGCCGCAGGGGGTCTGTGAACGGGTGTCCGGTGTGGCCGATGATGACGGCCGAGGCCGTTCCGTCCGAAGGTGAGGGAGTCATCGTGGACCGACGCAGACTGCTGGGCACGGCGGCGGGGGCCGTGGCGGGTGTGACGGCGATGTCCGGCAGGGCCGTGGCGGCCGGGGGCGGTCTGACGGCACGGCTGCGGCCCTACCTGGAGCGGGCGCTGGCGGCCGGCGCCCCGAGCGCGGTCATGGGGGCCGTCCACGGGGGCCGGCGCGAGGTGGCCGGGGCCGCCCAGGAGGGTCCCGTGCCCGACGGCCGGACGGTGTTCCAGCTCGGCTCGATCGGCAAGACGCTGACCGCCACCGCCTTCGCGCGCGCGGTGGTCGCGGGCACGGTGCGGCTGGACACGCCGCTCGCCCTGCCGCCGGGGTTCACCGTCCCGCGCGGGACGACCCGGCCCATCACCCTGCGCGACCTGGCGACCCACTCCTCCGGCCTGCCCCGGCTCCCCGCCAACCTCCTGGCCGGGGCGGACCCGTACGACCCGTACGCGCACTACACGCTGGAGGACCTGGCCGCCGGCCTGCCCCTGACGGCCCTGGACCGTGAGCCGGGCACCGCGTACGCCTACTCCAACCTCGGCTTCGGCCTGCTCGGGCAGGCGCTCGCCTTCGACGGCGTCGACGCGCTGCTGCGGCGCCGGGTGGCCGCGCCGCTGGGCCTGCGGGACACGACCACGGTGCTCCGGCCGGACATGGCCGCCCGCAAGGCCGTCGGGCACCTGGCCGGGGAGCCCGTCCCCGACTGGCGCGACCGCGTCCTCAGCGGCGCGGGCACCTCGGTGTACAGCACCGCCGACGACATGCTCCGCTACCTCGCCGCCCACCTGCGCCCGGAGCGCTCACCGCTGCGGGACGCGATCGAGCTGACCCAGCGGACCCACTTCACGGACCCCGGCACCGGCCTGCGGCTGGGGCTCGGCTGGCACGTCGGCACGCTCTCCGGCGGCCGGACGGTGACCTGGCACAACGGCGGCACCTACGGCTTCGCCACCTGCGCGGCGTTCGTCCGGGGGAGCGGGACCGGGGTGGTGCTGATGGTGAACACCTACGGCGGCGAGGAGGGCGCCTTCGACGCCCTGGCCTTCGCCCTGCTCGACGAGCTGACCGGGTCCTGAGCCACCGCACGCCCCGGGCGGCCTCCCGGGCGGGCGGTACCCTTCCCGGATGCTCACCGTCACCACCGCCAACGTCAACGGCCTGCGGGCCGCCGCGAAGAAGGGCTTCGTGGAGTGGCTCGCCGCCACCTCCGCCGATGTGCTGTGCCTCCAGGAGGTGCGGGCCGAACCGCGGCAACTGCCGGAGGAGGTACGGGAGCCCGAGGGGTGGTACGTGACACACGCGCCCGCCGCCGCCAAGGGGCGGGCCGGGGTCTCCCTCTACACGCGCCGCGAGCCGGACCGGGTGCGGGTCGGCTTCGGCTCGGCGGAGTTCGACGGCGCCGGACGGTACGTCGAGGCCGACCTGCCCGGTGTGACGGTCGCCTCCCTCTATCTGCCGTCCGGCGAGGCCGGCACCGAGCGGCAGGACGAGAAGGTCCGGTTCATGGGCGAGTTCCTCGCCTACCTGAAGGAGCTGCGCGAGCGCGCCGCCGCCGACGGGCGCGAGGTCGTCGTCTGCGGTGACTGGAACATCGCCCACCGCGAGGCCGACCTGAAGAACTGGCGGGCGAACCGGAAGAACTCCGGCTTCCTGCCGGAGGAACGCGAGTGGCTCGGCCGCGTCCTCGACCCGGCCGAGGGCGGCTACGTGGACGTCGTACGGGCGCTGCACCCGGACGCCGAGGGGCCGTACTCGTGGTGGTCCTACCGGGGGCGGGCGTTCGACAACGACTCGGGGTGGCGCATCGACTACCACGTGGCGACCTCGGGGCTGGCGGCCACCGCCGTCAAGGGATACGTCGAGCGGGCCGCGAGCCACGAGGAGCGCTGGTCGGACCACGCGCCGGTGACGGTCGTCTACGACCGGTAGGCCGTGTCCGCGACGTCCCTCCGTCCGCCCGGAGGGCGGGTCAGGAGGGACACGCGGACACGGTTCAGGCCCCGTCGAGGTCGTCGAGGTGCTTGCGCAGCCGCCGGTCCAGGGCCAGTGACAGTTCCGCCTCCACCACGCTGCGGGCCAGCGGGCGCAGGCGGGGGAGCCGTTCCTCGGCCGCGTGGCGCAGGACCAGGTCGGCGAAGAGGTCGGCCAGCGCGTCGGCGTGGGCGCGGACGCGGCTGCCGGCGTGCAGGACCTCGGCGAGCGGGACGCCCTCGCGGACCAGGGCGGTGGACGCGTCCAGCAGCCGGCGGCTTATGTGGACGACCGCGTCGCCGTCGACGCCCAGGTAGCCCAGCTCCATCGCGGCGGCGAGGTTCTCGGGGGTGTCCTGGCCCTCGAAGCGGGCGGCGAGTTCCTCGGGGGTGAGCCGGACCGGGGTCTCCTCGGTGGGCTCGCCGTAGCCGAGGAGGTCGCCGACGTCGCGGCCGTGGTCGAAGGCGTCGGCCAGTTCCGCGATGCCGCTGAGGGTGTGGCCGCGC